>NZ_JBQFSB010000003.1:0-557185 GCF_056537725.1 Ruegeria sp. C11 | reverse complement strand
AAACCGCCGGCCCCGGAAACCATCGTTCAAATGGACCAAAGGCCAGTCATACACTAACAATCAAATTGGACCACACAAGTGGGGCTGATCAATACCGGACACAGGTTAGCGAGTTGGCCGCTGCTCAAACTCTACTATTCCGCATTTTTTGCGGCCCACGCTGTTATGCGCTCTCAAGGAACTGGGGTGGTAAAGATCGAGAGGAACCACGTTAACAAGATAAACCAGTTCCTGTCCCTAATAGGAGTGGGTGGCGGCAGTTTGACGCCCGGTATGTATATTTACAGCTTGGATTTATCAGTCCGAAATAGCCCGCGTATGACCTTTTCACCCCATGGTGCAGGTGGAGGCGTTCATGAGGCATTCTGGAAGAGCTTTTGTCAGTTTTTGGACGATCGCGCGAACGCTGCTGTGGCGTCCGGTGCAGTAGATGCTCAGAATTTGGTTTCTGGGAGTGAGGAGGTAAAGCTGGCAATTAGCGGTTCCGCCGCAGGCTCGGGCTCGTGGATATCCGCCATGAGAAACGACATAAACTATCAACACAAACATGCAGTATGGTTCCCGATACGGCGAAGTGACAGCCTCGGTAACTTGATCACCGATTTGAGGGTCAAGGCGTCCAAAAACGCTGCTTTGGGAAGCTCAGCTAGCAGTAAACCCGTTCATGCTTTTGTTGAAATCTCCCATTACCTTGCGTGTTTGAACGTAGACATTTCAGAGTTTGTGGCTGCGCGATCGACCAAGGGTGGAGCCTTTGGGCAGAAATGGCGACGCATGCGTCAACAGTTGGTGTAACTTCGATAAACTTCGTCAAGACCAGCTTTCCGCCTAGCATCATGGATGAACCGTGATCTGCGAAAATTCTAACTCACTGTAAGTCATTTTGCAGATTGCCTCATACAACACCGGCACAGGTACGTTGCCATCGCCATATCGTCCAGCCATACCGGGCAGGGCATGACCCAAGAGGATGTCATTGATGTCAGGCTGTACACCAGCATGACGGCAAGCATCTTTGAAGTTATGGCGGAAAGAGTGGAAGGAGGTCTTGACCGTCTTCACGCCAATTCGGTCGATGTAACGGTTAAAGTCTTTGCTGGCCTGATCGGAGTAGTAGCCCGTCGCTCCCAGCTTTAGTTCATGGAATATCCGCTCGTGGCCTGCCTGTCGTTGAGCCTCTACGAAGCGGAGGAAGCCAAGTCGGACTAACTCGGGGTGTATGGGTACAAGTCTGCTTTTGCCGAACTTGACGCGTTGGTATTCGTCGCCCTCTTGGACCCGAATTAGGGGTATGCCCTCTTCTTGGTCGATGTCTTCAACGCTCAATTGGCACAACTCGTTCAGTCGTGCGCCAGTCCATAGACCGAGCAGCGGAAGCCAATACCAACTGGTATCGCTCAGGTCTGTATCTCCCGGCGCTGTGCGGAACCGCCTTGATTTGCACCCTGTGTATAGGGGGCTGTTGAGGATGGTTTGCAGTTGCTCTTTGCTGAACGGGTCGTGTTGGTTTCTGGCGTTGTTGTTGTCAGCTATCTTCATCGGCCCAAAGATGTCTGTAACCTCTTCGTCCAACTGTTTGTCGGCCCACTTCCATATCCCTTGTAGCCTTCCCAAGGCCTTGTTGACCGTACTTATTGATAGCCTTGGCAACCCGTGGTCTTTGGCGGCTTGTATGGCGTCTCTAGGAGATAGGCCAATCGTTTGCGGCAGTTTGTTCCTGTTTTTGGGTAGCTCAAGCAGCACGTTTTTAAAGTCGCGCGCGTCAGCCTTTTTGTAGTCGAGAATAGGACGGTCGCCTTGCAATACGATGAATAGGCCTATCCAAGCCTGATAGTCGTTCAACAGTTTGGCTGACCACCCGTCTATCTGTTCCGCCTCAGCTTTTTTCTCGGCAAACAGGACGGACAGTAGCGGGCCAGAAAGCGCCTCAGGGGGCTTCTTTGAAACTGTGACTGGGACGTTGCTGGAACTGGCTTGGGCGCTTTTGGGGGTGCTTACAGCCGCGCTGGGCTTCGTGCTGAAATAGTAGCTCTCGAACGTCTTATCGTGTTCCAGCAGAGCCTTGTAGAAACTGGCTTGTGCTTTTCGGATTTCATCAAGGATGGCCCACCTTGTCTCGACAGGCTGGGCTTGGGCTACGTCAGTTGCATTGCAGAAATTTTGGTATTCCCGCGTGGCGTATTCCTTGCCCATCAAGTCCCAGTAGTCTTCGTTGTCCATCTCATAGTATTGGAGGGTATCAATCATGCGCTCTTTTTCACCCTCGGTGTATGGGCCGAGTTCGTCCCTGCGCGCCTTTGCCCTTTCTAGTACTCTCTTGAAATGCCCATGCACCTTTGTGCGAAGTTCGCCGTAGTTCATGCCCGATTGTTCTATGTGCTTGGTTATTGTGTCGCCGCACACTGCAAGACGCCGTGCCAGAGTACCAGCCTCTTTAGGGCATCTCGTACGCAATGACACCCGAAGGGTCCTAGGTGTGGTGTTTGGTCTGGTGTGGGGTTTTGGTCGTGTGTCGGGTAGGGGCCAACGAAAGTAGTAGATGCCATGTCTGGACAGTGAGAGATACGCATGCAGCTTCATTTTGTGTCACACCTGTGTGTCACACCGCTCAAATGCTTGCTATCTAGTTGTTCTGTTAGGTTTTGGTGGAGCCTAGGGGAGTCGAACCCCTGACCTCTTGCATGCCATGCAAGCGCTCTCCCAACTGAGCTAAGGCCCCAAATAGGTACCGCTTCGCGGTGGACGGACGTTTATGAGACGAAGCACCCAAGTGCAAGCCCAAAAAACAGAGTCCGGTAAAAATTTGTCGGCCGAAACCCAGCCGGAGATTCAGAGGCGGCGCAGTATCCGCCGCCTCCGAAATGTATCAGGATTCGTCCTCGGAGGACATATCCGTGATGTCGTCCAGCGAAACGTTATCGTCGTCGTCATCCTCGAGAATGTCGTCGTCGATATCGACATCCGAAGTGTCATCATCGTCGAGAACCAGATCCTCATCCGAGGTGTTCTCACGTGCCTTGGCCGATGCGGCGTCTTCGGCGTCCGCGGCAATCATCCGGCTTTTGCCGGTTTCCAGTTCCACGATCTCGCCGGTATAGGGGCTAACGATCGGGTCCTTGTTCAGGTCATAAAACCGTTTGCCTGTTGTCGGACAAACGCGCTTTACACCCCATTCTTCCTTGGGCATCTCAAATCCCCTTGATATCAGGTGAGTCGTATAAATGATTCAGCTCACCTGCCACATGCGGCAGGGGCTGTCAAAGCCTTTGAGCAGAGGAGATCGTGCCATGGGGCGACATGCGTTGCCAGGGCATCCGCCAGTGCCCCTGACATTGCGCAGATCGGCGCGTGCGCGACGGATCAGCCTGAGGATTTCTCAGCTGGATGGTCGGGTTACGCTGACCTTGCCACCCGGAGTTCCCGAAACCGAGGCGCTGGATTTCGCGCGGGTCAAGGAGGATTGGATTCGGGGGCATCTGCAGGCCAGACCAGAGCATTCCGTTGTACGACCTGGCGAAGAGATTCCGATTGAGGGGCGGCTGCGGCGAATCGTTGGTGCAACTGGGCGCAGAATTGAACTGCGTCCGGGGGAAGTTGCTGTCCCGTCCGGGTCCGAGGCCCGCAGGCTTGCCCGGTTCCTCAAGGAACTTGCCCGCGAGCGCCTGACTGAAGCCAGCGATGACTATGCCGCTATGCTTGGGCGGTCATACTCGCGCCTCACCTTGCGCGACACCCGGTCCAGATGGGGGTCGTGCAGTTCGGATGGGGGGCTCATGTATTCCTGGCGCCTCATCCTGGCTCCGTCCGAAGTGCTGCATTATGTTGCGGCGCATGAGGTCGCGCATCTGGCCGAAATGAATCATTCCCCGGCTTTCTGGGCACAGGTCGAACGCCTATTCGGGCCGTACGAGGTGCCTCGCCGCTGGCTGCGGGACAATGGCGCGGAACTGCACCGGTACCGGTTCGATATCGACGCGAGTTGACGTCGCCGAATTTTGTGATCACATGGGGCCATGTTGTCCACACGCTCCACAGACTCCCAATCAGCCACTCATGATCGTGTCTACCGCGCATTGCGGTCGCGGATCATGCATGGGGAAATTCCACCGGGTCAGGCTTTGACTCTACGAGGCATTGGCAAGGAATTTGGCGTATCCATGACTCCGGCGCGCGAGACAGTCCGCAGGCTGGCGGCGGAAGGTGCGCTTTCGTTGTCGACATCGGGACGGGTTTCAACACCTGAGCTGAGCAATGACCGTATCGAAGAGCTGGCTGCCTTGCGGGCGCTGCTTGAGGTGGAATTGGCCAGCCGCGCGCTACCGCGTGCCCATATGGCGCTGATCGATCGGTTGCAGACCATCAACATGTCCGTGGCGGAAATGGTGACCAAACGGGATGCAGTCGGGTATATCCGCGCCAATCTGGAATTTCATCGCACGCTGTATCTGCGAGCGCAGGCACCGGCCATGCTGGCCATGGCAGAGACCGTATGGCTGCAGCTTGGGCCAACCATGCGCGCCCTCTATGGTCGGTTGCGCCGGACCGAACCGCCGCATTTTCACAGGCTGATCATATCCGCCCTGAAGGCCGGGGACGAGCCGGGTCTTCGCCTGGCGGTCCGCTCGGACGTCACGCAGGGCCTTCGTCTGCTTGTGGCCTGAGCGGCTTTTTGCCGAATTTCCCAGTGCGGATCGCGTGATGATTTCGAAAGCAATTCACGCGCCATGTTTGGTGGTACGATGCCGGCGAGTTCGCTAATCTGAACACAAATCAAAACAAGAGCAGATTTCAGTCATGATCAATCGTCGAATATTCTCACTTGGGCTTGGGTCAACGATGCTGGCGGCCTGTTCCGGCGGCGGCGTGACGCAAAATACGTCAAGCAGTCGGATGAAGGCGGTGCCAAATGCCGGGTGGGATGCCTGGGTCGCGGGCTTCAAAGGGCGCGCGTCGGCACAGGGTATCTCGCAAACGACCATAGACCGCGCCTTTCAGGGGGCGGGATATCTGCCCGGCGTGATCGAGCGCGATCGCAACCAGACCGAATTCAAGCGCTCGCTTGAGGATTATCTGGCCATTGCCGCTTCGGATGAAAGAATAAGCACTGGCAGGCAGATGCTTCAACGCCACGGGTCCACGTTGTCGCGCATCGAGGCGCAATATGGCGTAGACAAGGAAGTCGTGGTTGCCGTCTGGGGGCTGGAAAGCCGGTACGGCGAGCGACGTGGGGATGTTCCGGTGGTTTCGGCGCTCTCGACGCTGGCCTATGACGGGCGTCGTGGAGCTTTCTTTGAAAGCCAGTTGGTGGCCGCGATGAAGATCCTGCAGAACGGTGATACGACGCCTGCGAACATGACCGGTAGCTGGGCCGGTGCCATGGGGCATACGCAGTTCATTCCGACGTCATATCTGGCCTATGCCGTGGATTTCACCGGCGATGGCCGTCGCGATATCTGGTCGGATGATCCGACGGATTCGCTGGCCTCCACCGCCGCCTATCTGGCCCGCGCGGGTTGGGTCCGGGGGCAGCCTTGGGGAGGTGAGGTCGGTTCGGCCGCTGCGAATTCCGGCACGCCGGTTGCGGTTCTGCAACCGCAGGTTCCAGGACCCAGAATTGCCGTGTTTCGTAATTTCCAGGTTCTGAAACGGTACAACAACTCGGACAGCTATGCGATCGGGGTAGGGCACCTGTCAGACCGCATCGCGGGCGGCGCACCGTTTCAGGCTTCTTTCGGCCCGGACGCGACCGGGTTGACGCTGGATGACCGCAAGGACCTGCAAAGACGTCTGACGGCTGCAGGATACGACACGCAAGGCGCAGACGGGGTGGTCGGGTCCAACACCAAGGCCGCCATCAGCGAATATCAAAGTGCCAACGGCCTGACGGTTACGGGTGAGCCTTCGGTGGACCTGCTGCGCCGCCTAGGCGGCTGAAGGTCTAATCTACCGGGTACAGGGCTGGCCGCGCAGTTAAGCGGCCAGTCCTTTGGAACCGATATCAAGGAATTTCTGCCTGCGATCCTGAATCAGGGCTGCAGCGTCTTTTCCGCTCAACTCCTCCAGCATTGCGGAAATCGCTTCGCTGACGGCTTCGACGGTTGCCGGACGATCACGGTGCGCACCGCCTTTGGGTTCAGCAATGATCCGGTCACAAACCCCGAGTTTGTTCAGGTCCTGCGCTGTCAGGCGCAGCGCCTCGGCAGCTTCGCGCATCTTTTCGGAATCTTTCCAGAGGATCGAGGCGCAGCCTTCGGGTGAAATCACCGAATAGATCGAATGTTCCAGCATCGCGACGCGGTTGGCGGTCGCAAACGCAACCGCGCCACCTGACCCGCCTTCGCCGATGATGACCGAAACCAGAGGTACACCGATTTTCAGACACATCTCGGTCGAGCGCGCGATGGCTTCGGATTGCCCGCGCTCTTCGGCACCTTTGCCGGGATAGGCGCCAGCAGTGTCGATCAGGGTGATCACCGGCAGGCCGAACCGGCCCGCCATTTCCATCAGGCGCACGGCCTTGCGATACCCTTCGGGCCGGGCCATGCCGAAATTCCGTTCGATCCGCGATTTCGTGTCAGAACCCTTTTCGTGACCGATCACCATTACCGGCTGATCGTTGAAACGGGCCAACCCACCAATGACGGCCAGATCGTCAGCAAAGTTCCTGTCACCGGCTAGCGGAGTGAATTCGGAAAACAGTTCCTCGATATAGTCTTTGCAATGGGGCCGTTCGGGATGGCGTGCCACCTGGCATTTCCGCCATGGGGTGAGGTCATCGTACAACTCGTCCAGAAGCTTGGCCGCTTTTGCATCAAGCGCTGCCGCTTCTTCGGTCACGTCCATCTCTTCGTTGGCACGCGCCAGCGCGCGCAATTCCTCGGCCTTGCCTTCGATCTCGGCCAGGGGTTTTTCGAAATCCAGATACTGAGTCATGACGCCTCTTAACGCGAAAGTTCCCTGCTATATGACCTCAGGTCGCTCAGGATGCAACTCAGCAAGATTTGTGGCAATGGAATATGCATCCTCAATGGAGCGAAGTGAAAGAGGAAAGCCCACCATGGCAACCAGTTACGAAGATCGTGTGTTGCGCGTGCTTGCCCATATCCACAGCCACCCGGCAGATGATCTGTCGCTGGACGCTCTGGCGGATGTGGCGGCGATGTCGCGGTTTCATTGGCATCGCGTATTTCGCGCGATCACGGGCGAGACATGCGCACAGGCTGTTCGTCGCTTGCGTTTGCATCGCGCCGCTACGTGGCTGGTACAATCCGAAACGCCGGTCTCGCAGATTGCGGCCGACGTCGGATATCCGAACCTGAAATCCTTTGCACGGGCCTTTTCCGAGGCTTACGGCAGCAGCCCCGCTGCATTCAGAAAGGCGGGGCAGTTTCTGCCGGCTCATCCAAACTTTAAAACCGGAGGATATCCCATGCACCCTGTGACCACCCGAAATGAACCCGCCCGCCGCGTGGCTGCGCTGCCGCACAAGGGCGACTATGCCAAGATCGGCAAGAGCTTTGAAGCGTTCGGAGCGTTGTGCGAATCCCGCCAGCTCTGGCCGCATGTCGGACCCATGCTGGCCCTGTATCTGGACAGCCCCGAGGACGTTCCGCAGGATCAATTGCGCAGTTTTGCAGGTGCTGAATTCCGGGGCGCGGATATTCCCGATGGTATGGAAGAGTGGCAGATACCCGGTGGCAAGACCGCTGTTCTGACCTACAAGGGGCCGTATTCCGGCATCCATGCGGCCTATCACAGCCTGTTTGGTAACTGGTTGCCGCAATCGGGCGAAGAGCCCGCTGATCAGCCTTGCTATGAAATCTACCTGAACAATCCGCGGGAAACGCCGCCTGAGGAGTTGCTGACCGAGATCTGTCTGCCGCTCCGCTAATTCATTGCGGCCAGAGAACCGGATAGAGCGAGGCAACAAGCAGTCCGGCCATGGTCCAGTTAAAAGCCACCAGACGGCGCGGGTTTGTCAGAATTCGCGCCATCTGCTGCCCCAGTACCGTCCAGGTACTGACCGAAGGCAGGTTGATCGCACCGAATACAAGGGCGACAACAATTATTGCGTTCAGCGTCTGGCCCGGCGCGTATGCGGTTGTTGCGGTCAGCGCCATCGCCCAGGCCTTTGGGTTCACCCATTGAAACGCGGCGGCCTGTAGAAAGCTCATTGGCCTGCCCGATGCGTCCTGACCAGTTGCCGGCGCGGCATGGGCAATCTTCCAGGCGAGATACAGCAGATAAACCACAGACGCGATCTTCAGCACGGTATAGCTGACCGGAAATCTTTCAAAGACCTGTACCAACCCTGCGCCAACCAGAAGCACCATGAAAGTAAATCCCAGCCCGATACCCAACATGTGCGGGATCGTGCGCCGAAAGCCGAAATTGGCGCCCGAGGCCATCAGCATCAGGTTGTTCGGCCCCGGCGTGATGGATGAGACGAAGGCAAATACCACAAGGGCAAACAGGATATCGTAGGTCATACGCCGATAATTGCTGCGTTCACGGCAAATGAAATTGCGTTTTTGTGTGTGCTTCAATAAATTCTGCAATAAATGACCAAACTGGACGAAATAAATCGCCGAATATTGCGTGAGCTCTCGCGGGATGGGCGCATCAGCAATCTGGAACTGGCCGAGCGTGTGGGGCTTTCTCCTTCGGCCTGCCTTCGTCGCGTGCAGGAACTGGAGCGGCTGGGTATCATTGCGGGCTATCGTGCCGTGCTGAACCCCGCTGCGCTGGGGCTGGGCTTTGTGGCCTATATCGGTGTCGGGCTGGGAGAGCATACAAAGGCCGCGCAGGAAGGGTTCGAAAAGGCGCTGCAACAGGCACCGGAAGTGGTGGAGTGTCACAACATTACCGGAACCATCGAATATCTACTGCGAGTGGAATGTGCAGACCTTCCTTCATACAAGACATTTCATACCGAAGTTCTCGGGACATTGCCCCATGTCACATCCATCACATCTTATGTTGTCATGGGCTCGCCCAAGGACATGCGGGCCTGAGTCGACAAAAGTGATGCCGAGCGGGGTTGTCGCACGAAAAATTGCCGCCTAGGCTCATGGATGAGTTCGTTTGCATCAGATCGGCGAGGGTCGGCAAACTAACAGCACGGGAGATGAGTATGAAATCATTCTTAACAGGAATGGTTGCGGTATTTGGGTTGACGCTGGCCTCGGCGCTCTCGGCCGCGCCTATCAAGCTAAAACCGGCCAGTCCGCAGCCTTCGAGCCCAAAAGCCGGACTTGCGGTGAAATATGCCTGGGGCGGCGATCCGCCGTCCAAGATTCAATCGATCGACATGGCCAAGCAGATGGTATCCAGCGCCAAACCCGGCCGCGCGTTGCGGGGTTTGGATTATCGGGACACATCCGAAGGCGACCCAGTTCTGACGTTTGACAAGGCGATGAACGTTGCAGCCGATATCAAAGGATATATCCGGTTCGATGCGCCCGGAATCTACGAGCTGGAAACCTGGTCCAATGACGGGATCGACGCCCGGATCGGCGGTCAGCAGGTCGGCTATTTTTCGGCGCGCCAGCCATGCGAGGCCAACCAGCGCGTCGAGGTCGAAGTACCAGAGGCCGGATGGTATGATCTGAACATCGTGTACTTTCAGAAATACAGCACTGCCTGTCTGATGATGAAATGGGGCAAGCAGGGCGAAAAGATGAAATGGGTACCAAACAACGTGTTTGGACACTGAAAAGGTTTGAAAACGGGGCTTCAGGTCCCGTTTTCTTTTGACAGCCCATAGGCTGCACGCAGGATACGTTCCGACGACAACGATGTTGGTATCATCGTTTAATAAGACTCGCCGCTCCGGTCATCATGTAACAGAAGGTCCATACCCCGATCGTGGTTGTGGCCAGATACGCTAGGATCAGGGTCGGGCAGCCGACTCACGCAACGGGTCTTCTGATGAGTTTGTCGTCAGCCGGGGCGTCGATATTTGCCAGCCAGTATCCCATCCCGGCACGGATCAGTGCTGGCAGGACGATATTCAGGGCATTGAGAAAGACGTGTTCCACTCGCTCCTGCATTGGCCCTCGCGTACCACAAAAGAGTGATTCAGCAGCAGAAATTCGGGACGTGCCGGGCAGGGGAAAGAAAACCGCGAGGCAATCGCTGCACTTTTGAGCCTCAATATGCCCGGTAAACGCATGTAGGTTCTTTCCTTCGATGCCCACACAACATATAGTGTCGACCAACAACGCGTGGTCAAAAGCGTGACAAACCGGGAATACAGGCATGGCACATATCATCGTAGTGGGGAACGAAAAGGGCGGCGCAGGCAAGTCTACGGTATCCATGCATGTGGCCACGGCGCTGGCCAGATTAGGTCATAAGGTCAGTTCGCTGGATCTGGATTTGCGCCAACGCAGCCTTGGTCGCTATTTCGAGAACCGCAAGGGCTATATCAACGGGTCCGAGCTTCGGCTGCCCAGCCCCCGACACCACGACCTGCCGGAAATCGACGCCTCGGTTCTGAAACCCGGCGAAAACATCTATGACCACCGGTTGTCTGCAGCCGTTGCCGAGCTGGAAAGTGACAGCGATTTCATACTGATCGACTGTCCGGGGTCTCATACCCGGCTCAGCCAGGTGGCGCATTCATTGGCCGATACGCTGATCACGCCACTCAATGACAGCTTCATCGACTTTGATCTGCTGGCTCGGATCGACACCCAGGGCGAAAAAATTCTCGGCCCGTCCGTCTATTCCGAAATGGTCTGGAACGCGCGTCAGCTTCGGGCGCAGGCAGGGCTGAAACCCCTCGATTGGGTTGTCGTGCGAAACCGGGTCGGCACGCAGCGGATGGTCAACAAGGAAAAGATGCAGCGCGCCATCGAGATGCTGTCCCAGCGAATCGGCTTCCGTGTCGCCTCGGGCTTTTCCGAGCGGGTGATCTTTCGCGAGTTGTTCCCGCGCGGTCTGACACTGCTGGATCTCAAGGACATCGGCGTCAAGCAGCTGAATATCTCGAACATCGCGGCCCGGCAGGAATTGCGCGACATGATGAAGGAACTGAACCTGCCGGGTGTCGAGATCGATTTTTAGGACCCGCCCCGGTACACGGTGAACAGTTCTTTCGGCTCGGAAACGCCGCGCAGCATGTAACGGCCAAGCGAAATCAGATCGTGCGCGCATGGTTGTGCGGCACGCGCCACGTCGTCCGAAAGCAAAATCCTCTGCCCCAATGATCTGTGCATTCCGGCTATTCGGGCCGCCTGATTTACCGCTGGGCCAATCACGGTAAAATCAAGACGGTTTTCCGCCCCGATATTTCCATACAGAATTTCGCCTGCATGCAGGGCCAGCGTATAATTTGCCGTGGGCAGACCGACTGCCTGCCGTTCAGCGTTCTTTTCGGTCATCCGGGCCTGCAACTGAGCAACCGCCTCAAGCGCCGCGCGCGCATCGGCGTCGATTTCACCGACATCGAACATCGCCATCAGGCCGTCGCCCATGAATTTCAGAATGCTGCCATCGCAATCCTGAACCACGTCGACGGCGACGGCCAGATAGTCATTGAGCATTTCGATGATTTCAGGGCCCGGCAGTTCTTCGGACAGGCTGGTGAACCCTTCAAGGTCGAAGTTCCATATCACCGCATCGATCTGCTGAAGCGATCCCCGGCGGATTTCGCCTGACAGCACGCGGCGCCCCGCGTCCCGGCCCAGATATACGCGCATTAGATCACTGGCCATCTTGCGATTGGTCGCCGATTTGATTGCCAAACCCAGATGCGGCAGTGCCGCCCTGATCAACTCCAGATCGCTGTCACGAAACCCGTCGGCGCCGTTGCTGGCCCAAGACAACAGGACACCTTCGGGTGAATTTTTGGGGTCGATGGGTTTGTCCGGATTCCATTTCTCCAACACAAGGCCTGTGGCGAGATAATCGGTGGCTCCGCGTTCGCGCAGCTCATTCAAAAATGGGAACCGGCTGGGTTCGTTTTGCTCAACCAGCCTTTCGCGCAGTGTATCCATCTTTTGTTGCATTAATATATATAGCGGGCTGTTTACCCATCTTTCGCTGGGTGTTTCTGTATATTCATAATTTTCGAAATGCCCGCCTTCGTCATGATACCAGCTATATCCAATCCCCCCATAGGTCGGATGCAGCGCGGTCTGAGCCGAATGAAACCGCATGAGCGGCACACCAAGCTCGACCAGCCTTGTACAATACCCCTCAAGAAGTTCTTCGTGGCCTGCACCTTCCAGCCCCCGCTCGATCAGCCAGCTGATCAGTGTATTGGCCTCAGGGGAAATGGTATTTGCGGCGGTCATGTAAGGCTCCAAATCTGCTGAGAGTCATCTGGGGTTGGCGCCCTGAATTTACCAGTGCGTCAATCCATACCCGCCAATCGTCGCAGCATCATGCGTAGCAGCGCGGCCTCGCCATTTGTGAAATGCGCGGCCAGTTTGGCGTCATATTGCTCTGCAATCCCCCGTAATTCACGATAGACCGACTGACCGCCGGTCGTCAGAGCCAATCGTTCGACCCGGCGATCGTTTTCATCGCGGGTGCGGGACAGATATCGACGCTGTTCCAGCTTATGAACCGCACGGCTGACTTTGGTCTTGTGAATCTTGGCGCGCTCGCCAATTTCCTTGGCGGTCATTTCACCATAATTGCCCAGATGAAAAAGGACGCGCCATTCGGTACGCAACATTCCATACCGATTCTTGTAGACGCGCTGGAATTCCAGCGAACTCTCCTCGGCAGCCTGATTCAGAAGAAAAGGCAGGAAATTTCGCAGATCGAAGTCATCTTTTTCAGGTTTTTTGTGCTGTGTCATGCTTGTTAGTTACAAAATCAACTATTATTCGACAAGCAGCAAACGGAGGAACGCGCCATGAATCGTCCGACTGACCCCCACAAAATGACCCAGGCCAGTACGCCTGTGGGCACGCACGAAGGCTATATGCCGGGTTTTGGAAACGACTTCGAAACCGAGGCTTTGCCCGGTGCTCTGCCGCAGGGCATGAACAGCCCTCAGAAATGTAACTATGGACTGTATGGTGAACAGCTGAGCGGTACGGCCTTTACAGCAACGCATCCTGAACGGACCTGGTGCTATCGCATTCGTCCATCGGTCAAGCACTCGCACCGCTACGAAAAGATCGATCTGCCCTATTGGAAATCTGCGCCCTGCGTCGATCCTGACGTAATCAGCCTTGGCCAATACCGCTGGGACCCGGTTGCGCACTCGGACGAGTCGCTGACCTGGCTGACCGGCATGCGTACCATGACCACGGCAGGTGACGTGAACACCCAGGTCGGAATGGCCAGCCACATATATCTCGTCACTGAATCCATGGTGGACGACTATTTCTATTCGGCCGATTCCGAATTGCTGGTTGTCCCACAAGAAGGGCGCCTGCGCTTTGCGACCGAGCTTGGCATTATTGATCTGGAGCCCAAGGAAATCGCGATTATTCCGCGCGGACTGCTCTATCGCGTCGAAGTTCTGGAAGGTCCGGCTCGTGGATTCGTCTGTGAAAACTATGGCCAGAAATTCGAATTACCGGGCAGGGGCCCAATCGGCGCCAACTGCATGGCCAATCCGCGAGATTTCAAAACGCCGGTTGCCGCGTTCGAGGACCGCGAAGTGCCGTCGACCGTCACCATAAAATGGTGCGGACAGTTCCATACCACCAGCATTGGGCACAGCCCGCTGGATGTGGTTGCCTGGCATGGCAACTATGCGCCCTGCAAATACGATCTGCGCACATATTGTCCTGTCGGGGCCATCCTGTTCGATCACCCCGATCCGTCGATCTTTACCGTGCTGACCGCACCTTCGGGGCAACCGGGAACCGCCAATATCGACTTCGTGCTGTTCCGCGAAAGGTGGATGGTGATGGAGGACACATTCCGCCCGCCATGGTACCACAAGAACATCATGTCCGAGTTGATGGGGAACATCTATGGTCAGTACGATGCCAAACCGCAGGGTTTCGTTCCCGGCGGGATGAGCCTGCACAATATGATGCTGCCACATGGACCGGACAAGGAAGCCTTTGAAAAGGCATCGAATTCGAACCTTGGACCGGACAAGCTGGAAAACACGATGTCGTTCATGTTCGAGACCCGCTTCCCGCAACATCTGACCGCGTTTGCAGCCAACGAAGCGCCACTGCAGGACGACTATATCGATTGTTGGACAACGCTTGAGAAGAAATTCGACGGAACTCCGGGCAAGAAATGAGCGTATCATGAGCTTTGATATCTGGATCACATACGTCGCTACGGTCCTGCTGCTGATGAGTACACCGGGACCAAGCCAGTTGCTGATGCTGTCCAATTCGGCTGCTAACGGGTTGCCGCGTGGCCTGTTCACAGCAGCCGGTGACCTGACCGCAAACCTGTTACAGATGCTGGCAGCAGGTCTTGGCCTTGCGGCACTGATTGCAACTTCTGGTGCGGCGTTGGCGGTCATCAAGTGGCTCGGCGTGGCGTATCTTGTGTTTCTTGGCCTCCGCACAATTCTGAAGGCCGAAAGCAAGACTTCGCAATCCGCGAAACTGGCCAGCCGCAAGGCACTGTGGATGCAAGGTTTTGTAACCTCTGCTGCGAACCCCAAGGCTGTTGTGTTCTTTGCCGCGTTGTTCCCTTTGTTCATAAACGGCGCACAACCATTCTGGCCGCAATTCGCAATTCTGTCGGCAACCTACCTGGCTATCGACGGGCTTTTCCTGACGGTCTATGGCGGCAGCGCAAGCTGGCTGGCCAGCCGCCTGAAAGGATCCGCACGGCTGTGGCTGGACTGGATCGGTGGCAGCTTCATGATCGTGGCGGCCCTGCTTCTAGGGCTGAAATCGCTGCGCTCCGCCCAATAACCCAATTTAGCGGGCTTATATCCGCGACTGATTAAGGACGTAACATGCCGTTAATGAAATCCTGGGTGGCTTCGGCCAACGATGCGAACCACCCCTTTCCGCTGAACAACCTGCCTTATGGCGTCTTTTCGACCGCCGGGTCCGATCCACGTTGTGGTGTCGCCATCGGAGACATGATCCTTGATGTTACCGAGGCAGAGGCCGCAGGTCTCATTTCGCTGGCCGATTATCCTCTGTTCGACGTGCCCTTCTGGAACGAGTTGATGGAAGAAGGTCCTGCCGTCTGGGCGGCGCTGCGTGACCGGCTGATCGCATTGCTTTCAGAAGGCTCGCCGGAACAGGACAAGGTTGAACCGTTGCTTGTGCCGATGACTGACGCCGAATTGCATATGCCTTTTGCGGTCAGCGAATACACTGATTTCTATGCAGGCCGGAACCATGCATTCAACGTCGGTACCATGTTCCGTGGGCCTGAAAATGCACTGCCGCCCAACTGGCTGCATATTCCGATTGGCTATAATGGTCGTGCTTCGTCAGTTGTCGTCTCTGGTACGGATGTCCGCCGACCTTGGGGACAGCTCAAGTCACCTGACCATGATCTGCCTGCGTTTTTGCCCTGCCGCAGATTCGACATCGAACTGGAAATGGGCGCAATTGTCGGCACGCCGTCCGACGGACCGATATCGGTGCAGGAAGCTGATGATAATATCTTTGGCTACGTTCTGCTGAACGACTGGTCGGCCCGCGATATTCAGGCATGGGAATACCAACCTCTTGGTCCCTTTCAGGCCAAGGCCACCGCCACCTCAATCAGCCCGTGGATCGTGACCAAGGCGGCGCTGGAGCCGTTTCGCTGTGACACTCCCGAACGCGAGTTCGAGTTGCTGGATCACCTCAAGGACTGTGGTCCGATGCTCTATGACATCGACCTTGAAATCACCATGGCGCCGGACGGGAAAGACGCGACCACAATTGCGCGTACCAACTATAGGGAAATGTACTATTCCGCCGCGCAACAACTCGCCCACCATACGACGTCAGGCTGCCCGATGAATGCAGGCGACCTTTTGGGGTCCGGCACCATTTCCGGGGCGACCAAGCCCGAGCGCGGATCGCTGCTGGAACTCAGCTGGGGGGGCAAGGAGCCGTTGACGCTGGACACGGGTGAGGCTCGGTCCTTCATCGAAGATGGCGATACGCTGACCCTGAAAGGTGCTGCCAAAGGTGACGGCTATACAATCGGCTTCGGTGACTGCACGGGCACCGTTCTGCCTGCACTTGAAAACCCCTACGCACGATAAGGAAATCACCATGACCAAAGCATTTGCGTCCCAGGGGGACATGACGGAAAAGAAGATATCCTTCACCGAAGTCGGCGAGGGACTGTATGCTTTCACGGCTGAGGGCGATCCAAACTCGGGCGTCATCATCGGCGATGACAGCGTTATGATTGTGGAAGCGCAGGCCACACCTCGACTGGCGAACAAGGTGATCGAGTGTGTGCGTTCAGTGACCGACAAGCCGATCACTCATGTGGCGCTGACCCACTATCACGCGGTGCGCGTTTTGGGTGCCAGTGCCTTCGGTGCACAGCAGATCGTCATGTCCGACATGGCCCGCGCCATGGTCGTGGAACGCGGGCAGGAGGACTGGGATAGCGAATTCCAGCGCTTTCCTCGCCTGTTCGAAGGGCATGAGAGTATCCCCGGCCTGACCTGGCCAACAACCACGTTCAGCGACACGATGACTATCTATCTGGGTAATCGCCGGGTCGACCTGATGCATTTGGGCCGTGCGCATACGGCAGGGGACATTGTCATCCATGTGCCGGACCAGAACGTGATGTTCACCGGCGACATCGTCGAATACCACTCGGCCTGCTATTGCGGCGACGGTCATTTCAATGACTGGGGCGATACCCTGGACGAAATCAAGTGGTTTGACGTTGATGCGATCGCGCCTGGCCGGGGTGATGCGCTGGTTGGCAAGGACATGGTCAACGCCGCCATTGAGAACACGCGTGACTTTGTTGAAAGCACCTATCGCCCGGCGGCAAAGGTTGCGGCGCGCGGTGGATCGCTGAAAGAGGCATGGGATGCCGTGCGCGCAGAATGTGATCCGAAGTTCGCCGATTACGCGATCTATGAACACTGCCTGCCATTCAACGTCGCCCGCGCTTATGACGAAGCACGCGGCATAGACACACCCCGCATCTGGACCGCCCAGCGTGATCTGGAAATGTGGGAGGCCCTGCAGGGCTGATGAATCGGGGCGACTTTGATCCAGATCGTGTTGCCCCGAATGAAACAATGAAACGATACACCAGAACCTTTGGCGCCAGCGCGGCGAAGGACAGGAGATTTGCGCCCTGAGCGCATGAGCATCGGGGGAGGGCCCATGAACAAGATCTTTGAAGTTCCACTCTATGCCTACGAACACAGCGCGGATCAGGACGCATCTGCGCCGGTTCGGCACAAGGTGATCGTGGTCGGTGCAGGGCCAATCGGTCTCGCCGCTGCCATCGACCTTGCGCAACAAGGTGTCGAAGTGTTGGTTCTGGACGATAATGACAAAGTGAGTTTTGGCAGCCGCGCGATCTGTTTTGCCAAACGCCCGCTGGAAATCCTGGATCGGCTGGGGTGCGGGCAGCCAATGGTGGACAAGGGCGTCGTCTGGAACCTTGGCAAGGTCTTTTTCGACGACCGTCAGGTTTATGGTTTCAACCTTCTGCCCGAAGAGGGCCACCAACGCCCGGCGTTCATCAACCTGCAACAATACTATTTTGAAGAATATCTGGTGAACCGGGTCCGTGAATTGCAGGCCGGAGGAGCCCCGATTGAAATCCGGGGACGCAACAAGGTCGAAGCCATTGGTACTCATCCCGATCATGTGAAACTTGAGGTGGAAACGCCCGAAGGTTCCTACACGGTCGAGGCGGACTGGCTGATCGCCTGCGACGGGGCAGGGTCACCAACCCGGGCCATGCTGGGCAAGGATTTTGTCGGCCGCGTGTTCGAAGACAACTTTCTGATCGCGGACGTGATCATGGACGCCGATTTTCCAACCGAGCGCTGGTTCTGGTTCGACCCGCCCTTCAACCGAGGCCAGTCGGCATTGTTGCATAAGCAACCGGACGGGGTCTGGCGGATTGACCTGCAACTGGGATGGGATATCGACAAGGAACGCGAGAAGCGGCCCGAAAACGTCATTCCCCGCCTCAAAGCGATGTTGGGCGAAGACGTGAAGTTCGAACTGGAATGGGTTTCGATCTACACATTCCAGTGCCGCCGCATGGAAAAATTCCGCCATGGTCGCGTGATCTTTGCAGGCGACAGCGCACATCAGGTTTCACCCTTTGGGGCCCGTGGTGCAAATTCAGGGCTGCAGGACACCGACAATCTGTGCTGGAAACTGAAGCTGGTGATGGACGGCAAGGCCCCGGAAAGCCTGCTGGACAGTTATGATGCCGAGCGCATTCACGGTGCGGACGAGAATATTCTGAATTCGACCCGCTCGACCGATTTCATCACTCCGAAATCCGAAATGTCGCGCGTTCTTCGGGATGCGGTTCTGGACCTCAGTGAACACTATGAATTCGCTCGCCCATTGGTGAATTCCGGTCGTCTTAGCGTGCCCTGTACTTATGACGGCTCGCCGCTGAACTCGGCGGACGCTCTGAACGGGCCCGCAAGGACGAGGCCGGGTTCTGCCTGCCCCGATGCCCCGCTGGGCGATGAGTTCCTGCTGCCCAAGCTGGCGGGTAAGTTCACACTGCTCACGATTGACGCGGATGCACCGGACGTCATCGAAGAAGATGGCATCGAAGTCACGCGCCTTGCCCTTTCCGTCAAGGATGATCCGACGCTGGAGCTGAAGCGCCGGTATCTAGGTGACGCCACAAGCGCCGTTTATCTGATCCGTCCGGACCAGCACGTGGCGGCGCGGCGTGACACTTTCGAAGAAAACTCGTTCCGGCATGCGATCCGCCGGGCCACCGGCAAGGAGTAAGAGCACATGACCGATCTGATCCTGACACCGAATATCGACGGCGCGGATGACTTTTATGCCGATCTACTGGCGGCCCATGAGGGGCTGGAGAAAGCGGACAGTGATGCCCTGAACGCCCGGCTTGTACTGGTGCTCGCCAATCACATTGGTGATCGCGCAGTATTGAGCCAGGCAATTAATGCAGCGGCCCTGAAACAGGAGTAAACCCAATGAAAATTGAACAGATTCACCACGTTGCCTATCGCTGCAAGGACGCCAAGGAAACGGTCGAGTGGTACGGCAAGATGCTGAATATGGACTTCATTCTGGCGATTGCCGAGGATCATGTCCCCTCAACCCACGAACCTGACCCTTACATGCATCTGTTTTTGGATGCGGGGAATGGCAATGTTCTGGCGTTCTTTGAGTTGCCGACTAAGCCCGAAATGGGTCGCGACCCGAATACCCCCAAATGGGTGCAGCATATCGCCTTCAAGGTAAAAGACCGTGAAGAACTGATTGCGTTCAAGGATCATCTGGAAGCCAACGGTGTTGAGGTTCTTGGCGTCACAGATCACTCGATCTTTCATTCGATCTACTTCTTCGATCCGAACGGGCATCGTGTCGAACTGGCCTGCCCGGACCCAGAAGAACAAGCGATGCTGGACAAGCTGAACGAGGTGAAGTGGGACATGCTGGAAGAGTGGTCAAAGACGAAAAAGGCCCCCAAACATGCAGACTGGCTGCATGCAAAGGAACTGAGTAACCTCTGAGGCAACCAAACTGTTCGAAACTGGCAACCGGCAGACGTCGGTTGCCTTACTGCATTCGGGGAAGATTAAATGAGCGACGTCGTGCTCTATGACTACTGGCGGTCTTCGGCCAGTTATCGCGTTCGGATCGCGCTGAATCTGGCCGGGATTGCCTACCGGTCAGTTGTTGTTGATCTGGTCAGCGGAGAGCAGAAATCCGACGCTCATTTAGCTTTGAACCCTCAGGGATTTGTACCTGTTCTGGAAATCGACGGCCAAAGGCAGACGCAATCACTGGCGATACTCGACTATCTGGACCAAACGCGGGGGCTGGGCCTGTTGTCCGAATCCCCGGCCGCGCGGGCCCGTGAACAGGCTTTGGCCCATTCCATTGCTGTGGATATACACCCTGTCTGCAACCTGCAGGTGGCCAAATATGCAACCGACCTCAGTGGTGGAACCGAAGGAATGCCCGGCGACTGGATGCGGCATTTCATTCGCCCGGGGTTGCTGGCCTTTGAAACCCTGCTGAGCGGCTTTGATCAGGCGCCCTTTTGCACTGGTTCAAAACCGGGACTGGCCGATATCTGTTTGATGCCACAGATGTATAACGCCCGGCGGTGGGACGTGGACCTGACCAACATGCCAAAACTTCTGCGTGCCGAAGCCGCTTGTGCCAAACATCCGGCTTTTGTTGCAGCGCATCCAGATATGCACGCACCCGCCTGAACGGGCGCACATATTATGTTTGCGGATGGATGTGTTCATCGCCGTCCGGCCACCTTAAATTTCGGGCAGTCACCGTAAGAGGTTCGAATGCCCGAAATCACCGGATACCACGCCCACGTCTATTTCGGCGCTGATACGCAGGATACTGCGCAGCAGGTTTGCGAAGATGCCGCTCGCCTGTTTCCCGTTCAGATGGGCCGGATGCACGCCCGCAATGTCGGCCCTCATCCCCGATGGAGCTGCCAGCTAGGGTTCGACGCCGACGCATTTGACGCTGTTATACCCTGGCTTTTGCTGAACCGGCAGGGATTGACCGTTTTCACCCACCCCGAAACCGGACAGCACCTTGAAGATCACCGTGACAGGGCCTTCTGGATGGGCGAGATGCTGGATCTGGATTTGTCGATTTTCGATCGCTGAACCTACAAAGCAGGCCGCCCTTTGAGCGGCCTGTTTGTTTTCAGTATCCGATCAAAGCGCCCGCGCCCGGTCCCGCAGGGCGAATTTCTGAATCTTACCCGTAGACGTCTTGGGCAATGCTCCGAACACGACGGTCTTAGGTGCCTTGAAGTGGGCCATGTTGTCCCTGCAGAACGTTATCAGTTCCGCCTCGGTTGTCTCTTTGCCGGGTTTCAGTTCGACGAAAGCGCATGGGGTTTCACCCCATTTTTCGTCCGGACGGGCGACCACTGCCGCCTCCATCACTGCCGGGTGCTTGTAAAGGATGCCCTCAACCTCGACTGACGAGATGTTTTCGCCCCCCGAAATGATGATGTCCTTGGACCGGTCCTTGAGCGCGATATACCCGTCAGGATGCATAACCCCCAGATCGCCCGAGGCAAACCACCCCCCTTTGAAGGCCTTGTCCGTGGCGTCGGGATTCTTGAGGTATCCTTTCATCACGATGTTGCCCTGCATGAATATCTCGCCCATGGTTTCACCGTCAGCGGGGACCGGTTCCAGGGTTTCGGGATCGGCAACCATGAGACCGGACAAGGCAACGTATTTCACCCCTTGCCGTACTTTCAGCGCCGAACGCTCTTCGGCCTCTTTGGCGTCCCATTCATCTTTCCATGCACAGACGACTGATGGGCCGTATGTCTCGGTCAGACCATAGACATGAGTGACCGCGACCCCCATCCCCTCCATCTTTTCGATGACAGCGGCAGGGGGCGGCGCACCTGCTGTCATCACCTTGATCTCATGATCGAAATCCCTCAGGTGATCGGGCGCGTTTGCCAGCATGTTCAGCACGATCGGGGCGCCACAGAAATGCGTGACCTTTTCATCGTGGAAGGCGCGATAAATCGGCTCGTCCCGTACCGCGCGCAGACAGATCGACACACCTGCATTGGCCGCCATCGTCCAGGGGAAACACCATCCATTGCAATGAAACATCGGCAGCGTCCACAGATAGACCGAGTGCTTCGGCATACCCCAGTCCAGAATGTTCGAGGTCGCATTCAGAGCCGCCCCGCGATGGTGGTAAACAACCCCCTTGGGGTTGCCGGTCGTGCCTGAGGTGTAATTCAGAGAAATCGCATCCCATTCGTCCGCTGGCAGCGACCACTCAAACTCGGGATCGCCCTCGGCCAGCAGTGCGTCATAGGTCAGCACCCCCAGTTTTTCGCCGCCGTCAAAGCTGGCATCCTCAATATCGATCACCAGTAGGTCCGGCCTCTCGACCTGCTTCAATGCGTCCTGCACAACACCCGAGAACTCGGGATCGACAAGCAGAACCTTGGCTTCGGCGTGGTTCAGAATGAACGCGATGATCGTTGCGTCGAGGCGCGTGTTGATGGCGTTCAGGACCGCTCCGGCCATCGGTACACCAAAATGCGCCTCGTACATTTCCGGGATATTGGCTGCGATGATGGAAACCGTATCTCCCCGCCCGATGCCGCGCCCGGCCAGTGCACTGGCCAGACGTCGGCTACGCGAATAGGTTTGCGCCCAGGTGTACCTGCGCTGGCCATACACCACCGATTCATAATCGGGATACACGGCTGCGGTCCGCTCGATATAGCTTAGCGGAGAAAGCTGTGTGTGGTTGGCTTGATTCTTGCCCAGATGGCGATCGTAAATGTTGGTCGAAGTCATCTGCCATTCCTCCCAGATCGTGTTGGCGCATAGAGCACAAAGAAGTGTTTGAAATAAATCCGTAGTAATACTAGTCCGTTTTGGACTGGAGATACGCGATCAGCCCATCTGGCCCTATCTAATACTGGCCTTTCGCGCTGATCTGAGTCATGGAAAATTGCTTGCCCGGACAGAGCACGCCCCGAGTTCAGCGCAACACTTCACTTTGAAAGGACATGTCATGGACGGCACGTTCAACGAAAACGATCTTTCCCGCGTGGTCGAGGCCGACCGCGCCCATATCTGGCATCACCTGATCCAGCATAAGCCCTTTGAAACCAATGATCCGCGCATCATTGTCGAAGGTAAAGGCATGCGTGTCTGGGATCAAAAGGGCAAGGAGCATCTCGACGCTGTCTCGGGGGGCGTCTGGACCGTCAACGTCGGCTACGGCCGCGAATCCATTGCCAAGGCGGTGTACGACCAGCTGATGAAGCTGTGCTATTTCGCCAATTCCGCAGGCTCAATCCCCGGTTCGATCTTTGCTGAAAAACTGATCGACAAGATGCCGGGCATGAGCCGGGTGTACTACACCAATTCCGGTTCTGAGGCGAACGAGAAAGCCTTCAAGATGGTTCGCCAGATTGCGCACAAGCGCTATGGCGGCAAAAAGACCAAGATTCTCTATCGTGACCGCGACTACCACGGCTCGACCCTTGCGACCATGTCGGCAGGCGGTCAGGACGAGCGGAACGCGCAATACGGCCCCTTTGCACCTGATTTCGTGCGCGTGCCCCATTGCATGGAATACCGCAAGCACGAGTTGGGCAAAGAGGACCTGTCGGGCGAGGCCTTTGGTCAGGCAGCGGCGGATGCCATCGAAGAGGTGATCCTGCGCGAAGGCCCTGAAACCGTCGGCGCACTGTGCCTTGAACCGGTTACCGCTGGTGGCGGCGTGATCGAAGCGCCCGCAGGCTATTGGGAGCGTGTGCAGGAAATCTGCAAGAAGTACGATGTCCTGCTGCATATCGATGAGGTTGTTTGTGGTGTGGGACGTACCGGCACCTGGTTCGGCTATCAGCAATACGGCATCAAGCCCGACTTTGTGACCATGGCCAAAGGCGTCGCCTCGGGTTACGCCGCGATTGCCTGCATGGTGACCACCGAAGAAGTCTTTGACATGTTCAAGGACGACACCTCTGATCCGCTGAACTATTTCCGCGATATTTCGACCTTTGGTGGCTGCACCGCCGGACCGGCAGCAGCGATCGAGAACATGCGGATCATCGAGGACGAGAACCTGCTGCAGAACTGCACCAACATGGGCGAGCGCATGATGGGCAACCTGCAGGCGCTGATGGAAAAGCACAAAGTCGTCGGCGACGTGCGCGGCAAAGGCCTGTTCCTGGGGGCCGAACTGGTGTCGGATCGGTCAACCAAAGAGCCGGTGGATGAAAAGCTGGCACAGGCAGTTGTGGCGGATTGTATGAACCAGGGGGTTATCATCGGCGTCACCAACCGGTCGCTGCCGGGCCGCAACAACACCCTGTGCTTCTCACCCGCCCTGATCGCGACACCAGATGACATCGACCAAATTACAGACGCGGTCGACGGCGCGCTGGGGCGTGTGTTTGGCTGACACTCGCTTGGCAATTTAGACAATTTGAAACCGGCGCGCACAGCGCCGGTTTTTTGTTGCACCAGAAGAGCCTGAAGTATGGCATCTCAGGTGGTACTGGCTTGGACGTTCAACCGGTGTATGAAGCTCTGCCAGCAACCGACATCGGTCTGTCTTAGGAGAATATCATTCCCAGTCCCAGCTGACCGCAGTAGTGTCTGTCCATGACAATTTTCATCGCAGTTCTTCTTTTGGCCCTAGGCTATTTTGGGTACCGCTATTGGTCGAAACAGCGCACTCGCGCGCAGTTGCTTTCCACCCCGCTTTCAGACCGGCAACGCGCCATCGTTGAAACGCAGGTTCCTTTGATCCGTAGGCTTCCGCCGAACTTGCGCGGAAATCTTGACGGCAAAGTGAATCTGTTTCTCGAGCAGGTGAACTTTGTCGGCTGCAATGGGTTGGAGGTTACCGAAGAAATGGAACTGTCCATTTCTGCTCAGGCGTGCCTTCTCATTGTCAACAGTGACTTGTGGTACGATCATCTGACGACCATTCTCATTTATCCAAATGCCTTCAAGTCCCGGCAAAGCAGACATTCGGGCTTTGTTGTTACGGAACAGGAAGTTGTTCGCACCGGAGAAAGCTGGGGGCGCGGTCCAGTTGTTTTGTCCTGGGCGCATAGCAGGCAAGGGGCCTTGAACGACCGAGATGGACAAAACGTCGTGTTTCACGAATTTGCGCATCAAATAGACGACTTATCCGGCCACACCGACGGAGTTCCCGTGTTGAGTGAGGGGCAGAGCTATTCAAAATGGGAGCATGTGTTTCTGACAGCCTATGACGCCCATGTCCGGGCGGTTGAATGCGGGCAAAGGACAATAATCGACGCCTATGGCGCAGTAGGTCATGAAGAGTTTTTCGCGGTTGCCGTGGAAGTGTTTTTCGAAAGACCCTCGGCTTTGAAAGCTGAGGTACCGGCAGTTTACGAGGAGCTGGCCAAGCTGTTCCGATTGGACCCGGTTACCTGGGAAAATTCAGCTTAGGCTGAGATCGGAAATACCTGAACAAAGCCAACGCGAATAGCGTTCTTTAACAACGAAATAAAGGCCGCTCCCAAAGGAACGACCTTTCAATCACTGTCTCTCGAAAGAGGATCAGGCAGCCAGAGCAGCCTGTGCTTTGGCGACGATCGCGCCGAACGCTTCCGGTTCGTGCACGGCCAGGTCGGCCAGAACTTTGCGGTCCACTTCGATACCGGCCAGGTTCAGGCCGTTGATGAAGCGGGAGTATGTCAGTGCTTCGTCATGCGAACGGACAGCAGCGTTGATGCGCTGGATCCACAGAGCGCGGAAGTTGCGCTTGCGGTTCTTACGGTCGCGGGTTGCGTACTGGTTGGCCTTATCGACGGCCTGACGGGCAACCTTGAAGGTGCTCTTGCGGCGGCCATAGTAACCTTTGGCGGCCTTGATGACCTTCTTGTGACGGGCGTGAGTTACGGTTCCACCTTTAACGCGGGACATATCGGTATCTCCTCTTAGCGGTCGTAGGGCATGTAGCCCTTGACGATCTTGGCGTCGGGGGCGGACAGAGTGGTGTTGCCACGGGCATCGCGGATGAATTTCTTGGTCCGCTTGATCATGCCGTGACGTTTGCCGGCCTGGCCAGCAAGGACCTTACCGGTCGCAGTCACCTTAAAGCGCTTCTTGGCGCTCGATTTGGTCTTCATCTTAGGCATTTCCGTCTCCTTTCGGGGTTCGGTACTAAACGCGACTCGGCATGCCACATTGGCCGGTCACGCGATCAGAGGCGCCGTTTACGCAAGTCTTGGCCAACTGGCAAGAGGTAAAGGCAGGATTCTTTTCCAAAGGCACAGAAACAGCGCTCGAATTACTCTGGATCGGTGCTGTAGATCAACCTTTCGTCGCAAGGCGCAACGCGCAGGATATTCGTGGTGCCCGGGACATTGAACGGGACACCCGCCGTAACGACAATCTGATCCGTATCCCCTGCGAACCCTCCGGCCCGTGCAGCGCGCGCCGCATTGACCACCGCGCTTTTGAATCGCTCAAGTTCCGGGGTCATCACGCAGTTGCAGCCCCAGCTCAGGCACAGACGTCGTGCCGTGCCTTTAAGGGATGTCATCGCAATGATGGGCACGCCCGGGCGTTCTCGTGCGGTTAACAGGGCGGTCGTGCCACTTTGCGTAAAACAGCAGATTGCCTTGATATCCGTCTTTTCGGCAATCTCACGCGCAGCAGCGACGATGCCGTCGGCAACTGTCGTGCCCTTGGCCGTCCTTGAGGCGGTGATGATCTGAGTATAGTTCGGATCGGCCTCGACCTCGACAGCCACCTTGTCCATGGTCTGCACCGCTTCGATCGGATAAGACCCCGCGGCGGACTCGGCGCTGAGCATGATTGCGTCCGTACCTTCATAGATGGCCGTGGCCACGTCGGACACCTCGGCACGGGTTGGCATCGGGCTTTCGATCATGCTTTCCAGCATCTGGGTCGCCACGATCACCGGCTTGGCGGCCGCGCGGCAGCGGCGCACCAGTCGTTTCTGAATTGGTGGTACGGCGGACACCGGCAGTTCTACGCCCAGATCACCGCGCGCCACCATGATCCCGTCGGAGGCATCAAGAATTTCGTTGAATGCTTCGACCGCGGCGGGTTTTTCAATCTTGGACAGGATCGCCGCGCGGCCATCGGCCAGCGCGCGCGCCTCGAACACGTCTTTCGCACGCTGTACAAAGCTCAGCGCCAGCCAGTCGACACCCAGCTGACAGACAAATTCCAAATCGTCCCGGTCCTTTTCAGAGAGTGCGGCCAGCGGCAGTACAACATCCGGTACATTCACCCCCTTGCGGTTCGAAATCGTGCCGCCAATTTCCACCTTGCAATCCGCGAAATCAGGTCCGCATTTTTCCACCAGCAGACTGATCTTGCCGTCATTGACCAGCAGATGCGCGCCAGGCTCCAGCGCCTCGAAAATCTCAGGATGCGGTAGGCAGACGCGAGTTGAATCGCCAGGCGTTTCATCCAGATCAAGACGGAACGCAGCGCCCACTTCGAGGTCCTCTGTATCATTTACAAAGACACCAACGCGCAATTTGGGGCCTTGCAGGTCAGCCAGTATGGCGATCGGACTGTCCAGATCCTTTTCCACCTGCCTGATGATCCGGTGCTTTTCCCGAATCTCGTCGTGGCTGCCGTGGCTCATGTTCAGACGGAAAACGTCTGCCCCGGCCTCGTGCAGTGCCCGGATCATTTCATAACTTTCGGACGCCGGACCCAACGTCGCCACGATTTTCACATTTCTCAGGCGTCGCATTGGCCTTGCTCTCCTCAATTTATCGCTGTTATCGCAAACAGCGCCCCGGTCTGCTTATTGCGCAATTCCCTTTTCCAGACAACTGCCCTACACCTGCGACAAACTAGATGACAGGCTTATGACATACACTCCATTCTTTATTCACGGCGAGGACAGGCCGTCCCGCTGGCTGATTACCTGCGATCACGCGACCAACACGGTTCCGCCGGAAGTTAACGGAGGGGATCTGGGCCTGCCGCGTGAGGATATGGAGCGCCACATCGCCTATGACGTCGGGGCCTATGAGGTATCGAAGCATCTGGGCGAGATACTGAATGCACCGGTTATCGCGGCCAACTTCTCGCGACTTGTGATCGATCCGAACCGGGGCGAAGACGACCCAACCCTGCTGATGAAGCTTTATGACGGTTCGATCATCCCTGGAAACCGCCACGCTGATGCGGCAGAGCGGGAGCGGCGGCTGAACATGTGTTATCGCCCCTATCACGACGCATTGGGGCGAATGGCCGCTCTGCCTCATGCGGTTGTCGTATCTATGCACTCGTTCACACGCCAATTGCGGGGCCGCGATCCGCGTCCGTGGCACATTGGTGTTCTGCACACTGCGGATGAGCGGTTTTCCCGACCGCTGATTCACCGGCTTGAGGCCGAAGGCGACCTGTGTGTTGGTGTGAATGAACCCTATACGGGTGTGCTGCCCGGAGATGCGATCGACAAGCATTGCACCAGCCATGGACGGCCTAATGCGTTGATTGAAATACGGAATGACCTGATTTCAGATCACGCTGGGCAACGTGCCTGGGCTGAGCGGCTGGCCGTGGTTCTGCAAGAGGCCCTTGGCAATAGCGAAGCATAACGTGGGGTCAATTTCGACCGGTTTCGGGCGTCAGTTTATTGTGCGGGCACAGGTCGAACCCCATATTATTGGGGAAAGGAGACGACCATGACTCAGGAATTCCTGACGACCGTCTTCGGCTGGATGACGGTCCTGAACATTGCAATTTTGCTGTTTACCACGCTGATGGTTGTGGTGCTGCAGGACTGGATTGCAGGCATACACGGCAGGATGTTTCAGATGGAACGGGCCGATGTCAAAAAGGCCTATTTCAAGTATCTGGCCAACTACAAGATACTGACGATCATCTTCTGCCTGATACCCTGGCTGGCGCTGAAACTGGCCTGAGGCCGCTATAGGCAGCAGAAATACCAAATGCGGGGGACCTTCGGGTCCCTCCTGTTTGTTGTAACCAGACGTCTGGATTGTTAGGTCGGATACAGGACAACAGTATTTCACGCGGAGCCACGCTCATGGACCAGCAAACCGAAATTGAACTTCAGGCCGCTGCCTTTCGCCGTCTGCAAAAACACCTGATGGAAGACCGGACCGATGTCCAGAACATCGACCTGATGAACCTTGCCGGGTTCTGCCGCAACTGTCTGGCCCGGTGGTATCAGGAAGCTGCGAATGAAAAAGGCATCGAGATGGACAAGGCGGCAGCGCGTGAGGTTTTCTATGGCATGACCATGGACGAATGGAAGGCCAACTATCAGACCGAAGCCAGCGCTGAAAAGCAGGCCGAATTCAAGGTCGCCTTTGAGGAAAACGTACTCAAGAAGGGCTGAACACTACGCCAGCCGCGGCCAGGGCGTCAAATCTGGCCGCGTCGATTCCCAGTTCTGCCAGTACGGATCGGCTATCGGCTCCGTGCGCCCTCGGGGCGTCGGTCAGCATTGGGCTGCCGTGATCGTAGGCGAACCCGGCGACCGCAAAGCGCGCCTCGTCAACCTGCTGAACGACGTTGCGAGAGGCAACCTGACCCTCGCGAAGCGCCTCGGCAAGACCACGCACTCTTGCAGCAGGGACGTGGTGCGCATTCAGAATGGTTTCCCACTCGGCCGCCGACTTCGACCGCAGGGCGTGCGTCAATACTTCGGCGTCTTCTTCCCGGCGGGCGCCGATTTCCGTTCTCGGGGTCGACAATATGGCACTGGCCCTTTCATCCTCGCCGATTGCCGACATCAGGCGTGCCATCTGGACATTGGAAAATGCGCCGATCATCAAAGTTCCGTCTGCTGTGTCGTAAGTCGCATATCCGGCCAGCGACGGGTCATGGTTTCCATGAGGTCTGGGTGCAACGCCGGTCGCAAGCGTCGTGGCGGTATGAGAGTTCATCAACATCAGCGCGCAATCAGCCATCGCAACGTCAATTCGCCGTCCGAGACCGGTTTGCGCCCGCCCGTACAGAGCGGCTGAAATCGCCAGTGCCGCCTGCGCCCCGGTGCCGTAATCAATGACCGCCGGGCCTATGCGCACCGGATCGCTGTCAACTTCACCATTTGCGGCCATGACACCGGTGAACGCCTGAATGACGACATCATATGCCGGGTGATCCGCCTTTGGCCCGGTAGTGCCAAAGCCACTGATCAGGCAGTAGATCAAATCCGGTTTCAGCGCGGCCAGCCTGTCATAGTCCAGATCAAGCTCTTCCACCGCGTGGGCGGTATAGTTCAGCACTACGACATCTGCCGTTTTGACCAGATGTTCAAACAGGCTTTGACCCTCGTCCGATTTGAGGTCCAGTGCCAGTGTTCGCTTGTTTCCGCCCTGAGCCTGAAACGACAATCCCATGCCCATTGCGTTCAGGGCGTTATCTGCACCTTCTTCGCGTGTCATGTCCGGGCGGTCCACCGGTTCGATCTTGATGACCTCGGCACCCAGAACCCCCAACTGATATGCGCAGAAAGGACCGGCAAAGACATGTGTCAGGTCCAGAACCCGAACTCCCTCGAATGGCCGCATAAGAAAACCTCCCACTGGCAGGTTACCAGCGGGAGGTTTGCAAAATCGTCTGTTCTCGTCAGTCAGAGGTCGTTTTGGCCTCAGATCGCAGTTTTACGGCCTTCGTCGATATAGATTTCCCGCAACCGCTTGGAAATCGGGCCGGGTGTACCATCACCCAGCTGCGCGCCGTCAATCTCGACAACGGGCATAACGAAAGCGCTTGCTGAGGTGGTGAACGCCTCATCCGCCTCCTTGGCCTCGTCAATTGTGAACAACCGCTCTTCAATTTCCATCTGCGCTTCGGCGGCCAGCCGCAGCACTGCCTTGCGGGTGATGCCGTGCAGAATGTCGTTCGACAGCGGGCGGGTAACGATCTTGCCATTCTTGACGAAGTAGGCGTTGTTCGATGTTCCCTCGGTCACATAGCCATCTTCAACCAGCCACGCATCATCGCATCCTGCCTTCTTGGCCATCATCTTGCCCATCGAAGGATACAGCAACTGCACCGTTTTGATATCGCGGCGGCCCCAGCGAATGTCTTCGATGGAAATGATCTTGGCACCCTTACGAGCAGCAGCGCTGTCAGCCAGCCCCGGCTTGTTTTGTGTAAACAGCACGAGGCTCGGCTTGGTGTCTGCCGAAGGGAACACAAAATCCCGATCACCATCCGAGCCACGGGTTACCTGCAGATAGACAAGCCCTTCTTCGATGCCGTTCACCTCGACCAGTTTGCGGTGAATTTCCAGCAATTCTTCGTTGCTGCACGGTTCGGCCATGTCCAGCTCATCCAGCGAACGCTTCAGGCGCACGGCGTGACCTTCGAAATCGATCAGCTTGCCATCCAGAACGCTGGTCACTTCATAGACGGCATCGGCAAACAGAAAGCCACGGTCAAAAATCGAGATACTGGCCTCGGTCTCGGGCAGGTATTCGCCATTCACGTAAACGGTTCGGGTCATGTATGTCTCCTCAGCCCCAGAGTGCCGCCATGGGCGGGTGCACACCGGCGTCGTCAAAAATCAGTGGGGTGTCGCGGTCTTCGGCCAACAGCAGTGGGCCGTCAAGGTCGGTTACTGTCGCGCCTTGCGCCACCAGAGTCGCAGGGGCCATCGCCAGCGAACTGCCCACCATACAGCCGACCATGATACCGTACCCCTCGGCCAGAGCCGCCTCACGCAGTTTCAGCGCTTCGGTCAGCCCACCGGTTTTGTCCAGTTTGATGTTCACCACATCATATTTGCCTTTGAGTGCGGGCAGGCTGGTCCGATCATGACAGGATTCGTCGGCACAGACAGGCACTGGGCGCTCCATCCCGATCAGGGCTTCGTCATCGCCGGCGGGCAGGGGTTGTTCGACCAGCGCCACGCCCAGCCGCACCAGATGCGGCGCAAGATCGGCATAGACGTCCGCAGACCATCCTTCGTTCGCATCAATGATGATACGGGCGTCGGGCGCACCGGCGCGCACTGCCTCAAGTCGGGGCATGTCATCCGGTGTACCCAGCTTGATTTTGAGCAAAGGCCGGTGCGCATTTTTCGCAGCCTGTTCTCTCATTGCTTCGGGTGTGTCCAGCGACAGGGTGTAGGCGGTAATTTCCGGCCCCGGAGCAGCAAGCCCCGCCAGATCCCATGCCCGCTTGCCTGCGCGTTTCGCCTCAAGATCCCAAAGAGCGCAATCCACGGCATTGCGGGCGGCCCCTGCAGGCAAGAGATCCATCAACCCTTCACGGGTGAACACCTCGGGCAATCCGGCAATCTCTGCTTCGACGGATGCCAGCGTTTCGTCGTACCGCGCATAAGGCACACATTCGCCCCAGCCCTGATGCGCGCCACCGGACACCCGAACCGTCAATACGTTGGCTTCGGTCCGCGACCCGCGCGAAATGGTGAATACCTGCGCCAGTCGAAATACATCGCGGGTGACTTCTATCTGCACACGCGCCATCCTTCTTCTTGTTCAAAATACGGCCGCCGGAGGCAGAAAACCTAGCCACCGGCGCGCCGCTTAGATCACATTGCGGCCAGCGCATCCACCAGCTTGTCCGAACCGAAACGGAACGGATCGGTCGCGGGCAGATTCATTTCGGCCTCGATTTTCTCAAGATATGCTTTGGCGTCAGCTTCACCCATATGCTGGGTGTTTACCGAGATGCCGACGACCTGACAGTCCGGGTTAGCCACCTTCGCTAGCGTCAGTGCCATGTCCTGCAATTCCTGCAGGGTAGGCTGCTGATAGGTCGGCAGACCGCGCATATGCTCGCGTGTCGGCTCATGGCTCAGGATCAGGGCATCCGGCTGGCCCCCATGGATCAGCGCCATCGTCACACCGGAATACGAGACATGGAACAGGGAACCCTGACCTTCGATCAGATCCCAGTGGTCGTCGTCGTTATCGGGTGTCAGCCACTCAACCGATCCGGCCATGAAATCGGCGATAACCGCATCCAGCGGTACACCGTCACCGGTGATCAGGATGCCGGTCTGGCCAGTGGCGCGGAAGGTCGATTTCATGCCACGCGCGCGCATTTCCTTGTCCATCGCAAGGGCGGTGTACATTTTGCCGACCGAGCAATCGGTTCCAACGGCCAGACAACGCTTGCCCTTGCGCTTGATGCCATTCGCAATTGGATAATCCACATCCGGAACGCGCACGTCATGTAGCTTGCGCCCGGTCGCCTCGGCTACGGCCACCAGATCGGGCTCGTCACGCAGCAGGTTATGCAGGCCCGATGCCAGATCAAAGCCTTCCTCCAGTGCCATCACAAGCACTTTTTTCCATTCCTGACTGATCACGCCACCCCGGTTGGCAACGCCAATGACCAGAGTTTTTGCTCCGGCCTCGCGGGCTTCGATCAGGTCCATGTCCTTCAGGCCCAGATCGGCCTTGCAACCGTCCATGCGGAACTGGCCAACCGCATTTTCAGGGCGCCAGTCCTTGATGCCCTGGGCCACTTTCGCCGCCAGCTGGTCGGGCGCATCGCCCAAAAACAACAGATACGGTGTCTCGATCATTGCAATGCACTCCTTTGATTCCGGCGTAAACTATTGAACCGGCGTGGCGAGCGTTTCGCGTTTTGCCCGGCCGCCGGGGTCTCTGACAGGAGATTTTTGCGCAAATCTCAAAAACAGCGCAAAAATCTTTCAAGTTTTCAAACTGATTAAACTTTAGTCACTCAAAACCACTGCATCGGCAACAGATGCTGCGATGGCAATGCTGCACTTGCACAAAGGTGCTTGCGCATGCATGCGCAATTTAATACCCCATGAGACAACGAAATCGCAATTTCATTACCCGAAAGAGGTCCAGATGAGCTTTCGCATTCAACCTGCCGCCCCTGCGCGTCCTAACCGCTGTCAGTTGTTCGGGCCTGGTTCGAACACCAAACTGTTCCCAAAGATGGCGGCGTCTGCTGCGGACGTGATCAATCTGGATCTGGAGGACTCGGTCGCCCCGTCCGACAAGGACACCGCACGCGCCAATGTGATCGAGGCGCTTAACACGGTCGACTGGGGCAACAAGTACATGTCCGTGCGGATCAATGGGCTGGACACGCCGTATTGGTATCGCGACGTCGTTGATCTGCTGGAACAAGCGGGCGATCGGCTGGACCAGATCATGATCCCCAAGGTCGGCTGTGCGGCCGATGTTTACGCGGTCGACGCGCTGGTCACGGCCATCGAACGCGCCAAGGGTCGCAGCAAGCCAATCGGTTTTGAAGTGATCATCGAATCCTCCGCCGGTATTGCGCATGTCGAAGAAATCGCGGCATCCTCGCCCCGCCTGCAGGCGATGAGCCTAGGTGCGGCGGATTTTGCGGCATCGATGGGGATGCAGACCACCGGCATCGGCGGAACGCAGGAAAACTATTACATGTTGCGTGAAGGTCAGAAACACTGGTCTGACCCATGGCATTGGGCGCAGGCCGCAATTGTTGCTGCCTGCCGCACACATGGCGTGTTGCCTGTGGATGGACCATTTGGCGATTTCTCGGATGACGAAGGCTATATTGCGCAGGCCAAACGGTCGGCTACGTTGGGCATGGTGGGAAAATGGGCCATTCACCCCAAACAGATCGCCCTTGCCAATCAGGTCTTTACCCCATCCGATGAAGCCGTCGCTGAGGCGCGGGAAATCCTTGCCGCGATGGAGCAGGCCAAGGCAAACGGCGAAGGTGCGACCGTTTACAAAGGGCGTCTGGTTGATATCGCCTCGATCAAGCAGGCTGAAGTCATCGTTGCACAGTCCGAGCTTATTGCCGCCAATGGCTGAAGCCCTGCCAAAGGCTTAAAATTGGGGGCGCCCCATGGGCGCCCTTTTTTGTGCGGAAGAATGGCTGATCCGACGATACTCCACACAGTGCGAAGCATATTAACGACCCTGTCTGAGTTCAGAAAGATTCAACCGAGCAGATTAACTGCGATTGTCCCAATCTGCGTTTGAGCCGCGCACGTCAACATGCACAAAACTGTTGTATATACCGATGCCGCCTGAAAACCCTCCGGCATCTCTGACTGCTCTGGCCGCGCTCGCCCATGTGGCAGAGTTGCCCGCACCGCAGATCCAATCCGCCGCCTGGAATCTTGAATGGAAGCTGCCAGGTACGCCTCCAACGCACGCGTTGTAGGGTCCACTGCGGAAGCAGTTTGTGATCTGAACCGAAGTACCCAATTCCTTCCGGATCAGGTTCATGGCCTTCACAAGCGGCTTAACATTGTTCCACAGGCTTTTCGGTGCCAAACCGTTCTTGCCCTCACAACTTCCGCCGGGGCGGTTGGACGGGCCAAGAACCATGAATTCGTCTGCGGTGAAAAACTCGCTGGGCAGGGTGTCGAAAAATGCCCTGAATTCCACCATCTCAGGCGTGTCACTGCGGGAATAGTCCCCCCTTAACGCCTCCTGAAGCAAGTCACCTTCCACAAAATCGTATTCGTTTCCTTCAAACAGGTCGTTCATTGTCAAATCTCCTCTGCTAAATTCAAAATTGAGTCCGAGACTTTTGGAATTCCGTTCTCAAGCTCTCGCGCCAATGACCTGACCGTTTCGCCAACTGTTGTATCCAACTGATTGGTGCGTTGCTTGCCGACCTCGGACAACAACTGGGCGACGGTGTAGAGGTCGCTCACGACTTCTCTGCGTCGCCGGATGGACCCGCCATCCAAAAACAACTGCCCAAAGACATCAAGCAACTCGCCCTTGAGTGAGGCATTGTATATGTCCGTCGAGACAAGTTCGAAGAGGCGGGTTTCCGCAATCAGCCGGCGGCGTTGGAACTGCGTCTGTTGCGCGTCGGTTTCCTTTATGTCTTGGGCCACGCGATTTACCACCGGCATAAGTTCATCAATGGAGTGACCCAGTTTGCCGTCGGATGCACAAGACAGAAGAAAGTCTGCAAGCGCCCGTCGGATCAGGGGGTATGCTGTGTCGAACTCGGGAAGCTGGAACCCGAAGTTTACGGCAGTGTCATAGGCTCCGCGCGCCCGTTCCAGATAATCAATGGTGGTTGCCTTTGTAGGGGAACCGACAAACGCGCAGGCCGTCAGCCGCAGATATCCGTCACCGATCCGGGTCTGGCGCAGGGCTGCACTGCGTTCTCCTGCGATTTTTTCCTGTTGAACCAGATAGTCGATCGCCGCCCGTATCGTCTCTTCTTCCTTTTTGCGCGCCTTTTCAATTTCCCTTTTTGATGAACCTTGTTGTTTCTCGATGCGGGTTTGCGTATCCACGCGCACCCGCAAGGACATCAGGTTTTCCAGGGCATTCAGCGACAGGGTCGGGGGCGAACGGCGTACCGCTCTCTCGTAATATTCAATGGCACTTTTGTAATCGCCCAATTCCGCGCAAACATCAGCGATGGCCTCGAACAGCTCGGGATTGCGGCTCCATTCGCTGTGCCCGTTGACGACCCGAAGTGTCTCCATGAACTGTTTGGCAACCTGCGTTGTCTGTTGAGCCGTTGGCGCGAACCGCGCGTCAAGTTTTAGCGACCGCAGTGTCAATGTTGCCTGTCGGGGCGAAACGAACTCGGGCTTGACCCAGTCCGGTCGATGCGCGCCCACACCTCTTTGCAATCTGAACTCAGGATCGCCATAGGTTTGATAGGCACTCCAAGTGTTTCCATCTTGATCCTTCTCGTAGACCTTGGCCCGCGCCAGGCGTACAGCCTCGGCAAAACTGTATCCGTTCAGGAAGGCGTCGTAGAAGGTTGTCGCAAACAGCTGCGCCATACCATCGTTCACAGCCCAACCGGCGGCAATCACGGCCTTACTGCCAGCTTCGATGAACTTCATCGCAATTCCCGAAGCGAGATCGGGACGGTTGGCCAGTGCTGCCCGAGGAGTGTGCGGATCTCTCTCTTCGTCCGAGATTTCTGCCATGTCCGGCGCGATGCCGATGGCGCCACCGTAGCAACAGTTGAGGAAAACGAACTCTGGCACATAGCGCAGCTTTTCGATGAAGGCGGGTTCCAGCACCCGTTTCTTGCCTGTTATGAGCCCGGTCTGTTTGTTGTCGCCCCACTCGAACACACCATGCCCGGCGAAATGCAGGATTTGGTTCTCCTCTAATGTAAGCGCGCGCTCGACGTCGACGTTCTCGCGGATTTGTACGTCCATATCTTGCGTCCAGCCGCTGGCGCCAAGTTTGTCGGCAACAAGCCGGGCTTCGGCCTGTGCGCCTTTCAGTTCACTGAAAAAGCTGACCGGATCACCGATCACCAAAACCCGGCGCGATGCGGCGATGTTTGACCCCAGACCGCTGCGCCGGCGAATTAACTGGCGGGTTACCTGCGCTTCAACCGCAACCGGTTTGCCGCCCTCAGCCCAGTTGTCCTGCAACATCTCCCATGGGTAGGCTGCCGCGGCTTCGTCGACCTGCAATGTCATGTTGCGTTTGTCCGAGGTTTTGGCGCGCAACTCTTTGGGGATGACCCACTCATACAGCAGTTTGCCTGTGTCCGGTCCCGTATGGCTGTTTGCAGTGGCCTCGTGGATCAGGCTGTCTACACGGCTGCGTTTGACGCGTGTAGTTACCTTCTGGGCCAACGCGCCGCGATCAAACACCACGAAATCCAGGCTCTCGGTGTCATTTTCAGGCACTGTAATCTGCATGCGCCGGTTACCGCTTGTATCTGGACCAAAGCGGAACCGCTGCCGTCCTGCCAGGCCGTTGCGAATGTTGCAGTCGATCTTGAAATCCTGTTTCCAGCGCCCCTCGCGCTCCATCCGAGACAGGGCTGAGCCGACCTCGATGGCGCGGTCCTCGTAGAGTTCGAGGATGGTCAGATGCGTGATCCTGTGATCGCGTGGCAAGCGATTATTCGCGTTTTGTAGCGCCACAAGGATCGATTCCACGCTATCGGTAATTGAAAGCTGACTGTCGTTGGAACTGATTGGCAATGTCGTTAGTGCCTTTGCTCCATCTTTCTCAACAGGGCCCGTGCGTAATGCGTAAAGGACAAAGGCATTGGCCAGCGTCACCGACAGGCGCCGCCGCGACAATTCGCTGACCCGGCCCAAGCCGACGACCAAGGCGCCGTCGATCCCCGTGGCAAACTCTCCAACGGGCTGTTTGCGCAGGAAAAGTTCGGCTGTGCCTTCTTGCCCTGGATAAATCCCAAGCGCGCGACGTTGTGTCAATTGTCCGTCCAACTGTTCATCAATGTCGCGCTCGACACCTTCCATCGGTTCGTGTTCATAACGCCCAACGGTCACCACACTATTGTGCAGTCTCAGATCTCCATGGGTGACGGACACTTGGCAGGGAGTCCGCTTCTCGGCATCAATTTCCTGATCATCCGCACCCGTGGCACCGATGATCGCCGCTTCCGCGTCCTCGTTGGACGGGTAGAGCAGTTCGGGTTCCATTACTTCGAACAGCGGAGCACCGCTGCGCTCAACCGGCGGTGTCTGTGGTAAGCCGTTTGTACGCCCGGTTTGCAACAGGTCGAGGATTGGCCCGAACAGATCCCTGTCGCGCGCCAGGTCGCCGTGGCTGGTTTCATACGCATACCATGTGGAAACATCTGGCAGCAGGCCGGTGCGCCACAGCACGCGCCCGTCACCGTGTCGCGATCCTGTCATCTTCAATGTAGTGCTGTCCAACGCGGCCGGGGTCATCTCGGCATTGCCCGCGATATAGCTCATGGCGGGCGCATCATTGGGTATCAGCTTAAGTTCATCATAGGTCTTGGCCGCATTTTTCAGTCGTTTGCTTTCGGGTAACGGCCAGTTCGGGCCCTTTGCGTTGCGCAACTGCTGCCATGTCGACCTTTTGAAATAGGCTCCGTCCCCGTCTGTGGGAAGCAGCTCCAGAATGCCCTGCAATGGGACCATTTTCTTTACCAGTTCGGGCACATCATGCTTCCAGTCGATGCGATCGATCGTGTGGATCATCTTGTCGAGCCCCATCAGGGCCCAGACAATCGACATCGATCCACGATTGGGCGTGCCCAGCATAACAAGCGTGGACCCGCCGCCCGCATCGCTGCGCAGTTTTTTCCACAATTCGCGATGGCGGTTGATCATCAGGCGCACCACGAGCCCACCCATCGAGTGGGCCACAAATCGGATCGGACGCGTTTCCCCGTTGGGAATTTTGCTGAGCTCCATTTGCACGCGCGCGGCAAGCCGGTCCGCTTCTTCCTGCAGCGGCTTGCGCCAATCGAAATCAAAGACTGCAACCTCGTGGCTGCGGCTCAAATGCCGTACGAGCCCTCCGTAAAAGCGTTTGAGAACGCCAGCAGGTTCAACATCTTCAATAGGTTCGCCGTCCTTGCTTGTGATTTTTCTAAGCTCGCCGGTCAGAATGCGAGGGAGATTGAACCAGATCGGCGTGTCTTGCCCCTTGACCCGCAGATGGCTACCCATGATCCCCGGCAGCACAAACACAAGCGGCTTGTCAGCCCCTGATCCTCGAGTGCCCGAGATTAATTCCATCGACTCAGGCTCTGGCGCGCGCGACTCAAGATTGGGGTTCTCAATGCCAGTCAATGCATCGACTATCACTGTCGACGACATTTTGTTGGAGAAGTAGCTGAAGTGATTCACGTCGCTGCCTTGCGCGGGAAACACCTTTAAGTCTGGTTTGCGCGGCACACCTTTGAGCATCGCACGGGTATGGACCACCACGTCGTGATCCTCGCGATAGAACAGATCCGTCGCAAATACGGCGAGCGACTTGAGAATGCCGGATGGCTCGATATCTCCGCTGACAACAGTCAAGGGACTTTCGATGGTGCGATTGGCCCGATTGAGGATCGCTACCAGCGCGGACTCGGGGCTCATTGCCGCCAAGCCCGGCAAAACCGAGACATCCTCGCGCGTTGCGATAAATTCGCGGGCAAATTCGCGGAACGCGTCGGCCAGTACATTCTGCCCACCCGGTACGATCTTCATGAGGTTGAACAGCAACGAGAAGGTCGTGTCGATACGGTCCGAATTCAGCAACGTGCCCTGCATCGGTGCCGCAACGCGCACGAATTGCTGCACTTGCGGAGCCTTGAATGCCATCAGTTGCTTGAACTTTTCCAGGTCGTCACGTGGCAGCCCGGTGTCCGCGTATCGGTCCAGATCATCCTTGTCCAACGTGTCCGGCAGCAGGCACAGCAGTTCACCGACCAACCCGCCCCGTGAATGGGAAAGGATGTGTAACTTGGCGTTGCGCGGAATCGCTTCCAAAAGCGCGATGGCATTCTGCACGGGGCTGCGTGTCAGCGTGTGATGCTCGAATCCGTAGATCAGGCAACGCTTTTCTTCATTGTCATCTTTTGGGTCTTCGAATCTTTTGCAAAGCCTTTCCCATTGCGTGCGCGATGTTGTCCCAGGGGATAGGGTTCCATCGGATTTGCCATGAGCGATTGGTCCAAAAGAACCCAAGGTGCTGGAAGCCGTGCCGTGGATCAGCACGAGAATTTCAGCACCATCGCGCGTGGCCAACGAGGCGTCCATCTCTCCGAAACCTCCGTCGCGCAGCAAGGGCAGCAACACATCTTCGTCGCGATAGGCGGGTTTGCGTGGCCAGCCGTCCAATTCTCGCGGTTTTTGCTCAAGCTTTCGCGCGGTGGCATAAGCGGCCTTTTCGCCCAGACCACTGCCTGAAAAGAACCGGTAAGTGCGCACCGCAAACGCACCCAGCCCGCGCGAGTTGGCGCCTTGGTCCAGAGATTGCGGTAGGACAAGCTGAGTCCCCCCGGATCCGCTGCGGTCAGAGCTCACTTCACCAATATCATCCGCGCGCCGAAACAGGATCAATCCGTTTTCAAGCTCGGCTTCGATGATGTGCTGATCGGGGAGGTCGAACTCTTTGACATCGACACCCGAACCGCGGCCGTGCTGCATTGTCACTTCACCGATCTGAGTCAGCTTTTTGCGCTGGGTCTTTTCCTTGGCTATGCGATTGATCTTGACAATGGTCATTGAAAGTCCCTTCCAGCATTGTTTTCTGCAACCTGAATCTGCCGCGGGCACAGATACACGGTTGCGCTGCGATGATTTGCGTCACTTTCCTGATCCGGCAGACCTGTATCCGCCAGCCATCCTGCTTCACCCAAAGGCAGGGTCATTATTGGTAACCCGCCTACTTTACCCGACAGCTTCTCTTTCACAGCCTCGGCCCGGCGCTTTGACAGGTTGAGGTTTGAAACGGCATTGCCTTGCGTGTCGGCCAGCCCGAGGATGTATATCCGCCAGGGTTCATCTGCAGCTGCGCCTTGCGGGTTGGTCCCGGGATTTATGCGCGCGACAAGCGAAGCAAGGTCGGTCGTGCCAGTCACGTTGTGCCCGCTGAACCACTCACCTTTGTTGATATTCGCATCGTTAGTATCGAAGCGCATCCCGCCCAACTGGTCACAATGCGCCAACACCCGGTGTATAATCCCTGTGTCGTGTGCCGTATTGATAAAGGCGAAGTCTATGTCGACCCATCGTGCGGATTCAGGAGGTCTCAATCCCTTGGGCGTGACGGGAATGACCACTCCTTCCCGCAACTTATCGAGCACGGCTTTGAGAAGCCCCAGCTCTTGCAGCGCTGACCCGATATCGGCATCCAGTGCCACCTTGGAATTCACTGTTATCCGCCGCATAACGCGAGACAACTCGTCGAGTGCAGCAATCGCGTTTTGCGTTTCGGCCCGGGCCGAGATTGTTACGCTTCGGTTGTTTTGAATGTCCTGCAGGGTTTCCAGCACCGTAGAGAGTTCGGCGTTGAGCTTGCCCAGATCGGCAAGCACTTCAGGTGTCACCTCGATCCGGTTGATTAGAGGATACTCCGGTATCAACGGCTCCAGTTTCGCGACCAAACTGTCATGTGTCTTCTCCAACTCGGTGGAAAGGCCCTCATAGGGACTTGGCTCACTTGGCTCATTGAGCTTTGCGGCTTCCATCGCGCTGAAGGGCGCTAGCAGCCCAATCACGGCTACCAATGCGGCATTTGCCGCCGAGCCCTTGTCGAACCGCGACCGCGCTGCGGCGAGTTCAGCGGTCACACGCGTTCCCATTCGCGCAAGTGCGTTGCTGATGGCCGAGGCTTTTTCGTCGGTCAACGCTGGTGCCTCGCCCTCAGAAGACGTCATGAGCGACGGCAGTGCCCGACCCGCAGCCCATGTCTGTTCGACACCGGCCACCGAATTCAGTTTACGTTGTAGCTGGCCGCGCTGCAGGACCAGATCATACAGCAGCATGTACCCATGCCGCATCAAACCGATGGCGAGAAGCGGAAGCGCCCAGACACCTTTGTAGAGCGACGCCTGAAACCCTGCGACATCAGAGTTCTCTTCGGTACCGCCAGAAAAGGCACTCAAGGAAACTCCATTCGGCAAAAGAGAGCTGAGTGCGGAAAAATCAGGTATCCGTTCTTGCAGCGAGGTCCAAATTTCCTCCCAGTGTGAATGTGCTCCAAGATATGTAGTCGCAATCAGCAAGCACATGATTGCCGGACCGGTCAGCAGAAACCATCGACGGGCAAAGGCCAACTCAACCACCGCACCTACGAATTTTGAAAGGCTTGACACCAATCGCGATAGCCACCCGTTCAGGTTCGCTGGTGGACGGGGTTCACGTGCACGGGCTGACAATCCCCAACAGATCAGACAGCGCCAGACACCGATCAATGAAAACGCCAGCGTGGATAGCCACAGCTCGCGCACCGTATAGGCATTGGTCGCCACCACAGTAGACAACACCATAGACGCCCAAAGGGCACCAAGCAGCAAACAGGTGTATTTGAACCACTGTGTCAGCTTATGTAGTGCGTCATTTTCATTCACACCTTTCCGCACCTCGATAGGTCCCGCGTCGGTCGCGTTCAGCACGCGAAGATGCCGTTCCGCAGTAAAGGTGAAGCGGGCCGCCAGTGCATTCGCCTGAATCGTCGGGGTCCAACCGACCGCCCAGCTTGGCACCTTGTCCAATTTGAGCGCCCCCGATTCAAACTGTTCGAGAAGAGTCTCCGCCCGGGTCACTGCCCCTTGCGGATCGACCTGAAGCGGCCAGATGCAGAAACTTGGAATGTGCAGCCGCTTGCTCGGACCGCATTTTCTTGGGAAGCAGCGTGCACCGTCCGAACCGTTCAGCACGCGCGTCACCAATGTCACGACCAGCAGGCTCATCAGTCGCGCATTATTATAATCCTCGCGGAGTTGGATCAACTTGTCGGGTTTGTCGCCGTCTGCGATCGTTTTGCTATCGTTCAGCTTGACTACTACGGCCAACAGCCCGTCAGGGCGAAGTGCAACTGAAATCTGCCGCGCGGAATTCTTACCCAACCAGTCCGCAACCCTCTGCGTGCCCGGAAAGCTCGTGATGTGTGGGGGGTAGCGATAACCGTTTTCCTCCAAACCGTGCAGCGCACCAAATACATCGCCCTCGAACTGTGACATGACTTGTTCAACATCGTCGCCACTACGAATGCTGAATGGGGCAACCTCTTTCAAACTCGCAGAGGTCGTTGCCGGGATCTGCACCTGATCAAGGAATCGCAAGGCAAATGGAAGTTCACGATCCTCTGGGCCGCGAACCTGAGGATCGGGAGCCTTGTGCCGTGCCTGATTTCTGAACTGAGTGCTTTCGCGCATATAGTTCGTTTCGAATGAAAACCGACCTCCGGCGTTGCGCTCACGCGCGCGATAGACCAGTGAGCCGTCTTCCAGAACCATCAGGGTCACCGTGTTGATCAACTGGTCCTGTAGGTGTTGATCGCTTTTCTGATATTCTCGTCCCAGCTTGGCATGAGGTACGCTGTTGCCTTTGATAAGAATTTCCTTAATCCAGTGAGCAGCTGTGCGCTCGCGTACGACCTTTGCGATCAACTTCGGTCGAATTTTTTCGTCAAACTCTGTCAGCTTGTCGGCCAGTGCGGATTGGTAAGACGCTGCGACACGTTCAGCCCAGCCATTCTGCGCGGCAACCAGCAACTTACGCGCATCATCCCGCTCCGTATCCGCCTGTGTGGCCGCCACCAGAATGTTGCGTTTCTTCGTGATCAGCGCGCGGAGTTCGGTCCGGCGCTGATCTTCGGCCTGATTTTCGATCTCAATACATTTGCTGTCGAATTGCTGAAGCGTTGCATCGAGTGACTGATCGAGGAGTTCAAACAGATCATTTTCGGCCTGGGCTCGCACAGCGGCTACCCTTGGCGCCTGCAGCGCCGCCAAAGTTGCAGCGTCCGGTTCCAAAAACCATGTGCCCTTTTCTTCGGTGTTTTTGACGACCCGTGATTTCAGATTTTCTAGCCGACGCTCATGGGTGGTGCGGTAGGGGTCGCCAAGATCAATGATGTCGCGCCATGTTACCGAAAGCGCCTTGGCTTGGCTTTGCAGCGAGCGGATAGCATTGGCCCCTGAAACATGGTGTTTATAGGCCGCTGTTATTGACGCTTGGGCCTCATAAAATTGACGTTCTATCAGCTTGCGGCGACGGGCTTGCCGAATATCGTTGGACACTGTGGCGGCGGCATTTGTAATTTGCGTAATAAAATCGAACATAACAACAATCTCGCTGGCAAAAACCTGGATCAACAGCACACTTCAAAGGTGTGGATCCTGAGAAACCGCAGAAACGGTAAACTGGAACCTCGTATCCTTTCTGGTCCAGGTCATCTTGATCCCGTCGACAAATTCAGCGCCAAAAAGGGCGATGCCTATCGGAGCAGATGTTCTGAACCCTGTGTCAAACCGCGTCAGGCAATTAACTCTGCCAAATCCATCGAGCGTGACAGACATCTGGGATCGACGTCGCCAGCCTCGGCACATTCAAATTTTATCTACTTGTGCGTTCTCAGATCGGTGGCGCAGGATTGACGAGTCCTAACCACTTGCAACAAAAATGTTTATTCTAGCGATGAAAGCTACATTCAAAGCCATGAAATTGCAAACCATCCATCGCAACACAACCGCGGGTATCTGAAAAAATCAGTTTAGAATTAGAGTACCTGAATGTTGATGCAGAGATGCCGCGCGAATTGGTCGCCTAAATATCAAATCTTTCAGGGCCTTCAAAGTGAGCTGGAAAAACTCTCCAAACCAATGAGAGGAATACTCGGCGACGTTAATATCTCCTTTGTTCCATATTTCTCAAAAATACTATGAATCTTATTTGTCCTTCGACACTACATATTTGTCAAAATCGCAGCATCCCCCAAATGGGCTATGCTTGCGGTTGAATGCAGGGTTAGAATTACAGAGCCTGTCTAAAAGGAATAGGTGGATAGTCCCGTGACCAATTCTGAAGAGCAGCTGATATTACGGATTTACGATACGGTTGCAGACAGCAATCGTTGGACCGAGGTTCTTGACGAGGTTGTAGATCGCGTATCTGCGCAGGGTAGTATCATTTTTGAGTGGTCAGATACGGTCAACGGGCGCACTCTGACGGCACCGATGCACTCAGGGCTGTACTCGCAAGATATTCTGTCTGTTTATTTGTCAAAATGTCAGGAGCTGGAGGCCCGCGATCAGGCAATTATACGACAGCAGACGAACGAAGATGACGCAATACAGCTAATTGATGATAGCGCTTTGGCACCCTCATTAAATGAGCTCAAATCGCAGGAACACGTCAAAAAACTGATGAGGCTTGGCATTCTTCATCGCGCTGCGGGCGTAATGAACAAGGACAACCAGTGGATATCGCTGTTTTCTGTTCAGCTGAATATCGCGCGCGGTCCGCTGATAGGAGAGGAACGAGCCTTCTTGTCCAAAATCCTGCCGCACCTCGCAAAGGCAATTGATTTGGGAATTCCAACGCGCCAGTTGCAACAGCGATACGAGGCCATTCTGTCTGCAATCGACAAGTTATCTATCGGAATTTGTGTGCTGGACGCGCGTGGTTGCGTTGTCGCGCGCAACGACGAATTTCAGCGTCAGCAGGAAAGCTATCGGCTGTTTCGTGTTCTGGGGGATGGACGTCTGCACATTGCGGATCCCAAGGGGCAGAACAGTCTAGAGGCTTTGATGGATAGTCCGCGTCAACATGGGAAATTCGGCGCAAGACCACGAAAGGAGTGTATACTCAATCACACGAACGATGTTTTGTGTGTTGAAGTCATCCCGTTGCATAGACTGGACGAGATGGGAACTTCTCCGTTTCGGGGGTTTTTGCTTTGCAGCACTGACACCAGTTTGCCTGCAACCTTTAATGTCAATCATGTGCAACAAGCTTTTGGTCTGACGCAGGCAGAAACCTCGATCGTTAATTCAATTGGGCGCGGTTTGACCAACCCGGAAATCGCTGACCGCCGTGGGCGTGCCGTTTCGACGATCAATGCACAGACGAAATCAATTCTTTCAAAAACCGGCTGCTCTAACCGAACGCAATTCGTTCGAATGATGATGCGCTATGGAGGTAGTTTTTTGACACCCGAAACTTGAATTAACGGAGTTTTACATGATTTATTTTTATTATCTTGCGCTTGCTGCTGTAATTGGTGGTCATTTTGTATTTGCTTACGCACAGTGGTTTCGCTGGCAGGACGTGTGTGAAAGGGTGACTGACTTCAATGTAGAAGAGGTTAATAGAACACGTTTTTTAGGCCGGAGTATCGCATCCTATAACGCGTCCATCGGTTTGGGACTCTGTTTTAGTTTTTTGCTGCCGGGCTCTTCTCAGTCTTGGACCCAAGCATTTGTCTTGGCTTTTATCGTTCTGACGGCCATAGTCGGCAGCGCGGGCACGCGCGGAAACTTCATCCTTTACGCCAGACTATCTCCTGCAGCGGTTGCGTTGGTTTTCCTGATCCTTGGCACTTGGTTTTGACCCCAAAGGGCGTCGTTCGTTGGTCCAAACACCCTAACTTGGAGGCCAGATGACTCCTTGTTGGGTCACCAATTTCGGTGTTTGAGTATCCGGCTTGCCAGAGAAGGTTTCAAGGCGAACGAAAGATGGGTCGTAATTGCCCGTGCGTTTGCCATGGCTCCCGAACTTTCCAGTGAGTTTCTTCAGGTCATGCAACAACTGACATCAGAGGATGCATGCACATATGTCAGATGCATGTACATATGTGCAATGTGTGTGTAGGAAGCACTGTGTACCAAATTGAATGCAACTATTGCTCGGAGAGACGATATGAGTGAGCTTTCAAGCAGCGTTGACAAAATCTATGATGAAGTGCGCAGAATGGCGACGAATTTTGAATTCAAGCCGGACCAGCGTGTCAACGAAAGTTCGCTCTCCAAATCTCTGGGTGCCAGCCGAACACCACTTCGTGAAGCGCTGAACCGATTGGTCGCCGAAGGGTTTTTGAATTTCGAAAACGGCCGTGGGTTTTTTTGCCGGTCGCTTAGCCCGGAAAAGATTCAGGCGCTTTATGAGGCCCGCGTGGCGATTGAAAGCGAGGCTTTGCGCCTAGCGGTGCAGCGTGCGTCAGATGCGGAAATTGAGGCGCTTTCCGAACACGTCAAACGTGGTGACGACAACTACATGACAACAGACTCCATCGCCGAAATGGTAGATGTGGACGAAGAATTCCATTTGGGACTGGTCCGCCTTTCCCGGAACGAGGAACTTGAACGGCAGATTTCCAACATCAATGCCCGTATTCGTTATGTACGGTTTATCGATATGGAAATACGGCGAGCGCGGACCCGGGCGGACCATGTCGCAATATTGGATGCGCTTGCGCAAAGAAATGAAGATGAGGCCGTTTTGGCTCTGCGCAATCATATCGGCCGCCGGATTGAAGAAACTACCGCCGCAGTGCGGCAAGCATTTTCACAGCTTTACGTCCCCAACTAAGTACTCGGCTGTGATTACAAAACAAAGGAACTACAGATGACTGTCCTGAAGGGTGGAAAAGGCATATACGGCGCCTCAGTCGGAATTCTGATGCTTGACGCAACATTCCCGCGAATTCCCGGAGATATAGGCAATGCGCTGAGTTGGGATTTTCCGGTTCAGTACCGGCTGGTACGAGGGGCCTCACCCGATAGGGTCGTGCGCGACGGCGCGCGTGGATTGACCGAAGCCTTTATCGCATCGGCGCGTGAACTGGTCGAAAGCGGCGTTGACGGGATCACCACAAATTGCGGTTTCTTGTCCCTGATACAGGAAGAAGTCGCAGCAGCTGTCGGTGTGCCCGTCGCGACATCGTCCCTGATGCAAGTGCCGATGGTCCAGGTCCTGCTGCCGCCGGAACGGCGAGTCGGAGTGATCACGATTTCCAAGTCGACCCTGACGGAGGCGCACCTGAACGCCGCCAACGTTCCGCTCGATACGCCAATTGTGGGAACCGACAATGGCCGGGAATTCACCCGTGGAATTCTTGACAGCCATTTGGAAATAGATTTCGAAAAGTGTCGGCTCGACATGTTGGATGCAGCGCAAGAGTTGGTGACGAAGAACGAGAATATCGGCGCTATCGTGCTCGAGTGCACCAATATGGTTCCTTATGCTGCAGACGTCAGAAAGCTCACCGGGTTGCCGGTCTATTCGATACATTCGTTCGTGTCCTGGTTTCAGGCGGGTTTGATGCCGAAACGCTTTCCGCTGGAGCTGGATGATCCACGCCTCGCCTGAGGATTTAATACATCCATCTTTCGCAATGACGGATCTGGGGGGTGACGCTGTTACTGCAGCGATCACCCGGTCAGAAGTTCATCTGAGAAACCCTGCTTAAGCAGGCGCGGGCTCACAGATCATCCTGGCATTTTTTCCGGACGCGCAGAAGCATTCACCACGACTGTTTTGTGCAGCATGAGCGGCAAGAAAAAACCGGCCCGGGGAAATTCATCACCTGCACACCACGAGCTGCACCTGCCATCGATCGGGATTGTTTGTGTGGTCGGTGCATTCATGCATTGACTGAACAGACATCTGTACAATAGTAAGTCCACAACTCTGTATACAGATTTCTCTCGCACAAAGGAATCCAAGATGAAACCGGCTGAGACCCAAAAAATGAATGGCGCTCAGGTCATTCTGAAAATGCTTGAACTGCACGGTGTAACCCACGTCTTTGGACTGCCTGGTGAGACGACAATCGGCTGGTACAAAGAATGGGGCAAGCAGTCGCCGATCGAGTACGTGCTGACCCGCGACGAAAGAACCGCGTCTTTCGCGGCCGAGGCTTATGCAAAAATTACCGGCAGACCCGCCGTTCTCGAAGCCCCAAGCCCGGGTGTCACGCATTGTTCTCCGGGTATCACCGAGGCATATTTGAGCTCTGTCCCGGTCATATTTTTCAGCTCGGACATCCCGATCAATCAGGACAAGAAACACGGTTTGACCGGGGTCGATCAAACCGCTCTTTACGACAGCATCTGTAAAGAGTCCTTTTTGGTGACCAACCCCAAGGAAATCCCGTTTCTCCTCCGGCGGGCATTTCGCGTCGCTACATCCGGTCGGCCTGCGCCCGTCCACATCCGCGTGCCGATCAATGTGTTCCACGATGAGGCGGAAATTGACGACCTTTATGCGGAACCCGACTACAGCACGTATCCGGCGCATCGCCCGGTCGCTGATCATGGCAAGATCAAAGAAACGATTGACCTGTTGCTCAAGGCGGAACGCCCTGTGATCGTTTCCGGGCAAGGTGGGCTAATCTCAAAGGCCTCGGAGATTCTTCTGGAGCTTGCCGAGCTTTTGCAAATCCCGGTTGGCACGACCACCGCAGGAAAAGGTACGATTCCGGAAACCCATCCGCTTGCATTGCGCGTGATCGGTGCAAGAGGGGGGATGGAATACTCAAATGACTACGTCAAAAACGCGGATCTGGTGTTCTTTGTCGGGACCAATACGGATTCGAGTTCGACCGATCACTGGCGCCTGTACGGCGACCCTTACAGCAAGACATTCATCCACCTGGACATCGCCGAAGCGCATGTCGGCAACAACTTTCCGGTCAAAGTAGGACTGGTCGGAGATGCTCGGGCCAGCCTCGAATACATGGTCGAGCTGATCAAGAAGAATCATCCTGACCTTAATAGACCAGAGGTAGACCTAAACCCGGTCAAGCGCACTGCTCTAGATGCGGTTTTCAATTCCAACATCCCAATGCCAGAGGGCGTCATTTCTCCGGTCAAGCTGTCCCAGGCATTGGACAAGATCTTGCCATCGAATGCAGTTGTTACGTCCGAACCCGGGGTCAGCGCGATCTACCCGTCTGCATTGTTGTCTGTCCGGGAGGCCGGAAGACGTTACATCACGAACTATTCCATGGGTGCATTGGGGTATTCGATACCTGCCGGTCTGGGCGCGATTTACGCATCAGATGGCCCTGTCATTTCTTTTACTGGCGACGGGTCATTTGGCTTCGTGATTGGCGATTTGGAAACTCTTCGCAGAAGCGGCAAGAACATCACCGTGATCCTGACCAGAAACGATACATTCGGATGGATTCGTGGTGAGGCTATCCTGTTGGATGATGTCGACGAGCCATGGGCAACTGATTTTGGCGGAGTTGACTATCGGAAGCTGGCGGAATCCTTTGGGTTCAAAGCTACGCGCATCACCTCGGAAGACGACATCGAAGAAACCTTGCGCGACGCGATCGCCAATCCCGGGGCGAATTTCATTGAGATCATGGTGCCGTCACAAGACAAGATCGTGCCATTCGTGCCGAACTGGGTAGAGGTCGCAAAAAAGAAAAACCTGCCGTATTTTTACTGAACTGAATCAACTTTCGAATTGATCTGATACAGCCCCCAATTTTTCAAATTGAATTGGGGGCGGTGGCATTTTTCTTCTTCGACCGGAAACAGCTTTCCTGTCGCATCGGATGCGCATCTTGATTGATTTCGTGGCAAACCGTTTTGCCGAAAATAGCCTCGACTAAAGAGCGGTGACGCTGTGCTTTCGGCGACATCGATCTACTCTCGTTTTTCAGGAAGCTAAAGAAGATAGGCGAGGGGCTTCAATGTCCCAAAACGCCGTTCATTCGGTGTTTGCCGAAGGTCCGGGAATACTTGTTCCATTCCGTTACTCCGTCTGCCTGGCTATCAGGGCGCGGCTTGCAAGAACTGCAACCCCGGCGACCAACCCGAAAGTCACGAACAACCACACCGCGGAATTGGCTATGGTCGTCAGGTTTCCGGCGTTTTTGAACCCGGTGAAGTTGCCGACCAAACCAGCCGCGGCGGTCCCAAACGCAACTGCAAACATCTGAACTGTAGATAGGGCGGACGCGGCCATATCCCTTTCGTTTTCATCCGTGAATTGAAGGATGAACGTGTTGAGGTGAGGCCAACCGGAGCCGATGCCAACGCCCAAAACAATCAAGGCGACTGCCAATAATACCGTCATTGCCGGTCCTGCGATCCCGAACATCGGTGTGGCCGTGCCAAGCGCCACACAGGCAACCATCATCAGGATTGGTCCAGCGAGGACCGCCTGGTGCATCTTTCGACCGGTAAACCGTGCGGAGTAAACTTCGGACGCCGCCCATCCAATGGAAACCAAAGCCGCCACGTAGCCCGCCATCAGCGGGCTTAACCCATGCAGTCGTTGCAGATAAAACGGCATGAAGAACTCGGCATTGATACAGAAAATCAAAAGCGCCATGACCGAAATAGCCAGAAATAGCGGTGTTCCAGGGACGGTGGCACCGCGCGGGAACAGTCGCACGGTCTGAACCTGTTCGCGGCGCATCAGAGTCAGCAAAAGCAAGACAGACGCAAGTACAGCTGCGACCGCCCATGTGATAGATGGTGCGATACTGCCAAGGGAAACCGCCAAGACTGACCCTGCAAGTAATCCCAATTGCCCGAATGCAATCCGCTCGGTCGGCTTATGATCCTGTTGACTACGAGGAAGTAGCCTTAGGGTCAGAGCGACAAACAAGGCGGTGATCGGAAGCATGATTCCAAAACCCATGCGCCACATGCCAAGCTCGGCGAAGATGCCGCCGATAGCCGGACCAAATAGCATTGTGATCCCCCATGTTCCGGACAAGAGAGCCATCGCCCGGGACCACAGGCGTTCCGGATAGACGACGATGATCATCGAATAGCAGAGAGTGAACAGCATCCCACCGCCAGCACCCTGAATGACCCGACCGACCAGCAAAACCGGCATGGTCCACGCCAATGCGGCAAGCAGGCTACCAGTCGCAAAAACAAGCCCGGACAGCCCAAATCCAAGGCGCACACCTGTGCGCCTTAACAGTTTCCCAGTGACGGCTGCACTGAGGATCGCTGCAAGCGTTGCGAGCGTCGCGTTCCAGGCATAAAGGCTGTGCCCGCCAATCTCTGCCACAATGGAAGGAAGCATCGTGGCAGAAAGGGTAATGTTCACCGCGTGAAGCGCAATGCCCGCCGCAAGGACGGCAGACGCTGCTGAGAACTCTCCCCTTAGAATTTCCTGCCACCCGGCCTCTTTATTGTGGTCTACGGCTGTCGTCATGGTTCGCTCCGCGCTCAAAATCGGTATTCAGTCTTTTTGTGTGTAAGCGTGATCCGGGTTTTGTTCGGCCCATTCTTCGGCGTCGAAACCCTCTACTGCAAACGTAAAATTTGGGGGGATCACATCCGTTCTGAGGTGCTTGACGGCCTGATACTCTTCCGAGTGCCAAAAGCCTTGCAGCGCCTCCATTGAGGGAAACCTGAACAACGTGAACCGGGCGTCTTTTTTCCATTCACCCTCGAAATGATCCATAAATTGCCCGGTCTCACCTGCGACAATCAACTCTCCGCCCCACTTCTCCATAACCGGGTGCGTGGCCTGACCGTAGGGATCAAGCGTACCGTGTCCTTCCGGCATAAACGAACTGGCCACAAGGAAGGCGGGCTTCTGTTTCGACATTTCAATCTCCGTGTTTTTTTGCCCGATGATTCGAGCCTGCTCTTGCGTTGCTACTTCCTCAACTTAAGTTGAGGTCAATAGGTTGAACGCGAGGGTTGCGGGATGAAGCGAAGAGGTGGCCTGACGGTTGGAGACGTGGCTGAACGCAGCGGCATCGCTGTGTCTGCGGTGCATTTCTATGAGCGAAAAGGGCTGATCGCGTCGGTACGCAACGACGCCAACCACCGCCGTTATTCTCCGACTGTTTTGCGAAAGATCGCCATTATCCAGGTGGCGCAAAGGGCGGGCATACCGCTTCGGGAAATTGCCGAAGCAATGGATTTTCTGCCACCCGAAGAAAAGGTGACAGTCAAACACTGGGAAAAACTCTCAGCCAGATGGACCGAAGAACTGGATGACCGTATCGCACGTTTGCAGCGATTGAGAGACGGAATGGCAGGCTGTATCGGATGTGGTTGCTTGTCGATGGATACCTGCAAGCTGGTCAACCCTGACGACAAAATCGGTGCTAACGGTCCCGGGCCGCGATACCTTGAGGAAGATGCGCCAGAGGTAGAAGGTTTTATTGGCGCATAGCGGACTTGGTTTGGTTAAAGCGGTATCGGCTTTGTTGTCGTTGCTGACCATTCTCTAAACGCTGAAATTGCATGCGCGGTGAACATGATTGGATTGGCCTGTTTGACTGAGAGTCCGCATTTATTGTTCAGCTGCACTATTACTCAAACTTGATCACTCAGATGGGACGGATCAGGTTAGCCTGATAACTGCGCTCCGGTATGACGGCTGGCGTCGCTGCTCAGATTCACAAGTCAAGGCTTGCCCGGGGTGGTCGTACTGAAGGGTTTGCGAATTAACAAAGGCTTGGACGCTGCATCAGGCCTGATGGCGGTACAAAGCCCAGACGTACTCTCGTCAACCCTATGTCGCACGGTTGACAAACCATCAATTTGCGACGGCAAAGAGGGTCCATTCTCCGCTGGTGCCTCGGAGCTCTCGCCGACCCAGTTCACAGAAGTCGTGATCTGATCCCAGTGTCAGGTCCTTGACCGTCTGAGATGTCAGAATTTCATCAGGACCAGCTTCGCCCATAAGTCGTGCCGCCACGTGTACGGCGACGCCGGCCAAATCCTCTCCCCTGATTTCACATTCGCCGGTATGAACTCCCGTTCGGCTTTTTAATCCCAAATTCGACACGTCGTTGCGTAGAATTTGTGCGCAATCCAAAGCACTTGTGGGCCCACGGAAGGATATAAGGTAGCCATCTCCCGTATGCTTAATTGTGTTTCCCCCAAACGCAGCGACGCGACGTTGTACGATCTGGTCAAGTTGATCCAGTACACTATGCCAGCGTTCATCACCCATCATTGTGAGGCGTTCGGTTGAAGCAACGAGATCAAGAAAAACCAAAGTGAGCAATGTTCTCTCAGCAGACGCCGAGGCTGCTTCGCCGGTCACGAATGCCCTGATTTCAGAAACCACCTGATCTTGGTCTCCGTACCAGGCGATGTGGTCTTCCCCTGGCAAAATCCGCAACTTTGCACCCTTGATATTGTCGGCCAGATATCTCGCGTGACCCACGTCACACCATCGGTCTCCCTCGCGATGCATGACCAAGGTAGGGGTCTGAATCGCCTTGAGAACATGCCGGTAGTCGATGTTGTAGTTCATCTGCGACAATTTCATCAAAGCGCGGGGACTAGCGGCATACCGAAAATAGGTATCGAGCCAACGTTGAGCCGCCGGATCATCAGAAATGCTGGGAGCGCCATCCAGCCCGATGAAGTCGCCGTCTGCGTAACCGCTAAAGTGCTGTATCGCGTCTTCCAATTCATCGGGCTTTAGCCCAAGTGGATAGTCCGGCGCCCATTTGTATCGAGGGCGGCTTCCGTTTAGGATAAGATGGCTCACCCGCTCCGGGTAGGTGGCTGCGAAAACGCTGGAGATCGCGCCACCCTCTGACATTCCAAAGATCGCTACCCGTTCGGTACCTACAGCGTCCAACACCGCGTTGATGTCCAGCGAACGTTCCTCAAGAGTGGGATATCCGACATCCCGATCAGACATTCCCACACCGCGTTTGTCGAAGAAAATTACCCGCGCAAACCGACTGATTTTCGTCAGAAATCGTGCATAGTCCGGACTCTCCCAAGCGTATTCGATATGGGTTGCCCAACCTTGTGCCCATAGCAGATCAATCGGTCCGTCCCCGAAAACCTGATAGGCGATGTGAATATCACCCGCCTTGGCATATTGCGTCCTAGGCCGTTCCATAACCCAAGATTGCCCTCGGCACCCAATGCGTCAATAGGCTAGGTTTTTGTAAACTCACTGCCCGCGAAACTGGTGGTTTTGCCCAGTGTCCATTTATCGGCGAGACAACAAGATTACCCAGACCGGGGCAATACGAGGTGATATCTGAGTCAAAGTTGACTGGCGCGTCCAACGCAATTCTTGAGGTATTGAGAGCAATTCGGGCAAACACTCACGATACTCCAAGCGCAGGTATTGAATGTCAGACGGGTTTGATCTTTGCGTTAAATCTGACCTGAAGGTTCCATCTAGCGTATGCTGACACCGCATTAAGTCTGCCATTTAGCGGAGGTGAGAAATGCAGGTTGACGTAAAACTGCGAAACATTCCCGGCACAGAGGCCGCAGTTGGTTGGGCCAGAGGCCACACCATTGTTGCCGACAGACCTGAGGGGAAAGCTGGTGGGCAAGGGCTTGGTTTCAACGGCGCTCAGCTTCTTGCCTTGTCTTTGGGTGGGTGTTTCTGCAACGATCTGCGTTATGTGGCTGAAGAACTTGGCGTCAACCTTGTAGAAGTGACGGTTGACGTTTCACTTGATCTGAATGGTGAACCTCTTGTGGCTACAGATGCGAGAATGCTTGTTCATTGTACGACCGATGACGGATCTGATCCGGCAAGCATCATTAAGCGCGCCAAAGAAAGCTGCATGGTAAGCAACACGTTGACGCGCGGCATGAGTGTCGCAATCTCAACGGCAGGTTAGTTGTTGTGATCTGAATCCATCCAGCCCGGCTTAATTGAAACGTAGATCAAGTCAACGTGGCCGAAACAGACAATCCAACTCCTTTAAGATGCGAGCTTTTTCTGAACGGCAAAGGGACTTAGTCCAAGCCATGTCTGCATCGTCGAAGAAATTTCGCTCGAACCCGTGAACTCGAACTTGTCGCGCTCGGCAGACATATCCGTCAATCCCATCCAGATTGCCGTCATGGTTCTGAGGTCTGTCGATATATAAAGGTCGATTTCAAAGCCGGGATCGGCCCAGCAAAGGTCAACTTCACCTGTGGGCTCGATCACCAACCACCAGTCCCGTTTTGTTGATGGCAGGTCGTGATACAGGAACTGAACTACGGTACGCTGTTTTGGAAGCGGCTCGGGGTTTAGGTTCCTGCGCATGTCCCACATCAGAAGTGACGGATCGAGATTCTTCAAGGAAAGCGACGACTCGACCCATTTCTGACCCCACATTCCCATGGCGACGACAACCTCGCGCAGATCGCGTCCGGCATCAGTTAGATGATATTCGAATACACCCCGTTCTGAGGGTACCGGCTTTCTTTCGACAATTCTTGACGCTTCTAGGTCTTTCAGCCGTTGCGAAAGCAATGTCGGAGACATTTTGGGCACGCCTCGGCGCAGGTCGTTGAACCGGGTGGAGCCCGCAATGAATTCACGCATCAATACCATCGTCCACCTTGTGCAGAGCACTTCGGCGGCCATGGCGAGCGGGCAGAACTGTTTGTAACCGGCTTGTGTCATGACGTCTCCCTTGGCTCTTTCATCCACACCCTAACGGTACCACCGCATGCATCCAGTCCAGAACCTGTATCACCCGCTCCAGTTCCAGGACTAGCTGAGTGTCTGTCGTTACGGGCAACGTCGAAGCGCTTGGTGTTACCACGCCGGTTCGCCACAGAAGAGGAGACAAGATATGAGCGTTTTTCTGATCGCAGACATCAAAGTCACGGACGAAAGCTGGATCCCGGAATATGCCGCGAACGTCCACAAGCTGGTCGAGAAACACGGCGGCCGCTACCTGTCGCGCAGCGGGAACATCGAAACCCTCGAAGGTGAGGTAAAAGACAGTACTCTGATCGCTATTCTTGAATTTCCATCCCGCGCCGCACTGGACGGGTTTGCGGCCGATCCTGCTTACGCGCCTTTCGGTCAGGCCCGGCAGTCAGGAAGCATATCGAATTTCCGCGTCATCGACGACACCGACATTGCTGGCTCAATCCCCTATCTGAGAGCTGGTTAAAGCAAGCCCTTGGATAGGGCTATCTCCGGTCGGCCTGTTTTCCACGTTCTCAAGTTCCGGGTTTGAAGACACCCTTGGGCAAATTGGATTACGATCACCGCAATCACTTTGCCTATTGGGGTGGTCAGGCGATTTTGTGTCAGACTAATAGTTTCCAGCGGACTTCAATGCTGAAAAGGCTTGGCGAAACATGGACGCACAGTTCGCTGCGCTACTGAGTAAACTGCAGATCTCTGTAACCATTTGCGAAGCAAGCTGTTTTTGGGCTAGCTTGTCTGCAAGGTGAGAGAGATGCTTGCACAGTCTAATCCATCGCAAAAGAAAGATCCGGGGCTCGAGAAGGTCGACCTGGAGACCGTATTAAAGGATCTCACAACAACTCGTAACGGCCTCAGTTCGGCAGAGGCTTCGGATCGTCTGACACAATATGGGCGAAACGAGCTGGCTGAAAACCACGTCAGCGATCTGCAGCGATTGTTCGGATATCTTTGGGGGCCGATCCCCTGGATGATCGAGGCCGCAGCTGTCCTTTCGGCGATGATCGGACATTGGTCTGACTTCATCATCATCATTGTTTTGCTGGCCTACAACGCTGCGTCAGGATTCTGGCAGGAACGCAAGGCGGCGGATGCGTTGGCGGCGCTGAAGGCGGGGATGGCCCCTAAAGCCATGGTCCTGCGAGACGGAAAGTTCTCACAAATTGATGCGGCGACGGTCGTTCCGGGCGACGTAGTGCGCGTTAAGCTTGGCGACGTCATTCCGGCCGACGTTCGGTTCATTGACGGCAACTATGTCAGCATCGACCAAGCAGCGCTGACGGGCGAATCTCTTCCGGTATCCAAGGCGGTGGGCGACGTAGGGTATTCCGGTAGCATCGCAAAAAAGGGTGAAATGAGCGCTGTGGTAATCGCTACGGGCGCCGATACCTTTTTTGGGCGAACTGCGAGCCTTGTGGCGGGAGCGGGTAAAGGCGCTTCACATTCACAGATCGCCGTCACGCATATCGGTGATTTTCTGATTATCCTGTCAATCGCGTTGGCCTTCCTTCTGGTTGGTACCGAACTCTACCGCGACATTATCGTTGATCATTCTTGGAAATGGTCCTCGGCCGCGGACATCCTAAGAACAGTTCTGGCGCTGCTCGTCGCTTCGATTCCTGTGGCAATGCCGACGGTTATGACAGTAACGAACGCATTGGGAGCGATGAACCTTTCCAAGAAGAAGGCAATCGTTTCGCGATTGGAGGCCATCGAGGAACTCGCCGGTGTTGACGTTTTGTGCTCGGACAAGACCGGAACCTTGACGAAGAACCAGCTTAGCTTGGGCGACCCCGTGCTGTTCGGTGCGAATGATCCAAAAGAGCTTGTTCTGGCGGGCGCGCTGGCTTCGCAGTTTGACGGCGACGATCCAATTGATGCGGCCGTGATCGCAGGGCTGTCGGACTCCAGCGCTCTGCCCAAATACAAGCAGGTCAAATTTGTTCCATTCGATCCCGTTTCCAAACGGACCCAGGCGGTCATAACAGACCCGGACGGCAAATCTACAAGCTATACAAAAGGAGCGCCGCAGGTCATTTTGGACCTGTGCGAGCTAGAGCCTCAATCGCTCAGGAAAGCGCAAGATGACGTCGAAGGCCTTGCGTCAAAAGGGATGCGCGCTCTAGGCGTCGCGCGATCAGATGACGATGGGAAAACCTGGGCGTTTCTGGGCATTCTGTCGCTTTACGATCCGCCGCGTGATGACTCGAGAGAGACGATTCAGCGAGCCAAGGAACATGGGCTTTCCGTTAAAATGGTAACGGGTGATGACGTGGCCATTGGCGACCAGATCGCCGCCCAACTAGGCATGGGCGCGCACCTTCAGGCGGCCTCGGACCTGTTCACATCCAACATGGACATGAGTCAGCTGCCAGAGCAAGTTGCGCAAAACGTCGAACGGGCGGATGGGTTTGCCCGGGTCTTTCCTGAACATAAGTACGCCATCGTCAAGGCACTGCAGGATCGCGGACATGTCGTGGCAATGACCGGTGATGGTGTGAACGATGCCCCGGCGCTGAAGCAGGCTGATTGCGGGGTTGCGGTCAGCGGGGCAACAGACGCCGCACGCGCCGCCGCTGCCTTGGTTTTAACCGCGCCAGGACTGTCGACCATCATTGATGCCATCGAAGAAGCAAGGCGTATCTTCGAGAGAATCCTGAACTATATCGTCTACCGGGTTGCCATGACGCTGGACATTATGTTCGTGGTGGTAATGGCGACGATACTATTCGGTTTTTCTCCGTTGACGCCCATCATGATTATCATGCTGGCGCTGCTTGATGACGTACCGATTATGACAATCGCCTACGACAACACCTACCTGCCGAAGAAACCCGTCCGATGGGACATGCGGCGCATTCTACTTGGCGCCAGTCTGATGGGGCTGCTTTCAATCGTTCAGACTTTTGGCCTCTTGCTGATTGGGATGCACTGGATCAACAGCACGTCCCTGCAGTCATGGATTTCGCTGACGCAAGAACAAATACAGACGGTCTTGTTTCTGCAGCTTGCGGCGGGTGGGCATCTTTTGTTGTTTGTTGTCCGATCAAGGGGAGCTTTCTTTGCCCGGCCATGGCCCGCGCGCCCGCTGCTGATCGCGGTTATCGGCACCCAGGCGATCGCCGTCGCGCTGTGCGGTTTCGGTTGGTTTGTCGAACAAATCCCGTGGACCGTGATCGGTCTGGTCTGGGTTTATATGCTGATCTGGTTAGTTATTCTTGACCTGACAAAGCTGGGTATGATGCGCCGGTTGCAGGATTCTCATAATGCGGCGCACCGTATAGCGTGAAACGCATAGGAAGGCTGATTCATGCATTACTTCAATAAATTTCGAGTAAAGCCGGGCAGCAAGATCAATCTTGATGACATTGATGCCGACTTTAAGGACAAGCACGAAGACCATCAGCACGCTTTGCCCGAGATCGAGGCTTACGCACAAAAGATCAGCGAGCTTCAATATCTTCTATATGCCGAGAAGAAGCGCTCGCTTTTGATCTGTCTGCAGGGCCGCGACGCCGCCGGAAAAGACGGGACCATAAATCACGTTCTCGCAGCAATGAACCCGCAGGGCTGTAACGTCAGCGGCTTCAAGGTTCCCACCAAAGAAGAAGCCGCTCATGATTTTCTGTGGCGCTATCACAAAGCCACACCCGCCAAGGGTCAGGTCGCGATCTTCAACCGCTCGCATTACGAGGATGTTCTTGTCGTCCGGGTACATGATCTGGTGCCTAAAGACGTGTGGGAAAAACGATACGACCATATCAACGCATTCGAGGCGCTGCTTCGCGATAGCGAAACGCATGTTCTGAAGTTTTATTTGCACATTAGTCCTGAGGAAGAATTACGCCGGTTTGGTGAACGACTGGAGGATCCCGCACGGCATTGGAAGATCAGCGAAGGAGACTATGCCGAACGCCCGCTTTGGGACGATTACACCAAGGCCTTTGAAGCGGCGCTTTCCAGGTGCAGTACTGACGCTGCGCCCTGGTTTGTCATTCCGGCCAATCACAAGTGGTTCCGCAATCTGGCTGTATCCCGGATTGTCAGCGAGTATCTGGAATCTTTGAATATGGAGTTTCCGAAGCCGACTGTTGATCTCGAAGAAATTCGTAAGAAATTTCATGCCGCCGAAAAACGCGCGCGCGAACACGAGAAATAGTTTCCACCACCGAGCAGCGACCCCTCTAATTCGAAGGTGCAGCGTTTGAATGCCTGAAAAAACATCCCGCATTCGCGGATTATCCCTTCCGGTCCTGCAAGGAATCCTGCCGATTGATCCAACGAAGCTTCCGATGGAAGTTCTTGCCGGGGTGACGTTTGCATGTCTCGCAATACCCGAGGTCATGGGGTACACAAAAATCGCCGGAACCCCGGTCATTACCGGGCTCTATACGATCCTGATTCCGATGACACTGTTCGCGATATTCGGATCTTCGCGCCATCTTGTTGTCGGTGCGGATTCGGCGACCGCTGCCATCACCGCATCGGCCTTGGCCGGAATGGCTGTGAGCGGCCCTTCCGAATACATGGCGCTGGCGTCGCTATTGGCGTTGATGGCCGGCATTCTGCTGATTGCGGCCCGGATCATAGGTCTTGGATTTCTGGCAGATTTTCTGTCACGGACGGTGCTCGTTGGATTTCTGACCGGTGTCGGAGTACAGGTCTCGCTGGGCGAATTGCCTGGATTGTTTGGTATTGAAACCAGCGGCCATGGCGTCGTCGAAAAACTCTCAAGCGCTTATCAAAACGTGGGTCAGGTTAATTGGGCAACGTTTTTGATTGCGGCCGCAGTCTTGTTCATTGTCATCGGAACCAAGCGCCTGTCTCCAAAAATCCCGGGGCCTTTGATTGCTGTAATCGGGATTATTGGGCTCAGTTGGAACTTTGATTTCGGAGGGTATGGTATTGCCTTGCTTGGCCCAGTGCCCGGTGGTTTGCCATCGCTTTCAATCCCGGATGTCGACTGGACCTGGATGACATTCAAGCAGCTGCTGCCGACAGCGATTGCGATACTGGTTGTCATCCTCGCACAGAGTGCGGCAACTTCCCGCGCCTATGCGATGCGCTACGGGGACAAATTCAGTGAAAATACCGATCTTGTCGGGCTGGGCATCGCCAATATTGGCGCGGCCTTCAGTGCAACATTCGTCGTCAACGGTAGCCCGACCAAGACCGAGATGGTTGCCGGTTCCGGAGGCCAAAGCCAAATAGCGCAAATTACCACAGCGTTGGTCGTGCTTTTGGTGTTGCTGTTCTTGACAAAGCCGCTCGCGTTCTTACCCAACGCGGTGCTTTCCGCTATCGTATTCCTGATTGGCCTAAAGCTGATCGACCATCGAGGATTGCGGGATATCTTTGTCCAGGCGCCAACCGAATTCTGGATCGCGATGGGCACCGCTGCGGTTGTCGTCGTCGTCGGAGTTGAACAAGGCATCATCTTTGCAATGGTTCTTTCGCTGATCGATCACACGCGAAAGGGTTATCGACCCAAGAATTCCGTGATCACCAAAGCATCAGATGGCGAATGGCTAACACAATCCCTAGACAAGCCTAGCCAGTTTGAACCGGGACTGACTATCTACCGCTTCTCGCACGGAATGTATTATGCAAACGCACAGCGATTTTCGAACGAGGTCACAGATGTCATCGCTGCGATCAATGACCAGACGCGCTGGTTATGCATTGATGCATCCGCAATCGATGACATCGACTACACGGCCGGGTACGTTTTGAAGTCAACTGTTCAAAAGCTCCGTGCACGCGGTACCAAGGTCGTGTTTCTATTCGCCGAGCCATCGTTAAAGACGGAACTCAAGCGCTATGGAATAACCGATCTAGTCTCCAAGTCGTCCTTCTTTGCGACCGGTCATGAGATGATCAGCGCTTACGAAGCTGAAGTGGCGAAGAGATAAGAAGACATCTCGGTCCATGTGCACTCGCAAAGCCTCGTCTATAGTCAGTCAAGCGCGCGGATTTTCATCTGTAGCCAACGACTGGTTTGGCGTGACGCACCGCAGTATTCCGAAGGAGCAGCTAAGGTCGGCAATGGGTCGTCCCGTCCTGAGCCAGGCAGGACTGAAGGCAAGATGCTGCGCTTGCTCCAACGACAGCAGTGAGCCCAAAGCGAACCAGGACGGCACCCAATCCGTGTGGTTGACCTGGCCGTCATTGAGGCTTCAAATGCAATGGTGCAGTCGTAGATTGATTGAAAGGTAGTATCCATGTTGCCCGTACCGACACTTGATAACCCTGACGGTGTGGACGCCAAAACCGTTGAATTGCTTGAGAAAATGTCGCAGTTCAACATTTTATGGATGCTGGGAAGAACGGGCTGGCTCAGTGAAATTTCCGCGATCTTGTCCGAGATGTTCGATGATGCACAATTTCCGCCGGTTGACAGAGAAGTCATGGCTTTGCGCATCGCGGCACTTTGCAGCGTCGACTACGTCCTCATACAACATATCGCATTCGCTAAAAACGCGGGGCTAACCCAGCGCGAAATCGACGCAATTGTTGGAAAAGATCTGAGCGCGCTCGATGGATGGACTGCAACTTTGTGCGAAATTTGCGATGAGATCACTAAATCGGTTGTGATAAGCAGAAACTCATTGGAGAAATTGATTGACCGATATGGGCGAAACGATGCCACCAAAGCAATATGGGTCATGGGGTGGTTCAACATGCTCGTTCGGTTTGCAGGCTCCGTGCGTGTTCCTTTGGAGCCCGACAACCGGGCTTCGGAATTGTCCTCGCCAGTATAGCAACAAAGTTCAGTAAAATCCTTTTTCCTGGTTCCTAACTCATTAATTTCGCCACCATTCAACGCAGTTCAAATGAAGGCAAATTAGATTGAGGAAATTACGGTAAACGGCAGCTTTGTCCCACGATCAGTGAATTCGTTCGCCCGCTGATTTTGCGTGTGCAGCGAATGGCGGGTGTGACAGGCCACGCCGCAGCATAGAAACTATGCGATGCTTGCCCGAAATAGGTCGTCCCTATCTAAGCGAGAGGGATCTGCCGATAAGATGTTGCGCTGGCTCTGAGGTCTGCAAAGAGCCTAAAGCGACTGGTGCTGCATGATGCAACAACGGCCGGAACACGCACTAAACTGGACTTTGCAAAGCTCGGCGGTCGACTCATTGCCGGCATTCATTTACCTGCCCGCAATAGATCCAAATTCGGAAACTTCCTCTCAACAGTATCGTTTTGTGCCGCCAAAGCTGTTTGTTCCGTTAGTTTCTCGCTTCATCAATCCCTACTACATCAGGGTTTGCTTTCACCCCTTCCAACATCTTTACCACTTCGGCTTTCCACCCCGCCTTGATCTTCAAAGCCAATTGGGAGGGTGGTCGGTGGTCGGGCTCAAGGAGCGCGTATTCGTATCTGAGCGGTTTTTTGAAGGGTAGAAACGCGACCCTTCCGTTGGACAGGTTTAGTTCTCGTTCAGTCGCTACGGTCAACGGATCTACGATCGAACAGCACTGACCTGAGCTCACAAAGGGAATCAACGGCAAAAAGTACTGACAGGTCACTGTTGGATTGTAGTTAGCAGAAACATCCTGAAACTCTTGCCGGATTTTTCTTTGGAATGGATGCGTGGCATGCAATCCCCCCATCGGAGCCCCGTCAAGATCGGAAATGGATATGATCTTGCGGCAAGCAAGCGGGCTGTCACGGTCAACGGCGCAAAAACAATCTGCCCGGATCAGTTCGGCAGAATACTGAGGCTCTTTTCCGGTCGAGTGCTCGAAGTCCGCGAAGCCGAAATCTATATTCTGCGTCCCCGCAAGTTCCATAATCTGGGGCGAGCTTCGCGTTGACAAAGTGATGCGTATCTCGGGGTTTTCACCGACCGATTGGCTGATGAAACGCGGGAACAAAAAAGCGGACGGGCCCGGCATTGTAGCGATATTGAGGCTGCCGGAATGCCCTTTGATCAGCCCCTCCATTGTGCTGGAAATCGACGCAAGGCGGTCCAGAATACCAGCGGTTTCGGCTAAAAGGTAATGTGCTTCCGGAACAGGTACCAATCTTCGTCCTTTCCGCTCGAACAGTGTCAGGCCAAGATCCTTTTCAAGGTTCTTCAAGGCTAGGCTGATCGCGGGCTGAGTGCGGTTCAGTTTCTTGGCGGTTTGAGAGATGGAGCCGGTCTCCATCACCTCGCGAAAGACGGTGAGCTGTGTCAGGTTCATAGACAGTACATAAGCTAAACTTTAGTTTAGTGAAATATAACAAATTTGTATTTATGAAAATTGCTACTACGCTTGCAGGATCGAAATTCGGCCAAACCGAATCTGACGATTCAACAAGGGAGATGATGATGAAATTTGTGAAATGCTTGACCGGACTGGCACTGGCAGGCGCGCTTGCCGCCCCTGCTCTGGCGCAGGACCCAACCTTTTTCCGCATTGGGACCGGTGGTGCAGGCGGAACCTACTTCCCCATCGGCGGCACCATCGCAAACGGAATCTCCGCCCCTCCGGGTTCGCGCCCGTGTGAAGAAGGCGGTCAGTGCGGCGTTCCGGGTTTGATCGCGATTGCACAATCTACCACCGCGTCCGTCTTCAACAACGCCGCTGTACAGAATGGAGAGCTTGAGGCCGGTCTGGCTGCAGCCGACGTCACCCGCTCGATGTATCTGGGCGAGGGTAAATTTGAGGGCAAGCCTCACCCCAAACTCCGTATTGTGGCCAACCTCTTCCCTGAGGACCTGCATCTGGTTCTGCCAGCCGGCCAGACGATCAGTGATCTGGGCGATCTGGAAGGCAAGCGCGTCGGTATCGCGCAGGCGGGCTCGGGCACGCAGGTTGCCGTGCTGCAGATGCTGGACGCCTGGGGCGTCAACCGTGACAACATGGACGAAGCCGAACTGAACAACAGCCAGAGCGCTGAGCGCCTGGCCGACGGTCAGCTGGACGCCTATTTCTATGCCGCAGGTTGGCCTGTTGCTGCGATGGTGCAGCTGTCCTCGACCAAGGGTATGAATCTGCACTCCTTCAGTGACGAAGATCTGGCCAAGATCAACGAGATCATTCCTGCCTATATCCCCTCGGCGATTCCGGGTGGTGTTTATGAAGGCATCGACGGCGAAACCAAGACACCTGCGGTCAGCGCGATGTTGGTCGTCTCTTCGGACCTATCCGACGATCTGGTCTATCAGCTGACCAAGGCGCTGTGGAACGATAACACTCGCAAGCTGCTGGATAATGGCCACGCCAAAGGCAAGCAGATCACACCCGACACGGCACTGGACGGCGTCGAAGCGTTGGGGGTACCGCTGCATCCAGGGGCCGAGAAGTTCTACAAAGAAGCTGGTCTTCTCTAATCCACCACTCAGTGAACTGAGCTGAAGAAGCGATGTCCTGAAAAGGGGCATCGCACTCTCAAAGAGCACCAAAAATACAGGGAGGCCATCATGTCCGAGACCCAGCAACTTGATGACCACGAACTGACGGCCGAAGAACTGGCCGCGATCGAGGAACAGTTCGATGAAGGCGCCGCTGTACGACAGGTTACGCCCACAACGGGCAAGGCACTGCGCGTCGTTGCCTTGATCTTTGCATTCTACGAATTTTTCACAGCCGGGTTCGGCCTGCCAGCTGATCACTGGCATATGGGCATCTATCTGGCCCTGCTGTTCATACTGGTTTACGCCACCATTCCGATTGTCGGAGCCAAGAGCCTCTATGCCCTCAAGGTCAGCCGGTTCCGGATCGGCAATGTTCCTCTCTACGATCTGGTCTTCATGGGGCTGGGAATTATCGCCGCTCTGTACGTCGGGCTTGCGTGGCGCGGGATACCGTTTCTCGGGATTGAGGAACAGACTTTCCGGATGGGCAACCCCAACGGCTATGACGTCTTTCTAGGCGTGGTCATCATCCTGCTGGTGCTGGACATAGCTCGTCGCACGCTGGGATGGGTGCTGCCTCTGATCATCTGTGTCTTCATCTCTTATGCGTTGCTGGGCCCCTATTTCCCGGGCCTGCTTCAACACCCCGGCGTGAACTTCAAGACCTTTGTGTCATCGATGTATTTCCCGCAGGAAGGTATCTATGGCGTCACGCTTTGGGTCGTCTCGACTATTGTGTTCCACTTTGTCCTGTTCGGCGTGATCGCTCAACGCACCGGGTTGGGGCAACTCTTCATTGACAACGCAACTATTTTGGCGGGTCGCTACACTGGCGGTCCGGCAAAAGTGTCGGTGGTGTCCTCGGCGTTCTTCGGCACGATTTCGGGCTCTTCCGTGGCTAACACCGTTTCGACCGGCGCGCTGACCATTCCCAACATGAAGCGCCTTGGATACCCCGGGCATTTTGCGGGTGGCGTCGAGGCCGCGTCTTCGGCTGGTGGCCAGATCACTCCGCCGATCATGGGAGCCGCCGCCTTTATCATGGCCGAGTTCCTTGAGGTTCCCTATACCACCATTGTCATCGCTGCGATCTTTCCTGCGATCCTGCACTATGTCGGCGTCTTTGCCGTGGTGCACCTGATGGCGCGCAAGCTGAACCTGCAAGGTCTGGCCAAGGAGCAGTTGCCGCAACTTAAGGCCGTCTGGGCGGAAGGTTGGGCTAATATCGTGCCCCTGATTGGTCTGCTTGTGGTCCTGTTTACCGGCTATACGCCGTTCATGTCAGCCTTCTGCGGCATTTCGCTTGCTGTTATCGCGGGCATGTCACGCCTGAAACAACCTCCGACACTGATCTACGCAGCGGCGTTCTTGGCCTTTGTGCTATGGAAATTCTCGGATGGTGGATTCGATCTGAACATGACCGTGATCCTGTGCGGGTTGTCCGTGATCGCAACACTGAACCCGCAAAAGCGTATCGAAGTGCCCGAGATGCTGGCTGCAGTGGAACTGGGTGTGAAATACTCGCTGGCCGTTGGTGCTGCTGCTGCGGCCGTGGGCATCGTGGTCGGTGTGATCAACACAACCGGCATCGGATTCCGCATCGGGTTCATGGTAACGCAAGGCGCAGGAAATCTGGCGGCAGATCTCTATAACATGATTTCGTTTGGCAGCTTCCAGCTGTTTGCGATGGAAGATCTGCAACTGTTCATCTCGCTGGTCTTCATTGCCATCGTCTGCATCCTGATGGGCGCAGGCATCCCTACTACGGCGCTTTACATCATGCTGGTCTCTGTGGCGCAGCCCGCGCTGGCGCAGTTGGGCGTTCCACCAATCGCAAGCCACCTGTTCGTGCTCTACTACGGTGTGGTGTCCGAGATCACACCTCCGGTCTGCACCTCGGCCTATGCGGCGGCGGCGATTGCAAACTCCAACCCGTTCCGAACTGGTTTGTCCGCCTTTACCCTTGGGTTGGGCAAAGTGATCGCACCGATGGCCTTTGTCTATGCTCCGGTTCTGCTATTTGTATCCTCAACCGGGTTCAATCTGTGGGAATTCACCTATACCGCCACCAGCTGTATCGCCGGTGTCATAGCCCTGTCCGCAGCTGTGGTCGGGTACTGGCTGAAGCCGCTGAACATCGCGTCGCGTGTTCTGATGGCCATTGCAGGGGTGATCTTTGTCGCGCCTAGCTTGACGGCTGACCTGATCGCTCTGGCCGTGGCGTCGCCGGTCATCATCACCCAGCTGATCGCGCGCAATCGCAGCCAATCTCCGGCCTGATGCGATGACAGAGCAAGTCACCATCATAGGCGCAGGGATCGTCGGCATCTGTTGCGCACTATCGCTTCAGGAACGCGGCATACCGGTCCGCCTTTTGGACCGGGGCGACCCGGGGCAGGAAACTTCGTTCGGCAATGCCGGCGTGGTGTCACCATGGTCGATCATTCCGCAGGCAGTACCAGGCATTTGGAAGAAACTCCCCCAAATGCTGCTGGACCCAAAAAGTGCGCTGTCGGTTAGGGCGTCATTCTGGCCCAAGATGATCCCGTGGGGGATGCGCTTTCTGGGTAAATCCGGCGAAAAGTCTGTGCGCGAAGTTTCGGATGCGATGGAGATTTTGTGCCGCCCGTCCATCGATCTGTACCGTCGGCATCTCCAAGGCACTGGACACGAACAGCTGATCGCGGACAGCTACTACATCCACGCGTTCCGCAACCCTGGCCAGGCCGACATGGACGAGCTTGGTTATCAAATCCGCCGGGAAAAAGGTGGTGAGTTGGAGCGTGTCGACGGCGCTGAACTGCGGCGCATGGAACCTGCATTGTCAGAAGAGTTCAAGGCCGCGATTGTGATTAAGGGCCAGGCGCGTGCAACTTCTCCGGGGCGTTTGGGTGCTGTTCTGGCCGACAAAGCGCGTGCGCAAGGTGCCGAATTCGTGCGAGCCGAAGTCAGCAACCTGACCCGTGCCGAGGACGGTGTCTGGCAAATTTTCACGTCGCAAGACACGTTGAATGCACACCATATCGTCCTTGCGGCCGGAGTATGGTCTGCCGACCTGCTGAAACCCCTGGGACTACCCGTGCCCCTTGTAGCCGAGCGGGGTTACCATGTTGAGTTCCCAAACCCTTCGGCTGTGCTGAACAATTCGGTCATGGATGTGGATGCAAAGATCGTCGCAAGTTCGATGCAGGGCGGCCTGAGGGTTGCTGGCACGGCCGAATTCGGAAGCGTCGATGCCCCAGCTGACCCGCGAAAAGAAAAGATACTGACCGAACAGGCCAAATCATTGGTGCCAGGATTGAATACGGGTGAGGCGCAGTTTTGGATGGGTCGGCGTCCTTCCTTTCCCGACAGCTTGCCCGCGATTGGACAGCTCAATGGCAAAGAAGGCCTCTACACCGCGTTTGGGCATTCTCACTACGGCCTGATGATGGCGCCGAAAACAGGGGAACTTGTGGCGGACCTCGTGTCTGGTCGCAGCCCAAATATTAACCTTGACCCATTCTCGCTAGCCCGCTTCTAAATCTCTAATTCGAAAGGACTTAAGCGCCATGCCAATTTATGAAGGCGGCCAAAACATCTGCGGGGCTTCAATCGGGGTTTTGTGCCTTGAAAGCTCTTTCCCAAAACCGCCGGGGCATATCAAGAACCCGTCCAGCCTTCCGTTTCCTGTACTCTATGAAATGATCGACGGCATCACAGTCCCAACCCTGCTAAACAACCCAACGCCCGAGTTGCTAGCTCCTTTTATTGATGGCGCAAAACGACTTGAGGCAGAGGGTGTTCGAGCCATCACCGGAAGTTGCGGTTTTCTGGCCTTGTTTCAAAAAGAACTCGCCGCAGCTGTTTCCGTGCCTGTGTTTGCATCCAGCCTGATCCAGGTCCCTTTGGCATTTCACATGACCGGGGCAAACGCGCCGGTGGGCGTACTGACAGCCGATGCGTCTGCGCTGACGCCGAGGCATTTCGAAGGTGTCGGAGCGGCTGGTATTCCCGTTGCAGTTCAGGGATTGGAGGACACCAACGAATTCGCTGAAGTAATCTTGCGGAATACGCGGACCCGCATGGACACAGATTTGATCGAGGCCGAAGTGCTTGAGGCCGCACGGCGACTTAGACATCGATCACCGGGGATACGGTCGTTGGTATTGGAGTGTACCGATTTGCCGCCATATGCCGCGCGACTTCAGCAAGAACTGCAACTACCGGTCTTCGATTTGACGACATTGGCGCATATGGCGCATGCCGTTGCAACGCGCGAAAGCTATACCGGTATCATGCCTTGGGCATAAGGTCTAAACTGTATTGCACAGGATATGGGGAAACTAAGCGGAATGACCCGCGCGGCCTTTGAGAAAATGGCGCGCACCGAAGGTATCTTCCTTGATCCCATCGACTCCGTAAAAACCTTCTTGGGGTTGTTGAATTTGGTAAGTGCGGAAGAAATCCAACTGGGCAGAAAGTTGCTATGTCGCATACAGGCGGTTTGGCTGCTCTCTTTTGGTGCCAAAACGAGTTGATACACATCCCATCAAAAACCGGACCAAACAGCCCCAAAAGCCTAACCACTTGAGCATTTGGGTAGGCGAAAATCCCTTTAAGGTTCCCCAACTGGAAGGAAACAAGACATGACCATCACTCGGATCGAAACCGGCCAGCGCATGAGCCGGATCGTCAAACATAACGGTGTTGCCTATCTATGCGGCCAGACCTCGGACGCGTCTACGGTAAGTGACCAAACACGCGACATTCTAGCTAAGGTTGAAGATCTGTTGGCCAAAGCAGGCAGTGACAAGACCCGTATTTTGAAGTGCGAAATCTGGCTGGCCGATATGGCAGATTTTGCCGAGATGAATGCCGTTTGGGACACTTGGGTGCCAGAAGGCCACGCTCCAGCCCGTGCCTGCGGAGAGTCCAAGCTTGCCCGTAGTGTATTGAAAGTAGAAATGATTGTGACGGCAGCCTGTGACTAAATCGCGATCTGGGGAATGAAAAAGATAAGTGAAGTGCTATTAGAGGTATCGGAGGTCGTTCCAGATTAAATCGACTTGTTACGCATCGCCACACCTCGTTCTCTGATTTTCCCCGCGTTGAAAGGTTGGAATCTCTGCAAAACAAAGTGTCGCGGCATTCGAAATGGAAAGGCGGCGGGATGGGGCGACCTATAGCGGTTAATCTAGAATACCTGATGGTCAGATTAATTGTTCTTTCTCAAAATTTTTTGCGCAGCTTCGGTGCCAAGACGGCCTATATCCAGCCAGGAATCCTCGGGAGAACGGGTAAAGGGTCACGGCAGTCCAATGCTGCATCGCTTCCAAGGCGTTTCAACTGGGTCATTGGGGGGGCGAGTGTCCACTTTCTTCATTGAAGCGTCGTATCTGATGCGATCAAGTTGCAGGCTTTGCTCTATTTAATTATGCGATGTATAAATTTTATTGAACGAAGGATGCCATGCCGACCGGACACATCATGATGGCCATGAGCCTCGACGGTTTCGTTGCCAGAAAAGACCATTCGCTCGATTGGTTGAACAAGCAGCCTGCAGAAAATGAAGACCACGGGTTCTTCGAGTTTATGGACAGTGTTGATGCCCTTGTTATGGGAACAGGATCGTTGCGAACTGTCCTTGGATTTTGTGAATGGCCTTATGAGAAACCCGTCGTGGTACTCAGCCGCTCCATGACTAAACGGGATTTGCCTCAACATTTGCATGACAAAGTAGAGTTCTCGACCGCAAGTCCAGAAGAGTTATGGGAGATCTTTAACCAGCGCGGTTACGAGCGCGTTTATGTCGATGGCGGTGCGATCATTCGGTCGTTCCTTCAAGCCGGATTTGTTCAAGACATGAAGATTACCTTGGTGCCCATTCTACTGGGTGATGGTATTCGCATCTTTGGCGAAACAGATGGTGACGTTGATCTTGAACTGATCTCTGCCAAACCCTTTCCATCAGGTATGGTCGATCTGGTTTACAAAGTGCAATATGTATGACCAATACACCGACCGTAGGACGGCCTAAAAAATCAAAAGAACGCCTGTCTAAACAGCTTATCCTGCAAACTGCATTACCCATTGTACAAAAGCAGGGCGCGGGCGCGCTTTCGTTTCGAGTTCTCGCGGATAAGCTGAAGGTCACACCGATGGCCGTAACTTACCATTCTGGCAGTAAGCGAAAGTTGCTGGCCGACTTGGTTGAACTGGCCTTTGCGAACACGCTTCCGGGCACTGTTGAAGAAGGAGCAAGCGCGAAAGCGCGTAGCATACTAAATGCCTACTATCTTCGGGCTTTGCCGAATGCCAACCTACTGCGCGCAGTTCTGGAAGATGTCACTCTCATCAGCAAAGACCTCTTGGAAATCACTGATAGGCTGCGGGCCTGTACGCAGGAACTCGATGGTGGTGACAAGAATGATGTGCTTTTGCATCTTCTCATCGACTACACGCATGGATTTGTACTCTCCGCGTCAAGCGGCGAAGACAACCCATTAACAATCGACGACTTTTTGCGAGGTGTCGATTGGGTGCTGGCGCATGCGGAAGGTTGTACGCACGATTGCTCAAAATAGGGCACTCGGAACCTAAGAGATATTGACCTGTCTCGCTTGAAGGCCTATGTGCGCCAAACGTATGAGGCGGTGCGCCTCACACAACGGAGATTTTATGAAAGAGACCCGGGCCTAACGCCCGTTCCTGGCGACCCAATTCAGGAACACCAACATTGAAGGGCACACTCACGCACGATGCTGAGTGTCCTGTTGTTGTACTTTCGTAAAATCGAGACATCACAATGAATATCTCAAAGCACGAGCAACGTGTTTTGCACGAACTCGCCCTTGGCGGGTCGATCCATTTCGATCGCCTGGAAAACGGAAAAGTCCATGACGTCACTTGTTATACGCGTGACGGTTATGTGCTGTCCGACTGCACTCTCAGCGTTTTCCAACGCTTGCTGAAAAAGCGCTTCATTCACTCGAAGAATGGTCATCCCTACCGCGCCTCCGCGTTGGGGATCAAATCCGTTCGCGCCCAAATGAACCAAAGATAGGAAAGAACCATGAACCAAGCAGATATTGACGCCATTATTGAAGTCCACCGGCTGGCATTCGGAAAAGATGAAGGCGACGACATCGCTCGGCTTGCCGAAGACTTAACTGTCGAGGAATTTCAAAGCTCGGCTGACGGTGCTCCTGTCACCGGGGACGGTAATTGCCGCTTCGATCCGTTGCAGGGTCTCGGGCTCGCCGAGCTCCCAGGGCTCAAGCCCTGCCATGCGCGCGGTGTCGGAAAGCTTTGGGAGAGGACTTGCTACGTTCTTTGTAATAATTCCTCCGTTTTCTGTTCCGTGCAATTTGACAGCATCGTGCAGCAGGGCCCATCCGTCCTGCCGGGCACGCAGTTCTTTCTTCTTCTCGGTAACGCCGGTTGCGAAGCTGACCGCGCGGATGAGGTCAGCACGCCATTTCTTATAAGGCTCCAGTTTCTGGTTCAGGTCCGGGCGAGGATGAATGCCTTTTCTCGCCTTCGGGAAGTTGGCTTCAATCCACTTCAGATCTGCCGGGAGCCGGGACAACGGCTCACCATGTGCGTTGCCAACGAGACGGATCAATGCGGCATTCAGGTATTGAGGACCATTCTCGGCAATCCAGTCCTGGACATCCTGCATTGTGGAAATTCTGACCGTTGAGGGTCGTGGTGCGGGGAAGATATCTTTCATGTTCATGTCGTTCATATTGGCGGATTGTCGGGAAACCAAAGTTCCGCCTATTCCTGTTTTTTCCGTCTATTCCGCAGGAAAAGCGGAACTGTCGAGTGTTTGCCCGAACCGAAAACGGTCGGCTGTATCGCTTTTTTCCGGCTAATCCACGAACGCCTCCTTTTTCTGAGAGAAAGCTCCAAAAATCGCTTTCTCGAGACCAGAGCCGCTTTCTTCCTTGGCAATTTGATCTTTGGGTGAGGCATCGGTGTCCCGCGCTATTGGAAGATCGAGCAGCAGCCCCTCTTCTCGCCACACCAAAACCTCAAGAGGGCGAAACATGCGCTTGCGCGGCCCAAGGTTGACGGATGGAAAGGGAAGTGTTTCGCGACCGTCCGCTATTCGGCGTGACAGCGTGTTCGGTTTGACTCCGAGCAAACCGGCCATTGCCGCAAAGTCGATGAGAGGTGTTTTCAGCGCAGCTTCGAGGTCTTCGATTTCTGCCAGGATGGTCGAATTTTTGTGCTGAAGACGCAGCTCATGCAAATGAGTGAATAAAAATGTGCCTTCAATGCCGTGCAACGCGCGCCAGATTTGGTGCCAGGGGTACAGACCTGCAAAGCTAATCAACTGCTTTCGACGAACGATCTGTTTTATAGAGCTCCGCTCAACGGACAGGTGCCTGCAGAGTTCCGCCTGTGTTAAAGCGAAAGCTGAGGGTGAAACTGGGCAAATCTGCACTCTGGCTCTCCTGTCTTTTGACAGGAATTGGTTCCAGCAGTCGATTTTGAAAAAGGTTTGATGGATGAAATTGGAGATCTTTCGACTCTCGAACCACCTATCGTATTATTGAGCCATTTGTTGTTGCGCTATCGAGGCCGATCTGACGGCGTCTGCCGTCAGTCGCCTGAGTTGGCATCTAACAGGGGAGCTAAACACATTTTCTGCTCGGCTATGTTGCTGCCAGGTACTGCAAATAAGTTGAGATGCGCTTTGTCGCAGGTTTCATTTTGAAATTTCAACAAGTCACTCTTGCAGTAGTTGTTTGAGCCTGCTTTGTTCGCCTAAAACAACTATCACGATTGCGGCTATGAGCTTCTTTGACCAACCTATTCTGAATTCGCCATATTTGTACCCGAGCAAACACTGGGAGCTTGACGATGACGGGCATCCCACGGACAGAGAGGTCGCAACCAGAAGAAAATCTGCGCTCTGGACAGCTTTGCCTGGGGCTTCTTCTACCTCCAGCCGGTTACAAACCGCTATGGATCTTGGCGGAGAAGGCCTCTCGACAGATGCGACAGAGTTTAACCCATCTCCAATTGTCAATGATCTGCGCTCAGCCTTGGATTCATGGAGAAATCTGCCTAACCCAACCCAGTGGAAGGTGAGCCCGACTACCCAGCGGTTACTCCAACACTGGCGGGCCATTCAAAGGGATGAAAGCCAAACCATTCGCCCCTTTTTCTGCCAGCTCGAAGCAGTCGAAGCCGCTATTTGGTTGGCAGAGGTGGCCCCGCAAATGGGTCAACGCGGCAAACGGTTCTTAAATTGGATCAACACTGCAAATAATTTTGCAATTCAGCCTGACGGCGCAGATCCCTCGGACGCTAAACCTGATCTTACCCGGATCGCTTTTAAGTTGGCCACAGGCGCTGGCAAGACGACAGTAATGGCGATGCTGATCGCTTGGCAGGCCTTGAATGCTGTTCGGTCTCCCAACACCAAGAGATTTTCCAAAGGATTTCTGATTGTTGCTCCGGGGATCACCATTCGAGATCGGCTTCGGGTGCTACAGCCCAATGATCCCGAAAGCTACTATACTCGCCTCAATCTCGTGCCACACGACCTCTTGCCTGATCTTCACCGTGCAAAGATTGTCATCACCAACTACCACGCCTTCAAGCTTCGCGAGACGTTTGATGCTTCTAAAGGCACAAGGCGAGCGCTCGAAGGGCACGGAGAGGAACTTGCGACCACAGAAACAGAAGGCCAAATGATACAGCGCGCCATGGGAGATCTCATGGGAATGAAGAACATTGTCGTCATCAACGACGAAGCTCACCACTGCTATCGCGAACGCCCTGTTGCAGAAGAGTTCAAGTTTACTGGCGACGAGAAGAAGGAGGCTGAAGCCAACAACGAAGCTGCGCGTCTTTGGATTTCAGGAATTGAGGCTCTAAATCGTCAGCAAGGCGTGAAAGCTGTTTACGATCTCTCGGCCACGCCATTCTTCCTGTCTGGATCGAACTGGCCCGAAGGCACATTGTTTCCTTGGGTCATGAGTGACTTTTCGCTAATGGATGCGATTGAGTGCGGCATCGTAAAACTCCCACGTGTTCCGATTGCGGACAATCGGGCGGATGGTCAGCAGGTTCTCTATCGCAATCTATGGCCTGCTATCGGCAAGAGGATGCCCAAGAAGCAAAAGGGCGAATCCAAGCCCGATCCTCAGAAGCTCCCGATCGAGCTAAAAGTCGCACTGGATGCTCTCTATGGTCACTACGAAAAAACCTTCCAACTTTGGGAGAAGGAGGGTGTTGGTGTCCCACCCGTCTTTATAGTTGTCTGTAACAACACGACCAATTCCGAAATGGTACGGGATTACGTTGCCGGTTACCTGCGAACGAACGACAAAGACGAGGAAGTTGTTGAGCAAGGTGCCTTGGAGCTATTTCAGAATTTCGATGACTATGATCAGAGGATGGAGAAGCCTCGGACGATCCTGATCGACTCTGCCGCTCTCGAAAGTGGTGGCGAAATCGACAAGACGTTTCGCGATGCTCATGCAGAGGAGATCGAGGCGTTTAAAAGAGAGCGCGCCAATCGCGGTGCAGGGGTCGAAGAAATCACCGATGCGGAAATTCTCCGGGAAGTCATGAACACCGTTGGCCGAAAGGGCCGGTTGGGTGAACAAGTACGCTGTGTTGTCTCCGTTTCGATGCTGACAGAGGGTTGGGACGCAAACAACGTCACGCACATCATGGGCCTGCGCGCTTTCGGCTCACGATTGATCTGCGAGCAGGTAATTGGTCGGGCGTTACGTCGCCTATCTTACGACACGGACCCAGATACCGGGCTCTTCCGCACTGAATATGCAGATATCATGGGCATCGACGGGTTAAACTTTGCGGATCAGGGAAAACCCGCGGCTCCGCAACAACCGCGCCCTGTTGTGCATGTTCATGCAGTCTCACCAGATCGCGACGCGTTAGAGATTTCTTTCCCGCGTGTGGAAGGGTACCGGGCGGATTTTCCCAAAGAGCGTATCGACGTAGATCTCTCCAAAATGGAGCCTTACGTCCTAACAACCGAAAAGGTCAGCGCTACTAAAGTCCAAATGTCTGGCATCATTGGAGAAAGACACGAGATCAATCTTGAGTATCTGGATGATAGACGGCTGTCGACCATTGCCTTCCACATAGCAAACTATTGGGTCTCTTCCAAACTTCGGGACCCAAATGGAGAACCCAAGACCTATCTTTTTCCGCACGCCAAGCGAATTGTACTCCAATGGCTGAAGTCCGACAGATTGGTTTGTAAAGATGGCACAAAACGAGCTCAGCTTCTCTATCGTCAGCTAACTGATGAGGTTTGCGATCTCCTTATGGGCGCGCTGGTGAACCAGCCAGATGGAAAGTCGATTATTCGTGCGACCCTTGATCCGTTCGCTCCTGAAGGTTCAACTTCAGACGTTAATTTCACAACCTCAAAAGACACTCGGTACAAACCGCGCTCCGATAGGAGCCATGTCAACTGGATCGTCACGGATTCGGAATGGGAAGCGAAATTCGCACAAATTCTCGATGAACACCCTGATGTGATCTCATACACAAAGAACCACAACCTTGGATTCGAGGTGCCCTACACCATGGACGGTGAGGCGCGACGTTACCTTCCCGATTTCCTGATCCGAATAAGAAGCTCTCATGAGCAACCAGTGACCCTGGTTGTCGAAGTCAAAGGCTACCGGGGGCATGATGCGATGCTAAAGGCAGAAACCATGCGCAATAAGTGGATCCCTTCCGTGAACCGTCTCGAGCGTTTCGGACGCTGGGAATTCACCGAACTTCGCTCAATCCACGATTTCCGGGAAGATCTGGACCGGGCGATTGCTACCCTGTTGGGAGAAAAAGCTGATGTTTGACAGCACCAAAGAGGATCTCATTGACCTTTTAAAGAAGATTGACAGCGGCTCTATCCAGCTTCCGGACTTCCAAAGGGATTGGGTTTGGGACGACGAAGGCATTAGATCTCTGCTTGCCAGCATTGTCAGAGGATTTCCCGTTGGCGCAATTCTTACACTCGCCAACGGAGGCGAAGTCCAATTCAAGGCCAGACCCCTGGCTTCAGTCCAAGTCGGTGAAACGAACCCCGAAGAGTTTCTTTTGGACGGCCAACAACGATTAACCAGTTTGTATCAAACCCTTTTCTCGAAGAAGGTCGTAAATACGAAGACGGCAAAAGGGCAAGGCATTAAGCGGTTCTATTTCCTTGATATTAAGCAAGCTTTGTCGCCGGAGGCCGATTACGAAGATATGATCGTTGGCGTCCCGGAAGATCGTATTGAAAGGTCTGATTTCGGCAGAAAAATCGAGCGAGATCTTTCGACGCCCGAGAAACAGTATGAGCAACATCTTTTCCCGCTTAATCAGATATTCGAGGAAAGAGACTGGATTTATGGTTGGCGTGACTTCTGGCGCGAAAAAAACGAAGATATCTATGAAGTCGAAAAGCAATTCGACCGGCTTTTGATTGATACAGTCAAGCGCTACGAAATGCCGGTCATTCGTTTGAAGAAAGACAACTCGCGCGAGGCGGTTTGCCTCGTGTTCGAAAAGGTCAATACAGGCGGTAAAAAGCTGGATGCATTTGAGTTGCTCACTGCGATGTTTGCGGCTGACACTTACAATCTCCGTGAAGATTGGCTCGGCAGCTCTGGCAAACCAGGACGACTCGCCAGGCTACGCGGCGAAGGTGGTCGCCAAGACGTATTCAAAGAGCTTAAGAGTACCGATTTTCTTCAGACTTGTACCCTTCTCCATACGATGGATCTTAGAGATGCCTCTGCTGCAAAAGGGGCTGAAGGGCGTGAGTTGTCGGCGATTTCGATCAAACGCGACGCACTCTTGCGACTTCCCTTACCGGCCTACCAAAAGTATTCGGATGTCGTAGAGGAGGCATTCAAGGAAGCCGGCGCATTCGTAAATGAACAAAAGATCATATGGCACAAAGATGTTCCCTATCCTCCACAGCTGATCGCGTTGGCCGGCGTCTTTGCACGCATGGGGCCACAAGCCAAGACGGCACAAGCAAAGCAAAAGCTTTCGGAATGGTTCTGGTGCGGCGTTCTCGGAGAACGCTATGGCATCTCAACTGAAACACGGATCGCCAAAGACGTTCCTGCAATGATTGCCTGGCTGAAAGGTGAGGGCCCGGCTCCAGGCACCGTTGATGAGGCGCTCTTTCAGGCTGACAGGCTCGACACGCTGCGTTCTCGACAGGCCGCTGCTTACAAAGGTCTGCACGCTTTATTGATGCGAGAAGGATGCCGAGATTTTATTAGCGGTAAGCCGGTGGATATTATGACCTTTTTTCAAAACAGCATGGACATCCATCATATCTTTCCCCGTGCCTGGTGCGAAAAAAACGGCATATCTCCTGCCGTTTACAACTCGATAATCAACAAAACAGCGCTGTCGGCAGGGTCCAATCGCAAGATTGGTGGTAACGCTCCGTCCGAGTACCTGAAAAGGATCGAAGACGGCGGCATAGCATCAGGAGAACTGGACGATATCCTACGATCTCACCTAATTGATCCAGAACACTTGCGTTCTAATAACTTTGAGGCCTTCTGGGCGGCTCGCCGTAAGGCACTATCCGACCTGGTCAGTTCGGCAATGAACAAAAAGGTTGTTGATGATTCCGGCGACAATGAACCGGTGATTGATCTTGTCGAGATCGAAGAACACGAAGAGGTTGCGGCATGAGCGATACCAGGCCAATAGGCACGATCACACACGACGAAATGCGAGCTAACATCCCTTCGGCAGAGCTGGAAAGCGTCATGCATGAGGAGGACAAGGCCCCCATCAAAGTGGCTTACAAGAGACGCAATCGGGACCTCGATCCGCAACTAATCTGGCGCGAGAAGGATATCGATCGGGAAGAGCTCACCGTCGATGCCCCGCCGATCTACTTGCAGGAACAGGTGCACCCTAAGGCGCTGATTGACGATCTCCGGGCGGGACGGGAAAAGGCCGACGATTTATTCGGCCATTTCGGCCTGACGGATGAGGACCGCGAGGCCGAGGTGGAATTCTACCGCCACTCCCGCAAATGGTCGAACCGGATGATCTTGGGCGACGGCTTGCAGGTGATGTCGTCACTCAGCGAACGCGAAGGGCTGCGCGGACAAGTGCAGGCGATCTATATCGACCCGCCCTACGGGATCAAATTCAACTCCAACTTCCAGTGGTCCACCACCTCACGCGATGTGAAGGATGGCAAGATGGAACACCTGACGCGCGAGCCCGAACAGGTGAAGGCATTCCGTGACACCTGGCGCGACGGGATTCATTCCTATCTGAGCTACCTGCGAGACCGCCTGGTGGTGGCCCGTGAGTTGCTGACCGAGAGTGGCAGCTGCTTTGTCCAGATCGGAGATGAGAACGTCCACCGAGTGCGGGCGCTGATGGATGAGGTTTTTGGCGAAGAAAATTTCGTTGCTCAGATTTACTTCGTGACCACGACCGGACGTGGAGAAGATACTCTGGACCGCTTGGGAAACTATGTGGTTTGGTATGCTAAAAACAGCAAACAGATAAAATATCGCCAGCTGTTCGATTTGAAGGATTCCGAACAAACTGAAAGTGCAACTGACCTCCAGTCACAAGGGGTAAGGTCTACCGGTTCTTTTCCTGTCAGAGCTTTCGGCAGGCAATTCAAGCCACTTTCTGCAAATCACTGGAAAACTACAGAGGAAGGGCTTTCGCGCCTGATAAAAGCAGATCGGGTGAAGGAGATGAGAACTGTAATTCGATACCGGCGGATGATGGACGATTTTCGTGTTAAAGCGATTGGCGATGTTTGGACTGACACTGGCGGTGGGGCCGGTGCCGACAAAGTCTATGTTGTTCAAACAGGGATAAGAGTCCCGCAACGTTGCTTGCTTATGGCCACGGACCCCGGTGATCTTGTTCTTGATCCGACATGTGGGTCCGGCACAACAGCATTTGTCGCAGAGCATTGGGGGCGTCGTTGGATCACCATCGACACTTCTCGTGTTTCACTGGCCCTTGCTCGCGCTCGTATCATGGGAGCCAAATACCCCTGGTATCTTCTCGTAGACAGCCCTGAAGGACAAAAAAAGGAAGCAGAGATTACCCGAACACCGCCAACAACGACCTCGACGCATGGGGACGTGAGACATGGTTTCGTAAACGAGCGGGTTCCTCGAATAACGCTCGGTAAAATTGGAGCAAACACCGAGATCGACACAATCTGGGATCAAATGCTGCCTGCCGTGGAAGACGCCCGCGCGGCGCTCAACTATGCCCTCTCCGGCCACTCCGCCCCATTTATCGTCGAAGCTGGTGGCCGCAAAGGTGACAAGATCGACTTCACCGCCTCTGGCGAGGTTGAACTCCCCAGCGGAGAGATGGCCCCGGCAAACGGTTTCATGGAATGGGAAATCCCCCGCGACGCCCCCGAAGGCTGGCCGGCATCAGCCGAGGAGGCGTTAGAGGCATTCTGGCAGGCCCGCATCGCCCGGCAGAAAGAGATCGACGCCTCCATCGCCGCCAAGGCAGAGTTCGAATACCTCTATGACAAGCCCTATGAGGACAAGAAGCGAGTCCGCGTCGCCGGGCCATTCACCGTCGAAAGCCTGTCGCCCCATCGCATGTCGCCTGTGGACGAGAACGGCGAGATCATCGATGAAGTCGATGCCGCACGCGGCGATCGCAGCGGGCAGGAGCAGGAGGCAGAAAACTACCGCAAGGCGATCATGGAGAACCTCATCAAGGCCGGTGTGCAGCAGGTGGGCCGAGAGGACGCCATCAAGTTCGACACGCTAACCCCTTGGCCCGGCGACTGGATTGCTGCCGAGGGTCGATACATGGAGGGCGAGACCGAGCGCCGCGCCGGCATCTTCATCGGCCCGGAATACGGCACTGTCAGCCGCGCCGATCTGGTCGACACCGCCCGCGAGGCAGCGGACGCGGGGTTCGACATCGTCATCGCCTGCGCCTTCAACTTCGAAGCAATGGCACAGGAATTCCACAAACTCGGCCGCATCCCGATCCTGCATGCCCGGATGAACGCCGATCTGCACATGGCGGGCGATCTAAAAGCCGGTGGCGGCAACCTGTTCGTCGTGTTCGGCGAGCCGGATATCGATCTTCAGGAAGATGGAGACAAACTGCGGGTAGAGCTCTTGGGGGTCGACATCTTCAAACCATCAACCGGAGAGGTTGTGAGCTCCGAGGCCAGCGACATCGCCTGTTGGTTCATTGATACCGATTATTCCGGCGAAAGCTTCTTCGTTCGCCAAGCCTACTTCCCTGGCGCAGATGTGCCCTACAAAGCCCTTCGAACAACACTGAAAGGCGAAATCGATGAAGAGGCTTGGGATAGCTTGAAACGCACGGTCTCAAGACCGTTTGCACGGCCTAAATCTGGAAGGATTGCTGTTAAGGTAATCAACCATCTGGGTGATGAGGTGATGAAGGTTCTGGGAGTTTGATATGAGCGGTGGAGGCTATCGGGGAGGCTCTACCATTTTGCGTGTGCCGGGGAAGGCCAACACGCTCTCGTATGGTAGAGGCCTAAGTAACAGTATCGAAGAGCAGATAGACGCAAAACGTAAGGCGCAGAAACTTAAGCGAAAAAAGGCGATCGCAAAGAAGGCCAATACCAGTCCCAAAGGCGTGAAAAAGCAGAAAACTCTTGTTTGGCATGCTCCTAACAAGTCGGGTTCCCGATGACTGTTCTCATTGCCAACAGCTTCACAAAGTCCCTCGGAAAACTAACCAGCCAGGAACAATCGCAGGTCAAGATCACTGTCTTCGACATTCAAACCAACCCGGAAAGTTCCGGATTATCGATCCACCGAATAGACCGCTGCCGGGATCCGAATTTCTGGAGTGCGCGAGTAAATCGGGACATTCGGATTGTTCTTCACAAACGTGATGGCAATACACTTTTGTCTTATGTTGCGCACCACGATGATGCTTACGACTGGGCAACACGGCAACGGCTTGTTCAGCACCCCAAAACTGGTGCAATGCAATTCGTCGAGGTCAGAGAAACCGTCGAAGAGGTCATTATTCAGCGCTATGTTGAGGAAGCGGTAAAGAAACCTCGCCTCTTTCAAGCTGAAAGTGATGACGTGCTACTCAGTTGGGGTGTGCCAGAGGAATGGTTGGAAACGGTTCGTCAGGCCACCGAAGACACGGTTTTAGATATTGCAAGTCATCTTCCTGACGAAGCGGCAGAAGCCCTTGTCTCGGCCGCAGTCGGTGAACGTCCAACAGTCAGGATCGAACTTGCCACCAACATCGGGTTCGCGCACCCTGATGCACAGCGTCGCTTTAGGGTCATTGGCGATCAAAGGGAATTGGAATCTGCACTGGACGCGCCTTGGGACGATTGGGCGGTTTTCTTGCACCCAGCTCAGCGCGAGTTTGTGGAAAAAGACTTTAGCGGGCCGGCGCGTATTATAGGATCAGCAGGGACGGGAAAGACGGTCGTTGCACTTCACCGAGCGGTTCGTCTCGCTTCAGAGGATTCCGAGGCGCAAGTGCTGCTGACCACCTTTAATGAAGGATTGGCGCGAGGACTTTCAGAGAAGTTGTCCAGGCTTACAAAGGGAAACTCGGATGTTGCTTCGCGCATCACTGTGGGTACTCTAAGTCAAGTTTCGCAAAGCCTTGCTTTGGAGACGTTTGGCGATTTGGAGATCGCAGACCAAGCTGACATTTCCGACTACTTGAATGAGGCGAGAACCGCAGAAAGCAGCGAGATTGATCGGAGTTTCTTGCAGGATGAATGGCACCTCATAATCGATGCATGGGATATTAGAGACGCCCAAACTTACCTTGAATTACCACGTCTTGGTCGCAAAATACGCATGGCGACATCTCGGCGTGATGAGCTTTGGCAGGTATTCACCCGCGTAAGGGCAAAGCTTGAGGAGGAAGGCAAGACTACGCTTTCCGGGGTTATGCATCGTCTTGCTCAAGAAAGACGAGAATTTCCATATACCCATGTTATCGTGGACGAAGCTCAAGATATCTCTACTCCAGAACTTGTGCTGCTCTCCAGTATTGCCGGAGAGAAAGACAATGGTCTGTTTTTTGCAGGAGATATAGGTCAGCGCATATTCCGATCGCCTTTCCCCTGGAAGTCAGCCGGCGTTGATATTCGCGGGCGATCGAGGAGTCTTAAGGTCAACTACAGAACCTCCCACCAAATTCGTGAAAAGTCAGATCAGCTTTTGCCGACGCGTCTGATCGAAGCTGATGGTGGAGAGGACCGACGTTTGGGTATCACTTCCGTGTTTCATGGGCCTCAGCCTGGTCTTCATGTATTTGAAACACAGGAAAAGGAAGCCCAGGGCCTGCAGAAGTGGATTAAGCAGCGATTGCTCGATGGTTTTGACCCAAGCAGTATGGTGATCCTTGTAAGATCCGATGAACAGTTTGATCGAGCTCAGCGAGCAGTGCCAGAAGGGATTGAGATACCCATCATAAGTATGCACGAAGCGAAGGGTCGGGAATTTAGGGCGGTTGCCGTTATGGCGTGCGACGCGGATGTAATACCGAGTGAGCAGCGACTTCTTTCTGCCGCAGATGAACCCTCATTGAAGGAGGTGTTCGACACGGAAAGGCACCTGCTCTATGTCGCGGCGACACGCGCAAGAGAGCAACTATGGGTCTCTGCCTGTGAGCCACCTTCTGAATTCCTGGAGGATCTTTTGGAGCTTTAGGCGGTGACCGTAGGTGATCCTTTGTTACGAGCTGCAAGTGGTGTCCAGGGCTGACAAGCGTGCACCTCTTTTCTCGGAGCGCTGAAAGACTACGCAGCGCCAGCGGACATCCACTCGCGAGTGTTCATCAAACAACGTGTGCGTAAGCCATCAGACTCTCGATAGCTTGACGACGTTGAGGCGTGTTTGGAAGGCAAAGGTGGTAGTCTTCGCTGATTTTGCGGAGCCTGACGGCCAGTTCCGTTGATGTGCAGCTTGTTTCCTTACCGATCTGGTATTTGCTGGGGTGCACACCAAAACTTTGCGCATGTACCAGAACTTTTCCGCACTGCGTGGATTTGATCCGAACTACTCTGGCGGTTTCATCGATATCAAGTTCAACTTCAACATCGGCGGCCGGTTTGGCAAGAAGGTCGCAACTCTTGATGATCGGGTGACCCAAAGATTCTGAAAAACCGACCGTCACCTTGAGATCAAACTTGTCCAGCTCGGACTTCAGCGTCGACACATTTCGTCGAGTGTAGGAGCGATTGATCGTGTTGCCCCCAGCGTGGCCGGCAATTGCCTGGCGACGGTTTTCAGGTACGCCGGCGTCTTCGAGCGCGCTGCTCATTGTCTTTCGCAGCGCGTAAAAGTCCTCATGCCAATCTGCGATACCCAAGTGGGTGAATAGTGTCTTCAGCTGCTTCCCGAAGTTTCCGGAGATGGCCGCAATGTCAGCGCCTTGCGCCGGAGAGGGAAACAGAAGGCGCTGTAGTGCGGGCAATGAATGAACCCACTCTACAAAGCCCATGTCGATCAGGAGTTGCGGCAGCGGTAGCACCCGTTTGGAGTCACTCGTTTTGACGCGATGTTCCGCCGTGATCCCCAGTCGAAGACTCAGAACACCGTCATGGACAATCAAGTCGGTCTTTTTAAGTTGCAGGACTTCTAAAATACGACTGCCGAGCGTCATGACCAATAACGGAACCCAATATTTGGCGTCACGAATGATCATTGGCCCGGGCTTCCAACGACGGGAATCGGAACTGCAGCCGGTGTAGACGGGTGACATGAGGAGTGTTTTCAGACGTTCTTGCGACCAAAAGTCACGTTCCTTTGGTTTCTCTTTTCGGAAGAACAGTGGGTCTTTGTTCTTTTCGTTCAGCACTTTGATATGCTGTTGCATTTTGTTTTTCGTCAAAAACCGGATTTGCCCTTTGTATCCAAGCGTTTCCTGAGCGTTTCGAAAAATGGCGTGCAGCCGGTCGAGGTGGTGTCCGACCGTGGTCATGGCCAACCTTGGGATTAGGACTTCAGCGAGGCGAGCACGTTTTTCTGGTAGTGGGAGCAATTCGTCTGCTTCTATTTCGGCGCGCATTGCAGCATCATTGAGATCCGCTATTTCAACTTCTTCAAGCTTCGTTGGATTCGGGCGATCTTTAACGAAGCGATTGTTGCCGTGCTTCTTCCCGTGCAGTGCTGGTATCCGTTGAACGAACCACATCAGATCTTTGACGTGCTCAGTCGTGACTGTTGACAGAGCGATATCCCCCCAAAATTCGAGTGCGATGGCGCCTGTGGCCGCATATTTGTTTGCCATATCTTGTGAGGTTGCGTTGACCACAGCGCTCTCAATAGCTCCGGACAACATGATTTCTCCCTCAATGAAGCGGTCAAAATCCCTGTTCTCGTCTTCTGTGAGAAGATTGGACGCGGCAACTCTAACGTCTTCACCGTCGAGCACGTCGATTTCAACCTCATTTATTTGCCGTTGCTGGGCGACTGCCCGTCGACCAAGATCTGCCGATACCGGCGTGGCTACAGGGATGGAAATTGTTTCCCCTGCCGCAAGCAGCACTGGTTCGGTGCTGGACCAGTCGCGCTTTCGCATCGCTGCTTTGAGAACTTTATTTTCGTTTTCCAGTGCTTCGATGCGGGCGTTTGTCTCCTGATCAGAAAGCCCACAATCAGCATTTTGTTCCTTCAGAATGCGATTGAGTTCAGCGCGGAGCATCTCTTTCAGTAAGGCAATTGCCTGTTCAGGTGTTATCTCTTTTTTGTTCAGTGCGTTCACGATTTCCGTTTCCCTCTGCTCGTAAACCGCGAGCAGGCATCCAGCCCGCACTACGGCGTCGAGCGGTAGGTCGGTTTGCAGTGAAAAACGCAGAAATCGGTTTGATGCGCTGTACAATATTTTTTTTGGCAGACGCTTCATGAAGTAATAAGTGCGGCCACGCCTCGTAAGATAGGGGCCGACACGAGCGCGTCGCCTGGGTCGAAATCCGATCTTGGAGTGGCGAGTGTGTATCCCAAATTGTATCCCACCATCGGAGGCATGGGATACATGTCGGCTTGAAGGGGTGGATTTCCCCTTATTTTGTTGTTCTTTCGGAGAATGGTGGCTGGGGTGGTAGGATTCGAACCTACGATACACGGTACCAAAAACCGCTGCCTTACCACTTGGCTACACCCCAACGGTGAGCGGCTATCTACGACTCTTGTTCGGGGGGATCAAGGCCCACTTCTCAAAAAAATGAGCCGCTCAGAAATATTTTTCTTCATCCCGACGTTTCCAGAAGAATAGCACCCTGACGGCTTCCAGCCTCGACGGCCTCATGGGCAGCGGCGCACTCCTGTAGCTTGTACACCGATTGTATTGGGCAGTTCAGGGCGCCGGATTTCAGCGCGGTGTTCAATCGTTCTGCGGCTGCGACCCGTTGGTCGGCGGGCAAGAGATAAACCAATACCATCTCCAGCGTTACTGCTTTGAACATCAAGAGATAGAATGGAAGCACCGGCGCCATTTCCAGTGCTGATCCGTAGGCGTTTATGCGGCCATTCTCGGAAATCACGGCCGAATTGATCTCGGCGTTTTTGCCAAATTCTACGTCGACGATCCGAGAAACCGTCTTGCCACCGTTTGCGTCGAGAATCTGCTGCTCCAGATTCGGAGAGGTGTGGTCCAGAACCGCATCGGCCCCGGCTGAGGCAACCCGGTCCAGATTGTGTCGAGAGGCAGTGGAAATGACCTTTGCACCACCCCATTTCGCCAGTTGCACCGCCAGATAACCAACTGTTCCCGATCCGCCGTGGATCAAAACAGTCTGCCCCTCGACTTCGCCCCCGGAAAATACTGTGTGGCTGGCCGTCAAGCCCGGAATTCCCAGTACCGCACCTGTTTGTAGGGAAACCTGATCGGGCAGGTTGACGGCTTGTTCCGATGGCAGAGTGATCTTTTCGGCGGCCGTCCCAAACCCGCGTTTCCATTGGCCATTCCAAATCCAAACCCTCTCGCCAATTCGCGACCGGGAAACATCGGGTCCAACCTCAGAGATCACACCAGCTCCGTCGCTGTGGGGGATGATGACGGGGAAGGGCGGCTTGGTAACACCAGGGCGGGCGCCGGATCGGGCCTTAACGTCCGACGGATTCACGCCGGAATAGGCGAGATCGACGACGACCTCTCCATGACACGGTGGAACAGGTTCAAGCTCTTCTAACTGGAGCACGTCGCTGGCAGTGCCGAAGTCACGATAGGTTACAGCCTTCATTTTCACCCCCGGAGTGTCGTTACGTTCACACTAGCGGTGCAACCGGCGAATGCTAGGGTCAGAATGGTGAGAGGGAGGGACCGACATGAAAACGCTGCGTACACCCGATCAGCGCTTTGAGGGGTTGGCCGATTATGGTTTCGCGCCGAACTATGTGGAAATAGACGATACCGAAGGCGGAACGCTGCGGGTTCACTACGTTGACGAAGGACCAGAGCAGGCGGCACCGGTTCTCATGATGCATGGTGAACCCAGCTGGTCCTATTTGTACCGGCACATGATACCCAAATTCACGGCTGCTGGTCACCGAGCCGTGGCCCCTGATCTGGTCGGCTTTGGACGATCGGACAAACCCGCCCAACGTAGCGACTATACGTATGAGCGTCATGTTTTCTGGATGGGTGAGGTGCTTCGCAAGCTCGATCTGAAACAGATCACGCTGGTCTGTCAGGACTGGGGAGGGCTTATTGGTTTGCGGTTGTGGGCTGAGATGCCCGAGCGTTTTGCGCGCATCGTCGTTGCCAACACCGCACTGCCTACGGGTGACCAGCCATTGGGTGACGCGTTTGCGTCATGGCGCAGTTTCAGTCAGGAGGTTCCGGAGTTTCCCGCCGGTCGGATTGTCTTTGGTGGTACGGTGTCCAAATTGACGGATGATGAGGTCGCGGCATATGACGCGCCTTACCCGGACGAGAGTTTCAAGTCAGGTGCACGGCAGTTTCCGATGCTTGTGCCGGATCGTCCGGACGATCCCGCGTCCGAGCCAAACCGACAGGCATGGCAGGTTATCCGCACGCTCGACACGCCTGTCCTGACAGCGTTTGGTGCGGATGACCGCATCATGGCGGGTGTCGACAAAGTGTTTCAAAAGCTGTGCCCCGGCGCCGCCGGTCAGCCGCATGTATTGCTGCCGGACGCTGGACATTTTCTGCAGGAAGATGTCGGCGCTGAACTGGCCGAGGTCACTAACCGGTTCATAATGCAATCGCCCCGATGACCTGTGTCAGCCCTATTCGCGAAGCTCTTCGGGCTCGACACCCCAAAGTTCCTGCTTGAGAGCCCATCCGCGATAGCCGCCCGCTGAAATATGGCACCAGTCCAGTGTGCAGGTCCCCAGCCGGGCCACCACACCGTTCTCGAAATGTGCATTGATTTGCGACTTGGAATCGGGTCCGGCGTAGACAGGCAACATCTCGTCCTCGACCAGAACGGTTCGGACACCAGACAGCAGCGCATAGTGCACCCATCCACCAGCCCCGTCGCGATCCTGCACCTTGCGCCAGTTGCCATACTCCGCCGTGATCTGCAGCGGCATGTCGCGGCGTTTGAAAACCCAATCGATTCGATGCGTCAAAGACGGGCCTCGCCGGACATTCCCTTCGGCAGCTTTCATCGAGACAAAGCGGGGTAACGGAAGGTTGGTGACAGGACCACGTTTATCTTCTGCGTTTGCGGCAACCGCGCAGAACGCAAAAAGAAACGAGAAAATCAGCGCCAAACACTGGCGTTTCACCGAAAATGCGCGACTCACTGCCTGCCTGCTCTTGTGCCTGTTGATCCGGTTTCAAAAAAGGTTGTGCCAATAACGCTCGGGGTTCTTGTGCCCCGCCTGATCCTGCGCCACGATGCCATGACGCGCGCCTGTTTGCAAAGCAGTGGGAGGGCTGAAGTGCCAAGAGAACGTCTGAGTGTTGTCGTTACGCGACGGTTGCCCGAAGCGGTGGAAACCCGGTTAAGCGAACTCTTCGATGTGCGTTTGCGCGACGATGACACGCCAATGACCCGGGACGAACTGGTCGAGGCGGTCAACGACGCCGACGTGCTGGTTCCAACCGTTACGGATACGATCGATGCGGGGCTATTGGGGCAAGCCGGAGAAAACCTGAGGCTGATTGCCAGTTATGGTGCGGGGGTCGACCACATCGATGTTGCCACCGCACGGCAACGCGGAATTCTTGTTTCAAACACGCCGGGTGTTTTGACCGACGATACGGCGGATATGACCATGGCGCTGATTCTGGCGGTCACACGGCGCATCCCCGAAGGTCTGGGGATCATGCAAAAAGGTGATTGGGAAGGCTGGGCTCCGACGGCGTTGCTGGGCGGACGCATCGGAGGGCGGCGTCTTGGCATACTGGGAATGGGCCGGATCGGTCAGGCCGTGGCGCGCAGGGCAAGCGCGTTCGGGATGCAGGTGCACTATCACAACCGCCGCAGGCTGCGTCCGGAAATCGAGGAAGAATTTGAAGCGACCTATTGGGACAGCCTGGATCAGATGGTTGCCCGTATGGACGTGATTTCCGTCAACTGCCCGTCGACGCCATCGACCTTTCATCTGATGAACGCGCGCCGCCTGAAGCTGATGAAGCCATCGGCGGTGATCGTTAATACATCGCGTGGCGAAGTGATCGACGAAAATGCGCTGACCCGCATGATCCGATCAGGAGAAATCGCGGGGGCAGGGCTGGACGTTTATGAACACGGCACCAGCGTGAACCCCCGGTTGCGGCAAATGCCGAATGTCGTGCTGTTGCCGCACATGGGCTCGGCCACGCTGGAAGGGCGGATCGAGATGGGCGAGAAGGTCATCATCAATATCAAGACCTTCGAAGACGGCCATCGCCCGCCCGATCAGGTGGTGCCGTCCATGTTGTAAAGCGTCCTATCCGGGCGCAGAGGTTTCCCATGAAATGTGGAATTGCGCCTTCGATACGGAACGCCCGACCGGCGATAGGAGGAAATAATGCGGTTAAGGTATTTTTCAGGACTACTTCTTTCGGCAGCGTTTTCCATTTCGCCCTCTCTGGCGCAGGAAGCAGCTGATGCAGTTTCCCCGGAAGCTGCCACCGAAGGTCAGGTGCAGGCCCTGACCGAGGAGGTTGTCGCCGCGCTTGAGGCCAAGGCGGCCGGTACCCCTGTCAAAGCCGAAAACTGGATGGTTTCGGCAGCCAACCCACTCGCCGTTGCGGCCGGGGCAGAGGTTTTGCGTGCCGGTGGTACTGCAGCGGATGCCATGGTTGCCGTTCAGGTCGTTCTTGGGCTGGTTGAACCGCAATCCTCGGGATTGGGTGGCGGGGCCTTTCTGGTCTGGTATGACGCCGCCTCGGGCGCCTTGACCACACTGGACGCACGTGAAACCGCGCCGCGCGAAGCGACGCCAACCCTGTTTCAGGATGAAAAGGGAGAGCCGCTGAAGTTCTTTGATGCCGTTGTTGGAGGGCTTTCCGTCGGCACGCCGGGCACACCAGCGCTTTTGGAAGAAGCACACCGCCGTTGGGGCCGCACGCCCTGGCCCGCGCTGTTCCAGGAAGGCACCCGGTTGGCGGAAGAGGGATTTCATGTCTCGCCCAGACTGGCGGGTTTGGTTGCAGCGGATGCTGAACGGTTGTCCCGGTTTCCGGTAACCGCAGAGTACTTTCTGCCCAATGGCGTACCGCTGGCCGAAGGTGATCGTCTGAAAAACCCCGAATATGGCCAAACGCTTCGGACATTGGCCGCAGAAGGTGCTGCCGGTTTTTATGGAGGTGAGATCGCTTCGGCCATTGTTACGACCGTGCGCACAGCCCCGGGAAACCCGGGTGTCTTGTCGGGAACGGATCTGGCGCTTTATCAGGTGATCGAGCGCGAGCCGGTTTGTGCGACCTACCGGGTCTACGATGTCTGCGGTATGGGGCCGCCCTCTTCTGGGGCGCTGACCGTCGGCCAGATTCTCGGAATGCTGAATGGCTATGATCTGGCCGGACTTGGATCGGATAATCATGAGGCATGGCGGTTGATCGGGGATGCGTCCCGCCTCGCATTTGCGGATCGCGGCCGGTACATGGCCGACAGCGATTTCGTACCGATGCCAACCAAGGGGCTGGTTGATCCGGGCTATCTGGCTCAGCGCGGCGCGTTGCTGGAAAGTGACGCTGCCCTGCAAGAGGTCGGGCCCGGCAACCCGGAGTTTGACCATGGCATGCTCTGGGCGGATGACGAGTCGCTGGAGTTGCCATCGACGTCCCACATTTCCATCGTGGACGGGTATGGCAACGTTCTTTCGATGACGACGACCATCGAAAACGCTTTTGGTTCCCGGCTGATGACCAATGGATTCCTGCTCAACAATGAACTGACCGATTTTTCATTCCGGACGCATGTGGATGGCGTTCCCATCGCCAACAGGCTGGAACCTGGCAAGCGACCAAGATCGTCGATGAGCCCGACGATCGTGATGAAGGACGGAAACCCGGTTCTGGCGATTGGCTCTCCGGGCGGTAGTCGGATTATTGGGTATGTCGCGAAATCAATCATCGCATGGGCAGACTGGGGTATGGACGTACAACAGGCCGTGTCCCTGCCACACTTGGTTAACAGGTTTGGCACCTATGACGTCGAAGCGGGAACATCCGCCGAAGCCCTGGCCGAGGCGCTGACCGAACTGGAGTTCGAAGTCAACGCACGGGATCTGACATCGGGCCTGCACGCGATCGAAATCACAGATGGACTTTATGGCGGGGCTGACCCCCGGAGAGAGGGCATCGCGCTGGGCGAATGATGATCCGCTTTTGTGGGTATTGCCCAATGGCTGGCAGCCTCTTACTCACTCATGTAAGGGACTGAGTGATGATCGAAGGGGGAGAGCAAAATGGGGCAGGCAACGGAACTACCGCGCAACGAGACCGGGATAGAAACCGTCGTTGGTGTTCTCAAACAACAGTTTGGTGACCGCCTGCAGACTGGAGCAGCCATTCGCGAACAGCACGGCCACACAACCACGTGGATCAATAATCAAAGCCCGGATGCGGTTGTCTTTCCACATTCCACCGAAGAAGTATCCGAGATTGTAAGAACCTGCGCGGCGCACAAAGTGCCGGTTATACCGTTTGGAACGGGCACCTCCCTGGAAGGGCACGTGAACGCGCCCGCCGGGGGTATTTCCATTGACCTGAGCCAGATGAACAGGGTTCTGGCGGTGAACGTCGGGGATCTTGACTGCGTGGTGCAGCCGGGCGTGACCCGCGAGGATCTGAATACCTATCTGCGCGATCAGGGATTGTTTTTTCCAATCGACCCCGGTGCCAACGCCTCGCTGGGCGGGATGGCGGCGACCCGCGCCTCCGGCACCAATGCCGTGCGGTATGGAACCATGAAGGACAACATCCTGAGCCTTGAGGCCGTGATGCCGGACGGGCAGATTATCCGCACCGGGCAACGGGCCAGAAAATCCTCGGCCGGATATGATCTGACCCGGCTTTTGATTGGCGCCGAAGGAACACTGGGGGTCATCACGGAACTCACCCTGCGCCTTCAGGGCATTCCCGAAGCCATCAGCTCGGCCCGCTGCTCTTTCCCTTCGGTCGATGCAGCTTGTCAGGCGGTGATGATGACGATCCAATACGGCATCCCGGTCGCCCGCATCGAGTTGCTGGATGAGACCTCGGTCAGTGCCGCAAATGCCTATTCCAATCTGAACCTTCCCGAAACACCATTGCTTTTGCTGGAGTTTCACGGATCAGATGCGGGTGTTTCCGAACAGGCCGAGACCTTTGGCAATATTGCCGAAGAGTTCGGTGGAACAGATTTCGCGGCCACCTCGACAACAGAGGAACGCAACAAACTCTGGCAGGCGCGGCATGACATGTACTGGGCCAGCCTGCAGCTCAGGCCCGGCGCGAAAGGGATTTCGACCGACGTCTGCGTTCCGATCTCACGTCTGGCCGCGTGCGTAACGACCGCGCAGGGCAAGGCGGCCGAACTTGGCTTGCTTGCCCCCGTGGTGGGCCACGTCGGAGACGGAAATTTCCATACCTTGCTACTGATCGATATGGATAACGCAGATGAGATCGCCAAGGCAGAAGAATTTGTGGGTTGGTTGAACGACCTCGCGATCTCGATGGAGGGAACCTGCACCGGAGAGCATGGCATAGGTCAGGGGAAAAAACCGTATCTTGCCAAAGAGTTGGGTGCAGCGACACAGTTCATGACGGCGATCAAAGCCGCTCTGGACCCGGACGGCATCATGAATCCGGGGAAAATTCTGGGTGAATGAGCCCTGATTGTTGTGATTTCGTAAACATGTCCATGGATCGTCATAACCTCGCCTGAATCCGGTGCCAAACGAAAGCAAGTCGAAATCCGTTTCGGAGAAGAAGATGGGCGTTTTGCGTGTCCTTGGATTTGCTTTGGTATGCAGCCTTGTTCTTGTGGTGTTGGACTACTTTCAGCAGGGCAAAAGGTCGGACGGGCGGTTGTCGTTCGAAGAGTATGTGCGCACCATCGAAGAACGGGCAGGCGTATTCCGCGCGGGGAAAGCCGCACAGCAAGACGAGCGTAGTCGTCAAGCGCGATGGGACGCGGGTGGACAATCATATCTGCCCACTGCGCCCGAAGGATGGCAGAGGCGCAGCCTGCTGAGCGGCGACAACAGCGGGTTGTCCCAAACCAATCCGTCCGCCGCAGAACAAACCGATATTGTACACGTGGCCGCGACCGGAAACAGAGATTCCGCTGAGGAAGAACGCGCAATCGCGCAGGACAAACGTGGCTGGGTTTACCAGCGCGGCGATGAAGTGATCTGGGTCGAGGTCGTGTTGAAGGAGGCGGGCGACGCCAACTCTTTGACCGGTCTGATGGCCCAGCGGGTTTCGGGAAGCAACTTTTATGCGGGTCAGCAGCAAGGGTACTCTGTTCTGGGCGGAGTGGGATTTGTGTATGCCACCTACGGAGATTCCAGTGAACTGGGTCCGAATGACCTTCGCAAATTCATAGGCCGAATTGGGTTTGACGAAGAGGTGAACATTATCGTCGTTGCACGCGCCACGGATGACGCGATTGGCCAAATTCTTGGCACAATAGACTACGACGGTCTGAACGGTTTGTTGTCCGAGCCGATCATGTCTGTCGGTAGCGGTGCTCCGGTTCAGGAGGGCGATCAGGTGTCGCTGGCACAGGAAATGAATGATCTGCGCGGTCGTTTTCTGAAACTGCAGACTGAAGTGGCCGGAGAAAGGCTTGCGAATTCGGATGACATTTCGTTTCTGCTCAGCACTCTTGCACAAGACAACGGATTCTCCACAGATCTGTTTGACTTCACCGGTGGCCGGGTTCCCGAAATTGGCGATGCGCTTCAGGCCGCATATCGCAGAGAACTCTCCAAACTCGTAGGTGGTGATGCCCAGCAGGCTGACGCCCGATCAGGTATCAGCAACCTGTTTGCGTCTCTGATGTCATTTATCGGCAAATCCGAACAGACCGGAACGTCCGAGGAAAATGCCACGGTCCTGGTCCACAAGGGTGGTTTTGTTGGCGGAACGGCCACCTGCGTTGTTCGGGATAGTCTAAAAACCTGCTCAGGTTTCGGAGACTGACCGGGTCGAACCGAAACGCGTCGTTTTTTTAACCCCACTGGTCGGATGGTTGTCACGCAAAGTTGCGTATTTGCGCCATATGGTGGCAACTTAATTCAAGGGGAGACGCCCGGATATGAAAACCCAAGTCAAAGCACTGGTTGTTGGCGGCGGTGCCGTCGGGACTTCGATCGCCTATCACCTTGCCAAAGCGGGCTGGGACGATGTGATGCTGATCGAGCGGGACGAGCTGACGTCGGGCTCGACCTGGCACGCGGCGGGTCTGCTGCCGCTGTTCAACATGTCCTATGCGACAACCCACATCCACAAATACTCAGTCGACTTCTACAAGCAACTCGAGGAAGAAACCGGCCTGAACGCAGGCTTTGCAGTGGTCGGCAACCTGCGCATGGCGCAGACGCAAGAGCGTATGGACGAATACATGCTCTATGCGTCCACCGCCGAGACCTGCGATGTCGCCTACGAATGGCTGACACCCGAGCAGATCAAAGAGCGTTGGCCGCTGATCGAAACCTCGGACCTGAAGGGTGCGATCTATCACACCGAAGACGGCTATATTAACCCGGCCGACGTGACCCAAGCGATGGCCAAGGGTGCTCGCCAGCGCGGTGTCGACATCGTTCGCAAAATGCAGGCCGATGCATTCCACTGGAACGGCACTCACTGGGAAGTCACCTGTACCAAGATGGTCGAGAAGGGCGGCAACCTCGTTCCTTCAGATGAGCAGGTGGTAATCACTGCAGAGCATGTCGTGACTGCATCGGGCAACCACGCGCAGCGAACTGCCAAGATGTTGGGCATCAAGATGCCCGCGATCCCGGTCGAGCATACCTTCATCGTCATGGACAAAGACCCTGAGCTGGTCAAATGGCGTGAAGCGGGCAACCCCGAACATCCGGTTGTGCGCGACGCAGACAATGAATCCTACGCCCGCGAGGAACGTGGCGGCTGGATTCTGGGCATCTATGAACACGGCGCGCCGGCGCAGTTCGAACATGGCGTGCCGGACAGCTTCCGCGCAGACCTGTTCCCGCTGGATCTGGACCGGATCGCAGATCAGTACATGGCGATGGCCGAACGCGTGCCGTCCTGTGCCGAGTCCGGCTTGAAAGACGATTTCAACGGCCCGATCTGCTACACCCCCGATGGCAACCCGCTGGTTGGTCCGGCTCCGGGGCTGCGTAACATGTGGCTGGCCGAAGGCTTCTCATTCGGTATCACCGCTGCAGGCGGCACCGGTTATTATCTGGCGCAGATGATGGTCGATGGCGAAGCCGAGATCGACATGGCCTCGCTGGACCCCAAGCGGTACAGCAGCAACTGGATGACCACCGAGTTTGCGGCCCGCAAGAACGAAGAGTGCTATGAGCACGTCTACATCCTGCACCACCCGGACGAAGAGCGTGAAGCCTGCCGCCCGCTGCGCACCGCACCGGCTTATGACCGCCAGAAAGCACGTGGCGCGCAGTTCGGCTGGGTCAACGGCTGGGAACGCCCGAACTATTTCGGTCCGCTGGACGCATCGGAAAACTTCGACAAAGAGGCCCGCTCGTTCCGCCGTGGCGGTTGGTGGCAACATGCTGTTGATGAGGCCAAAGCGATCCGCGAAGGCGTTGGCCTGATCGACGCCACCGCCTTCACCAAGCACGTCGTCAAAGGCCCCGGTGCGACTCAGTTCCTGGATTGGTTCACCTGCAACAAGCTGCCCAAGGTCGGTCGCATCAACCTGACCTACGCGCTGACCTCGCACGGGACCACCCGCACCGAATACACCATCGTCCGCAATGGCGAGAACAACTACTACATCGTCTCTGCCGGTGCCTGGACCGAGTACGACGCCGACTTCCTGCGCAAGGCGGCCGAGGACAAGATGGATGAGTTCGGCTATATCGAGATCCAGGACGTGACCACCCAGTGGGGAGTGTTCGCCATCGCCGGACCCAAGTCGCGTGACGTTCTGAAAGAGGTGATCAAGGACGCCGATCCGGAAACCGCTCTGTCCAACAAGCGCTTCCCGTGGCTGTCGGCCCGTCAGATCGAACTGGGCATGTGCCCGGTCAACGCAATCCGTGTGGCCTATACCGGTGAACTGGGCTGGGAACTGCACCACCCGATCGAGATGCAGAACTACTTGTTCGACCTGCTTGAGAAGGCCGGTGAAAAGCATGGCATGAAACTAGTCGGCGCCCGCGCTCAGAACTGGCTGCGTCAGGAGAAATCCTATCGCGCCTTCGGCAACGAACTGGGCCGTGACGCAAACCCGCTGGAGGCCGACCTGCCGCGCTTTGTCGATCTGAACAAAGAGTTCCACGGCAAGGACAAGATGGTCGAAACCGGCGTGCGCGTGAAATGTTGTACCCTGCTGATCGACGGTCCGTCGGATGCGGACCCATGGGGCCGCGAGGCGTTGTACACCCCGGAAGGCGAGCGCGTGGGCCGTCTGACATCGGGCGGCTATTCGGTGGCCTTCGAGAAATCCATCGGCATGGGTTATGTGAAGCCCGAGCTGGCGGTCGAAGGCACCAAGCTGCAGGTCAAGATGCAGGACAAGCTGTGGGATGCGGTCGTCACCTGCGACAGCCCCTACGATCCGAAAAACGAAGTCATCCGCAAAGATGGCTAATCGAACAAAGGCCCCGGTTAAACCCGGGGCCTTTTTCTAGGCAGTCAGCCGATCAGTTCGTCGTAACATTCCAATGCCTTGGCGGCATACATCATGGACGGGCCACCGCCCATCTGGACGGACATGGACAAGACATCCGAGATCTCCTCGCGCGTTGCCCCGGCTTTCACCAGCGCCTCGGTGTGCAAAGAGATGCAGGGTTCACACCGCACCGCAATTGACATGCCCAGGGCTATGAATTCTTTAACCTTGTAATCCAGCGTTCCGCCTTCTTTGACGGCTTTCCCCAAGGTGCCAAAAGCACGCGCGGTTTCAGGTATTGCGCTATTCAAATTACGCAGGCCAGAGCGTGTATCAGATAGCTTTTCTTGCCATGTCATTCGGATATCCTTCATACATTCCATAATGGGAATACATACGGATTTCCGACGGGCACGTATTGATCTTGATCAGATGGCCCGCTTTTCGACGACAAAGGCCAGATTATTCGCGGGCATTCCGACGATCTGGATCAGGTCCAATCCGACCGAATTTAACAGTTCCAGAATATCGGCGTCGTCCTTGTATCCGATTTCAGGGTCCTGGGCGCTCAGAGTTGCGTGAAAAGCGGCATCACCTTCACTGGTAAATTCGCCACTTCGCTTGAATGGGCCGTAAAGCACAAAACGACCACCGGGTACGAGTGCCTTGCTGGTTTCGGAAACCAGAGTTTCAGTCTCGGTCCAACTTATTAGGTGCAGCAGGTTAACCAGAACTATTAAATGCTGGCCGCTGAAATTCGCGTGCCACCCCGGCGCGGTCGCATCCAGTTCGGTTGCCGGGGCCACATTTTCCAGACCAAGCGCATACTCGTCTATGCTGGCGCGGCGGTCAGGGGCTATTTCTGTCGGCTGCCATTCCACACCGGTAAGTCTCTGGGCAAAGGCAGAGACGTGCTGCCCGGTTCCGCTGGCCAATTCCAGTGCGCGCCCCTTTTTCGGTGCCACGGATTCAAGCAGATCGCAAATTGCGGCTGAATTCCGGGTCGCCGCAGGCGCAACCATTCTGGCCCCATCGGTGGAGGTTGCGACACTGGCATTTGATGGGAGTTTTCGACCCTTCATGATCGCAACCTGTCCGGGCGCAGCGCGGATATCGTTGCGGCATCCAGCTCGGGCACGGCTCCCACAACGAGATCGGTAACGAGGCGTGACGCCGCCGGGGCTGTCTGAATGCCGTACCCTCCTTGCCCGGCGGACCAGATAAAGGTCGGGTCCGACGGTTCCGGGCCCAGAACCAACGTCCGATCCGGCGCAAAGCTGCGCAACCCCGCCCAGTTGGCTTCGACCCGGGTCACCGGCTCGGTCACCATCTCTTCGTAGCGGGCCAGACCCTCGGCCAACACCATGTCATCGGTATAGGCGTCATGCGGTTCAGCTGGGTCGGCATCGGCAGGGGAAACCAGCAACTTTCCGGCATCCGGCTTGGCGTACCAGCGCTCTCCGACACCCAGCATCATCGGCCAATCACGGACGTCATGTCCGCCGGGTGCCGGAATGCGGGCCATGGACCGACGCAGGGGGGTCAAGCCAATGGGTGCAATTCCGGCCAGCTGCGCCATCACATCGGCCCAGGCACCAGCCGCATTGACTAGATGGGCTGCTTCAAAGGTCTCGCCTGCCTTGACGATCCAATTGCGGTCCTTGCGGATTTCAACGACCCGCCTTTTTGTCAGAACCGTACCGCCATTGGCGCGGATGGTCCGGGCAAAATCCTGCAACATCCGATCCGTATCGATATCGAATGCGCCTTCCTTGATAGCGGCGTAACCGACGACCTTTCGATTCAGAATAGGCACCCGGTTAATCGCATCATCCGGGCTTGTCTCATTCATGCCCAGTTCCGCAAGGTCTGTCACAAACTGGTCGTGCTGATCCAAACCACCGACCAGAAGCAGCCCCCGAGGGCTGAGGTAACCACCGTTATTGGAATGCAGAAAATCGGCGCTTGCACGGTTCAGTTGAACCACCGATTCCGATCCATAGTCCTGCTCGAACAAGGCCGCCGAACGGCCCGACGCGTGATATCCCAACGCGTCTTCGGCTTCGAGAACCGTAACAGACCCGTGTTCCGACAGCCGTGCACCCGCACTGAGGCCCGCGATGCCGCCGCCGATCACAAGAAAATCTATCATGACTGCTCTTCCAGCCTATCCGTTGCCGGAGCCGGAGACTGGCTCAGAGCCGTCACGCGGGCATAAAGATCAGGGGACATGGTATGAGACATCGCAGCCAGGGATGGGGCAAGTTGTTCCACATTCCGCGCCGAAATGATCGGCGTTGCGCCAAACGGGCTTGCCGCCACCCATGAAACGGCCAGTGTGGCCGGATCCAGCCCCTCTTCGGATGCGAGGTCCGTCAGCGATTTGGCCGTGTCAAACATCCAGCCCTGCCCGTAGCGCGCTGCATATCGGTCGTCTTCCGCCAACCGACCCTGGCCGCCGCTTGCATATTTTCCGGTCAGCAGACCGCCACCCAACGGCGAATAGGCCGCCACCGTGATGTTCTGATCCGCACACATCGGCAGGATTTCCACCTCGGCCTGTCGTTTCACAAGGCTGTACATCGGTTGCAGGATATCAATGCTCAGATCGAAACCCGCTGCAATTCTTACGGCCTTCATCACCTGCCAGGCGGCAAAATTCGACAGGCCGACATACCGGATATTTCCTGCCTGCTTGAGTTCGGCAAAACATTCCATCGTCTCGGCAAGATCGGTGTCGGGGTCGAACCGATGCAGATACAGGATGTCCACCATGTCCTGTCCGAGCCGCTGACGGGACACATCCAGCTGAGACCTGATGTTCCTACTGCCTGCGCCGCCGGTGTACCCGGCCTTTGTCGCGATCAGCAGGCTTTCACGCTCGGACCGGATCATGCCCCTCAGCAGAGTTTCGGACTGTCCGTCTGTATAAACATATGCAGTATCGAAATGGTTCAGGCCCACGTCGCGGCAGGCATCGTACATGGCCTGACTTTGCGCGGCATCTGCGCGCCCGCCGAATTGCATCGTGCCGAATGCAAAACGGCCGGCCGGGGTTCCATCAGAAGAGTTCAGCATGGACATCATACAAAAGCCTTTGTTTCTGCAGAGGTTCTGGGGCGTACAACCGACAAAAAGGTCTTTCATGCTTTATAAGCAGGCTTGAAATAAAGCATCAACCCATCCAAAGAAGTGATAGCAAAAACAGGAGGGCAGGGTGAGTACCGCAGAATTACACCCGATGGCCACGGGGCATATTCCGTCCTATGTGACCCAGGCAGACGGCAGTGACTTTCTATTTACGTTCATGGTTGTTTTTACAGTTGTTGTCATATTGCTGATTGGGGTTGCCTATTTCACGCTCCATTCGATTCCGGAAAAGATTGCACACGAATCCAATCACCCTCAGTTTCAGTTGGTAGGGATATTGGCGCTTCTGGCGCTTTTCACGCATAACGGCATATTCTGGATTGCCGCCATTCTGGTGGCCGGTTTCCAGTTCCCTGACTTTGCAGCCCCTCTGAGAGCGATTGCCGATGCCATCCGGTCGTTGGCACCCGAACGCGATCCCGCTCCGGTGACCGAAGATGTTTCGGTGGGCACCCCGGATCTGTCCGAACCCACACGGCAGGAGCGCTAAGACATGCTGGAAACATTGATGTGCGCCCTTGTCACGGTGTTGCCTGATTTTCTGTTTCGCAGATTTGTCCAAGGCAAACGGATCGGTCACGAGATCACGCTTTTCACCATGTGGTACGAATTGCGGTGGGGGCTGACGACCTGTGCCATTCTGGCTTTGACTGTCATCACGACGTTATTTTATTTTCACCCGGCCAGCAAAACCGCCGCTTCGTATTTCCGCACTGTCACGATCTTGCCGCAACTGGGCGGCCGTGTTTCGGAGGTGTATGTCAGGAACAACGAACACGTAACGGCTGGTCAACCCATTTTCCGGATTGAGGATTTTACGCAAACGGCGCAAGTCGAGGCTGCGCATGCCCAAATCGCTCAGGTTCAGGCCTCGTTGAAGGTGGCGCAAACCGATCTGGCCGAGGCCGAAGCCGGTATAGCTGGCGCGCGTGCTGCGCTGGATCAGGCGCTGGAAGATCTGGAAAGAAACACGACGCTGCGCGACGAAGGCTCAAGCGCTGTTCGACTGACCGAAATCGAGCGTTTGGAAAATCTGGTCGAAGAGCGAGAGGCCAAAGTGGTCGCGGCCCAGTCGCAAAGGGCAGCTGTGGTTCAGCAGATCGAGGAACTGATCCCTGCTCAACTGGCCAGCGCCAACGCACAACTGGACGCGGCCCTTACCGAACTGGACAAAACCGTTGTCAGTGCGGGTGTGACGGGTCGGATCGAACAGTTTGGTTTGCAGGTTGGCGACTATGTCAGCCCGCTGTTGCGGCCTGCGGGTATTCTGGTGCCGTCTTCATCCGGGCATGATCGTTTTCAGGCGGCATTCAACCAACTGTCCGCTCAGGTCATCAAACCCGGAATGATTGGTGAACTGGGTTGCATGACCAAGCCGTTCACCGTGATCCCGGTTGTCGTTGTCGAAGTACAAGACGTCATCCCGTCGGGCCAAATTCGGCCAAGCGACGAGTTGCGCGATGTGCAGGCAAACACAAATCCGGGTTCGATATTGGTGTATCTTGAGCCGCTCTACAAAGGTATGGCCGATGAAATTCCGCCCGGAAGTAACTGTCTGGCAAACGTCTACACCGACAATCACGAAAAGCTGGAAGATGAAAATCTAGGCTTCTGGGAAAAGGCGTTCCTGCATGTAGTCGACACGATCGGCGTAGTCCACGCCGCCGGGTTGCGGCTTCGTCTGATCCTGATGCCGGTCAATACTTTGGTGCTAACCGGGCATTGATCTGCCATCCTTGGCTAAATCTCCTTCAGTTGCGCCCGCTCCCTTTCGAGGGGCGGGTGCTTGTTTCTTTGTCGAGCGAGAAAAAGGCAAAAGTCCACACCGCCGCAACAAACACCGAAACAAGCCAGAATACCTGTGAGAAAGATTGCGTAACCGCGTAAACAGTACTGCCAAGCGCCATTCCCACCGTTCCGCCCAGCAGTTGAAATGACATGGAAATTCCACTCGCCTGACCGTGCAGTGCCGGCGGAACCGAGAACATGACCGCGCGGCGCGGGGGTACGAACAGGAACGGTACGGCACAGCCCCAGATCAGGAACCCTGCGAATATGAACATGGTGTGGCGGCTCTGCATACCCAGTGCAATAAGGGCGACCGCAACCACTCCGGCAAACACTCCCGACAGGGACGGCCCGCGCGTTCCAAGCCGGTCCGAGGTTTTGCCGGCAAATGTCGCGATCAGAACCTGCGGCACGACCGATGGAAGTAGCGCGATCCCGGCGACAAGGGGCGACACACCCAGCACGGATTGAAAGTACAACGCGCCAAAGACCAACAGAACTATTTTAACGAATTGCGCCGTAAAGATGATCATGTTTGCAGCACTGAAGCTGGAACTGGCAAACAGTGATACCGCGATCAGTGGGGTGCGGGATTTACGCTCGGTAGGTATGAACAGGATCAGCAGTGCCGCTCCAAGCAAGAGCGTTACCAAAACCTCGGGCTGGGTCCAGCCTCGGTCAGGTCCTTCCATAATGCCGAACACGACCATGCCCAATCCCACGACCAGCATCAGAAAGCCGGCCCAGTCAAAGCCTAGTTCAGGCAGATGGGGCGGGTCCCGCCACTTGCTCAGCGTGATGGCCGCCACAATCAGAACGATGGGTGGGTTGACCCAAAAGATCCACCGCCACGACATGTATTCGGTCAGCAGGCCGCCGATCAGAGGTCCCAGCGAGAAAAACACCGTGCCAATCGACCCGTAAAGTCCAAGCGCCTTGCCTCGCTCATGATCCTCAAAGGAACGGGTGACAAGAACCAGAGACAGCGGAAAGATGAAAGCGGCCCCGACACCTTGTACCGCACGGGCCAAGATAAGCGCCGTGCCGCTTTGGGCTAGGCCCCCCAGGGCCGAAGACAGGCCAAAGATCAAAAGCCCCGACGTCAGCAAACGACGGGGACCCAAAATATCACCCAGACGTCCGGCGGCTCCGGCCAGACAGGCCAGAACCAGCAGATAGATGTTCACGACCCAATGCGCATCCAGTTCGGACAGGCCAAGATCCTTTCGGATGGTCGGCAATGCGACACTGACCACGGTCTCATCCAGCAGAATAACGCCGAGAATGGCACCCATCGCACCCAGTATCCACCAGCGGGTGTTGTCATTTGGTTCGACTGCCATCTGGCCTTTCCAAAACAAGGATGATCGCCACGTTCTAAGGTGATGAGGCCCGCTCGGATCGGTTCACGTCAAGGAAATCCTTTCAAATCGTTGATTGAAATTGAAATCGCCCCGCGAAAAAGGACCAGCCGAAACGGCAAGACATCTGCCAGAAGTGTTGCTGAGCATGCGCGAGCGGGTGCGCGATCAGCAGCGCCTTAGTGTCTTGTCTGAGCCCAAACCGAACTATGAGAGATAAAGAACCACGCTTGCCGATAAAACCTCGGTGCCTCCGTTGTTCAAGCCATCGATGATTGCTCAGTCTCCGGGATACTTGAACTCGCGCCCCAGTGCTTCTTCGGCTTCTTTGTAGATTGGTCGTACCACGTCGTCGACGTCCCAACGGCCCGCTTCGATCTCCGGTGAGTAGCCTATCTGATCCGCAGGGTTGATGGGTTCCGGTGGATAGGCTGCAGGCGGGTTCCAGCTTTCGTGGTTGATCGCAGCCATTCTTACTTTGATATCGTCTTTTGTGACATTCCAAACCATATAGTCCTGAGCAAGGCTCAGCGGCCCATCATACGTCTTTCTAATCCGTTCAAGAACGCCGGGCGTCGAGTCGATTCCGGTCCAGAAGTGATAAGCCACGGCAAGACGAGGCTGCACGGCACTCATGACCTTACCGAAAGCTTCGGGTGGGGTATGGATCTGAGTGCCAACCTGAAGAGCGGATTCGGGTGTCAAACCATAACGCGCAACAAGGTCAGGCACTGCTATGAAGCATTCGTGGACCACCAGATCGGCGCCCTGAGCCATTTCAACAAACCACTTGTTCGGATAGGTATCGCTTGAATACACAAAGGAAAGATCATTCCAGTCCAGCCGGTAGCTAACTGATCCATCGATCGCGTGGATGGCAGGAAATGCGGTGATCTTTACGCCATTGTTTTCGTAAATGACCTGCGTGATCTTGTAGTCAAATTCAGTGATTTCAGTGGCAAAGCCGCGCACATCGGTTTGGCCCAGACGCCCTTCGAGATCCCAAAGGTACATCTTCTCCATCGCTTCAACAGCCGCCGCCGTGCCCAGTTCGGGTCGTGAGCCACTGGGCCCCCAAATTCGCAGAGGCGAGAACCGACCAGATATTCCGCCCGCAACATAGAGTGCGCCGATGCCGCCGAAATGGTCCCCGTGAAGGTGTCCGATAAAGACCTTGTCGAGAAAAGCAGTCGGAATTTGAAGCCCGAAAAGCCTCTCGATCGATCCGTCGCCAATATCAAACAAAAACTTGTCGCCATTTCCCAGTTCAACAAGGAAACACGCCGCCGCCTGAGCCGGTCGTGGGGTCGGCATGCCGGTGCCACAAGCGATGACACGCATTTCATCGGGAGCCAGCGTTTCACTGTTTGGTGCGTAGAAATCGCGTTCACGCGCTTCGGTTGGCGATATCATCGGTATCTGGCTTTCCGACTGCTGCGCTTCGGCTGAACCAACTAGGTTGATACCAGTTTGGGAGACGCCAACCCATCCGATCAATGCAGCAATCAGCGTTTTAGATATATTGGTAACAGAGTTCATCTCAGTTTCCTTTCATAAAAGGAAGCGTCATAATCTCGCTCTCTAATTTGCAAGCGTATCATATTCACGTTTTTAAATCATTTGACGCAGGATTGGCGGCGGCTGATCGTCGAGCCAACGACAACTTTGGTCCGGGTCGCCACCTTTTGCGTCGGGCAACGGCCGTGTTTTCGCCTGCCGCACTGCCGCGGGTCCGGATTGAGTCCAAATCTACCGAATGCCGCGCCTTACCCGAATGGCCGCGATGCATCCAGTATGTCGTTGCCTAGTCGCGCGGTTGAAAAGTCACTCCCCAGCGACTTGGCGGTCATAGTCAGCGCTGTCGTACCAACCTAACGATTTGCTCACATTCAAATTTTTATCCAGGTCCCATTCTTCCCAACCAGAAAAGCGAACGCGGTTTCCTGTATCTTTGTGTTCGCCTTCGAAAGTCCACGCATAAACCATGTGATGGTCAGCAACGAGAACAGTATCGAGACTAAGAACAAGGTCAGGGAAGTCAGCCATGAAACCTTTAGCCATATCAGATATTTGAGCGCGACTGGTCATAGGTTCGCCGCCGTTCATGGCCATCGAAGTCTTCTCGGCATACCTACTGGCTACACGCTCCGGTGTTCTGGCAGTCCAGGCGGCACAATGATCCTGGGCCAATTTTCGAGCCGTTTTGATGTCGGGTGTCATAAGCGTGTCCATGGCTTCTGGAAAGGTTTGAACCCAATACGGTAACTGGGTTTTCAAACTCGAACAACTCCACCTTCGGATAGACTTAAATCTTGGACGTCTTCTTTGTCCGCATTGCGGACGTCCCCTGATCAACCCAACCATATCCGTTCCACCCATCTTTCTTAGAAATGCAAAAATTAGCGAGGCTCGGGGATCCCGACCCTAGTCCTGGTGACTGGCGGTCTATCTGATCAGATAATGAATTCAGGTTTGTGAAATGTAGATTTTTCAGATGCATACATGACACATATCTCACAAGAAATGTGAAACGGACCGCTGGAAACTTGCCAGAACATCAATTCGTGCAGTTGTTCTCGATACGACAAATTAAACTGAAGGTAGTACCAAGTGAACAAGAAGGCTTTGATTGCTGGCGGTGGGGCCGTCGTGTTGGTTGCAGTAGCCGCATTCGCGATTCCGGCGGTGCAAGATGAGATTAGCTACCGGCGCTGGAGTTCTGACAAGTGTCACGAAATACGAAAGCAGGTTAGAGATGCGACATGGCGAGGAACAAAGAAAGAAGAGGAGGCTGCCCGTCGCTTAGAAAAAGAAAATGGATGCGCGCTTGAGGACGCAGGGTGGTAGCATCATTTGTTCACGGCTACTTAAGTTTCCCCGATTGTCGCCAGACGCTTTTTAGTCACGATAATCGGGGCAAATTTAATTGCCAATTCGCTTGAAGCATTGCACGGCGCAGAATTGGCGTTCACCTGCGCGGAGATCTCTGCCCCACTCATACGACGAACATCCCGGTGACGGTGTTCATATACGGGCGCAGCATGTCCTCAATTCGGGCGTAAAAGCGCAGCAGCGGCACTACAGGAACGGCGGCTTAGTCCGCACAGCCGCCATTCCAACAAAACACCCTCGCAGAATTCCGCGAGGGTGTTTTGTTGTAACAGCCTGTTGCGCCGTGCGTTGTGCATAACCGTGCAACACTTTTGGCAAGGGGCCAGCCAAAATGGCCGGCCCTTCGTTGGGTTTAATAGCCGCGCTTACTGCGGAATTTCGCCTTCCAGGCCTTCGACATAGAAGTTCAGTCCAGCCAGTGTGCCATCATCGGCCACTTCGCCTTCGGCCAGCCAGTCGCTGCCATCCTGTTTCTTGATCGGGCCGGTGAAGGGGTGATAGCTGCCATCGGCGATCGCGGCTTTCATTGCCAGCGCTTCCTCTTTGACGTCCGCAGGAACTGCGTCCGAGATTTCACCGATCCCGACCATGCCCTTGCTGATGCCATCCCAAGTATCGATGCTTTCCCAGTTGCCGTCCATGACTGCCTGGGTTCTGGCGACATAATAAGGTGTCCAGTTGTCGATGATTGAGCTGACGCGCGGATGCGGTGCATATTCTGCCATATCCGCAGCCTGACCAAACCCGATCACGTTGCCAGCGTCCTTCATAGCCGCCAGCGGAGCGGTCGAGTCCGTATGCTGCAGGATCACATCTGCGCCCTGTTCGATCAGAACCTTGGCAGCGTCTGCCTCTTTCGATGGGTCAAGCCAAGTGTAAATCCAGATGACCTTGAATTCGACATCCGGGTTGACCTTCGTGGCGTGGAGATAGGCCGAGTTGATACCACGGATCACCTCTGGGATCGGGTATGATCCGATGTAGCCCACGATGTTCGACTCGGTCATTTTTCCGGCTATGTGGCCTTGTACCGCACGACCTTCGTAGAAACGGGCGGAATAGGTCGAGACGTTGTCGGCCCGCTTGTAGCCGGTCGCGTGTTCAAATTTCACGTCCGGGAATTTCTTGGCCACGTTGATCGTGGGGTCCATAAAACCGAAGGACGTCGAAAAGATCAGATCCGCGCCTTCAAGTGCCATCTGAGTCATTGCTCGTTCGGCATCCGGCCCTTCGGCAACGTTCTCCTGATAAACCAGCTCGACGTTGTCGCCAAAATGCTTCTGCATTTCCTTGGCCGAGTGATGGTGGTGCTCGTTCCAGCCCCCGTCGTTGATCGAGCCGACATAGATAAAGCCGACCTTCGTTTTTTCCTGAGCGATGGCGCTGGTGGCCAGCCCCAGCGCAAGGGCGGCGCTTGCCAGAAGTGAAGTGAATTTCATGTAGTTACTCCCCAAGTTGGTTCATTTGGCCCCGTCTAGTGCGAGGCGTGGAAAATCCGGCCCAGTGAGGCAGGTGCACTGCTCTTGTCGGCCGAAAGGATCACAAGCACAAGGATCGTGATGATGTAGGGCGACATTGCCAGATACTCGACAGGGATGGCAACGCCCGCTGCCTGCAAATTAAGCTGCAAGACGGTGATGCCGCCGAACAGATAGGCGCCCAGCAGAACGCGCCATGGCTTCCAGCTGGCAAACACCACCAGCGCGAGCGCGATCCAGCCAACTCCGGCCGTCATGCCATCGGTCCATTGAGGCACGCGGATCAGGCTGATATAGGCCCCACCAAGACCTGCGCAGGCCCCACCGAACAGGATCGCCAGAACGCGAATTTTGATGACCTTGTAACCCAGCGCATGTGCGGCGTCGTGGTTCTCACCCACCGCGCGCAGGACCAGACCGATACGGGTGAACTTGAGAACGTACCAGACGGTGGCAGTCAGCGCGATTCCGACATAGAGGATCGGATCATGCTGGAACAGGATCGGGCCGATCACCGGAATATCGCTGATGAGCGGGATATAGAGGTCCTTCATATCCGGTGGTGTGATCCCCACATAGCTTTGTCCCATCAATGCGCTGAATCCCAAGCCGAACAGAGTCAGAGCCAACCCACTCGCTACCTGGTTGGCCAGTGCGACCTGTGTCAGCAGGACAAACAGCAGTGACAGCAAGGCACCCCCGATTGCTGCGGCGAAAAAGCCAAGCCAGGGTGATCCGGTTTCGACCGAGATGGCAAAGCCACTGATCGCACCCACGATCATCATACCTTCGACACCAAGGTTCAGAACACCTGCTTTCTCGACGACCAGCTCTCCGATCGCGGCCAATAGCAGAGGGGTTGCGGCGACCATAAGCGAGGCCACCAAAAGTACGGGATTGATTTCACCAAGATCCATGGGTCACGCTACCTCACTACGGGCCGCACGGATGCGGTAGTTTGTCAAAAGATCGAATGCCAGCAGGAAGAACAGCAGCATTCCCTGAAACACCTGAATGGCAGCGGCGGGCAGGCCCAGTTGCGACTGCGCGATTTCTCCGCCGATATAGGTCAGTGCCATCAGGCCCCCGGCCAGAAGAATTCCAATCGGGTGCAACCGGCCAAGAAAGGCGACGATAATCGCCGTGAAACCATAGCCCACGTTAAAATCGATGCTGACTACGCCCGAAGGGCCGGACACTTCGAACATCCCCGCCAATCCGGCCAACGCGCCGGAAAGACCCAGACAGAACAGGATCAGGCGGGCCGGGTTCACGCCTGCGAATTTCGCGGCGCGGGGCGCTTCGCCGGTCAGCCGGATGTGAAAGCCCAGCATGTGACGGTTCAGCAGGATATAGGCAAAGATCACAGCGATCAGTGCGGTCACGACGCCCCAATGCATCCCCGATCCTGAAATCAGCTCAGCATTATGCGCGCTGGCATAAGACTGCAGATTGCGCGAGCCGGGAAAGCCAAACCCCTCGGGGTTCTTCAGCAGTCCCAGCGAGACCGAGGCCAGCATTTGTTCAGCCACATAAACCAGCATCAGGGATACGAGAATTTCGTTGGTACCGAACCGCACTTTCAGAAAGGCCGGGATGCTTGCCCAGATCCAGCCGCCAAGCGCGCCAGCAATCACCATGATCGGAAAGACGTACCACGCCTCCAGCGGATAAAAGGCAAGCCCCGCACCTGCGCCAAAGATGGCGCCCATGATGTACTGTCCCTCTGCGCCGATGTTCCAGATGCCAGCCCGAAAGCCCAGCGACAGGCCAATGGCAATCAGGACCAGCGGCGCGCCTTTCACCAATAGCTGCGGGCGGTAATAGAAAGAAAACTCGCCAAACAGCGGCTCCCAGAAAATGGTGCCAATGGCCTGAACCGGGTTTTTGCCCAGAATGGCGAATAGCAACCCGCCAAAGAACATTGTTGCCAGCACCGCCACCAATGGGGTCGCGTAGGACCACGCTTTGGACGGCTGCGGCCGTTTCTCCAACACTATCATCTGCTCATCCCCCCAGGTTCTTCTTCTCGTTGTAAATACGGCCGCCTGAGGCGGTTCAACGGATCAAACATGAGCCACCTCCATGCCGTGTGCGCCGCCCATCATCAGGCCGATCTCGTCCACCGTAAGGCCCGCCGTTGTGCGCGGTGCGCTCAGGCGTCCTTCGTTAAGGGCCGCAAAGCTGTCCGAAATCTCCATCAACTCATCCAGATCCTGACTGATGCAGATGACTGCGGTGCCTTTGGCGGCCAGATCCAGAATGGCCTGCCGGATCGAGGCCGCCGCCGCCGCATCAACGCCCCATGTCGGCTGGTTCACCACCAACACATCAGGGTTCTGCAACACCTCGCGTCCGATCACGAATTTCTGCAGGTTGCCACCCGACAGCGACCGTGCCGCATTTTCGGGACCGGGTGTGCGCACGTCGAAGACTTCGATGATCTTTTCGGCAAAGCTCTTGGTCTCAGCCCATTTCAGGAAGCCGTTGTTTTCCAAACCTTCACGTACCGATCCGGTCAGCAGGGCGTTTTCGGTCAGGCTCATATCCGGGGCCGCGGCATGGCCAAGCCTTTCCTCAGGGGCTGTCAGCACACCCAGCGTACGGCGCGCGGTGGGCCCGAGTTTGCCAATCGGCTGGCCATTGAACTTGATTGCATCCGCGGTTGTCGGGATTTCACCCGAAAGGACCCCCAACAATTCGTCCTGCCCATTCCCGGCGACGCCGCCGATGCCAAGAACCTCGCCTTTGCGCACGGTCATATGGACATTTTTCAGTGCCGTACCGAATTCTGACGGCGAAGGCACTGACAAGCCGCTGACATCCAGTGCGACCTCGCCAAACTCACGTCCTGACCGTTCCGGCGTCTGCAGGGTCGATCCCACCATCATCTCGGCCATATCCCGTGCCGAGGTTTCGTTTGGAACACATTCGCCAACATTCTTGCCCAGACGCAGGATCGTGGCGTGATCACAGAGCGTGCGGATTTCCTCGAGCTTGTGCGAGATATACAGGATCGAAGTGCCCTCGGACCGCAATTTATTCAGCGTCTCGAAAAGGATATCAACCTCCTGCGGGGTGAGAACCGATGTCGGTTCATCCATGATCAGCAGCTTGGGTTCCTGCAATAGACAGCGGATGATCTCGACCCGCTGACGCTCACCCGCCGACAGGTCACCAACAGTACGGAAAGGATCCAGCGGCAGACCGTAGGTCTCCGACACTTCGCGGATACGCGAGGCCAGATCGCCCATTGGTGGCGGGTTCTCCATCCCAAGTGCGATGTTCTCGGCCACGTTCAGTGCGTCGAACAGTGAAAAGTGCTGAAACACCATCGCAATGCCATCAGCCCGCGCGGCGCGGGGTTCAGGTGGCGCGTAGGGTTGGCCGCGCAACAGCATCGTACCGCTGTCAGGCTTCACCAGCCCATAGATCATTTTGACCAGAGTGGATTTTCCTGCGCCGTTTTCGCCCAGCAGCGCATGAACTTCGCCCTCGCCGATATCGAACGAGACGGTGTCGTTGGCCACGACGCCGGGATAGGCTTTGGTCAGCCCTTGCAGGCTCAGAAGTGGTGTGGTCACGCGCTCAGATCCTTCTTCAAGTCGTTTTGCAGGGCGGGGCGCAGGATTTGCGCCGCGACGCCAACCGCGATCATCTGCGGATGTTTGCCCAAGCCCGGATCACCGATCGGGCAGGTGATCCGGCTTACCCGTTCGGGTGAATGCCCCAACGCAGCAAGACGAGAGCGGAACCGCGCCCATTTGGTAGCCGAGCCGATCAGGCCCGCAAAGCGGAAATCGTGCAAAAGCAGCCTGTTGCACAGCTCCAGATCCAGATTGTGTGAATAAGTAAGCACCAGATGTTCGGCATCACGCGGTGCGTGTCGAACCAGTTCCGCCGGCTTGGCGGCCGGCACGACCGTCACGCCGTTCGGCACTGTTTCAGGAAATCGCTCCGGCCCCGTATCAACCCAGGTGATTGCCAGGTCGGGCAGGGGCGACAGAACATCAACCAGCGCTCGGCCCACGTGACCAGCGCCCCAGATCCACAGGTCGCGGGCCGGTTTGTGCACTGGTTCGACCATCCATCCGTCAAGCAGCTGCGGTTCTGGCTGAACACCTTGCCCACGTGCACGGTTCAGCAAACGCTTGACGGACAGAGGCATTTCACCAGCCGAAACCGGACGTGCAATCATCGAGTCATCCAGACGATTCACGGCTTTCAGGTCATAGACCTCGCTCAGCAGCGTGACTGCACCGCCGCAGCACTGGCCAAGGTCCGGGCCAAGCGCGTGTTGGGTCAGCTTTCTTTGCGAGTTCTGATGACGTGCCGCCTCGGCGGCCTGAAATTCCAGCGTGCCGCCGCCGATCGTGCCAGACTGCCCATTTTCCCAAACAAGCATCGCTGCACCGACTTCGCGGGGGGACGACCCCTTGATCCCGGCTATAACCACCCGGACCACAGACCCATGGGTTTTGACCGCCTCCCTCAAAGCTTCCCGATCAAATCCCATCAGATGCCTCCCTTCATCCGCTGAACACCGCGCCACACTTCCTCGGCCGTGGCAGGTGCATCCAACGCCGGGTAGGCGTCTCCGCAGGCAGCGACCGCATTCGACAGGGCAAGCCATGCGGAAATCCCCAGCATGAAGGGCGGTTCACCGACCGCCTTCGAGCGATAGATCGTATCCTCGCGGTTTTGCCCATCCCACAGCGCGACATTGAAAATGTCGGGGCGATCCGAACAGGCAGGGATTTTGTAGGTTGACGGCGCATGCGTACGCAGCCGCCCCTGATCGTCCCAGACCAGTTCCTCGGTCGTCAGCCAACCTGCACCCTGAACGTATGCACCTTCGACCTGACCGACATCCAGAGCCGGGTTCAGCGACGCCCCCGCATCGTGCAGGATATCTGTGCGCAGAATGCGGTTTTCGCCTGTCAAGGTGTCAACCGCCACTTCGGTTACGGATGCACCATAAGCAAAGTAAAAGAACGGGCGGCCGTGCCCCTTGATCCGGTCCCATTCGATCTTTGGTGTTTTGTAGTACCCGGTCGCCGACAGGCTGACCCGCCCCTGATAGGTGAGGGCCGCAGCCTCGGCGAAGCTATAGCGTTCGCCACCGACTTCGACATGTCCATCGCTGAATTTGACGGTGGCGGCGTCTGCCTGATGCCGTTCGGCCAGATAGGCCGCCATCCGGTCGCGGATCGTGTCGCAGGCTGCCTTGACCGCCATGCCGTTCAGATCACTGCCAGATGAGGCCGCGGTTGCCGATGTGTTGGGCACTTTGGCGGTATCCGTGGCGGTGATCTTGATCATTTCAAGCGGAATGCCAAATCGAGACGCGGCGACCTGCGCCACCTTCTGGAACAGGCCCTGGCCCATCTCGGTGCCGCCATGGTTCAGATGCACCGAGCCGTCCTGATACACATGTACCAGCGCGCCCGCCTGATTCAGGTGGGTCAGCGTGAACGAGATGCCGAACTTGACCGGTGAAAAGGCGATGCCCTTCTTGATTACCCGGTTCTGTGTGTTCCACTTTGCAATTGCCGCCTTACGCGCGGCATAGTCGCTGGATTTCAGCAGGGCTTCGGTCATCCCGTGCAACTCGAAATCGGTAACTTCCATGCCATACGGCGTCGTGTTGCCGCCTTCGGGTACCGGACGGACCGGCGGCGGAGTGGTTACCTGTTCGACTGCGCCGAGACTGGTCAGATCCTCATGCGGATCGACATGCCCCAACGGACGTTCAGGAATATGGGTTGGTTCGATCACCGGGCTGTGTGCGGCCTCATAATAGTTGCGACGGCGCAACTCGACCGGGTCCAGCCCCAACTCATGAGCGGCATGATCCATAACCCGTTCGATCCCGACCATACCCTGCGGGCCGCCAAACCCGCGATAGGCGGTGGCGGATTGCGTGTTGGTTTTCAACCGATGGCTTTCGATCCGGGCATTCGGCAACAGGTAGGCGTTGTCCGAATGCAGCATGGCGCGGTCCGCAACGGGCAGGGAAAGGTCCTGTGCCCACCCGCAGATGGCATGATGCAGAAATGAAACGCCCTGTATGTGGCCGTGCTCATCAAGCCCTGCACGGTACGCGATACGGAAAGCGTGGCGTTTGCCGGTGATCACCATGTCATCGTCGCGGTCATAGCGCATTTTGCAGGCTTTGCCGGTGGCGCGGGCAGTAACTGCACAGGCGACGGCCAGCGCATTGCCCTGGCTTTCCTTGCCGCCGAACCCTCCGCCCATGCGGCGTGTTTCAACGCGCACGCCATGCATCGGTACCCCCAACGCATCAGCCACTTTGTGCTGAATCTCGGTCGGGTGCTGGGTCGAGGAATGCACCAGCATGTCCCCGCCTTCATTCGGCACGGCCAGAGCGGCCTGACCTTCGAGATAGAAGTGCTCCTGTCCGCCCAGTTCAAACGCGCCTTCGATCACATGTTCCGAATTTGCAATGGCACTGTCGACATCACCCTTGGCATAGATGCGCGGCCCTTCCTCGAACCGGCTGTCGGCCGCGAGTGCTTCTTCGATTGTCAGGATCGGTGTTTCCTCGGCGTATTCGACCTTGCCGAGTTGCGCGGCCTTGCGTGCCGCCAGATGGCTGGTCGCAGCCACGAGGAAAACAGGTTGGCCAACATAGTTGACGGTTCCGTCCGACAACAATGGTTCATCATGGATAGAAGGAGAGACGTCGTTGGCGAAAGGCAGATCGTCAGCAGTCATCACCATGACTACACCTTCGGCGGCCTTCACTGCAGACAGGTCCATCGCCGTGATCTTGCCCTTGGCGATGGGGCTGAGACCAAAGGCCAGATGTAACGATCCCTTGGGGGTGGGAATGTCATCCACATAACGTGCCGTGCCCGAGACATGAAGCGGGGCGGCGTCGTGGGGCAGGGGTTTGGTCACGCTCATGCCGACACCTCCAGCACATTTGTCACTTCGCCCTGATCTTCGAGGAAGTACCGCTCCAGCATGGCTTTGGCCGTCTCCAGCCGGTAGCTGGCCGAGGCACGCATATCCGACATCGGAGTATAGTCTTCAGCAAAAGCAGGCAGCGCCGCCTGCACGGTTTCGGTTGTCCACTGTTTGCCGAATAATGCGGCCTCGACGGTTTTGGCCCGTTTCGGAATACCGGCCATGCCGCCGAACGCTATCCTCGCGCTGGTCACGGTTCCGTCCGCGACGGTGATATTGAAACATCCGCAGACGGCGGAAATATCCTGATCGAACCGCTTGCTGAGCTTGTAGCATTTCAGCCGGTCCGCCTGCCGTTTGAAACTGACGGCCTCGACGAATTCACCGGGTGCACGGTCCTGCTTGCCATAGTCGACAAAGAAATCTTCCAGCGACATTGAACGGCGCGTATCGCCCTTGCGCAGATGCAACGTTGCGTCCAGCGCGATGAGGGCGGGAGGGTTGTCTCCGATGGGAGAGCCATTGGCGATATTACCACCGACGGTGGCTGCGTGACGGACCTGAACGCTGGCGTAACGGCGGATCATCTCGGCGTAGGACGGATACAGGTCGGCCAATGCTTCGCCCATACGGTTCATGTCGACCATGGCACCAAAGCGGATTTCGTCATCAGTGATCGTGATCTCTTTCAGGTCGTCGCAGCGGTTGAGGAAAATCACCGGGTCCAGATTGCGCAACTGCTTGGTGACCCAAAGACCCACATCGGTCGCTCCAGCGACCAGTGTGGCATCCGGGTGCTGCGCATAGACAGCGGCCAATTCGTCGGATGAGCCCGGCAGCATGGGCGGTGTTGCCTGCGGGGCAACCGGCTTATCCTTGATCCAGACCGGAACGGGATGCTCTTCGGTGGCCTTGGCGGCACGAATGATCGGCGCGTAACCGGTGCAGCGGCACAAATTGCCTGCAAGCTGGTTGTCATGATCCGTCGCGCCATTGGTGTGACTTGCCACCATCGACATGACAAAGCCGGGGGTGCAGAAACCGCATTGTGACCCATGCAGATCAACCATCGCCTGCTGGGCCGGATGGGCCTGTCCGTTCGGGCCGCTCGCACCTTCGATGGTGCGCACGGCCTTGCCGTGTAGCTGAGGCAGGAACAGGATGCACGAGTTCAGCGCCTTGGCGCCTTCCTCATCCGTCACCATGACAGTGCAGGCACCGCAATCGCCTTCGTTACAGCCCTCCTTGGTGCCGGTCAGGCCGCGATCCTCGCGCAGCCAGTCCAGCAGCGTGGCCGTCGGATCGACATCCGCCAACTCCACTGTCTCTCCGTTCAGAAGAAACGCGATATTCATTCGTGAAACCCGTCGCCTTACCCGGTTACGCCCATGTGGTGCTCTCCTTCGATGCGACGTAGAAAGAGTAGCGGGCTGATAGCTTGCCGACAGATGTTAGAAAGGGCTGGCGCGATCTGGCAAGAAAAACTGCCCCTAAGATACAGCATTACCTTCCTTCGACGTTGTTTCGATCTGTCCGACAGCGGCTTAGAATTATGAATCTACAGCATTTTTCCTCTGGAGTGAATAACGTCCCCCGAAGCACCTTCTGGAAAAGCCGAATAATCCAGAGTGATTTTTAAGCTGTTCAACAGGTCGGTTCCGGCTTTTTCACCACGCCCGACTGAGGTAGCGTCGGCGCATGAGCAGCACTCCTCGATTCATTCATCTCCGCGTTCACACCGAATATTCCCTGCTGGAAGGCGCCGTGCGGCTTAAAAAGCTGCCGGGTCTTTGCGAAAAGTTGGAGATGCCCGCCGTCGCGGTGACCGACACCAACAGCATGTTCTCGGCTTTGGAGTTCTCGGTGACCGCAAGCGGGGCGGGGGTGCAGCCGATCATGGGTTGTCAGGTCGATCTGACCTATGTGCAGGCACAGCCAGGGGAAAAACCCAAGGCCCCCGCACCGCTGGTTCTTCTGGCGCAGTCCGAGGTGGGATACGAGAACCTGATGAAGCTCAGCTCTTGCCTCTATGTGGACAAGGGCGGGCAACTGCCACAGGTCACGTTGGAAGAGTTGGCCGAACGTTCAGACGGTTTGATCTGTCTGTCCGGCGGGCCGGAGGGTCCGGTCGGGATGCTGCTGCAGCAAGGCCAGCGCCCGGCGGCTGAGGCTTTGGTGGATCGTCTTGCAGCCATGTTCCCCGATCGCCTGTACATCGAGCTTCAGCGACATCCGGGCGAAGACGGACAGCCCGAGGCCGAGCGCCTGACCGAGCGTGGCCATGTGGAAATGGCCTATGCGAAGAACCTGCCGCTGGTGGCCACCAACGATGTCTATTTCCCGACCTCAGACATGTACGAAGCGCACGACGCGCTGATCTGCATCTCGGAAGGCGCCTATGTCGACCAGCAGGAAGGTCGCCGTCGCCTGACCGCGCAGCATTACTTCAAATCGCAGCAAGAGATGGTGACGCTGTTCGCCGACCTGCCCGAGGCAATCGAAAACACGGTCGAGATCGCCAAACGCTGCGCCTTCATGGCCTATCGCCGCGATCCGATCCTGCCGAAATTCGCTGATGACGAGGTGGCCGAACTGCGCCGCATCGCCAATGATGGCCTGCAAAAGCGTCTGGCGGTGATCCCGCATGCGGTGACACCGGAAGAGTATCAAGAGCGGCTGGATTTCGAGCTTGGCATCATCGAAGGCATGGGGTTTCCCGGCTACTTCCTGATCGTTGCGGACTTTATTCAATGGTCCAAGGATCACGACATTCCGGTGGGGCCGGGACGGGGTTCCGGTGCGGGCTCGCTGGTGGCCTATGCGCTGACGATCACCGACCTTGACCCGTTGCGCTACTCGCTGCTGTTCGAACGGTTCCTGAATCCCGAACGGGTTTCGATGCCCGACTTCGATATCGACTTCTGCATGGATCGCCGCGAAGAGGTGATCCGTTATGTTCAGCAGAAATACGGGCGCGACAAGGTGGGGCAGATCATCACCTTCGGTGCGCTATTGTCGAAGGCTGCAGTGCGCGACATCGGGCGTGTTTTGCAGATGCCGTATGGGCAGGTGGATCGCCTGTCCAAGATGATCCCTGTTGAGGGTGTCAAACCCGTTTCCATCGAAAAGGCGCTGAAGGACGAACCCCGCCTGCGCGAAGAGGCCCGCAATGAAGAGGTGGTGGAGCGTCTGCTTACCTACGGCCAACAGGTAGAAGGGCTGCTGCGGAACGCCTCGACCCACGCGGCGGGTGTCGTGATTGGCGACCGGCCGCTGGACGCCTTGGTGCCGCTGTATCAGGATCCGCGGTCTGACATGCCCGCGACCCAGTTCAATATGAAATGGGTGGAGCAAGCCGGGCTGGTGAAGTTCGACTTTCTGGGTTTGAAAACCTTGACCGTGATCCAGAATGCGATGGATCTGATCTTCAAGTCCGGGCGCCCGTTGCACGTGGCGGCGGACGGCACTGAACTCTATGAACCCGCCGAGGGGGCCGAGAACCAGATCAACGCCATCCCTCTGGATGACGAGGCGACATACAAGCTCTACTCGGCCGCCAAGACGGTGGCAGTGTTCCAGGTGGAAAGCTCGGGCATGATGGATGCGCTCAAGCGCATGAAGCCCACCTGTATCGAGGATATCGTGGCCCTTGTGGCGCTGTACCGCCCTGGCCCGATGGAGAACATTCCGACCTATTGCGAGGTTAAGAATGGGCTGCGCAAGATTGAATCCGTGCATCCGCTGATCGATCACATCCTTGAGGAAACCCAGGGCATCATCGTTTATCAGGAACAGGTGATGCAGATCGCGCAGGTCATGGCCGGGTACAGCCTTGGTGGTGCTGACCTGCTGCGCCGCGCGATGGGTAAGAAGATCAAAGAGGCGATGGACGCCGAACGCCCGAAATTCGAAAAGGGCGCGGGCGAGAATGGTGTGGATGCCAAGAAGGCCTCCGAGGTCTTCGACCTGCTCGAGAAATTCGCCAACTACGGCTTCAACAAATCCCACGCCGCCGCCTATGCGGTGGTGAGTTATCAGACCGGCTGGCTAAAGGCGAACCACCCGGTCGAGTTCATGGCGGGCGTCATGAACTGCGATATCCACCTGACCGACAAGCTGGCGGTCTATTTCGAAGAAGTCCGCAAGGGTCTGGAACTGCCTTATGTGCCACCCTGCGTGAACCGCTCTCAGGCGACGTTCGACGTGGTCGAAGGGCATCTGGTCTATGCGCTGGGCGCGCTCAAGAATGTCGGCGTTGAGGCGATGAACCTTGTGGTCGAAGGGCGTGCAGACAAGCCGTTTGTGAACCTGTTCGATTTCGCCCGCCGCGTCGATCTGAAAAAGGTGGGCAAGCGCCCGCTCGAAATGATGGCACGGGCTGGGGCATTTGATGAGTTGGACAAAAACCGTCGCCGGGTATTCGACAGCCTGGAGCCGCTGGTGCAGTATTCGGCGGCGATCCATGAACAGAAGAACTCTAACCAGGTTTCGCTGTTCGGCGAGGCAGGGGATGACCTGCCGGAACCCCGCCTGTCGCCCACAGCCGACTGGCTGCCTGCAGAGCGGTTGAGTGAAGAATTCAAGGCCATCGGTTTCTATCTGTCTGGCCATCCGCTGGATGATTACATGCCTGCCTTGAAGCGCAAACAGGTCCTTACGCTGGACGATGTGATGGAAAAGGCCCGCTCGGGCCCGCTGATTGCCAAGATGGCCGGTGTCGTCGCCGGTCGGCAGGAGCGTAAATCCGCGCGCGGCAACCGGTTCGCCTTTGCTCAGCTATCGGATCCGACCGGCGCGTATGAGGTGACGTTGTTTTCTGAAACGCTGGAGAAAAGCCGCGAGTTTCTGGAAACCGGTGCGCATGTCGTTCTGACCGCTGAGGCGACAATGGAGGCCGATCAGCTCAAATTGCTGGGCCGGTCTGTCGGTCCAATTGATGCGGCTGTGGCCGAGGCCGGAGCGACCGGATTGCGGGTTTTCGTGGACGATGCGCAGGTGGTGCCAACACTTGCGAACGTCCTTGAAGATGCGGCCGCGGCAGCGCGTGGCGCGTCCAAAGGCCCGATACAGCTTTGCCTTCTCGACCCCGGTCTTCCGGGTGAGGTGGAAATAGACCTTGGCCAGGATTTTCCGATCAACCCGCAGATCAAGGGTGCCATCAAATCTCTGGAAGGTGTCCTGTCGGTCGAGGAACTATGAACCTTCGTTTTGTTGCCACAATGAAGGCGCCCGGTTAGGCTGAGTGGTATATCCTATTGGGTCATGCCACAGGAGGGCTCTGACATGACGATTTCAGGTATTTGTTTCAGATCACTGGGTTTCGCGGCGGTCGTATCTTTGGCGACTGCATCTGCCGGATTGGCGGATGACAAAAAGAAAGACAACACAATCAAAGGGGCAGTGGTCGGCGCGGGTGTAGGCGCGTTGATCGGTGACGGGAAAGGTGCAGCAGCGGGTGCCGTGGCCGGTGCCATTATTGGACGTAACTGGAAGTGAATGCGATGCGATTTAACACATTAAAGACAATGACCTTTGTTGCCTTCGCTGTCACTCCGATTGCGGCTCAGGCAGATGAAGAAGCGGATCAGATGGTACAGGATGCCTTGCCGGTGATGTACCACACTTGCGCTTCGGTTGTTGAAGAGGCGGACGGAGATGAGACCTTCGTTCTGGCGGTCGTCGAAAAAATGACGGCCCTGTCCATCTACAACCGCCAGATCAATATCGAGGAGCACGCCTCGTCGGATGAGGACAAGGCCAAGCTGCGCGAGGCGTTTCTGACCGCTTTGTCTGAAGGCTGCGCCGAAGACAAGAATGCGCTGCTGGGTGGCGTTGTCGATAACGCTGTGAAAACGACGCTGGGCTTGTAACCAATTGGTGGTTTGGGCCACCTATCACATGGCCAAAGCGCTATCGACTAAACTTTGGTACGTCTTATTCTGGCCAACATCCTGAGCGATACGCAGCGTAGAATACTACAACCTATGTGTGCGCAGTATGTTCAAACTGATTTACAGGCAACGTCGGCGACTGCTGTTCGGGACGTTTTTCTCGATGATGACTGTCGCCTTTCAGCATCGCGAGCAATTTAAAGCGCAATTTGTAGAAATGATTGCCACCGCAGGCCCGTTCATCACGTGGCTGGCCCTTGGTCTGACCATCGTGCTGGTCAGCGGCATCGTATTTGCAGGTTTTGCACTGCTTGTTCTGATCTTCCGCCGTTTGCGAATGATGGTGGAAATGCTCACTTTCTGGGCTTTTCTCAATGCTACACTTAAGCCAGCAGAACGTCTGGCTGATCAATTCAACCTATCAGACGTCTTTACAGCGATCATAACCCTCGCATTACTCCTGAGCTTTATCTCCATCACCTACGGGACCGTTTTGGACGGGTTTCGCTTTGGTCTGGATTGGAAATCCAAACGCCGCGTGCGTGTGCGACAACCCATTGAAAAAGTCTGGCCTGCTTTCGCGCTGGCCGAATGTGGCGCAAGCTCGAGCTGGGAACAATTATTGTATGACGCGCAACCCGTTCCGGGAGAGCCAGACAGCTTTGACGTTTCTTATCTAATGGGGCCATCCATTTTTCAAAAGCAGCAGCAAACCGTGCTGGAATGCGATGCGCCAAATCGCTACCACTATTCCTTCTCTGGAAATTCAAATCCTAAGAACCGGCGTCTGACGGACGGAGAGTTCGATGTTACACTTGAACCAGATGGCAAGGGCGGAACTTTCGTTACCGCTTACCAGCACAACAAGGCCATGCTGCCGCGTACAGCGCTGGCACTTTGGTTCGATGATCAGCTTGGCGATGCTCTGGATGGTTTTGCAGCAAGGATGCGTGGTCGGCGCGATTGGTCAATGACCGGGCTGGAGCATCGCAAGATTCTAAGCCTGGCCTGACTTAGCCCCCTCAATAGTGCGGCGGGCGTTCGTCGCCCAGCACAACCCCGCCCGAACCTTCCTGCGCCCGCTCGGCCTCGCGCTGCAGCAGCATTTCGACCCGGCGGGTTAGCCGGTCGATCTCGTCCTGTTGACGGGTGACGACTGTGTTCAGGTCTTCAACCGTGCGGGTCAGGTGGGCGATCTGTTCTTCCAGTTGCTGCATGGCGTGCTCCTGTTTCCATCCTGCTCATAGCGCTGTCACGGCCGACTGACCAGAGAAAGCGCACCCTGCGGCAGTGGGTTGGCTTGCCCCGATGCAGGCCATGGGATAGACCGCGCGCGGAACATGAAAATCCCAAGGACGCCCCATATGGCCAAGCCCAAGAAACAGCCCCGCCCCAAGGCCATTACGCCGAAAGGGTTCCGCGACTATTTCGGCCAGGAAGTTTCGCAGCGCACCGAGATGCTGCGGGCTATTGCGGACGTCTATCATCGTTATGGGTTTGACGCGCTGGAGAGCAGCGCGGTTGAGACCGTCGAGGCGCTGGGCAAGTTCCTTCCGGATGTGGATCGCCCGAACGAGGGCGTCTTTGCATGGCAGGAATTTGACGAAGGTGGCAACGGCGACTGGATGGCCCTGCGCTACGACCTGACCGCGCCATTGGCCCGCGTCTACGCCCAGCACCGCAATGATCTTCCAACGCCTTATCGCCGCTATGCGATGGGGCCGGTCTGGCGCAACGAAAAGCCGGGACCGGGGCGTTATCGGCAGTTCTATCAGTGTGATGCGGATACGGTCGGCACGGCCTCGATGGCGGCGGACGCCGAGATTTGCGCGATGCTGTCGGACACTCTGGAAACCGTCGGCATTCCGCGCGGTGACTATCTGGTGCGCGTCAACAACCGCAAGGTTCTGAACGGCGTGCTTGAGGCGATGGGGCTGGGTGAAGACGCCGCGGCCCGAGACAACGTCCTGCGCACCATCGACAAGTTCGACAAAGTGGGCGAGCAGGGCGTACGCGAACTGCTGACCAAGGGCCGTCTGGATGCATCCGGTGCATTTATCGACGGTGTGGGTCTCAGCGACGATCAGGCCGAGCCTGTGATTGCCTTCCTGACCTCCAAAGCTGCTGAAACCGCTGGTACGCTGGCAAACCTGCGTGCTGCAGTAGGGGACAGCAAGATCGGCGCGGACGGTATCGCCGAACTGGAACAAATCGGCGCACTGCTGGCGGCGGGCGGATACGGCGCGGACCGGATCGAGATTGATCCATCCGTCGTGCGTGGTCTGGGATATTACACTGGCCCTGTATATGAGGCCGAACTGACCTTTGAGATTTTCGACGAAAAGGGCCGCAAGCGCCAATTCGGATCGGTCTCGGGCGGTGGACGCTATGACGATCTGGTTAAACGCTTCACCGGACAGGAAGTGCCTGCGACGGGTGTGTCGATTGGCGTTGACCGTCTGCTGGCCGCCCTGCACGAAAAGGGTCGGGTAAGTGCGCAGGCCACGGGCCCTGTGGTAGTTACCGTCATGGACCGCGACCGCATGGCCGACTATCAGGCGATGGTGGCCGAGTTGCGCAATGCGGGCATCCGGGCCGAGGTCTATCTGGGCAACCCCAAGAATTTCGGCAATCAGTTGAAATACGCGGACAAGCGGAACTCTCCGATCGCCGTGATCGAAGGCGGTGACGAAAAGGCGGGCGGCATCGTGCAGATCAAGGACCTGATCCTTGGCGCCAAGATCGCCGAAAGCGCCACGCTGGAGGAATGGAAAGAACGCCCCAGCCAGTTTGAAGTGTCGCGCGGCGATCTGGTTTCCAAAGTGCGTGAAATTCTCGACAGTCAGGGCTAGGCGATGCCAAACCGTTCCCAGATACAGGCCCGCGCCGCGATGATGCGTGTGCGCTTTGAGGCCGCCGGCGCGCAGGTCGTGGACCCGCCGCTGTTGCAACCGGCGGAATTGTTGCTCGACCTTTATGGTGAGGATATTCGCGCCCGCGCCTATGTGACCTCGGACGCGCTGCGGGGCGAGCAGATGCTGCGCCCCGATTTCACGATGCCTGTCGTGCAGATGCACATGAGCGACGGGGCCGAGCCCGCGCGTTACACCTATTCGGGTGAAGTTTTCCGCCGTCAGGAACATGACCCCGACCGGGCCAATGAATACATTCAGGTCGGATACGAGGTCTTTGACCGCGACGATCCCGCCGGAGCGGATGCCGAAGTGTTTTCGTTGTTCGCGCTCCAGCTGCGTGGTCTGCCTTTGCGCGCGGCGACGGGTGACATCGGTATTCTGACTGCTGCAGTACAAGGTCTTCGTACAACGGACCGGCGCAAGGCCGCGCTGATGCGGCACCTGTGGCGTCCCCGCCGTTTCCGTATTCTGCTGGACCGGTTCGCGGGCCGTAAACCGGCCCCCGAGGGCCGAAACGCCTTGCTGGATGCGACGGATCCGATGTCTTTCGACGTGCCCATGATCGGCAAGCGGCGGGCCGCGGAGATCGAGACGCGGATTGCTGCGCTGCGCGAAGACCGTGATACACCGCCTATTTCGGACAACGAACTGGCGGGGCTGGAAACCTTGCTCAACGTGCGCGAGACCATGCCCTTTGCGCTGGAACAACTGCGCGATGTGGCCGTCGATCTGCCACAGATCACGCCCGCGCTGGATCGGCTTGAGGCCCGGATTGCCTCGCTTCAGGCGCGTGGCGTTGACGTCGAGCGGATGGATTTCGAAGCCGCTTATGGCCGTACGTCGATGGAATATTATGACGGATTCGTCTTTGGTTTCTATGCCGAAGGGCGCCCGGATCTGCCGCCCATCGCAACCGGTGGCCGTTATGATGCGCTGACACGGCAACTGGGAAATGGTGCCGAAATCCCCGCAGTCGGAGGTGTTTTGCGTCCGGACCTGATGCTTGAAATCGAGGAGGCGACCCAATGAGCCTTAAGTTGGGCGTACCTTCCAAGGGCCGGTTGATGGAGAAGACATTCTCGTGGTTCGACAAGCGTGGCATCACATTGTCGCGCAGCGGTTCTGATCGTGAATATGCGGGAAAAGTCGATGGGATTGACGGGGTATCGCTGATCCTGCTGTCCGCCGGAGAAATTCCCCGTGAACTGGCGGCGGGGCGCATCCACATGGGTGTGACCGGTACCGATCTGGTGCACGAAAAACTGCCGCGTTGGGAACAGCAGGTCGAGGAAGTCTCGCTATTGGGCTTCGGTCAGGCGGATTTGGTTATTGCGGCTCCGGCCTGCTGGGTGGACGTTGATACCCTGGATGACCTCGACGCGGCGGCGGCAGCGTTTCGGCAGGCCCATGGGCACCGTCTGAGGATCGCAACCAAGTATCACCGTCTGGTGCGTGAATTCCTGACTGATGCGGGGGTTGCAGACTACACTTTGGTCGACAGTCAAGGCGCGACAGAGGGCACGGTGGTCAACGAGACTGCGGAGGCCATCGCCGACATCACTTCGACCGGTGAGACATTGCGCGCCAACCACCTGAAGATTCTGCCAGATGGGCTGATCCTGCGGTCGCAGGCGACCCTGTGGCGTAGTCGCGTGGCCAGTTACGACGCGGCAGACAAGAAGGTTCTGTCCGAACTGATGGATCGGCTGAGCTGATCCTACAGCACACCGATCTCGGCCAGGGCGCGATTCAGGTCGTCGGGCAGGGCATCGTCCTGTGATTTGCCTTTGGGCAGGTCAGGTGGCGTGTCTTCGGGTTTCAGATATCGCCAGCCCTGAAACGGGCGCTTTTGCGCGTTTTGTGTGCGGTGAACCTCGGGCTCCAGCACGATGCCGCAGCGGCGGATGCCGTCTTCGCCCGTCACCTCATCCATCCGCAGAATACGTTGACGGCACTGAACGACGCCCTTGATCACCCAGTAGATCGATCCGCCGTTCAGAATTTCGGCTTCACGCTTGGGCCACATGCGGGTGATGTGGCGCGGCAGTCCATCGTCAAAGCGTTGCCGATAGCTGTCCTGCCACGCAATCAGCGAATCCACGCTTTCCGACCCGACCGAGAGTTTTATGAGGTTTACGTACTTATCCACAACTTTCCCACAGAGTCGTCCCAAGCTCACCTTATATATTGTAGCTCAAGATCGGGCGTCATCAAGTTGTTGTGGTTTGCGTGGCTTCTGGTCTAAGATGGATGCCTCTTTCTAGTCAGGGAATCACCAATGAGCCGCTTTGCCGCCCCCATCGCCGAGCAGATCTGGGACATGAAATACCGCTTTAAACAGGCGGATGGCACGCCTATCGACCAGACGGTCGAGGACACGTGGCGGCGGATCGCGCGGGATTTGGCCAAGGTAGAAAAAGACCCCGCGCTTTGGGAGCAGAAGTTCTATGAAGCGCTTGAGGACTTCAAATATCTGCCCGCAGGGCGCATCACCGCCGGGGCGGGCACGGCGCGGCAGGTGACCCTGTTCAACTGCTTCGTCATGGGTACAATTCCAGACAGCATGGGCGGCATCTTCGATATGTTGAAAGAGGCCGCGCTGACCATGCAACAGGGCGGTGGAATCGGCTATGATTTCTCGACCATCCGGCCGCGCGGCGCGGATGTGCACGGTGTGGCGGCGGATGCTTCGGGGCCCTTGTCCTTCATGGATGTCTGGGATGCGATGTGCCGTACCATCATGTCCGCCGGTTCGCGCCGGGGGGCAATGATGGCGACGATGCGCTGTGATCACCCGGATATTGAACATTTCATTACCGCTAAATCCGACCCGGCCCGTTTGCGCATGTTCAACATGTCCGTTCTGGTAACAGATGCCTTCATGGAAGCGGTCAAGGCAGACGGCCCTTGGGAGTTGGTGTTCGACGGCAAGGTTTATCACACGGTTCAGGCCCGCGATCTGTGGAACAGGATCATGCAGGCGACCTATGACTATGCCGAACCCGGCGTGATCTTCATCGACCGTATCAATCAAGCCAACAACCTGAGTTACGTCGAAACCATCGCTGCCACCAATCCATGCGGTGAACAGCCGCTACCGCCATACGGTGCCTGCCTGTTGGGTTCGGTCAATCTGGCGCGTCTGGTGGCAGAGCCGTTCGAGAGGGGCGCGCATCTCGATGAAAAAGCGTTGCAGGAACTTGTCGCAACTGCCGTGCGGATGATGGACAACGTTGTGGACGCCTCGAAGTTCCCGCTGCCGGAGCAGGCGGCCGAGGCGCAGGCAAAGCGCCGGATCGGACTTGGGGTGACGGGGCTGGCTGATGCTCTGCTGATGCTGGGTCTGCGCTATGGCTCGGACGAGGCGGCGCGTCAGACCGAGCGTTGGTTGCACGCGATCGCCCGCGCCGCGTATCTGGCGTCGGTGGACCTGGCACGCGAAAAGGGCGCGTTCCCACTGTTCGATGCCGACGCGTTTCTGGCAAGTGGTGCAATGCAGGACATGGACGAAGACGTGCGCGATGCGATCCGCGAGCATGGCATCCGCAATGCGCTTTTGACCTCAATCGCACCGACCGGGACGATCTCGCTATATGCGGGCAACGTTTCGTCTGGGATCGAGCCGGTCTTTGCCTATGCCTATACCCGCAAGGTGCTGCAGAAAGACGGATCGCGCACCGAGGAAGAAGTGGTGGATTACGCCGTTCAGCACTGGCGCGACAAGTTCGGAGACGCCGAATTGCCCGACTTCTTTGTCAACGCCCAGACGCTGACGCCGCTGGATCACGTCAAAATGCAGGCTGCGGCCCAGAAATGGATCGACAGCTCAATCTCGAAGACAATCAACTGCCCCGAAGATATTTCGTTCGACGCGTTCAAGGATGTCTATATGCAGGCCTGGGATCAGGGCTGCAAAGGGTGCACCACCTATCGTCCCAACGATGTGACGGGGTCCGTTCTTACGGTTTCCGAAAGCTCAGACAAAGCACCGGGCGAAAGTGCCGATGCGCCGCACGAAGTCGAGGGCGGCGATGTCATCTATATGTCCGAACCGTTGGATCGCCCGCAATCGCTTGAAGGGTCGACCTACAAGCTCAAGTGGCCTGACAGCGAGCATGCGATCTATCTGACCATCAATGACATTGTGATCGGCGGCCGTCGTCGTCCGTTCGAGGTGTTCATCAATTCGAAGAACATGGAGCACTATGCTTGGACGCTGGCGCTGACGCGGATGATCTCGGCCGTGTTCCGGCGGGGGGGTGATGTGTCCTTTGTGGTTGAAGAACTGAAGGCAGTGTTCGACCCGCGGGGTGGGGCCTGGGTCAAGGGCAAATACATCCCTTCAATTTTGGCCGCGATTGGTGGCGTGATCGAACAGCATCTGATCGCTATCGGCTTTCTGGAAGGTGAGGGGATGGGCCTGAAATCCGATCCGCAGGCGCAGGTGGTGAACACGGACGCCCCTCGCGGCAAGGCCTGCCCCTCTTGTGGACAGTTCGATATGGTCATGATCGAGGGTTGCATGACGTGCCGCAGCTGCGGCCATTCAAAGTGCGGTTGACCCCTGATTCGACCTGTTTGCCGTGGCGTGTCACGCGGCATGACCTAAACGTCTCAATAGGTCATTTTATACAAATCAATTGAAGAAACGGCCTCGGTTTTAATCCGAGGCCGTTTGCTTTCAGGCTGGTGTTGGCGAACATAGATGGTGGTGGATTGAAGGTGCCACGGGTTCGTGGGACAATCACAGATTGTGGTCAAGTCGCCGAGCTGCGCAGCGATGCCACCCACGTGCGACCAGCCGCCTCAATGCAGTTGTTTTGACAGTTGCGACGTTCCGCAAATTTTATTCGTCGAAATTCCAGATGTCGCGCTGAACCTTCCAGCCGCTGTCACCTTTGCGGAAGTAGAGAATGTACTTCCCAGAGAGTTTTTGTCCGCCCATGGAGCCAGTCAATGTTCCCATCGTAATGGCAATGTCTCCGCTGACCTGTGCGTCGCTAAGATCGGCTACAACATCACCTAGGCCGCCATCAATTGCTGCCTGCCAATATTCCCGAATGGCTGCGTGACCTGACATCATCGGCGCTCCTGGGGGCATGGCTGCGCCATCTTCGGCATAGGGTGCCGTTGCCTTATCTGCGTCCTTTGCGTTGATTCCATCGATTATGGCCGCGTCGAGTGCCTTTACAGTGTCAACATCCGACATCATTTCCTCCTGAGTTTTCCCGCTGATGCCCTCAGGCTACCATAGGAGCCTGAGTCGATGCTAAATCTTGGATAAGCCGTTGAAATACTTGGAATGCGGAAAGCGCAACGTGGTGGCTTTGGCGACTATTCGTTTGCCACATGATGGGTGCGATATTTTTTTGCGCTCCGCCGACGTTTAGCGGTGGCACGTTAGTGCACTTACAGTGAAAGGCCGGTCTGACGGGCCGCACAGCAGCATCTTCAAATTGAGACGAAGGTCCGCAATGGGCCGCCCTCAGCCACACCAGACGCATCTAACCCTCGGATGCCGAGCTCGCTCGTTGGTTGGCACCAAGCCCAATTGCCTGCATGCTGCATGTTGCGCGAATGACCGCTATCCAAGCATTTCCACCATCTTGTCTCGCATCACGAACTTCTGTGGTTTCCCGGTGATCGTCATTGGAAGCTCGTCAACGATGCGGATGTGACTCGGTACTTTGAAATGGGCAATCTGTCCTTTCAACGCATCACGAAGCTCGCCTTCGGTCAGCTCCATGCCGGGCTTGGCAATTGCCCAGGCGCAGACTTCCTCGCCGAACTTCTCATCAGGAATGCCGAAGACCTGAACATCACTGACCTTTGGATGCCGCATCAGGTATTCCTCGATCTCGCGTGGATAGATGTTTTCTCCACCACGGATGATCATGTCCTTCACACGACCCACGATGGAGCAAAAGCCATCATCGTCGAAAACGGCAAGATCACCGGTATGCATCCAACCGTCTACGATGCTCTCGGCGGTTTTCTCGGCGTCCTCCCAATAACCCTTCATGACGGAATAACCACGGGTGCAGAGCTCACCCTGAGTGCCAACGGGCACAATTTGCCCATCCTGATCGACGATCTTCACCTCAAGGTGAGGATGAACGCGACCGACTGTTTCGCAGCGTTTATCGGTGGGATCGTCCACGAAACTCTGGAAGGACACAGGCGAGGTTTCGGTCATCCCATAGCAGATCGTGACCTCTTTCATGTTCATCGCGGAATTCACGCGTTGCATGACCTCAACGGGGCAGGGTGCACCGGCCATGATGCCGGTGCGCATGTTGGATAGATCACGTGGACTACCTTCAAGGTTTTCAAGCATCGCCACAAACATTGTTGGTACGCCGTAAAGGGCCGTGCATCGCTCTTTTTCTAGAGCATCAAGAGTCTGCGGCGCATCAAAACCTTCGCCGGGGAAGATCATAGTCGCCCCTTTGCTGACAGCGCCGAGCACGCCCATGACCATGCCAAAACAGTGATAGAGTGGCACCGGAATCGCTAACCGGTCCGTCTCGGACAGACCAATGCGATCAGTTACGTACCGCGCATTGTTGACGATGTTATAGTGCGAAAGCGTGGCCCCTTTGGGCATCCCCGTCGTACCGGAGGTGAACTGAATGTTGATGGCATCATCGGGGCTAAGTGTCTTGTCGATCTCTGGAATTCGAAGTTGCTGCGCCGGGCCGCCAAGTTTCCGAAGCGTTTCGAAAGAATACGCACCGGGACCCGGCTGGTCGTCCATAATGATGACGTTTCGCAAACGCGGCAATTTTGCTGCACGCAGACGTCCCGGCTCGCAAGCCTCAAGTTCGGGGGCGAGATTGCGGATCATGCCTGCGTAGTCGGAAGATTTGAAGGTCTTGGCTGCGATAAGAGCTTTGCAGCCGACCTTGTTCAGGGCGTATTCCAACTCACCCAAGCGATAGGCAGGGTTGATGTTGACCAAAACAAGCCCGACACGAGCGGTTGCAAACTGCGTGAGCACCCATTCGAAACGATTGGGTGACCAGATCCCAACCCGATCCCCCTTTTCCAAGCCAAGCGCCAGTAACCCGGAAGCCAGTTCATCGACGGCACGATCCAGATCGTAATAGCTCATCCGTATGCCTTGCTCGTTGAACACGGCGGCTTCTCGGGGGCCAAATCGTGAAACGGCATCGCGCAAAAGCTGGGAAATGGTAATATAGGCCAATGGTGGGGTTGAAGGGCCGCGGACATATGATTTACCGTCTTGAGGCGCCGTGGCTTCACCGATTGCCTCGGTTCGCACATCCCATTCAGAAATTCGAACCGACAGACTTTCGTTCAGGATTGACATATCGATCCTCCCTTACATGTTGCGCCAGTCGCCCGATTGCTCAAAGGCATCCGCAGCCTGGTAGATCTTCATTTCGCCATAGTTTGGACCAACTAGCATCATTCCGATAGGCAGGCCTTCGCTCAACCCGCAGGGTATACTCATAGCGGGTAGTCCACCGTTAAAGGGTGCCGTGTTGGGAACCATTTCAAAGGCACGCTGTACGTATAGACTGAGCGAGCAGTCAGCAGGCGGATGAGGTTGTGGCTTGATCGGAAGAGTTGGCATCAACAGAAGATCATATTTTTTTAGCGCAGCCAGATAACGTTCGTTACAAAGCCGCATGATGTTCTGACCTTTGCCGTAGAACCGCCCCCTGTACTGTCGCTGAAAATGCTCTCCGACAAACATGCAGGCCTTGAGTGAATGGCTAAGTTCATCCGCGCGGCCCTGCCATTGTGCCATGTGATCAGTCATCGAGGGCAGGAAGAGGCCACGGTAGTTGGTGCCGGTTGAATTGCCCCACATCATGCCGTCCTGCAGGCCTTCGAGCGTGATTGCCGTCCATGCATCCATCGCCGTGTAGTGTTCGGGGATCGAAACCTCCTCAACCCGCGCGCCTAGTTCACGAAACCGTTCAGCGGCTTGTAGGACTTTTCCATCTACATCTGCTTCAGAGTTTTCATGCCCGAAGCCTTCCTTCAAAACACCGATCCGCATTCCATGTGCGCCGCGACCTAACGCTTCAGTATAACTGTAGACCGTGGGCTTGTACTGGCGCGGATCAAGACCGTCTTCGCCGGCCAGCACTTCAAGCAGTAACGCATTGTCGGCAACGTTGTTTGTCACAGGTCCGAGGTGGTCAATGGTCTGCTCGATCGGCATCGCACCAGTGTACGGAACAAGTCCGTGGGTGGGTTTCATTCCGTAGACACCACAATTTGAGGACGGAATGCGCACTGAACCACCCTGATCACCTGCGATTGCCATGTCCACTTCACCGGCGGCCACCAGCGCTGCCGATCCACCAGAGGAGCCGCCCGCCATATAACCACGTTTCCAGGGGTTATGAATCGGCCCTTTGGCATTGGTGTGCGACCCTCCTGAAAGGCAGAAATTCTCGCAATGTGCTTTGCCGGTGATGATGGCCCCGGCATCCAGCATTCGGGTCACGATGGTGGCGTCAATCTCGGGCGTATAGCCTTCCATAATGGACGAGCCATTCATCATCGGCACGCCAGCGAGGCAGATCGTGTCTTTCAGCGCGATGCGTTTGCCGCGCAGTTTGCCATCCGGCGCGCCGCGCACTTCGGTTTTCACGTACCATGCGTTCAGTGGATTTTCGGACGGGTTCGGGAAATGGCCGGGGCTGCGTGGATAGCGAACTTCGGGCAGGTAGTCGGGCATCGCATCCAGACGATCATAGGCCTGCATGTATGGTTCGATGATCTCGCGGTATTCGTTCAGATCCTCATCGGACAGGTTCATTCCAAACCGGCTGGCCATGTCACGCATCTGCGAAAGGGTTGGTCGTTTTATGGTCATGTTCGTCACCACGTTTGCGGCAGCCGCTTGGGTCTCGGTTACTGCCTGAGATTTGGTTCGTGTTGCGGATGTTTGCTGGTTCGCCGGACGTGCGCTAGCCTGCCCTCGGGTCGAGCGGGCCGCCCCGAAGCCGAGAAACTGATCAACCTTTGCCTGATCAGACAGATCTACTTTACTGAGTTCCCCGGTAATGCGGCCACGTTCAAGTACAAGAACCCGGTCGGACAGGTCGGAGATGAAGTCGAAATTCTGTTCGACAAGAAGAATGGAAAGCCCCCGGCTTTCGCGCAGGGCCAGTAGCGTTTCACCCATCTCCTCGATGATCGAGGGTTGGATTCCTTCGGTTGGTTCATCCAGCAGAAGGAAATCCGGATCGCCCATCAGGCACCGGGCAAGGGCCAGCAATTGTTGTTCACCGCCAGACAGCGCGCCACCTTCACGGTCAAGCAGCGGACGTAGGCGCGGAAAGTCCGCAAGAACGGCTTCCATGACATCGCTTTCAGAAGCACCAGCATATTCATGCCAGGCAAACCGTAAATTGTCGCGAACGGTCAGTTGCGGGAAAATTCCCCGCCCCTGGGGTACATAGCCAAGCCCCAATCCTGCCCGCTCGAATGGTGACATCCCGGTGATGTCGGTTGAATGAAACCTGATCGTCCCGGACCCCGCGGGCAGGAACCCCATGAGGGTCTTCAATAGTGTGGTCTTTCCCATGCCGTTATGGCCAAGAATGCCTACCACCTCATTTTCCGCTACCGCGAATTCGATCCCGTGCAGGATTGGCACTTTGCCATACCCGCCCGAGACACCTTTGACTTCGAGTATGTTTGTTACGTCATCAGTCATCTCAGGCCTTCTTTCCAAGATAGACGTTTCGAACGGTGGGATCTGACATAACGCGATCAACGTGATCTTCCATCAGTACCTTTCCCTGGTGGAACACCGTCACCATCTCGGCAATTGAGCGAATGAACTGCATGTCATGCTCGACGATGATGATCGCAGCAGTCTTGTTCAGCTCATGGATGATCTCTGTCATCCGCTCGACATCTTCCGCGCTCATGCCTGCTGCTGGTTCGTCCAGAAGCACCAGCCAGGGATCTCCGACAGCGACAAGGCCTAGCTCAACGCGTTGTCGCTCGCCATGCGCCAGCCGCCCGAGATCGTCCCGGGCAATCGAGCCTAGGGCGAGACGTTCGATGATTTCCTGTGTCTTCCGATTGGCATCCTGGGGATCGTGAAACCGCCTTGCCGCAAGCCAGATGTTTTCGAACACGCTGAGGCTGTCCATGACATTGGGTGTTTGCGTCTTGATGCCCACGCCCATCGAGGCGATTTGATGAGGCATCCAATGCGTAGTCTCTACTCCACGCATAAATACTTCGCCTTCGGTTGGCGTTTGCAACCCTGTCACGCATTTAAAGAACGTGGATTTACCAGCCCCGTTTGGTCCGATCAGGCATCGCAGCTCGCGTGCGCGGAGTTGGAAATCAACGTTGTCAGACGCGACAACACCGCCAAAACGCATCGTAAGCCCATGAGTTTCGAGTACAGTTTCAACCATTGACTCGCCCTCGGTTTCTCATGCGACGTTGCTGATGAATGCGGCCCAACGGGCGGCGGCCAAAACTCACTTTCCAGAGACCCGCCAATGCTGGAACGACGCCTTTTGGCAGGAAGAGGACGAACAGCACTAAAATCAGGCCTGTGATCAGTGTGTTATCCACCAAAGTTTGTTGGCCCAGAAGGAACTTCAGATAGGCCAGTCCAGCGGCACCGAGGATCGGGCCCAAGCGGGTACCCAGCCCGCCAACGATGCACCAGATGATAATCTCGGCCGATTGGCCAAGAGAAAACAAGCTTGGGGTTACAATTTCGGCCCAGTTCGCGAACAACGCGCCGGCCAACCCAGCAATGGCGGCGCCGGTAGCAAACAAAACGGTTTTTCTGGCCCGAACATCGTAGCCCATGAGGGACATGCGGGTTTCATTTTCGCGAATGCCGACGGCGATGCGACCAAAGCTTGATCTCAGCAATGCCGACACAAGGAAGAACACCAGCCCCAGCAAAACGGCACAAACATAGAAATAGCTGTCTCCCCAGATATAGTCGTCCGGGCTTCCAGGGATGTTCAAGGTCTGAAATCCGGGAATGCCGTTGAATCCGCCTAGTCGAGCATCTCCAATCACATATTGCGGTCCGGCGGTTGAGTTGATGAACTTGAACAGGATCAACGTCACAACCAGAGTGATGACCCCAAGGTAAACATCGTTAAGTCGTCCGTAGAACATCATTGCTCCAAGAAGAGCAGCGAAACCTGCAGGAACAATAACGGCAAGGATCATCGGAACTGTGCTTTCACCGATGTTGATGGCCGCAACGGCATAGGTGTAGGCCCCCAGCCCAAAAAATGCGGCCTGGCCAAAGCAGAGGATACCGCCGAAGCCCCAGATCAAGCCAAGGCTCAGCCCTAACATCCCATAGACGATCAGAACGGTCAGCGTGTATGTGCTGATCATCAAAGGCATCACCCAGATCAGAAAGGCCGTGACGAGGATGATCGTGATGGTGTCTTTTGACAGGCTCCCTTGCATCACAGCTTCCCCTTGAAGAATTTGCCGGTAATCCCCTGTGGCAGCAGGCGAAGCAGGACGACTGCTGCGACCAACAGAGCAACTTCACCGATCACCGGCGAAATGGCGAAGGTGAAAATCTGGTTCACCACGCCGAAGAAACCAGCGCTCGAGAAGAGACCTGCAATCAAGGAAGGCCCGCCTGCGATCACGGTGATGAAAGCCTTGGCGATATATGCTCCACCAGATGTCGGCACGAGACCAACCAGTGGCGCGAGAACGGCCCCTGCCAAACCAGAGAGGGCAGAGCCACAAAAGAAGGTCGCCATGTAGATGCGGTCCGGACTGTAACCCAATGCCGCCGCCATATCCGAGCGCTGCATCGCGCCTCGTGCGATAAGTCCTGCGCGCGTGGCCTTCAGGATCGCAAGCATCCCGATCAGCAACAGAATTGCGACCACGATGATGAAGAAGTTGTAGCCGTTGATCTGATAGTTCCCGATGGCAAACCCTGGAATTGGCGTCGAGATTCCAGTCGTTGTATTGCCAAAGATCATGGTGGCGAGACCAATGAAGAACAAGCTCAACCCCCAGGTCGCCAACATCGTATCGACCAACCGTCCGTATAGATGGCGGATAACCAGCCGTTCGACCACTAGCCCGATCAGACCGACGACAATGGGCGCAATGATTAGCATGGCCACGAAAATGTTCACGCCGAGGTTCACGGCGGTGATGGTCGCGTACCCGCCCATCATCATGAATTCGCCATGGGCGAGGTTGATCACTTTCATCATGCCGAAAACAACCGCGAGCCCGGCGCTGATGAGGATCAGCGAGGCGACCGCGTAGAGCATTTCGACAAGAATGACGACGGTTAAGTCCATTAGAATGTGTTTCCGTTGGAAAGATTGATGGCTCGACAATGAGCGTGCGGAGCGACAACGCCGCCCCGCCGAAATCTGCGGGAGATCAGATTTCTATTTCGTACTGCGAGTTGTCGTCCGGGTTGGCTGACAGATCGCACACAGCCTGCGTATCGATCGGCTGGCGCTGCGGCAGCGTTTCGATCACCTTCATGCCCTGGTTCTCAATTTCCATAATGTGAACATCCAGCACCGCGTGGTGCGTTTTCGGATCGACCGTGATTTTGCCCGCCGGTCCATCAATCGACAGCCCGGATTCCAGAGCCGCAATCAACGCATCGCGATCCATCGAACCCGCTTGACGCACGGCTTCGGCCCAAGTCATCACACCTTGATAATTCGATACTGCGATCTCATGGATCAGGTTGCTATCGCCATAGGCAGCTGCCCACTTTTCTTTTAGGGCGTTGTTCGCAGGCGTATCGAGCTCTTGGCTGTAGTTGTAGGCAACCATAATCCCGTTGCCTTCTTCCGGTGTCAGAACCTTGTGCTCGTTGCCTACGCCCAAAGTGGTCGACGCTAACGGAATGCGGTCTTTCATACCAGCGGCAGCCCACTGACGGAAGAACGATAGATGCGCACCGCCTACAAGCGGGGCAATCACCAGATCGGGACCGACAGATTGAATTTTCGCGATGGTGGACCCAAAGTCGCTGACATCCAAGGGGAAGAAATCGACGCCCACCGTCTCACCGCCATTGTCAGCCACGAATTTTTGAATCCAGCGCGCAGTGATTTGACCGTAGTTGTAGTCGGCGGCGAGGATGTAAACCTTCTTGCCAGACTTGCCCATGGCGTAGGGTACAAGCGCCTCAACCTGCTGTGCCGGTGTTACGCCGTTGATAAAGATGTTCCGGTCGCAGACGCCGCCTTCGTAAAGCACATTGTAGAAATAAGGCGTTTTTGTTTTGCGCATTGTCTGGCGGATTGCTTCTCGCGAGGCCGACAGAATGCCGCCATGTACGACGTCCACCTGGTCCTGGCGGGTTAATTGCTGGCCATATTGTGAATAAAGCGCCATGTCGGACTGAGTGTCATAAGCCACGACTTCGATCTGTTTACCCAGTAGTCCACCAGCGGCGTTGATCTCGTCCACGGCCAGACGCATGGCCATGTCCATCGGCTTGCCATAAGCATCAAAAATACCAGAGGTATCAAGGATCGAGCCCAGCTTTATCGTATCTGCGGCCATTGCCATGCGGGGCAACATCGAAGCGCCTGCAAGGGCCGCTGTGCTGGCCAGAAAGTTACGGCGATTAAGTGACATTTCAGTTTCCTCCCTAATGTCATGCCTGTTGAATGCCGGACGGCTTTTCCGTCACTTGTCGTTCTTTGGTTTGTCTTTGATCCGGTTGGCGTAGTCGGCAGTCCGGCCTGCAAGATTTGCATCAAAATCAAACCCGATTTCTTCGCCCATCTGCTTCATTGCCGGCAGACGCACGGCCATGCCCAGGATCTGGTCCATGGCCGCACCAAATGCGCCGTCAACCCCTTCGCCCGCGCCAGAGCCATTGCCGCCGCCTGCGCCAGAGATCTGGTTGATCTTGATCGAGTCGATCTTTTCAACCGGTTTCATCATTTGCGTCATGATTTCCGGCAAGCGGTCGAGTTTGCGCTCTTCCAGACGCATCCGGATCACCGCGTCACCAAGTGTGTTTTCAGCTTGATTTAGAGCAATGCGGCCAGCGGCCTCGGCTTCCATGCGCGCGCGTTCAGCTTCGCTGGCCTTGGTTTTTGCGGCGGCATCAGCCTTGGCCTTCTCAAGCAACGTTTCGACATCGCTCTTGACCTTGGCGCTTTCGAGCTCAAGCTCTTTTTCCTGTTTCAGGCGGGCAGTTTCCCGTTCACGCTCTGCGATGGCTCGCTCTTTCTGCGCCTGAACGTTTTCTGCCGCCAGTATCACCTTGACCCGGGCTTCTTCTTCTTCCGCGCGCACCTCGGATTCTGCGGCTCGCTTCCGGGCAATCAGAATGTCGTTTTCGATCTTTTCTTCTTCAAGAGTGCGAATTGCTGCCATCTCGGCCTTACGCAAAGCCTCGTCACTTTCAACTTGCGCCGCCTTTACCCGCTTTTCGTTTTCGATCCGGGCGGTTTCGCTGGCGAGCTTTGCCTCGTCGCACGCTCTTTCTTCCCGGGATTTTGCGTCTGCTTCGAGCTTGGCCAGATGTTCCCGCTGCGCGATCTCAGTTTCACGTTCCGCGCGCTGCAATTCTAGCTGCCGCTGATGCTGGGCCAGGTGGCATTCGCGAACTGCAACCTCGGCCTCTGTTTCGATGCGGATACGCTCTTTGCGTTGGTCCGCAACCAACGCTGCCAACTGACGCATTCCTTGCGCGTTGAAGGCGTTGTTTTCGTTCCACTGGCTCAGATCGCTCTGATCAACTTCAATCAGCGAGGCAGAAACCAGGGTCAGCCCTAATTTTGCGGCCTGCGTTTCGATGGCGTCTGCCACATCCTTGGAGAACCCCGAGCGATCCAGGTGAATTTCTTCCAACGTGCGGGCAGCTGCTGCACGTTGAATTGCGTCCACAAGCGAACCTGCGAATACATCCTTGACGCTGTCGCCACTGCGCGCGATCCGCGATCCCAAGGCCTGCGCAGCTGTTGAGATTCCTTCATCGGTAGGTGCCACGCGAAGCTCGAATTCGAACTGCACATCGGCCCGCATCTTGTCCCGCGTCAATACGGCTTCGCGACCTTCGCGGCTGATGCTGAAGGTCAGCGCCCCCATCGACACTTTTTGAATCTGGTGTAAAATGGGAAGAGATAAGCAACCACCGTCTGTGACAACGCGGCGCCCTCTAAATCCGGTTCTCACCAGCGCAGTGTCCAAGGTCGCTTTTGCGTAATATCTCTGCAGAAACCAGATTGCGATCAGCGCGATGACTACCAGCAGAACTAGCGTGATTACCCAAGCCAAGGCAATTCTCCCCAATTGACCAATCGTCAGACCTGTGGCCCGCGATCCATTCGTTCGCTAAAGCGTGGAAGAATTTAGTTTCCATTTCAAGTAAAATAATTGAAATGGAAAGTATTTCATTTAATGCATTGAATTATAATTCTTTTATTACTTCGAGTTTCAACCCATCTGCGCGTGCAAGGTAGATTGGTGCCCGCTCACTCTTGTTGAAAGACGTCTGCTTGCGCCCGCTTCGATAGATCACCGGTAGGGCATCTGGAACACTATGCTCCCGCCAGACTGTTGCGTGTCGCTGCATCAACCCGGCCAGAAAATGCACCCCCTCATAGGTGGACTGTCCCAATGTGTTCAAAACCGGTGCCTGATCCCCATGCACCCGGTAGTATTTTTCCTTGAATGCTGCGTTTGCTTCCGTTGGAAGTCCGCCAAAATAGGATGACGCGGCGAACATACGGCGGCTGTTACTTGCCCCGCATCCAAGCAAACCGTTCTCATCAAGCGCGCAGGATAACCGGACCATCCGGTCGTGTAGTTTTGCCTTTCCAAACGCCCGATTGAACGTGACAGCGTCCTGACCAATTAGAGAGATCAGCACCGCCTCTGCGCCTGATCTGGAAATTTCTTCCACGAATTGGTTCATGCTTTTCAGGCCGAAGGGAAGGTATTTTTCATAGGCCAATCCAACTGACATCTCTTGAAGTTTGGACTTGGCATAGTTGTGTGACGTTCTGGGCCAGACGTAGTCGTTGCCAATCAAAGCCCAACTCCGAGGCCGATATTCGTTCTGCAGATGCTCCATTGAAGGACCAAGCTGTTCATCGGGTGTTTCGCCGATTGCAAACAATCCATGCGTTCGCTCACCACCTTCATAGAGTGGCGTGTAGATGTAAGGGATCCGCTGACGGACAATCTTGCTGAGACGATGCCGGACCGAGCTGAGATGCATCCCGACGATTGCGTCGATCGACTCCGTTTCGATCAGATCGTTCACGGTCTCTTCGATTGAAATACTCGCCTCCATGGCGGCGTCTATCATGACGAGCTGCACCTTGCGGCCATCAATTCCGTTTGTCCGGTTCAGCTCTTCGACAGCGACCTGAGCACTTGAGATACAGGACGGCGCCCAAAGACCCGCGGCGCCACAAAGAGGGATAAGGAGGGCTATCCGATACGTTCCCTTGCCGCGTAACACCGGATCATCGCGCAGTTCTTCAAGTTCGGTTGGTACAGCCAAAAGAGTTGTCAAAGTGGCTCAGCCTTTCCCAGACTTATCGAGGACCGCTACATACCAATTGATTTTACTTTCCAAGTCAAATAATTTCAGGCTGTCAACAACAGGTACGCCGATGCAAACGAGCCCAAGTTCAATTCAGGACTATCTTTCATATGCCCTAGCGGCGGCACATCGAAGGATGTCTGCATCATTGAGCACACGTCTAAAGCAGCACGGAATTCAGATCGAAGCGTGGCGTATTCTAGAAACTTTGGAGACGGGCCAACGGTTAACTATGGGCCAACTCGCAGAAGTCGTTTTGATGAACCCACCGACGCTGACCAAACTGGTGGACCGCATGGTTTCAGATGGTTTGGTGCATCGACAAGTGGCCCAAGCTGACCAACGGCAAATCAATGTTCTTCCCACAGCGCTTGGCAAAAAACGAATGCTGCAAATCCGGCAGGAAGTGCAAGAGCAAGACGCGGAATACCAATCCCTGCTCGGAAAGGAAGAGGCTGACAAACTCATCGAGCTTTTGCGCGGCGTGGTTCAATAGCGCTCTAATCGCAAGGCCAAAGTCCAGACAGCATTCCTGTACATGGGTTGATTTCCTAGGAACCCTTTTTCAAAGCAGCCCTTCGCCGAAGCCCCGCAAAAGGCGGCTTTTTTGCGCACAGTATGATTTCGACCTTGCGCATATTTTGTGGACGCAGTGAACGACAGCTACGACGGGCTACAAAGCGGTGACCCAGTGTGGTAGTCACCGGCAGGGAAGGGCCGTCGTTCACTAGAGCCTTTTCAAAGAACCACGCGATATCACGCTGTGAATTCGGTTAACCCACTTTTACAACCATTTTCCCAAAGTTTCCGCCGGCCAGTAGCTGATTGAATGCCTCTGGGGCATTTTCCAGCCCCTCAATCACATGTTCCTTGTAGTTTATTGAACCGGATTCGAGCCAGGCTTTCATATCACGGACAAACTCCTGGTATACGTCGGGACCGAAGTTATCGTAGATTATGAAACCCTGCATTTTGACTTTCATTCGCAAGATCGTGCCCATGATCGCAGGACCCATATCCGGGCCGTCTGGGAGGCCAGGCAGGTTGTACCATGATACAATGCCGCAAACGGGTATCCGCGAAAACGGGTTCAAAAGGGGCAATACGGCATAAAGAACTTTGCCTCCTACATTCTCGAAATAGACGTCAATTCCATCCGGACATGCCTCGCGCAACTGCGCTGCCAGGTCGCCGGTTCGATGGTCCAAACACGCATCAAACCCAAGGTTTTCGACAACATGGGCGCACTTTTCCGAACCGCCAGCAATGCCGACCACGCGACATCCTTTAAGTTTGGCAATCTGACCGACTGTAGCGCCGACTGGACCTGCCGCCGCAGCCACAACGACAGTTTCACCAGCCTTGGGTTCCCCGATTTTCAGAAGTCCAGCATAAGCCGTGTATCCGGGCATGCCGAGAATTCCAAGCGACCAAGACGGGTTATCCGGGGCTTTTCCTAAGTTGACTACCTGAGTACCGTCCGAGACAGCGAAGTCCTGCCACCCGCTTGTGTTGAGAACGTAGTCTCCGACTTCGAACTCTTTGATGTTGGATTTGACCACCTGTCCCACGACCTGTGCCGTCATAACACCGCCAATCGGAACGGGTTCTGCATAGGATTTAGCATCGTTCATTCGGCCGCGCATGTAAGGATCCAGCGACAGATAAACCGTTCGTACCAGCATCTCTTCCGGACCTGGTTCAGGAATGCTTGTAGTTTCAAGTCGCAACGTATTTTCGTCTGGTTGTCCGTTTGGTCGTTCGGCAAGAACAATACGGCGATTGGTGTCAGATGCTTGGGGCATTGTGACCTCGTTCAAAGCTGTTTGACTGCAGCAGAGACTGAAATTGGCTGGAGTGCAACCAGGCAGTGCATGCAGGTTTGCAAACTGCCTTTATTAACGAATGTTACGGAGGTTTGGCGGTAGCACGCCAGCCGGCTATGCGCCGCGTCGATAAAGGGATATCTTTAGTGACGCTGCGCTGCAGCCACAGATCGCAGCGCTCAAGGTTGGGTCTCCTCCGACCATATTGTCGGCCTAGTCAATTAGGTTGCCATTGATGGGCGGTCACTCGTCGAAGAATAGATGGCGTGTCTTTTCTGGATTGCGCACCACGTAAATCGCTGTAATCACATCGCTTTCGATCTCCAGCGACGTGGTTTGCAATATATCACCGGTTTCGTGGCTGAGGATCGATGGCAGATTGTTCAGGTGGCAGAATTGCCATTGCTGTACCGATCGACCGGAGTATTTGCGCGCCAGTCCAGACAAAAGCCGCATCACCTTGTCCCGGCCTAAAATCGGATTGAGTGTCGCCAGAACTTTGCCGCCGCCGTCCGAAACAAACCGAACGTCCTGCGCGAGCAATTTGGTAAGTGCGGCTGTGTCGCCGCTTTTGGCAGCCCAGAAAAAAGCTCTCGCGATGGCTTCGCCCTGTTGTGGCTCAACTTGCGTTCGGGGCTTGCTGCGCTGCACATGCTTCCGGGCACGGCTAACAAGCTGGCGGCAGGATTCAGGTGCGCGCTCCAAAACCTGTGCCAGTTCGTCATATGAGTGCTCGAACACATCGTGGAGTAGAAAGGCTGCCCGCTCGAGAGGAGTTAGCCGCTCCAGCGCCAATAGGAGCGCCACCGAGACGTCACGGTCCAGTCGACTGGTGGCATCATCTGTGATCAGTGGTTCGGGCAACCACTCGCCGGGATAGGCCTCGCGCCGAGTACGCGCGGCCCGCATGTGATCTAGGCATAGCCGCGTGGTGGTTCGGATTAGAAACCCTGTCGCGTCTCGTACACTGGTATGATCAACCTTCTGCCAACGCAGAAACGCATCCTGCACTACATCCTCAGCGTCACTAACGGAGCCAAGCATTCGATAGGCGACCGCGAACACGCGCGGTCGCAGATCGACAAATGCCTGGTCGTTGTCGGGTGAAGTAATATGGCTCATGCGGCCGAGGCCTCCTTGGCGGCAGGATGTGGCGTTGCAAAACCAATAGCAATGCGGTTCCAGGCATTGATCGTGGTTACCACCAGCGTCAGGGCGATCTTTTCCTGATCTGAAAACTGATCGGCCATCTCCTGATAGATGTTATTCGGTGCCCCATTCTGCTCGATGCGGGTCAGCGTTTCGGCCCAAGCCAGAGCAGCACATTCACGCTCGGAATAAAGAGACGACTCTCGCCACGCATTCAGCAGGTGAAGCCTGTCTTCATTCTCGCCCTGCGCGCGCGCGTCATGGGTGTGCATGTGGATGCAGAAGGCGCAACCGTTGATCTGCGACACGCGCAGTTTAATCAGCTCAATTAGACTGTGCTCCAAGCCCGCAGTTTTGAGGCGTTCCTCCATGTCGAGCATTGGCTGCATCAGTTGCGGGGCAACGGCGAAATAGTTGAGACGGGATTGCATTTAGTGCTCCTGTTTTCGTGGTGTACAGAAACAGGACGCGGCAGGCTTGAGGTTTGTGACATGTGTGTGCAAAAAATCAGTTTAGCGGCGCGCAGCGCAAACAGCTTAGACGCTATTGAACAGTGAAATTTTCGCTTGCGTTTCGCAAAAATGTTGCCATGGGTTTCCTGCTTAAGTGCTTTGCTTCATTGGCAAATCGTTTTCTGAAAATGTGATGGTTTCTTGAGAGACGCCTGACTCACCAGTATTTATTTTGAATCTGCATCAACTGTTTCGCCCAGTGCTTTTAGCATTGCATTCAAATTATCGCGCTGCGTGGGTGATAGACCCTTCAAGAGCCGATGTTGCGTTTCAACGTGATCTGTAACGGCTTTTTCAATTTTTGAGAAACCGGTCCTTGTCAGTCGGATCAGGAAGCCGCGTTTGTCTTCCGGGTTTGGCACGCGCTCGACCAGGCCGATCTTGACAAGCTGGTCGATCCGATTGGTCATCGTCCCCGACGAAACCATGGTCAGGTCAAGCAACTCTCCCGGCGACAAGCCTTCAGGCTTTCCGGATCTACGCAGCGTCGCCAGGACATCAAAACTGGCGGCATTGAGACCGTAAACCTTCCAAGTTTTCTCCATTTCTTTTCGGAGTTGAACCGCCAGACGGGCGAGCCGCCCAATCGTTTCCATCGGACTGACATCAAGGTCAGGTCGGGCCTTGTTCCATTGCAAGACGATGCGATCTACGTGGTCCATAGAGGCATATTGCGAAGATTTATCTTGACGTCAAGAGAAGTGAATTTATCTTGACGTCAAGATAAATGGAGAATCCTCATGAAACATCACGTCGATATCGCGCTCACTGCTATTGCGCCGCTGGTTTGGGGCAGCACGTACTACGTTACGACTGAATTTCTTCCCGCAGGGTATCCAATCACAATGGCCGCGCTGCGTGCTTTGCCTGCTGGCCTGCTTTTGCTCATTCTGGCCCGGCAACTGCCGCAGGGTATCTGGTGGATGCGCGCCTTCATTCTTGGTTCGCTCAATTTCACACTGTTTTGGACTTTTCTGTTTGTGGCGGCCTATCGACTACCGGGCGGAGTAGCCGCAACCGTCGGAGCGGTTCAGCCTTTGATTGTCGTGTTTTTGGCTGCAATGCTGATTGGTACGACGGTCAAGGCATCTGCGGTGGTCGCTGCAACGATCGGTATCTCCGGGGTCGGTCTTCTTGTGCTTGGCTCGGGCATATCACTTGATCCGATTGGGTTGCTGGCAGGCATCGGCGGCGCAGTCTCCATGGGGGCGGGCACAGTTCTGACTCGGAAGTGGCAAGCCCCTGTGCCACTTTTAACCTTGGCGGCCTGGCAGCTCACAGCAGGGGGGCTGTTGCTGATTCCACTGGCGTTACTGTTTGAGCCTACACTTCCCCCTTTGAATGTGCGGAATATCTACGGCATCGCCTATCTGACCCTGATAGGGGCTGCGTTGACGTACATTTTATGGTTCCGAGGCATTTCCCGGATAGAGCCCGGCGCGGTTTCAGCCCTTGGTTTTCTAAGCCCACTTTCCGCAGTCATTATTGGCTGGATGCTACTTGACCAGTCTCTGACGCCCACTCAGATCGCCGGAGCTGGAGTTGTACTCACTGCAATCTGGCTTGGGCAGCGCGCCGGGCGTACCAGCCCTCCCTCACTTGCAAAAACTTCCTACTCACACCTCAACCCAAAAGGAGAGTATTCATGAAACTTGTCGTATTTGGAGCCACTGGTGACGTGGGTTCTCGCGTCGTGATCGAGGCGATCTCACGTGGCCATAACGTAACCGCGGCCGTAAGAAACAAGGCGGGGCTCGACAAGTTGCCAAAAGGCGTCAAGCCGATTGTTGCAGAAGTTGCCGACCCCTCGGCTTTGGCCACCGCCATGGCCGGTCAGGATTTAGCCATAAGCGCTGTGCGCGCACCTGCCGGGCGCGAGGGCGAAATCGTTGCACTGACCAGATCCATCCTGGAAGCCGCATCCCTTGCCAACCTTCGGGTGATCATTGTTGGCGGTGCCGCACGTCTGCATCTACCCGATGGCAGCCCGCACACCGTCTTGTCAGATCCCGACTTTCTGCCCGAGAGCATTGTACCAATCGCGCGTGCTTCAATGGCGCAGTGGGAACTCTGTTCATCTGATGCATCAGCGAACTGGACCTATGCCAGCCCGTCCGCATTGTTGCAGCCCGGCGAGCGCCGGGGTGTGTTCAGAACCGGCACAGACAACCTAATTGTTGATGAAGCCGGAAATTCGCAGATTTCTATGGAAGACTTTGCGATGGCAATTATGGATGAGGCTCAGTCAGCCAAGTTTCCACGCGCCGCCTTTACTGTGGGCTACTGATGCACCAGTACCCGGTCGCTTTGTAAAACCGCACGTGATACTGATGGTATCGACGTTTGAAGAATTCGGAATCTCCAAAGTCCTGAGAGCAATTTGAGTGGATGCGAAGTGAAACCCGATATCGTCCATTCGTATCAGTTGTCACTGCCTCAGACTTTGGAAACCTGGATCGGTTCCCCGTTCAAACCCCGTAGACCGGGGAACCGTCAAAATCGAAGGTTGTTACCCCGAGTCAAACCCTGTGCGCCGTGCCAGCATTTGGACTTTGGCCACAACTACACAAAGGACCCAGCCGCGAACTGAGGGCTGAGGTTGCCAGAATCGCAGACATGGGTGATCCTTCAATAGATTGAAGGAACGCAATATGTTTAGATATCTAGTAATTGCGCTCGGAATTGGTGCATCAACTGCCTTATACGCGCAAGAAGCATCCGATGCCTCGGCGTCACAAGACAGTTCAGAGACTTCGTTGGAACTCTTGACTGACGCAGAACTGCAAACGCTGGTTGCACCGGTGGCACTCTACCCCGACACGTTGCTTATTCAGATTTTGGTGGCAGCCACCCAACCTTTAGAGATTGTAAAGGCCGAACGATACTTGCTGGACAATACCGAGCGCGATCCAGCCGAGCTTGAACCCGAAATAGAAGCGATGGGTTGGGACCCTTCCGTCAGTGTGTTGGCAACGGCTTTCCCGGAAGTCATCGGTCAGATGGCCACGCATATCGACTGGACCGAGACGGTCGGCACCGCCATGCTGGCCCAGTCGGATGACGTGATGGATGCGGTTCAAGTCATGCGAAATCAGGCGATCGACACAGGGGCCCTTGTTTCGGGGCCCGAGCAGACAGTGGAAGTTGCGGACGACGATACGATTATTGTCACGCCCACCGAACCCGAAACCGTGTACGTCCCCCAATACAACCCTGAGACGGTTTATACCGGTCCATCGACCGGAGACGTGGTAGGCACGGCCTTGCTTACCTTCGGCGCTGTCGCGTTGATCGACGAGATCTTTGACGATGACGATGATTGGTACGGCTACTGGGGTTGCAGAAATTGTGGTGGCTGGGGCGGCGGTCCGATCTACCGAAATCCGAATATCGACATAGACGTCGACGGCAACGTCAATATTGGCAATGACATAGATCTGGGTGATCGCACGGATATTGAGTGGTCACCGGATCCGGATCGCCAGCAGCAAGCCCGTGACAAAATTGCTGATCACAAAAGACCCGAAGGCGGTCGCGGTGACTTGCCAGTCAATCGCCCCGAAGGTCGCACGGACGAACTGCGCGACAAGTTGAGCCGGGAAAGCGGTGCAGCGGATATCAGCCGGGATCGCGCCGCTGCGGCGGTCGCAGCCGGTGCCGGAGCAGGGGCATTGGCTGGTGGTGCCTTGGCAAACCGTGGCAACGGGAACAAGTCTCTTCCGCAAGTGAACCGAGGCAATGTCGATCGGGACAAAGCCGCAGCCAAGCAGAAGGCAGTTGATCGCACGAAACGTCCGGATGCGGCGAAACAGCCGGTCAAAAAGAAACCGCAAGCGGCCAAGAAGCCTCAGGCAAAGAAGGCGGCAGCACAGCGGAAACCGTCTGCGTCCAAGGGCCAGGCAATGAAGAAAAAGGCGTCCGGCAACAGAGCTCATAAGGCGTCCCAACGTGGACATGCCGCCAAGGGCAAGCGGAGACGGTAAAATGCGCACATCGATTTTTTCTGTTTTACTTTTGTCTTTGACTGCGGGTTCGGCATTCGCGGATGGTGCCCGTTTCGACACGCCCCAATCGGCATTGGATGCTTTTGTCGAAGCCCTGAAGGCGGATGATCAGAACAGGCTGATTGAGATTTTCGGCGCCGAGGCCGAAGAGATGATTGGCACCGGTGATCCCGTGGAGGATCAGGAAAGACGGCGCGAAGTGCTTGGCATGTATGCCGAAGGCTATCGATTTCAGCCTGATGATGACGGGGTTGTTCTGGTTCTGGGCGAAGACGGTTGGCCATTCCCGATCCCAATTCTGCGTGGCGATGAGGGGTGGCAATTTGATATCGAAGCTGGGTTGGAAGAACTGTCTGCTCGCGAGATTGGCCTGAATGAGCTGGAAGTGATCGACTTGCTTGAGGCCTATGTGGACCTTCAGGCGGCATTTCGTCTTGTGGATCACAACGGTGATGGTGTGATGGAATTTGCGCGGTCGATCATCGCTGATCCCGGAGCGAGAGACGGTTTGTTCTGGCCAGACGAAGACAGCTTTGTCGGCGCCGCTCTCGCCCGAGCGACAGCATCGGGGTGGAGCGACGGCGAAGATGATTATGAGGCAGAGCCGTTTCTCGGCTATTACTATACGATTTTGCAGGAACAGGGAGCGAATGCCCCTGGTGGTGCTTACTCGTACTTTATCGGTGATCATTTCGTCGCCGGGCATGCCCTGCTGGCAGTTCCCTCCGACTACGGTGAAACCGGGATTCACTCCTTTCTCGTAGGCGAAAACGGTATCGTCTATGAGGCGGACTTCGGACCCGAGACCCTTGAGGTAACGGCCGAAATTTCAACCTATGATCCTGGATCGGATTGGACACCGATCGAGTAGCAAACCAAGGTTTGAGCACTTTCTCCAACAACAGCAGTGCGCCCCAACGCGACAGATAATATACGTGTGAGCAACATCCAGGATGAGCAGATAGCAAGCTCTGCAAAACCTGGTCGTGCTCTCAAAACAACAGCGCAATCGAAAGACCAGCCTGGCCGCATTGAGCCTAGCTCAATTAATGCTGCATCTTACACGAACGATGCATCAGCGCAGGAAGAGGTCAACGATCACCGAGTGGGCGGCTCGATCCTGACATTCAAGCTGTTGGCATTTTAACTTACCAAACTCCGCACACTAAGCATTCAAAGTTGATAGATCAGAATTACAGGTTGGTGGGGGCGCCCACACAAGGACTGCTCGGATCAGCACGCAATTTCCGTGACTATTCGACTGATCGTTGAAACAGTTCTTTGCCGTAGTCAGACGTGAATTCGCCGGAACGCAAAGTGGCAACATCGGCGAGTTCCGCGATACGTCCTGCTCGCAAAATCGCCAGCCTGTCACACAGGAAACTGACAACCGGCAAATCATGAGTGACAAGAAGGAAAGTCAGGTGTTTTTCTTCGCGCAAGGATTTGAGCAAATTCAGAATCTCTGCCTGTACGCTGACATCCAAAGCACTTGTAGGTTCGTCTAGAAGCAAAATGGGAGGGTCAAGCATCAGCGCGCGGGCGATGGCTACCCGCTGGCGTTGCCCCCCAGACAGCTGATGGGGAAGGCGAAAGCGAAAGCGCCGAGGCAAACCAACGGCATCTAGCATGTCCAGAACCCGCCGATCCCGATCTGGCAATCGGTGAATCGCGAGCGGTTCGCTGAGTGTGTCGTCCACTGTTCGGCGGGGGTGCAGGCTGCCATAAGGGTCCTGAAACACCATCTGAACTTGCCGAGCCAGCGCAAGGCGGCTTGTTTTGCCTTGACGGTCGGTACCGATCTGCAATGTGCCCCGAAACGGTTTGACCTGTCCCGAAAGCGCCTTGAGGATGGTCGATTTACCTGACCCGGACTCCCCGACAAGCGCAAAGCTCTCGCCCGCTGCGACCTCAAACGTAACATCATGCAAGACGGTGGTTTCACTGAACTTTACTGAAAGGTTCTGAACCTGGATCATAACGCGCCTCGATCCAGAACCGGCAGGCGCGTGCGGTGTTCATCGATCTTGGGCAGACTGGCCACCAGTCCGCGCGTATAGGGGTGACGTGCCTCGTTGAGTTTGCCAGTACCCAGTTCTTCGACAATTTTACCCTTGAACATCACCAAAACACGGTCGCACCAGCGTGACACCATATTCAGGTCATGTGAAATAAGCATCAGCCCCATGCCCCGGCGCCGAACAAGGTCGTCCAAAATATCCAAAACCTGACCGCGCACTGAGACATCCAACGCGCTTGTGGGTTCGTCGGCGATCATCAGGGCCGGTTCCATAACAACCATCATGGCGATCATCACGCGCTGCCCCATGCCGCCAGACACCTCGTGCGGGTAAAGCCTGGCTACGCGTTCAGGGTCTTCAATGCGTACGGCTTGCAAGGCCTCCATCATGCGCTGGCGACGCTCCTTGGGGTGGGCGACACCATGTACTGCCATCGCTTCTTCGATCTGCTCGCCGATGCGAATAACTGGGTTCAGGCTGAATTTTGGGTCCTGTAGCACCATCGACATACGCGCTCCGCGCATACGGCGCATGGCAGTTTCGGGCAAGTCACGCAGATCGGTGCCATCGAATTCGAGTCTGTCCGCAGTCACGCAACCGGGGGAGGGTATCAGCCCCATGATGGCCCGTCCGGTCATGCTTTTACCCGATCCGCTTTCCCCAACGATGCCCAGCCGTTCGCGGCCAAGGTCAAAAGACAGGCCGCGCACAACCTCGACCGGGCCGTGATCCGACGGGAATGTGACGCGTAGATTTTCAACAGAAAGCAGGCTCATCCGCGCGACCTTTGTTTCGGGTCCAGCACGTCACGCAATCCGTCACCGAACAGACAAAATCCCAGCGATACGATCACGATGGCAAAGCCGGGCATGGTGGCGACCCACCATTGATCGAGGATGAACGAGCGCCCACGTGAAATCATCGCTCCCCATTCCGGCAATGGGGGCTGCGCGCCTAGGCCGAGGAAGCCCAGACCGGCGGCAGTCAGGATGATCCCCGCCATGTCGAGTGTTACGCGAACGATGGTCGATGACATGCACAAAGGCACGACGTGAAGCGCGATGATGCGCGCCGGGGATGCGCCCTGCATACGCACCGCATCGAGGAACTCGGCGTTTCGGAAAGTCAGCACCTCGGCCCGAGCGATCCGTGCATAGACCGGCCAGGCCGTGATGGCGATGGCAATGACCGCATTCTCGATACCCGGACCCAGCGCCGCGACAAAGGCCAGGGCGAGGATCAGTCGGGGCAAGGACAGGAAGATATCCGTCAACCCCATAAGGATGCGGTCGATCCAGCCCCCGAAATAGGCGGCGACAGTGCCGATCAGCAAACCAAGCGGAGCGGAAATCACCGCCACCAGCAGGACGATCATCAGTGTGATACGTGCACCGAAAATGATACGGGACAGGATATCCCGGCCCAGTTCATCGGTGCCCATCCAGTGGGTTGCGGACGGCGGCTGCAGGCGGTTCGCCAGATCACCTTCGATGGGTGAATAGGGGGCTAACCATGGTGCAAGCGCCGCCACGATCAACAGCATAAGAATGATGGCGAGCCCGACCATTGCCAGCGAGTTGCGTGCCAATGCGCGTGCCAATCTGTAGAACTGCCCCAAACGGGCTTGCATCAATGTTTCGGGATCGTCGGAAAGCAACCAGTCGCGTGTTGTCATGATCGCGCCCTCGGGTCGAGCAGTCGGTAAAGTACGTCAGATGTTTTGTTGATCCCGACAAATACCGCGCCGATCACTAATGTCGCGCCAAGAACCGCGTTCATATCTGCGTTCAGAAGGGCCGTTGTCAGATAGCTGCCAATGCCCGGCCAACTGAACACGGTTTCAATCATCACCGAACCTTCCAGTAGCCCGGCATAGCTCAACCCGATCACGGTAATCAGTTGCACGCGAATGGGTCGGAACGCATGTCGCCACAGGATCAACCGCTCGGGAGTACCTTTGACACGAGCGGTGATAATATATTCCTGGCTTAACTGTTCGAGCATGAAGCTGCGCGTCATGCGCGCGATATAGGCAAGGGCAAAGAAACCAAGGATCGTTGCAGGCAGAATGATGTGATGGATGGCGCTTAACAGAGCTTCCCGGTTTCCGTCGATGATGCTGTCTATCAGCAAAAGGCCGGTGCGCGGAGGCACTGTGCCATCGAGAAAGAAATCGATCCGGCCCGGACCACCAACCCAACGCAGGTTTGCGTAGAAGACCACCAAACCAACTAGCCCCAGCCAGAAGGCCGGGATGGCATAGCCCGCCAAACCGATCACGCGGATCACGCGATCCGCCAGCTTTCCCTGCCGCGACGCTGCGAAAACGCCCATCGGAACGCCAAGAAGCACTCCGATGATGATGCCGATCGTGGCCATTTCCAGAGTGGCCGGGAACACGCGCGCCAAATCCTCGGCCACCGGACGGCCAGTGGAAACTGACATACCAAGCTCTCCGTGAAGCACCTGGTTCACGTAGCGCGCGAATTGAACAACAAGGGGGTCATCCAGGCCCAATTCCTGGCGCGCCGCCTCGTATGTTTCTGCGCTGGCCCTGTCACCGACAATCGCCACCACCGGATCAATCGGAACTACCCGCCCGATTACAAACGTGATCGCGAGCAAGCCGAGAAATGTCACGACCAGTGTCATTAGGAACTGGAGGGCTGGGATAGATCGAGTCAAGTTCGGCTCCGTTTCACCCACAATATCAAAGTTTTTTGACTGAGCAAAATTTTTTTACTAATATCAAAATTTCTTGCAGGAGCGACCATGTCTGAACCCATGTCCAATATCGACCCTGCGCGTCCGCCTGCTTTTGGTGGTCGCATCAGGGACTTGCGCCGCAAAGCGAACATGACGCTGCAGACCCTTGCAGATCAGACGGGCATTTCGGTTGGCTTTCTCAGTCAGGTTGAGAGGGACAAGGCGACGCCCAGCCTGGGAACGCTTGCCAATCTGGCGGCAACGCTGGGTGTGGACGTTGACGTCTTCATTTCCACGCCAAAACCCGCTGACAGCGTGACACGCCAAGGTGAACGCCCCCAATTCGCGCTCGCGGATTCGTCTCTGTCTTACGAACATATTTCGACGGTTTTGCCGGGCGGGACCTTGTCGTCACTGATTATCCACATCCCCGCAGGATACTCGTCAGAGGTCACCGCCCACGTCGGCGAAGAGCTTATCATGGTGCTGGAAGGTACCGTGCGCCAAACGCTGGGCGAAACACATTTCGTACTGCACCAAGGCGACAGCCTGCACTTTATGGGTGATACCCCTCATGCCTTTGAAAATGTAGGCGATGGTCCGGCCAAACTTTTGTGGACCGGTACCTCGCCCAGATTGCTTGGCCCCAAGCCGGGCGCACAAAATAATCACAACATCAACAGGAGAGACCAATGAAGTACGTTCCAGACATTGCCAAATCGCTGGCGGTGAGCCTTGTCGCGCTTTCGGCCACGCCTGTATTGGCCGAAACACCCGCCAATGCACTTGTGATCGCGCAAAACATAGATGATATCGTGACCATCGATCCGGCATCGGCCTATGAGTTCACCTCGGGCGAATATGTCACAAACACCTATGACCAACTGGTGCAATACGACGCCGAGGACACCACCGTTCTGGCGGCGGGTCTGGCGGAAAGTTGGGAGATCGATGCAGCCGCCAAGACCGTGACGTTCCAGTTGCGCGACGGCGTTAATTTCACATCGGGCAACCCGCTGCGCGGCGAAGACGTAGTTGGAAGCTGGAAACGCGTTCTGGTTCTCCAAAAGGCTCCGGCCTTTATTCTGGAAAACCTCGGTTGGTCCGCCGATAACATCGAAGAGATGGTCACGGTTGACGGCAACATGGTCACGGTTCGTTGGGATGGTGATTTTGCACCGTCTTTCGTGCTGAACGTTCTGGCCGCCCGTCCGGCTGCGATCGTGGATTTTAAAACCGCGATGGCGAACGAGGTTGATGGCGATATGGGCCACGCCTGGATGAACCAGAACAGCGCCGGAACAGGCGCCTATACTCTCTCCCGGTATGCGCCGGGTGAAGTTCTCATGCTTCAGGCAAATCCGAATTACTGGAACGGCGCGCCCGCGACCGAACGCGTGATGATCCGTCACGCACCCGAAGCGGCAACTCAACGGCTGCTACTTGAATCCGGTGATGTGGATATGGCCAAGAACCTGACGCCCGATCAGGTTGCCGGTCTTGCAGGTAATGCCGACATCAAGATTGAAACCTATCCGCAGACCGCAGTGCACTGGTTCAGCTTCAACCAGAAACATGAACCTCTGACCAACCCCGCACTGTGGGAAGCTTCGCGTTATCTTGTGGACTACAACGGCATGGCCGACAGTTTCCTCAAAGGTCAGATGGAAGTGCATCAGGCGTTTTGGCCCGAGGGTTTCCCCGGCGCTCTGACCGATACACCATTCAATTATGACCCGGACAAGGCCAAGGCGATCCTTGAGGAAGCCGGCGTCGAACTGCCGCTTACCATCGAACTGGACGTGATCAACGCCCCACCGTTCACCGATATGGCGGCCAGCTTGCAACAGACCTTTGCACCGGCCGGTATTAACTTTGAGATCTTGCCGGGCACGGGTGCACAGGTGATTACAAAGTACCGCGCACGCACCCACCAGGGGATGCTGTTGTACTGGGGCCCGGATTTCATGGATCCGCATTCGAACGCCAAGGCGTTTGCCTATAACGCTGACAACTCCGACGATAAATACGCGTCGACAACAACTTGGCGTAACGCATGGATGCCTCCTGCCGAGATCAACGAGAAGACCAAGGCGGCTTTGGCCGAACAGGACGCAGACAAGCGCAATCAGATGTATGTCGAACTGCAGAAATCCATGCAGGAAGAAGCGCCGTTCGTGATCATGTTCCAGGCAGTCAAGCAAGTTGCGATGGCGGACAATGTCGAGGGCTTCGTGAACGGGGCCAATGCGGACTATGTCTACTACCGCCTTGTCGAAAAGAACTGATGTATCAAACCGGGAGCGGTCTCTGCTCCCGGTACACCCTATTGAAAGCGTTACATGACACCTGACGAAGTTTTTGCGGCGCTGCATCGCGCGGCTGACACGGCGTGCGGTGCGCGCCTTTTCACGGTGACCGTGCTGGACCGAAAAGCGGGACTCGCCCGACGCGCCTATTCCTCGCACCCTTTGGAATACCCGGTCACTGGTACAAAGCCCATGGGCAGCAATGACTGGACAGAACTGGTTCTCGAACGGGGGGGAACCTTTGTGGCCAACCAGACCGCTGACTTTGCGCCCTTTTTCTCGGACCACGCGCTTATCAACGAACTGGGTTGTGAGGCTGCGGTCAACATTCCGGTGATCAAGGGGGGGCAGGTCATCGGCACCGTGAACATCCTAGATGAGGCCGGGCATTTCACACGGGCGCGCGTGACACTGCTGGAACAACTGGTCACCGATGCGCGCGCAGATTTGCACGCCGCCTTTGATGAGGCGCGATTGGAGGAGAAGACATGACCAGACTCGATCGGTTGCGGGAGCGTATGGCGGCAACCGGGGTTGATCTTGTTGCATTGTCACCGGGTGCGCATTTGCACTGGCTTTTGGGATTTGCACCCCATCCCGACGAACGGCCGTGCTTTTTGCTGATAGGACCCGACAAGGCAGGGTTCCTGATGCCTGCATTGAATGCTCAGGATGCACGGCAACACAGCGATCTGCCGTTTTGGGAGTGGGGCGATGACGACGGCCCTGATGTGGCGTTTGCTGATGGTCTACGCGCCGTCAATCCGCAACCAACAAGCGTAGCGATTGATGAGGCAATGCGCGCCGATCATGCGCTTTTGTTGCTGGATGCCTTGCCAGATGCCAAGCGCAGCTTTGCCTCTGGTGCAATCGGTGCAGTGCGGATGATCAAGGATGATAGTGAACTGGCGGCTTTGCAGGAAAACGCCCGCATTGCCGACGCGGCCCATGTCGCCATCCGAGAAGCCTTGCGCGATGGCGTTACTGAACGCGAATTGGTCCAAGTGGCAAAAGCGCGTTTCGAAGCAGGCGGTGCGCATTTTGCCTTTGGCATTGTGGGGGCAGGCGCGCATTCAGCGTTCCCTCACCACCATTCGAGTGATGCGCCGGTGCGTCCGGGTGACGCGATCGTTGTCGATATCGGAGGCCAGAAAGACGGCTACTTCTCGGACATAACGCGTATGTCCTGCCTGGGTCACGCACCGAAGGGATATCAGGACGTTCACGACACTGTTGACGCTGCGGTCTCAGCGGCGCTGGCGGCCATTCGGCCGGGTGTCAAGGCCTGCATAATTGACAAGGCGGCCCGCGACGTCATTGAGGCGGCAGGATATGGTGAGTTCTTCACGCACCGCACAGGTCATGGACTTGGGTCCGAGGTGCACGAACCGCCTTACCTGACCGGCATCAATGAATTGGTTTTGGAGGAAGGCATGGTTTTTACGATTGAGCCAGGCGTCTATCTACCAGGTAGGTTTGGCGTCCGATTGGAAGAAGTAGCAGTTGTCACGGCCGATGGTTGCCGCATTCTGTCAAACCTTTCGCGAGACCTGTTCACAGCTTGAAGCAGGTCATTTCAGTATTGTCGCTGCGCTGAGCTACCGGACTGCTCTACCGGACCGGACATTCACCGGCCCCGAAACCACCGTTCGCAGATCGCAGAGAATGGTCGAGTTGAGCCCATCGAGGCGTATTCTGCAACTTGCGTGAATGTTTGCTATACTGACCGAAACTGACATCCAATGCGGGTGATTGGTTGTTCGCAATTTGCCGATCTCGAACCGGCCGCTTCAAATTCAGGGATAGCTGCCTTCGGTTTGACCTGTTCCGACGGTCAGGCCAGCTCGACGTCGGCGCGGGAGGGTGGGGAATGAGACCAGAGGAATTCTTCGGAAGCGCCGATCAGCGATCCATTCTCAAACGCGGGCGTGCGTTGTCGGAAATCCTCCGCAATGATGCCCGCTTTAGCTATTATGGCCGCACTGTTGGTGTGGCCAGTTCACTTGATGGCGATCTGGATTTAGTGGCGAATCTTGCCAAAATACAAGGAAACTCGAGCTGCATCACAGTACCGGCCAACGAAAGTCAGAGTTATTCGTCGGGCCTGAGTTCAAGAGGTCTTACACCGCTCGTCTACCAGAAGTGGGAAGGATCCAAAACAACCTTGGTAGCAGCTAAGGATGTCGTCGATGCCATCCCGTTTCCCGATGATATCTCGCTCGTTTGGGTATCTCGGGAAACCTCCGGAGGCTTGCTGCAAGCGGCTGCGGATATGGCCTTGAATTGTGGGGTCCTGCCAACATGCGGTGCAGCATTGAGAGGAGAGCTTCAACCTGCCGTGACCTGTATGGCTGTCGATCGTTCGGACAAAGTATTTTCGATTGCTGCGGCGTCTGCCATTGCTCATCCAGAACACGCGACATTGTCCGGGCAGGCATGGTGGGGAATGCTGGCAACAAATCCCTCAATGCGAGGCCGCAAACTGGCGCTGGTACTCGGTGCTCACGCGATTCTGGAGATGGAAAAGAGATTTGGGTTTCAGGAGTTTATGACCGGTGTAGAGGCGGGAAACACACCCTCGGAAGCAGTATGCTCCAAGATGGGATTTGCTCCGCGCGGCATGACAATTGTCACCTGCACGGACCTTGAAGCATCTAGGGACGGCCGGCTTACGAAATAACCGGGTGGTTCTGAGAATGGGTAAAGACCTGACACCCACATAATTTTGTTTCAATGTCTGCAATAGGTTTGCGAATGCAGTATCATCTCAATGGCTTCCGCGCTGGAGATCCTTCAATTGCTTCCGCCAGTTCAGTCACGGCGAGGGAAACCACCGACGTGCTAATTATTGGGTGTGGACCAGCTGGATTGACGTTGGCGAGCCAACTCAGTGCTTTTGGTGACATCTCGGTGCGTATTATCGAGCGTAAATCCGGCCCTCTGGAGTTTGGTCAAGCGGACGGTATCGCCTGTCGCTCTGTCGAAATGTTCGAAGCATTTGGTTTTGCAGAGCGTGTGATCAAGGAAGGCTATCAGGTCAATGAAGTGAGCTTTTGGCGACCCGGAGCTGACGGAACGCCGCTTGTCCGAGTTGAGCGCATCCAGGACGTGGAAGATGATCTTTCAGAGATGCCACACATCATTCTGAGCCAAGCTAGAGTTCATGATTTTTACCTTGATAATATGGCCAAATCACCAAGCCGCCTCGTACCTGACTACAACCAAGAACTGATTTCCCTGTCTCGAACGGAAGGTCACGACTTTCCAATTGAAGCAACAGTTGCCTGTGTGAACAGGCCTGAGAATACCGAGACCATTCGAGCCAAATATGTCGTTGGCTGCGACGGCGCACACAGCAAAGTGCGATCCGAATTGGGGCTTGTCCTAGAAGGAACATCGGCACGACAGCTTTGGGGCGTGATGGATGTTCTTTGCAACACCAGTTTCCCTGACATCAGATTAAAATGTGCAATACAATCTGCGGATCAGGGCAGTATCCTGATTATTCCCCGCGAAGGTGGTTATCTGGTTCGCCTATACATAGAACTTGATGAACTAGGTCCCGATGAGCGCGCAGCTGATCGAGGTGTCACGACAGACGAGTTGGTCGAAAAGGCTCGAAAGATCCTATCCCCTTTTGACTTTGATGTCGCGCAAGTCGCCTGGTGGTCGGCATACGAGATTGGGCAGCGCGTTTGCGATACCTTTGATGATGTCGATGACACGGAACGTGGAGAAAAATCACCTCGAATATTTATTGCCGGTGATGCCTGTCACACGCACAGCCCGAAAGCAGGGCAAGGCATGAACGTCTCAATGGCTGATGCCTTCAATCTGGGTTGGAAACTGGCCGCTGTAATTCGCGGCCAATCGCCTGTTGAATTGCTCGACACTTACTCCAGGGAACGTCGCGCCAAGGCGCAGGAATTGATTGATTTTGACCGCGACATGGCCCGCTTGTTTAGTGAAAAGCCAAAGACCAAAGAAGATGCCGCCCAATTTCAAGCATATTTCAAGAAGCATGGGCGTTACACGGCGGGTGTTGAAACCTGCTATGATGCTTCGTTGATCAGGGGAGATACGCGCCATCAGGAACTGGCGACAGGTTATCCTGTTGGCAAGCGGTTCCACTCCGGACCTGTCATCAGGCTTGCCGATGCGAAACCAATGCAGTTGGGGCATAATTTGAAGGCTGATGGGCGCTGGCGGATTATCATCTTTGCGCCACGATCAGACGGAGGCGAGGAAAATGGACCTGCGGCTTCTTTGTGTGCAGACTTAGAGACGTTGCTGGAGCGAGTGACGCCAAACGGTGCGGATATCGACGCGGTGATCGATGTCCGTGCGGTCTTTCAGGTTTCTCACCGGGATATGGATATCTCGAAGCTGCATAATCTGCTGAAGCCTAGAAAAGGGTCACTGAACCTCACTGACTATGAAAAGGTTTTTTGTCCAACCCAAGATGGAAGTGACATTTTCAATATGCGGGGCATCAATCGAAACCAGGGCGCAGTCATTGTTATCAGACCGGATCAATACGTGTCCTTGGTGTCGCCAATCACTGGAGGCGCAGAGATCGGAGACTTCTTCGCCCGCGTATTGCCGTTCTAGGCAGGTCACTCTCGGGGAAACAGGCCAAGACCGTTATTCAGACAAGTTCACGAAAGGCCGGCTCCGTTGCGCGATGAGTGAGTTCACCAGCCTCAAAATGTTGCATCTGTGTCGAATGACCGAAAATCGGATGCTAGCAAGGAATTAGCATTCGCGTGTCAGCCAAATCCAGCGTTTGCTAGATCATCACGGTGCACCCGAAAGTCAAAGGCTTGGCGAAAATAATCAAAACGCCGGCTGAAAAGGCATAGCTCCGAATCTCACTCGAAATAGAATTAACCTTACTTGGGAGGGGCAATATGGCTGATTCAGAAACAATTTCCTTTGGTTATCACGCTGATCCATCGCGCTCGAGTTCGTTGCAGGCTGCTGCATACACCGAGGGCAAGTGGTTTGACGCTGACCTTCGCTTCATTCTCTCCAAGACTTGGCAATGGGTGTGCCATGGCGAAAAAACACGCGAGCCGGGCGCCTATGTGACGGTGGATATTGCCGGTCAACCTATAGCGGCTGTGCGTGACAAAGAAGGTAAGCTTCGTGCCTTTTACAACGTTTGCAAACACCGTGCGCATGAACTGCTATCGGGTGAAGGCAATACCACACGAATTATGTGCCCCTATCATGCTTGGGTCTATAAGCTTGACGGGCAATTGGCGCGAGCGCCACATACCGAAAACCTCGAAGACTTCAACAAGGATGAGATTTGCCTCGACGAAGTGCAGGTTGAAGAATTCTGCGGCTTTGTTTTCGTCAATTTGGATCCGACTGCTGCTTCTTTGTCAGAGCAATCCGGAAACCTGGAAACCGAGGTGCGGCATTGGGCGCCGGATGTGGATCAACTCACGTTCGGCCACCGTCTGACCTATGACATCAAATCGAACTGGAAGAACGTCGTGGACAACTTCCTAGAGTGCTATCATTGCCCTACGGCACATAAGGATTTTTGTGACCTCGTGGATATGGATACCTACAAGGTCACAACCTACGGTATCTACTCCAGCCATATGGCGGACGCGGGCACCAGTCCAAACACCGCCTATGATGTGTCGAATGCCACTGTGAAAACCCATGCGGTTTGGTGGCTATATCCTACCACCTGCCTGATGCGATATCCCGGACGCTCCAGCATGATCGTGTTGAACATCATCCCTGTTGGACCGGACAGAACGCTAGAAACTTATGACTTCTTCCTCGAGACCCCGGAACCTGACGCGATGGAGCTGGATGCAATTCGCTATCTGGACGAAGTACTTCAGGTTGAAGATATCAGCCTTGTCGAAAGTGTGCAGCGTGGGATGAATACGCCTGCGTTTACCCAGGGCCGGATCGTCAATGACCCGGATGGCTCCGGCAAGTCCGAGCACGCCGTGCATCACTTCCATGGTTTGGTACTGGATGCTTATGCAACAGGTGCTGCGTGACGCGGCCAAATATCCTTGTGATCATGGCGGACCAGCTGGCCCCTCATTTCACAGGGGCTTACGGACACAAGGTCGCACAAACGCCGCATCTTGATGCGCTGGCTGCACGCGGCATGCGCTTTGATGCGGCTTACTGCAATTCTCCTCTCTGTGCGCCTTCACGATTTGCCTTTATGTCGGGTCAGCATATCAGCCGCATCGCAGCTTATGATAACGCGTCCGAGTTCAAGGCTTCGGTGCCGACATTTGCGCATTACCTCAAATCGCTAGGCTACCGGACCTGCCTTTCAGGCAAGATGCATTTTGTTGGCCCGGATCAAATGCACGGCTTCGAAGACAGGGTAACGACAGATATCTATCCCGCAGATTTCGCGTGGACCCCGGATTGGGAGGCCCCCGACGAGCGGATCGACAAATGGTATCACAACATGCAGACGGTCAAGGAAAGTGGTATGGCCCATGCTACATTCCAGATCGACTATGACGACGAGGTTGGCTTTGCCGCCAAACGCTGGCTGTTCGATGCGGCCCGCGACAAAGCGCTTGGCAACGACGCGCCTTTTGCGATGGTGGCAAGCTTCATTCACCCGCACGATCCATATGTGGCGCGACCAGAATGGTGGAACCTGTACGCGGATGATGACATTGACATGCCCGCGTTTGTCCCCGCGCTAGAAGATCAGGACCCGTTTTCTCGCCGATTGATGGATGGGATCGAAGCATCCTACGTGCCGCTCACCGATGCGGAAATACGGCGCGCGCGTCACGCTTATTTGGCGAACGTCAGTTACTTCGACAGCAAAATCGGAGAGCTTGTTCAAACCCTCGAAGAGACGGGCGAGTTGGACAACACCATAGTGATTGTCACAGCCGACCATGGCGACATGCTGGGCGAACGTGGGCTGTGGTACAAAATGAATTTCTTCGAACACTCCGCGCGAGTTCCACTGGTCATGGCCGGGCCGGGCATTGCAGTTGGGACCGCGCAAAATGCGGTGTCGCTCGTCGATCTGCTGCCAACATTCATCGACATTGGGGGCGGTGATGAGACGATGCTTGGAGAACCGACCGATGGTCGCAGCCTGATGCCTTTGGCCCGGGGCGAGGGCGACCCAATTGATGAGGCCATCAGTGAATATTGTGCCGAAATGACGGGCTATCCAGTGATCATGATCCGGCGCGGACCCTTGAAGTACATTCATTGTGATAGCGACCCGCCGCAGCTCTATGACCTGAGCGCTGATCCGATGGAAACGAAGAACCTCGCTGCGGACCCAGGCTACGCTGACGCGGCAGATCGGTTTGCTGCTGAAGTCGCCGAGCGTTGGGACGGCAATGATTTGCGAAGAAAGATTATCGCGACACAAAAATCCCGCCGCGCGTTACATGCCGCGATAGAAGCAGGTGCCAGTGAGCCATGGGATTATAACCCTCCGTCTGATGCAAGCCAGCAGTATGTACGCAACAACATGGATTGGACTGTGGCCGCAAGCCGCTATCGCTATCCGCCTTTGAAGGACTGAAGTCGATGATGCTGAACGGAAAAATTGCCCTAGTGACCGGGGCGCGCGGAGGTATCGGTCGCGCGATTGTCACTCGCTTCCTGAAAGAAGGTGCAATTGTATTTGCCGCTGACCTCACCCCGGAAGGGTCGTTAGATCAGCACGATGACGATGGCAGTCATTTTGTTAAACTGGATGTGACGCAAGAGGCAGACGCGATAGCCGCAATGGATCATGTGCGCGCGGCGCACGGCAAACTGGATATCCTTGTGAACGCTGCCGGGATCGAAATCGAAAAAACGGTAGAAGAAACCACTTTGGAGGAATGGAACCAAAGCTTTGCGGTCAATTCCACGGGTACTTTTCTGACCTCGAAATATGCCATTCCGTTGATGCGTGAAGCAGCGAAAACGGGGAACAGCGCAAGCCTTATCAACTTCGGGTCCTATGACGGCTTCATTGCTGACCCAGGGCTTGCGGCTTATTGCGCAACCAAGGGGGCAGTTCATGCTTTGACCCGTGCAATGGCTTGCGATCACGGCCCTGAAGGCATCCGCGTGAACGCCATCTGCCCGGGCTACATCGACACTCCGATGTTGCAGAGCTTCTTCAACGGCGATGGATCTGGCGGAGGCGGTGGCAACATTGAGACACTGCAAAAGGCTGTGCGTGATGTTCATCCGATGCGCACCTACGGGACGCCCGAGGATATTGCAAATCTGGTCAACTGGCTTGCTTCGGACGAAGCGCGCTATGCCTCCGGTCAGTTGTGGGTGTTGGATGGGGGGCTGTCTGCACAAGTGCAGCAGATGAAGCTCTGATGCCCAAGCCCGTCATCATCACCTGCGCGCCAACGGGGGGCATCCATACACCGTCGATGTCACCGCACCTGCCGATAACGCCCGCCGAGATCGCGGCGGCCAGCATTGAAGCAGCGCAGGCAGGCGCATCGATCATTCACTTGCACGCACGACATCCCGAAACCGGAAAACCCGATCCCCGACCTGAGCTGTTCAAGCAGTTTCTACCTGTAATCAAGCAGTCCACTGATGTGGTGATGAATGTCTCGACGGGCGGTGGTTTGGGGATGTCAATTGATGAGCGGCTGCTGGCGGCGACCTCGACCAGCCCGGAAATGGCATCGCTCAACATGGGGTCCATGAACTTTGGCATCTTTCCGATGCTGCAAAAATACAGTGAGTTTCAGCACGACTGGGAACAGCCATTTCTGGAAATGACAGAGAACTTCATCTTTCCCAACACCTTCAAAACAATTCGTTACGCCATTGAAAAGCTTGGAGGCGATCATGGAACCAGGTTCGAGTTCGAATGCTATGACATTGGCCATCTGTACAACGTCAAATGGTTCGTGGATCAGGGCCTGATCAAACCGCCATTTTTTATTCAGATGGTCTTTGGAATTCTGGGTGGCATTGGCGCAGATGCTGACCATCTGACCCACATGCACAACACAGCCGATAAGCTGTTCGGGGCCGAGAATTACGAATGGTCCGTTCTTGGCGCTGGTCGTCACCAAATGCCTTTCGCGACCCAAAGTGCCATGCGGGGTGGCAACCTGCGGGTGGGTCTCGAAGACAGCCTGTTCATAGGCAAAGGAGAGTTGGCAAAATCCAATGCCGAACAAGTCACGCGCATCCGATCAATCGTTGAAAACCTTGGCCTTACGGTCGCGACGCCAGCTGAAGCGCGCATGCGGCTTGCACTAAAAGGCGGCGATCAAGTTGGGTTCTAAGGAGAGGCACATGCAGACGAAAATGCTGATCAACGGCGAAATGGTGGAAGGTACCGGAGAAGCCTTGGATATCCTGAACCCTGCAACAGGAGAGGTTATTGGCACAGTAAAAGAAGCCAGCGAAGCACAGATCGAGGCGGCAGTGCGAAGCTCAGCAGAGGCTTTTGAAACCTTTTCGGTTACGACCCCTGCTGAACGCTCTGCGATCTTGCTTCGGATAGCCGATGTAATTGAGGCAAACAGCCAAGAGTTAGCAGAACTTGAAAGCCTTGATGTGGGAAAACCCTGGCCATCGGCTCATGATGATGAAATGCCGCTAACAATTGATGTCTTTCGCTTCTTCGCGGGTGCTGCGCGCACCATGATGGGGTCCGCTTCTGGTGAATATGTCGCGGGTCATACTTCGATGATCCGGCGTGATCCAATAGGCCCAGTCGCAGCCATCGCCCCGTGGAACTACCCGCTGATGATGGCGTCCTGGAAGATTGCCGCACCTATCGCGGCAGGATGTTCTGTCGTGTTGAAACCGTCCGAGATTACGCCGCTATCCACTCTGCGACTGGCCGAATTGTTGCAAGACGTTGCGCCAAAAGGTGTGCTGAATGTGATCCATGGCCGGGGCCCCAGCGTGGGCAATACCTTGATGAACAGCCCAAAGATGGAAGGGATCAGTGTCACGGGTTCTCCGGCGACAGGCATGGCTGCAATGCGGGCTGCTTCCCAGAAAATCAAACACGTTCACCTGGAGTTGGGCGGCAAGGCGCCGGTCATAGTCTTTGATGATGCTGATCTGAATTCTGTGGCCGAGACGATCCGATATGGCAGTTACTTCAATGCTGGTCAGGACTGCGCACAGCCTTGCCGCGTGATGGTTGCAGACAAGGTTTACGACAAGCTTGTTGCCGCCATTGCTGATCAGGTCGGTCAGATTCAAGTTGGTGAACCGAAAGCCGAAGGAACAGAAATGGGCCCGCTTGTTTCAGCGGCTCAGCGGGATCGTGTTGCGGGTTTTGTGGATCGTGCGCGCAACAGTTCTGAAATTGTTGCCGGTGGGGCCTTCGGCGAAGAAAACGGGTTTTTCTACCAGCCGACTGTTGTCGCCAATGTCGACAACAATGCCGAGCTTGCTTGTAATGAGGTCTTTGGCCCTGTCGTCACCATATCCCGGTTTTCTGACGCCGAAGAAGCGCTGAAGACCGCAAACGACGGCCCCTACGGGTTGGCCTCGTCGGTCTGGACACGTGATGTCGGGCGCGCGATGAAAATGACGTCCAAGCTGCGTTATGGGTTTACGTGGGTGAACACGCATGGGGTCGCGACCCCTGAGATGCCATGGGCCGCTATGAAGGGTTCGGGCACGGGCAGCGATATGTCGGTCTATGCGCTGGACGCCTACACTGCGATCCGTCACGTCATGGTGGCACACTGATGCGGTTGGCTGGCAAACGCGCCTTTGTGACAGGCGGCAAGCAGGGCATCGGGCGCGGTATCGTTGAGGCGTTCGTAACCGAAGGGGCCGCTGTCACTACCTGCGGGCGTGGTCCTCAACCAGATGATCTGCCGGAAAACGTGAATTGGTACACGTTGGATGTTCGCGATCCCGAAGCGGTTGCACAAATCGTCAGAACAGTCGGAGGGACAGATATCCTTGTAAATAACGCCGGCGTTCAGGTTGAGAAAACAGTTACCGAAAGCTCGGATGCGGATTGGGATCTGGTGATGGGAGTAAACGCACGAGGCGTTTTTAACTGTTGTCGCGCCTTCATTCCGGAAATGTCACACGGTGGCTCGATCATCAATATCGGTTCGATCTCGGGCAATGTCGCTGATCCATCTATGGCGCTCTACAACGCGTCAAAAGCTTTTGTACATGGGCTAACACGTTCGATCGCGGTGGACCATGGACCGGCGGTGCGTTGCAATGCGATCTGCCCGGGATGGATTGAAACGGGCATGTTGGACGCAGGGTTCGATCTTGCCCAAGACCCGGAAAAGGCTAAATCAGATGCGCTGGCTCGCCACGCGGTCAAACGCTTTGGCAAGCCCGCCGACATCGCTGCGATGGCCCTTTGGTTGGCATCGGATGACTCGTCTTTTGCGACCGGACAGTTGTTTACCGTGGACGGGGGCATGACGGCAGCCTCCCCCCTTAACCCAGGACTATTTTAATGTCAGAAATTGAAAGAACTGCCATCCTTGGAGCAGGTGTCATCGGGGCAAGTTGGGCCGCGCTGTTTCTCGCCTCGGGTCGTAGTGTGACCGTCTATGATCCCGACCCGAACGCAGAAGTATCGGTCCGTCGGTACATCGAAAAAGCGTGGCCAGCGTTAGAGGAACTGGGCCAAACAGATCACGCTACTGCTGATGCGATCACTTTTGTGCCGACCGCTGCTGAGGCCGTGCGAGACGCTCAATTCATTCAGGAGAACGTGCCAGAGAGGTTGCCGATTAAGCATTCGATCTATGCTGAAATTGAGTCAGACTTGGATTTAGATGCAATAGTTTCAAGCTCAACTTCCGGCCTGACGCTTGAGGCTTTGCAACAGGGATGGCGCGATCCGAGCAAACTGATCTTAGGTCATCCGTTTAACCCGCCACATCTCATCCCTCTGGTCGAGCTGACAGCGAATGACTTCACCGGTTCAGATGTCTTGGACCGCACGGAGGCGTTCTACAAGAACATTGGTAAAGTCACGATCCGGATAAAGAAGGGCATGCCCGGGCATGTCGCGAACCGGTTGCAAGCCGCGGTGTGGCGCGAGGCCGTCCATATGGCGGTCGAAGGTGTTGCCAGTGTTGAAGATATCGACAAAGCGATGTGGGCTGGCCCGGGACTGCGCTGGGCCGCGATGGGTCCGACGACCCTTTTTCATCTGGGTGCAGGCGACGGTGGTCTGCAGGCCTTCTGTGACCATTTCAAAGACACATTTAATGGCTGGTGGGACGATCTGGGCAATCCACGTCTTGATGAGGATGTAATCGATAAACTTGTCGCGGGCATTAAGGATCAAACACAAGGGCAAAGTACAGAAGAGCTATCAGCGAAACGTGACAAGATGCTGACGGCAATGCAAAAGGCTACGCGACACCTTCGGACTTGATATCAGGCTTGAACATCGGCCAAGCGCGAAATTCGAACGGCGTACGGCCTTCAATGCGGTCCGCACTTGGTGTCAGGCCAAAACGTTTTCGATATGCTCGGCTGAAATGAACCTGCCCGTTGAACCCTGATGCTTCCGCAATCTCGCTGAACTTCAACTCGGTCTGTGTCACCAATCCGCGCGCTCGATCAAGGCGGATGTCACGGTAATACTCGATTGGCGACTTGTGTACATATTGCTGAAACAATCGGCTCAGTTGTCGTTGCGAAATCTTCAAACGCGCTGATACTTCCGGGATCGACAGGGTCGTTTCCAAATGCGCCTCCATTAGATCGATCGCGTCCCGGACTATCCCAGAGGTGACATACCCAAGCGGTTCCACGTCTTTCGGGTTCTGAGACTGGCCTTCACCGCGCACATTGTGATGAAACAGATATCGTGCAGATGCATTTGCGATACTTTCACCAGCGATAGAGTGCACAAATCCCAGACCCAGATCGGTTGCTGCTGATCCCCCACAGCACGTGAAAATCCTACCATCCGTAACAATCATGTCTTCTGAAACGGTGGTGTCCTGTGCCATTTCTGCAAATGCATCGATATGCTCATAATGAACAGTGGCGGTCTTGCCCTTTAGTAGTCCAGCAGCTGCAAGAACAATCGCACCAGTGTCCAAACCAACAACAATTGCTCCACCCGACTCCCATTTTTGAAGTGCTACCTTGAACTGACGTGTCCCATGCCGTTCTGGTGTCCAACTTGTACTCACAAGAACCAGCCAAGGCATGTGGTCTGTCACGTCCGCCAACGGGGCAGTGTCAACGACCAGGCCACTACTAGACTCAACTGGACCACCGTTGTCTGAGGCATAGGTCCAAGAAAATCGAGCCGAACCTGTCAGATAGTTTGCTATTCGGAATGAATCCACGAAAGATGTCGTCGCCGAAACATTAAAATGCGGACTCACCAAAACAACGATTTCCAGCTTGCGTTCTATTGGCTGCATCATGACCGATTTTGTAAAATAGCGTCCAAAATTGTCAATTATGTTATGAAAAAGAAAACACCAATTCGCGGGCTCAAAGGAAACCAAAGTACTAAGAAAATCAACACCTTAATGTGACTGATGAACCTGGAAGATCAGAGTCGTTTTAGTCTAGCCATCAAGAAGCCATTCGCTGCAATTACATTATCGAGCCCGACCAATGGCAGTTTTGCAGGACGAAGCGGTCATTTGCTCGGGCCTGACAAACGGCCGCTTTAGACATCGCGTCACTTGTGGAAGAGCAAGTTGAAATTTCCATCGAGGATTTTGAGGCGGCCAAGAATTGGTCGTATTCCTGCCGACATCTTGAGCCATTTTGGCACCACTAATGAGTACTTTAGGGGGTTGAATATGGCGCGGATACTCAGTGACAATTGTATTTCCTGGGCCAGGCTAATCGCCAGCGGTGTGCCGTGCTCAGATATTGTAACCGATGACGGGCGAGACGTCGCAGAGGCACTAAGGGACATTGCCTTGGAACTGTTGGTTCTTGACGCATCTCACGAAGAAAAGAGCTATGTCATTGCCGACATACGAAAGTCCCACAGGAATGCTTATAAACCTTGGACAAAGTCGGAAGAGGAAAAGGTATTGGCAATGCTTGTTGATGGGCAATCAATCGCAACTATTTCCGAAGTCTTGGGGCGGCAGCCCGGCGGGATCATAAGCAGGATCAATAGAATTCGCGAAAGGTCTTCCGAAGAACAGGCTGGTGGCGGCAATAAGGTTAGGCTGCAAAAACCAGCACACAGCGATTTTTCCAAGTAAGTAAGAGCATCAGAGCCTTGTTTTCCAGATACAAAAAAATGGCCCGCCCTGTACCTCATGGCCCGCCCAATGATCCGAATGAAAAAGCAGAACTAAAACGCCTTGCAGAACGCCTCGGCTATCACATGCAACGAGTCATCGTTACAGCCCGCCGACCGGAGGGGTGGATTGCCGCTTATTCGACAATGTCTTCCACTGATTGGCCACTCGTTTTTTCAAAGCCGCTGTCTTTCATAGACATGCTTCACTCAATCGAACAGATGATCGAGGCATTCGAACCAAAAGCACCCAACAAAGAAGAAGACGAAAAGGTTAGATGCCTTGCTGACCGCCTCGCGGACGAAAGCTCCGATATTGACTATGTTTTTGTCGCCTATCGTGAACAGGGCTACGAGATCACATTGGTTCGATACGGTTGCTCACTTGTCGATGCCTGGCCTGCACAGTCTTACGAAAGTGCAATGAGATGCCTTGAGTCAAAAATGCCAGACCCCGGATGTCCAGAATTCGATGACACCTATATCGGCACTGGACGCGATTACGGGCGTTTTTGAGTTGACGCTCTACTCGCCAAACAAGTCACCCACAAATAGATCTCCAATTGCTGCCATTAGAGGATAGCGCGGCATTTGATAGGTGCGGGCTAAAGTGGCCGCTGCCGCATCTTTAGTTTATCGCTGGATTCTATCCTCGAAAACCAACAATTTCTCAGTTGGTCTTGAAGTCTTTGGACATCACTTGATGAAATTCAGCTGCTTTGTCACTTTTACTTGAACCATCGAAAATTTATCAGCTTCACTTCAGGATTCATGGATTGCCCCTAAGATACACCGACATTTACCCCTCGGAACCGCTGCTCAGCAGCGATGCGATGGCGCGTCCGTCAGCAGCGGGACTTATGTCAGTGCGATATTTTCAGGCCGAACCGGATCAGATGCCGGAAGAGGTGTTTGAAGAGCATCACGTGCTTCTAAACCTTAATCCCAAGGCGCATCGCGTGCAAAATTGGCGGGATGGTGAACTGCGCGATTTCACGTTCCAGATGGACGAGATCGTCGTCACGCCGGCTGGGATGCGATCTGGCTGGCGGTGGCATGAAAAGTCGGACGTGATCGTGATCACACTGGACCCCGCCAAGGTGGAGCAGTTTGCGCAATCCGAGCTTGGCATGTTGCTGGATCCCCAGCAGTTTCGGAACCTTCCGCAGTTTTCCGACCCCGACCTCTGTGCCGCTGGGGTCATCCTGCGGGACGCGCTTGAGGCAGACGATATGTCCTCGGCTGTGATGTTCGAAGCAATGAGCCGTGTGTTTCTGGTCAAGCTTTTGCAGAAATACGGGAAACACCGCGCTGACGAGATCGAACTTTCGGCGCGATTCACATCAGGGCATTACCAGCGCGTTCTCTCCTATGTGCAGAACCGTTTGGATCGGACGATTACGGTGGATCAACTGGCCGCAGAGGTCGGGATGAGCCAGTCACATTTTGCCCGTGTGTTCAAAGAAACGCTTGGATCAACACCGATGCAATATGTCATGGCCTATCGGATCGAGCAGGCCATCAAGATGATGGATGACGCAGAGCGTTCGCTCGGTGACATCGCCCTGGCGTGTGGATTTGCAGATCAGGCACATTTCACACGCAGCTTCAAACAGGTCGTGGGCCAGACCCCTCGGGCGTATCGGGCGGCAAAACCTGTCTGAAGCAGGATCATTCAAAAACCCGGCAGTCAGGTGCAATTAATTTTGGCGAGTGCGCCGTATCTCTTTGGTCATCGGGCTGGAGCCCAATCAAATCAACGGAGATACAGTCGTGAAAACTCTTGCTCTGACCGCTGCCGCCGGGCTTATGGCCTCCACTGCTGCCATCGCTCAGGTCGAAACTCGGACCGTGACTTTCGAGAACGAAGGTGCCGTTCTTTCGGGTACGCTCTACTTGCCAGAAGAACGTGGTGACGCTCCGCTGCCAACTGTCGTTGTGACCGGTGCCTGGACCTCGGTTCAGGAACAGATGCCTGCCAACTATGCCCGTGAAATGGCCGAACGTGGTTTTGCCGCCTTCACCTTCGATTTCCGCGGCTGGGGCAAATCCGGGGACCTTCCAAACAACGTGCGTTTCGTAGAAAGCCCCGAGGCCAAAACATCGGATATCAAGGCTGCATTTGAATTTGTAGCAACGCTGCCCGAGGTTGACGCCGGTCACATCAACGGTCTGGGGATCTGTGCCTCTGCTGGCTATATGGTCGACGCTGTGGCGGGCAACCCGCTGGTGGATCGCCTTGGTTTGGTAGCCCCTTGGTTGCACAACAAAGAGATTGTTGAGGCCGTTTATGGCGGTGAAGAAGGCGTTGCGGGCCTGATCGAAGTTTCGCATGCCGCCGAAGCCAAGGGTGGCGAAATCATCCCCGCTGCTGGTCCCGAAGGCGCTGAGGGTGTGTTGATGCCGATCGGTGGTTACTATTACGAAGCCGACCGCGGCGCGATCCCGGAATACGACGACAAGTGGAACAATGCGGGCTGGGAAGGCTGGCTGACCTATCATCCTGCCGACAACCCGCAACGTTTGGACAAGCCGCTTGCTATCGTGCACTCGGAAAGCGCCGCCATCCCACAAGGTGTGCAAACCTTCCTGGCAGGCTTTGCTGGCGAGGCCACCGCTCGGTGGTTGGAAGACGTGACCCAGTTCGACTTCTACGACAATCCCGAGGATGTGACCCGCGCCGCCGACACCGTGGCCGACCATTTCCGCATTGGCCTTGAAGGCTGAACAGAACCGGTAGGTGCTGGGCCACGCTGCCCGGCACTTCCTCATCCCGAAGGAAAGCCAATGACTCGCAAAATTCTCGCAGCCCTTGCAACCGCATCCCTGATCGGAGGCACCGCGATGGCCGAAACACCCGAAGACAACATGAAAGTCGTCCAGGATTTCTTTGCCGCCTATGGCGCAAATGAACTCGACGGGATCGCTGCTGTCATGGACGAAAATGTGAAATGGCACATTCCGGGCCGCCATCCTCTGAGCGGTACCAAGAATGGCCGAGACGAGGTTCTGGCCTTTTTTGCCCAGCTTGGCGTGGCCGGATTTCAGGCCGATCCGATCTATTTCGGTGCCGATGAAACCCATGTGGTTGATATCCACCGGGGCTGGTCCAATGCCGAAGGCAAACCGAATGTCGATACGATCTGGGCGCTGGTCTACCGGATCGAGAATGGCAAGATCGTCGAGGCAACCAATCTCAGTGCTGATCAGGACGCTGCCAACACCTTTTTCTGGTCGCAATACCAACTGGCACCTGTGCCAGAGCGCTTGGCCAATGAGTGAAGCAATTCCGCCAACCGATGAAAGGACACTGAAATGACCCGTGGATTTATCGCAACCCTCGCGGCCGCAACCCTGATTGGAGGCACTGCCATGGCCGACATGATCCCCGCCGACACTGCCCAAGGCATCAGCAAGGCAATCACCGACATCGCCGCCGGGGCCGACCGTCACGATTGGACCCGCGTGCGCGGTGCCTTTGCCGACACCGTCACCACCGATTACACCGGACTGTGGGGTGGCGATCCCGTTACTCAGCCCGCCGATGAATTGATCGCCGGTTGGGCCGCCTTCCTGCCCGGCTTCGAAATCACGCACCATATGGTGACCAATCACACGATCGCCGAACTGACCGATGCCAGCGCCAAGGTAGAGGCCGACTTTACCGCCACCCACCGGATTGAGGATGGGTTCTGGGTGCTGGGCGGACGGTACAGCTATGATCTGGTGAAATCGGATGACCGCTGGCTTGTGACATCCATGACCATGACACCTCTGTGGGAGACCGGTGACCGCGCTGTTGTGGGGCAGGCTGGAGAACGCGTCGCAGCCGCAAAGTGAAAGGGTTCACAATGACCAAACCACGTATTGCTCTTGTAACCGGCGCCAATCGCGGGATTGGGAAAGAGGTTGCCCGGCAGCTGACCCATGATCACGGGGTGAAAGTTCTGATTGGATCACGCGATCTGGCAAAGGGAGAAGCCGTTGCACATCAGATCGGACAGGACTCAGAAGCCATTCAGCTGGACGTGGCCGATCCCACTTCGGTCTCGGCTGCATTCACCAAGATCCAAGCAGAGCATGGTTACCTCGACATCCTCGTGAACAATGCTGGGGTGGATTATGACACCGATCAGCGGGCGCATACCGCCGATCTTGCCCGCGTCCAGCGCGCGTTTGAGACCAACCTCTTTGGTCCTTGGGCCACAACCATTGCTGCGGTGCCGCTCTTGAAGCGGGGCGACAGTGCCCGGATCGTGAACGTGTCTTCCGGGGCCGGGGCTATTCATGGAATGTCCTCAGGGACACCGGGTTACGGTATCTCGAAAGCGGCGTTAAATGCGCTGACCTTGAAGACGGCAGCGGAATTAAAGCCGCAGCGTATCCTCGTCAACGCCGTTTGCCCCGGTTGGGTGGCGACAGACATGGGTGGCGGTGGTCGCCCGGTGTCCGAAGGTGCTGAAGGGGTCGTCTGGGCCGCAACCCTGCCCGATGCAGGCCCCACAGGAGGCTCCTTTCGCGACGGAAAGCCGATCGACTGGTAACCTCAGCCGGTCGCCATGTGGTCGATCAGCCTTCTGACTCTTACCGGCAATAGGCGGCGGCTGGGATAAACCGCAAACATGTCTCTGGTCAGGGGGATGGTATTCTCGACGTGCAAGGGCTGAATGTCCCCCCCGACCATATCTAGCGGCAGCATCGCGATACCCAGATTGCGACGAACCGCCTGCTCGATAACATCCAGATCACCTAAGCTATGCACAATCTGTCCCGGTTGCAGTGTCTCACCGGTTTCAAGCACCCATGACTGTCCTGCCGCCAATGCAGGAAGGGTCAGTAACTTTTCCCGTGACAGTGGCCCACGTAAACCACGATCTTCGACGAACTTCGTCCCGGCGCAGAAACAATAATCAATCGACCAAAGCTTCTTGGCGATGAGGTTGGAATTCGAGAGCGGCCCAACCCTGAAAGCAAGGTCGATGTTGTCGCGAAAGAAGTCGAGAAACAGGTTTGTCGTTGTCAGTTCAAATTCCACATCTGGGTGTTGCTCAGCAAAATCCAGCAAGCGTGGGCCAACGGTCTTGCGGGCAGCAAGGGGTGGGGCAGTGATGCGGATTATATGCCGCCGCGTGTCATTTGCAAAACCCGCCGCCTCCTGTAGCGCCTCGATCGGATTCTGACACCGATCCAGAAGCCGGCGACCCTCTTCGGTCAGGCGCACCTGTCGGGTCGTGCGCTCAAACAGTTTTGCACCAAGATGATCCTCAAGCTCCGCAATGCGGCGGCTGACCCGGCTAAGCGGGATGGCCAGTTGCTCGGCAGCTGCGGAGAAGCTGAGGTGATTAGCGACGGCGGTGAACAGGGCTAGGTCATTGTAGATCATTATCCTATTTATGGGATTATTAGTTCTATTTTCAATTATTATCCCTGTGCGCTGCTTTCTCTATCTTCTCCTCAACAGAAGGAGAACACCATGTCATATGCAATCGAGATCACTCAGACCGGCGGGCCAGAGGTCTTGCGCGAAACTGATCTCGCGGTACCTGCGCCGGGCGAGGGTGAAGTCGTAATCCGCAACCGCGCCGGGTCCGTAAACTTTATCGATACGATCCTTCGTCAGGGCGAAATGCCCGAAGGAATGATGCCCGACCTGCCTCTTGTTCCGGGAGTTGAAGGCGCCGGGGTTGTAGAAGCCATAGGCAATGGTGTTGCCGGAATCACTGTGGGTGACCGCGTGGCTTGGATGGGTCCGGTTGGCGCAGGCGGCTATGGCACGCATTCTGTGATCGGGGCTCCCTACGTGGTCCGGCTGGCCGATGAAATCAGCTTCGAAACCTCTGCATCGATCCCGGTGAATGCGATGACCGCCTATCACATGCTGGTCAATTTGGGCGGAGCTACGGCTGGAAAAACGGTGCTGGTTCATGCCGCCGCTGGCGGCGTTGGCACCATGGCTCTGCAGATCGCGAAACATCTGGGCCTGACAGTGATCGCCTCGGTCAGCACCTACAAGACCAACTATGCGCAAGAACAAGGTGCGGACTACGTGATCGATTACCGCAAAGAGGAAGTTGCCGCACGGGTTATGGCACTCACCGGTGGGCGCGGCGTTGACCTGACGCTGAACCCGATCTCTGGGGACACCCTGAAATCCGACCTCGACGCGCTGGCCCCACTGGGAACGGCGGTGCTGTTCGGGTTCCTTGCCGGTCCGCCCGCAGGCAGCTTTGCCGAGGATCTGGCGAAGCATTTTCAGAAGTCCGTCGCGGTACGGGTAAGCGATATCTACACCTATTTCACCAATCGCCCCAATGCCTTCAACTCTGACATGGCGACCGTGTTTGACATGTTGAAACAAGGCGTTCTGCGTCCGCATATCAAGACTCTGCCAGTTGCAGAGGCCGCAGAAGCGCATCGACGTCTGGAAGCAGGCGAGACCACCGGCAAGCTTGTACTGAGCATCGATTGATCCAATCACATCGACTGATCTTGGGAATGACTTAAATGAATACAGATTTCGATACCGCCCTTCAGGGCAAACACGTTGTCATCGTTGGCGGCAGCAGCGGCATGGGCAAAGCTACCGCCAAACTGGCCGTGGCGCTTGGGGCAGACGTCACCATCGCCAGCCGCAACGTGGACAAGCTGAGCTCCGCCGCGACCGAGACCGGGGGAGGCGCCAAAGTGGCGCCTGTGGACACGACCGACGAGGCTAGCGTGAAAGCTTGGGCCGCTGAACTTGGCACGGTGGATCACTTGGTGATCTCGGCTTCCAGTGCAGCGCGTGGTGCCTTCGTCGAACTGCCAACCAATGAATTGCGTGGTATGTTTGAAGCCAAGTTCACGGGCCCGTATGTCACCGCACGAGAAGTGCTGCCGTCACTGGTGGAAGGCGGCTCCATCACCTTCTTCTCTGGCGTTCTCAGCCGTCGCCCATCCGCCGGGGCAACGGGTCTGGGGGCCGTGAATGCGGCGGTTGAAGCGCTGACTAAAGGATTGGCGCTTGAACTTGCTGGACATGCGCGGGTTAACTGCATTAGTCCCGGCATGGTTGCCACGGAGGCCTACGAACAAATGCCTCAGGACGCCCGAGACGCCATGTATACCGAAGTCGGTGGCAACTTGCCTGTTGGTCGTGTTGGGCGGGCCGAAGACATCGCACAGACCGTAATAATGGCAATGACCAATGGCTATCTGACCGGTACCGTACTCGACGTAGATGGTGGGCATTTGGTGCGGGCCTGAAGCGATAGGCGAAATCGCACGTGTGAAAGAGCAGCGCTGCTCTTTCACACGTTTCATTAACTTCATGCCAGCGGGATAAAGGTAAACCCGTCACCACTGCGCGTCACGCGCCCGGTTCCGGGGTAGCTCAGATGGGTGGCCGAAAAGACCGTCTGGTTGTCGGCCAGTTGGTCAAGCAGCTTTGTCCGGGTTGCGACGGCCTTTTCTGGATCGGAGTCCAGCGCATAGCGTACCGATGGGTTCGCGAACTGAAGTAATTCTGAGATGATGGCGTCACCAACAATCAGCAGCTCAGTGCCATTCTCGGCCATGATGCGCACCCCGGTGTGCCCCGGGGTGTGACCATGGAGTGGAACCAAAGTGATGCCACCGCCCAGATCCGCTTTGCCCTCATAGGTTTTAACTCGACCTGCCAATGGGGCCGCAATGGATTGCAGTAAATCAATCATCGGCTTGTCCGCCTCAGGAGCAGCAGCTGGCAAGTCCGGGTTGGTCCAAAACGCCCATTCGGCTTCTGCGACATGAATGGTTGCGTTCCGGAACCCGCCGGCGTCCGGCCCCATCAGCCCGCCGATGTGATCGGCATGCATGTGGGTTAGAATGATATCGGTGATCGCGTCCTTCTCGATCCCTTCTGCAGCAAGCAATGCGTCTAGCTTGCCGACGGTTGGAAACATCTCGGAAAGTGCCGCTCCCGATCCCGAGTCGACTAGAACGGTGCGTGCACCGTCGCGCACCAACCAGACCGTTGCTCCAATTTCGACGGGATCCCCTGCGACTGCCATGGCGGCGTCGTCGGCACCCTGAAAGAAGGCGGGCGGGATTTCAAAATAACCGTCCGATAGCATCGATACCGTCTTTGTACCAACGTTCAGCGTGGCGATCTCAGCCGCAAAAACAGGCTTGGGTAAACCGGCAGCAGCTGCGGTCCCAAGCAGGGCGGTTGAAAATGTGCGGCGAGTAAGCTCTGGAGTTTTCATCTACTGATCCTTTCACGTTTCTGGATCCCAATTTGCTACTCCCATGGATTTCCGCTATTGGCAGAGTGGACAAAAACTATGCACAAACTGCCATTATGACCGATCAATCACGTATTGCGGTTGTCAGATACCGGGGCGCTTTGACTTCAGCCGTTCACGGCATTGAAGAGATGTTGAGTTTTGCCGGAGGTCTTGATGGGCATCGACCTCTGAGCGTGACCATTACCGACACAGTAGCTCCCGGACATGACGCCTATATCTTGCCGCCTGCGGGACAAGAGGTTGACGTGTCGGCCCAACCCGACATTCCAAAACTCCTGAAACAAGAACACACACGCGGAGCGCTTGTGTGTTCGGTGTGCGTGGGATTGGTCTGGTTGGCAGAGGCGGGTGTTTTGGGCAATCGGCCAGTGACAACTCATTGGGGATTGGAAACACTCATGTCCGAGCGATACCCCGAAGCCGCTACGGACGTAGACCAGATCCTGATCGAACACTCAGACCTGACGACTGCGGGGGGCATGATGGCTTGGGTGGATTTGTCAATGGCGTTGATTGAGCGGTTTGTTGGCCGTGACGCGATGATCGAAACCTCGCGCCGGTTTGTCGTCGACGTGGGGCGGATAGATCAACGGCGCTATCGCAGTTTTACACCAGACCTATCGCATCAGGATGCCGCGATCCGAAAAGCGCAGCTGGCCATTGAAAGCAACTATGCATTGCGTTTGTCGGTGGGTGATCTTGCCTTGCAGGCGGGTCTTGCAGAACGCACTTTCATCCGCCGCTTTACATCTGTGACCGGGATGACTCCGATCGCCTATGTACAGGCCGTCAGGATCGAAAGGGCCAAAGATTTGCTGATCCATTCTACAAAGCAAATCCAGCAAGTTGCGTTTGACACGGGGTACGCGGATCATTCCTCTTTTGGTCGAAAATTCCATCAGGCCACGGGGATGACACCCAAGGATTTCCGGCAGAAATTTTCAGCCTGATTTGAAACTGGAAAATCGTTCGGCGTGCTGATCAGTCGTGGTCAACCAGCACAGGTAATGGGCTTTTTCCCGGTGCGTTCTGTGAATTCGAATGCGCGGTGGCCGCGAATGGCAGCAATTGTGGTCTCATAGCAATCGGAGAATTGGCGCGTTCCGCGATAAATCTGGCGGGTGTTTCCATAAGCTATCTTGGCTGAATTGGCTATGTTCTATTCAGATGCCAAGGGACAGATAAATGCCAACGCCTGATCGGATAAAGACGCCAGACACTTTCTGGAAGGTTCTCGGAAGCCTGTCGATTAATCGCGCAGCTCTGCTGCGTGAGGCCAGGCTACCACCGAGTGCGTTTTCGTCAGAGGCGCGTATGAGCACCAAGCAGCTCTTTTCAATATGGGAGGCGCTTCAGACTTTGGGCGGCGAAGATATTGGGCTCGCTTTGACACAGGCCATGCATGGGCCGACCTTGCCCCCGCCCTTTTTGGTTGCCTTCCACGCCAAAAACGTAGGCGAAGCTCTGCACCGTGTTGCACGGTTCAAGGCGCTTTGCGCGCCGGAAGAGTTCCAAGTGGTCGTAGAAAGTGAAGGCTGTGTCGTGTCTACCGCCTGGACATACGCCAAGTAGACAGAACCCGACGCGCTAACGGACGCCACTTTTACATTTCTTGTGAACATGGTGCGTGCAGGCACTGGGCTGAAGATCAAACCTAAGATAATCGAGCTGCGACGTAGCCCAAGCGATAGGCTTGAGAACTGGTACGATTGCCCGATCACATGGAATGCGCCACGAGCACGCCTTGTCTTTGACAAAGCCGATTTGGATATTCCCTTCACAAGCTATAACAGCGAGCTTTTGTTGATGCTGGATGCCGCGCTTGAGGCTGATTTGAACAAGGCCGAAAACACGACATCATTAACCGATCAGGTGCGCTGGCACCTTCGCCGTGCGTTGACTGCAGGGCGCCCGGAATTGCGCAGTATCGCGCGTGAAATGGCGGTTAGTGAACGATCCTTGCAGCGGCATCTCAAAGGCGAAGGACACAGCTTCAAATCACTGCTGTCGGACACCCGGCTTCAGCTGGCGCAAGAGTATCTGGCCGAGTCGGACTTCGATATCAATGAGATCGCATATTTGCTTGGGTACGAAGACCAGGGATCGTTCTACCGCGCCTTCCAAAAATGGGAACGTCAGACCCCAACCGAGTGGCGCGCCAGATTGCCGAACAGCCCGGACAAGGTGCCAAGCCGAAGCTAGCCTGCGCCAAACTGTCAACACAGAACCTAACCCCCATTTTCACGGGACCAGCATGTCGGCCCCGCACCATGAAACACGTCAAAATCAGGAGAAATGGCATGACCGTTCAACCAACCGAAGATTAACGCGCAACCCTCAGGGCCGTGGCGCGCGACCTAGTATCAATCGATGGTGAGCGCGCTCCTATCCTGGAAACTCCACAGGACTATGGAATCGAATTCGAAAACGTCGCCTTCCACGCGGAAGATGGCGTCAAACTTGCGGCTTGGTTCATTCCGGCAGAAGGTTCTGACAAGCTTATCATTTGCAATCACCCCGCGACCCTGAACCGCTATGGATTTCACGGCCACATGAAGCCCTGGAATGATTTCCAGAATACCGAGGTGAAGTTTGGAAAGGTGCACAAAGCCTTGCACGACGCGGGTTACAACGTCCTGACGTATGACTTGCGCAATTACGGCGAAAGCGACGGTGTTGCGGACAATGCTTGGGGTCAGGGCTACTCTGATGAGTACAAGGATGTTCTGGCGGCCTTCGACTACGTCAAATCTCGAAACAAACTGAAAGACATGAAAATTGGTCTGTTCAATCCCTGTGCCGGTGGAAATGCCGCGATGCACGCCATGGCCGAACGCCCCGACTATTTTGGAGACGTGAATGCATTTATCTGCGCGCAGCCAGCATCAATCAATGTCATGTCTAAGATTTCATTAGACGCCATGGGGCTGGGAGCGTTCCACGATGTCCTGGGCGAAGAAATTGAAAGGATCAGAGGTGTGCCGCTCAACGAGATGACCCCACATCTTCACGCCAAGAACGTCACCATGCCAACTTATATCGTGCAGAATAGGGATGACGTCTGGTCTATCCCCAACGACGTGCAAACGACCTATGATCTGATCCCGGTTGAAGACAAAAAACTGCACTGGATTGAAGAAGGCGATACCCGGCGTTTCATCGGCTACAACTTCTTCGGTGAGTATACCGAAACGATGATCGATTTCTTCGACAAGTATATGAACTAACCGGCGTTTCAGCCTGCAAGATCGCGTGTTGTTTCAGCAATGTGCGATCCACCGTTTGGCTCATCTGTCGGGTTCGTAGTGTGTCAGGAACATCGCGATGCATTCGTCCATTACGCTCTTCGGCGTGGGGCTTTCGCCCAGAAAAACACTGTCGAGAGCGAGGAAATGCCTTGTCGCAAAAGCCGGACCGGCATTGCGGACCACGTCTGCTTCCATGGCTTCTCCGATCAGTCTTGTGACCGGGTAGTCATGTGTTTCAGAGTCCGAGAGGAATTGTCGGGAGCGATCCAGATCCCGGATCAACTCTGATATGGCCATGCTGTTCAGGCCAATGGCCGTCTCGTCAGTGATTACCCGAACATAGCGCCATAAGGCATCCTTCAATTGTCTGACGAAATCGCGATCCGGGTCATTGGGCACCGGCTCAATTCTCCAGTTGCGTTCGATCATGATCTCAGGGGGCGCCTCAAACAGCGCCTATTTGCTCTCCAAATGATTATAGAAAGTGCGACTCGATGCATTTGCATTTTTAGCGGTCGTGATCGTCTTTGCCCCTAGAAAACCCTGCTCACGGAACTCTTCGATGGCTGCATCGAGAAATATTGTCTTTTCTTCTCAGTACGTTTCACGATTTTTCCCTAAAAGTAAATAGAATTGTTTACAAATGTCATTTTATAGCCATAAGTAAACAGGGAGATTTACTTATGTAAGACGAGATGCCGACCAACCCGAAAGGACTATGAATATGGCTCCTCAAAATCTGACTGTTGGCAAAAACTCTGTATCGTTCAAATCCTTTGGAGTGGAATTGGCAGGTGATCTCTACCTTCCCGAAGGATTTGATAGGTCCAAGACCTACAAGGCCATCGTGGGCGCCAGCCCGTTCCCACAGGTCAAAGACCAAATTCCGGCGACATATGGACAGGAGATGGCCGCACGGGGTTTCATCTATCTGGGGTTTGACTACCTGGGCATGGGTACTTCTCCGGCGCTTCCGGGCGAATTCAAGCAGTCCCGCTATATGTTCCGCCTGATCGAAAACACTTGGGACGCAGTGTCTTACTTGGGCACCTTGCCTTTCGTCGAAGAAATCAACGGTCTGGGCGTGTGCCAAGGTGGTTCGATCATCGCTTCGGCCGCCGTGACCGATCACCGTATCAAGAAGATCGCCATGGTGTCCGGCATGATGGCGGCGGATGCATTCCAATGGGCAGACCGCGACATGGTCAATCAACAGATTGCGGCCTCCAATGCGTCGATGCAGAAAATGTACGAAACAGGTGAGCCGGACTATGTCGCCCCCTTCGGCCTGAACGATGAACAATCAAATGAAGAGTTTGTTGGCTCGGGGGTCAATCCGATGGCGGAAGAAAGCTATAACTACTATGGGCGCGATGGGGTAAAAGGACCGAATGCCGTACCGACATATACCAACATGCATATTGGCGATCAGGGCATGAAGTCTTTGGTTTCGATCGGGGAAGCCTATGCAGACAAGATCGTGCAACCTTCTCTGACCATCTATAGCAAGTCGGCCTTTACAGCGATTTGCTCGACCCAATTTGTCGAGAAGCTGACAAACGAGCATGAGTAACTGGCCTTCGACGAATTTAGCCATGTTGATTTTTACTACAAGCCTGAGGCAGTGAAGGCGTCAACCGACGCTGTAGCGGAGTTCTTCAACAGGTGAACTAACTTGGCAAAGGTCACGTCGTGACCTTTGCTTTATTATATTGTTTGGCTCTAAATTTTGAGAGGTGAAATCGTAAACCAAACAAAGCGTTATCATCTTCTTTCTGGCGCCATCCTCAGTTTATTTCGTTGGCACGCTGGATTTCACGAATGTACGCGATCACCGATGATACGTCCCCTCGCGTCAAACCTTCAACGGGTGGCATGTCACCAAACTGCCAATGATGGCTTCTTACACCTTGTGAAACCGCCCTCTGAAAGGCTTCGTCAGCGTGGTGGTTGGGTTCGTATATTTTGTGGATCAGCGGCGGTCCGGCACCTTCTACTCCGACCGCATTAACGCCATGGCAAGAGGCGCAGGAGACATCAAAGATGCGCTGGCCGATTGCTGCATTGCCCTCGATGGGCGGCATCTGAATTGCGACTATGGCGCCGCCTTCACTTGCCTCTTGCGGTGCCGCTTCTTCGACTGGGCCGGGTCGAAGAGTTAAGAAGGCGGCAAGGGCAGCGACGGCGCATGCGCCGATTAGTAGGTAACTTTTTTTCATGGGTTGATCCTGTCTTTGTAGAAGCTGGTAGTGTTGCGGCACATTGCGAACAGCCGCACGTGCCGGTCGCTCAGGTGCGCAAGGGTTTTCGCTGCTTCAAAGGTCAGGGGGTCTGTAGGGGCTGTCTGGTTCGGTAAGCCTGGTTAGGGCTCCAATCTGGAACTCTGGGCTGATCTCACGTGGGGACTGCAACACGTCGTGGTTCTGAGAGACCAATACAACCGCTTGGCAAAGAAAGGGATTACACTCTCCAGTGTCAGAGCCATACGGTTCGTGTTGGTAGCTTGGCGTCGATATATCGGCGCTGCAATCCGCGATGGCTGCGTGTTTAGCCGACTGCATTTGGTCCATGCTGTGAAAGCCGACGCAGCCATTTGACAGAGCGTGAGCAACGCCGCCAAGCCCGGTCAGTAAGGCCAGAACGCTAATCAGTAGCACAATTGAGTATCGTCTGATGACCATAGTTCAGGACGCTACTGCACAAGATCTCGTATGACAACGTTGGACGATCTCATTGCGACCAAGTGGTTGTTCAACCGCCAACTAACGTCGACGGTTGAACAAAGTGTTTTAGGCACTGCCTAAGCGGCGACCTGTGCCACCGGCAGTTTGCGCGGGTAGGGATCGCCTTGCTTATACGACCCTGCCGCGGTGAACAGGACATCTGTCGATGAGTTCAAACCGGTTTCAGCCGAGTCTTGCAAAACGCCGATGATGAAGCCGATACCAACCACTTGCATAGCCGTCGCGTTGTCGATGCCAAACAAGCTGGCAGCCATCGGGATCAGCAACAGTGACCCGCCTGCTACGCCCGAAGCCCCAGTAGCGGCAATCGAGGCAATGATGCTCAGGAACAGTGCCGAGAGGAAATCGACCTGAATGCCCAAGGTATGAACGGTTGCCAGCGTCATGACTGTGATGGTTATGGCAGCGCCGGCCATGTTAATCGTCGCACCGATAGGGATAGTGACCGAATAGGTCTCTTCATCCAGATTCATACGGCGGCAAAGTTCCATGTTCACCGGAATATTGGCGGCCGAGCTGCGCATGAAAAAAGCGGTAATCCCGGATTCTTTCAGGCATGTGAAAACCAACGGATAGGGGTTCTTGCGAATGCGCAGGTACACGATCAGAGGGTTCACGACCAGCGCCATGAAAATCATGCAACCGATCAACAACGCCAGCAGTTGGCCATAGCTTGCAAGTGTTCCAAAACCGGTCTCAGCAATTGTCGAAGCCACGATACCGAAGATGCCGATTGGGGCCACCCGGATTATTGCTGCCACGATCTTGGTGATTGCGCCATCCAGATCCGACATCAGGGTCTTGGTCGAGTCGCTGGCGTGGCGGAAGACCAGCCCAAGGCCAACGGCCCAGGCGAGAATGCCGATATAGTTAGCGGTTGCCAGCGCATTCACCGGATTGTCCACGATTTTCAGTAGGATGTTCTTGACCACTTCGGCCAGGCCGTCCGGGGCATCCAACAGCTCGGGCGTACCCGTCAGATGCAATGTGATCGGAAACATATAGCTGGCTGCAACGGCAACCAGTGCAGCTGCGAAGGTTCCGAGTAAATACAAAAGTATCACGGGGCCCATTCGCGCCTCGCTGTCCTTTTTGTGGTTTGTGATCGCCGCGCAAACCAGGATCAGCACCAGTACTGGTGCTACGGCTTTCAATGCGTCGACGAAGAAGTCGCCAAGCAGGCCAGCGGCCGAACCGGCAACAGGCCAAAGGGTGGCAAGAAGAGCACCAGCCACGAGGCCGATGATGATCTGAGTAACCAGGCTACCGCGCAGAATAAAATTCATGGGGACCATCCTGTTTGAATAGGGGCCTGAGGGGTGAAACTCACACCCACGCAGGCTCGGTTAAAGTTGAAAGGCTGGTGGCTATTTGGGCGCTTTAGAATCATTTTAAACGCCTCAAGAAGGCCAAAGCTTTTGTGAGGCTTGGCAGAAGTAGTTGTTTTTAGGTCAAAAATGCGTGAATTACTTTTGCATTACAAAAGCTTACCCGGCGTCAACCTGGTTTCCCGCTAAGTGATTTCTAAATGATTCTTAATAACTTTCCCAAAGTGGTGGCGCCATAAATCGACCCCCAGCTGGCCGCTGCGGTCCAGTGATGAACCAACAACAGCATCGGCCACGATGGTTGGATGAAACCCCGCATCGAAGAGCGCAAACCCTGCGGCCAGAACGCAGGCATCTGCCTGAATGCCACAGACCAATACGCGCTCGATCTTCCAGTTTTTGAACTGCTCTATAACCTCTGAAGGTGGACCATATCCATGTTTTATAACGGTGCGGTCTGTTTGAACGAGGCTGGCATTGTCCAGGTCGGGCTTCCATCCAAGCTGCTGGAGGAAAGGTACCTTGGCCTCATCATGGCGCACTACTGTGGCAATGGAAGGCAAGCCGGACGCTAACACCTGGCAACGTTCGACCAACCAGCGCGGCGGGTTAAAGTTGGGCTGAACATCGATTACCAGTACGGCTTGTTTCAATACGCACCTCCAATACAGATCAAATCGCCTGATGGACCTCGATAATATTCCCCTCTGGGTCGTGAAAGAACACTTGGTGCCACTCTTTTGCGAAGGCGGTGCCGTAGTCCGAATAGGAAATTCCGTTGTCGTCCAGAAGCTTTTTGAAGGCCACTATGTCGTCGGTACGGAATGCGATATGGCCACGTTCAACGGGATTGATGGCCTCATTGTGTTTAAACGCAACGTTGAGGTTTTTTTCAGCCAGATGCATCTGCATTCCGCCATCAGTCGCGAAACGGATCTTGCCACTGTAGCCACTATCGTCGGTTTCATCTGGCCGGGGGAAGTTCTCAATCGGTATATCGGCCAGCCCCAGCACCTGCGTGTAAAACCGGTGCATCCGATCGACGTCTTCCGAGACAAAGTTGATGTGGTGAAATTCAAGTTTCATGAAGGCCCGGCCTTTTGATTGGTCAGTCTGAACAGAAAATCTCAAGAAAAGGCGACAGGCAAGCCCTGTGCCAAAGAGTCTGAAAACGCAGGGAAGGGTGCAGGATATCGACCATGTGTTGTTCCTGGTCTTCTTACACCGAAAGTGCCGGATCTTCTGCGCGGCCGGTCATTCAGCAGACCAGGCCGGACACCTGTTTCGTGGATTCAGCTGCCATTGAAATACGTTCAATGATTGCCAGCTTAAGGAAAATGGTGAAATCCCTATGCTTTGCGATCAAACATGTAATTCGACTAGCTGGATGAGGTTTCCGCAGGTGTCGTCAAAGACAGCCATCGTCGCTCCGCCAGCCTTCACAGGAGGTTGTGTGAACTCGACACCAGCTTCCTCTAGTTTGGCAACCTCGGCCTCAATATTGTCAACGCTGAATGCGGAAACGGGAATACCATCCGCCATAAGCGCTTTCTGATAGGCGCGTGTTGCAGGATGCGCGTTCGGTTCTAAACCCAATTCTACTCCTTCGATTTCCTCCTTTGACACTAATGTCAGCCAACGATGTTCGCCTAAGGGGATATCGTGCTTGACAACGAACCCGAGTTTATTCGTGTAGAAATCAAGAGCCTTAGACTGATCATCAACAGTAATGCTCTTCATGTACATTTTCATACTCCGTCTCCTTGAGAAAATAATTCCACCCAGGGATTGATCGCATTAGCAATTGGCGCAGCCACCAGCGTGTGAATTTTTGTGCGCCCTCGCCATGCCGTGATGATTAGCCCTGCTTGCTCCAGCGTATTCAGGTGCCTTGTGATGCCTTGTCTGGATATTGTGACTGAATGCTCTTCAAGCAGCCGCGCGCAGAGTTCGAAAAGCGTCTGTTCGTCACGCTTTCTCAACTCATCAAGGATCAACAATCGTGTTGTGTCGCCAAGGGCGTTGAACAGAATGCTTAGCTGCGGATCGAACTGAATGCTCATACCTCATAATGCAACAATATTGTTGCATGTCAAATCGAACCGACCAGGCATCAAATCAATCAACCAACTGCACAGAACTCGGGATCGCGGGCAAAGTTGCGAAAAATCACGCGATGAAACAGAACCTTAAATTTCTTGAAAGCGGGTGTATGGCGAGGATGCAATCGTCGCCATTCCTTCAAAAAAGACTCACTTGATCCGGTTTCCGTTTGCCAGCACATGCCCTTCTTCGGTCAGCTCAATCCGCGAAACCAACGCATCCGGGCCTGCGGTCGGATCAGGTTTGGCCATGATCGCCAGCATCATCCGAAAACCCTGCACCTCAGCTTCGTCCATAACACCCACCGCTGACAGACGATCAATCAGGCTGTTGGCGCCGCTCATTTCCAGAGCAATCGCCCCGACAGGTTTGGGGAAACCGCCATAGGTCTGGATATCGTCATTATCAAACTCCAGGGCTCCGGAGCCATTGAGGGACGCACCGGCCAGTTTGATTTCAAGCTCATCAAGGGCGACAGATTCAGCGGTCACTGGAACCTGGTCTGCTTCAAGTACTTGGCTGACCAGCTGAAAATTCATCCAGTCGATGAGATTGCGCACCTTGCCCGACATATCAACTGCGACAGTGGCCGGATCGCGTGGAATGACAGCCTCGGGGTCGATCATTGCCCAAAGATCATCACTTGCAGTCAGCCCACGCATTTCCAAACGCATATGAGCCTCTTGCGGGTCAGCACTGGCGGAGATCGGCCAGTTCATTTCGCCCTCAATCAGATCAGCAGCAAATTCCCAGATAACAGGGAAGACTTCTGGCATGTTCATTTTGGTGACGTTTTGTTGGGCCGCACCAGCGAGGACAACACCGTTTCGATCAAAAGCGATATGCGCGGTTTGAACCTCACTGAAGGACCACTGATCGGAAAGTTCCTGACCATCGATTTCCACGCTCTGCTTTGATTCATAGCCATGCATGCTGGTATCAATGGATATGCTCAACCCTTCGGCCAAGGCAGCAGCCAGGTTCATGATGTCCATGCCATTTCTTGGCAGAGCAATTTCAGTTTTGCTTACGACACTCTCGGCGCGTTCCGCGCCGATGCTTTTTCCTGTTTCGGCTCCCACAACTTCGACGTCGAACCTCTGTGCCCCTGTTTCATAGTGGGCACTCACCTTGGCCATCTCGCTCATTGTTATTTGGGTTCGGCCAGAAAAATCTTCGATGACCCCAGAGAAGGCAACCGAGTCAGCCTCCAAGTCAGTGGCCGAAGCGCTGTATTCCTCCAGCGCCATATTCATTCGGCCAACCGAACTGTCGAAGGTAATGTCTCCGGTTTTGCCAGTAGCCAGCAATTCGAAATTTTCCAGTTCGAACCCAACTGACATGCTGATTTCGTCCTGCTCGGAAAGCTCTGCTGAAATCTTCAGAACAGCCGGCTCCACGTATCCTATGCTGACAGAACCATCGTCATTTTCTGTAAGCGTCATTCCTGTAGTCGCTAAGTTGATAAATCCGAGTTCAAGCGGCAAATCGAAATGGAGTGAAACATCCCGGATCGTTTCCGTCTTGCCTGACCGGCTAGTGTTTCCCGTTAGTTGTCCGCCTATGGTTTCAAAGTAGTCTTGCTGAATTTGCCAGACATCAGATGCGGAAATCTCCGCAAACGAAACATTTGGGGCGTGCAACGCAATGGCCGAAATGCAGACAAATTGATGGAAGCGGATCATTCAGGCGGCCTCTAATTTTTTGAAAGGGTGTATTACGACCCTGCATTACTGACTGCATCAGGCATTGTTGTGACGATTTGTGAAAAAACTGGTTTGTATAGCGGAACAACGTGCTTGGAAGGCGGCCGAGCTAATAGGTGTGAATTCTTCGGGTCTGCCAAAGTAGGCGAGAAAGATGGTTGCTATTCCGTTGAATCAAAAACTGACATTCATTCTTGTTGCCGCATATGGCGTGATGGGTTCACCCCGGCTATTTTCTGCGGTCCTCACGAATGGCGTATAAGCACACAAAGTGAGCTTTCGCTGAGTTTGTAAAAGGTCCGCATGGCCGCGCCCAACCCTTTACTTGTTGAGGTTATGATCAAAGTGCGGATTCTCGTGGCGATAAGTTACCCATTAATCAGCCTGTTATTGTGCGTCCAAAATCAGCTGGCATCGAAATTCCTAGATGACAATTGGGTTGAGTTTCGGCAAATGAAGTATCACTATAGTTGTTTGAGTATCAATTTGATTTGATACACAAGCAACATGTTCGTGATTTCATCATCTGGTCTCTTTTCTGCCGGATTCGTCGTTATTATTGTCCGCTAAGTAAATGGTGCGGAGTAGTGAAGTGCGGGCAGGCGGATGAGAACCGGGTTAAACGGTCGAGTTGCCATTTCATGGACACAGACGGAAATCGACGGATTGGAGGCAGCGCCTCTGGAGTCTTTGGTTGTTGGTGCAGCATGGGAATGGCGGGGACAGGCCACTGTTTTGATTGAGCAGGAGGAGCTTGGGCGCGAAGAAGCCGGGTTCACTTCCATTGTTTCAGCGCGTTCGACGATGCCCGGTAATGCATCGGTTGCGGACATTCAAAAGAGCAGCCCTTCGCTGATTCTGAGCAATGGCGCACAACGTTACCACGCGTATCTAGTGACGCTGGTGAATGAGACACTGCCGACATTGATTTTCGAATCCGGCCCGCCCCCGCGAGAGCAGGAATTCTGGATCAGCGAAGTGTCGGAACCTCAGCCGTATTCGGTGTCGAATGCGAATGGGGGCGGGGTCGTAACCTACTTGGCCGACAGACGCTTGGTGGTGACTCACGAACCGGAAAGAGAGCCCGAGTACGCACGAGCGTTTGGAACCACGGACTAATTTATCCTCGGGGCTTTGGTGCGCAGCGTCTTGCGCACGCTATTTTTCCTTTCCCGCCTTGCGCCCTGTTGACTCTGACATTCTCGCAGATATAAGCGCGGCTTCATTGGTGTTGGTGGCCCCCGCAAGGGGATGCCTGTCATGGGGGAGACCTCAAGAGGACAACGCCCTTCATAGTGGTCCGTTCGGACCTCGACCAAAACGAAGGAGATCAGCCGTGACCAAACGCACGTCTGCCAAGTACAAAATCGACCGCCGGATGGGCGAAAACATCTGGGGTCGTCCGAAATCCCCGGTCAACCGTCGCGAATACGGCCCCGGCCAGCACGGCCAGCGCCGCAAGGGCAAGCTGTCGGACTTTGGTCTGCAGCTGCGTGCCAAGCAGAAGCTGAAAGGCTACTACGGCGACCTGACCGAAAAGCAGTTCCGCCGCATCTACGCCGAAGCCGAGCGTGTAAAAGGCGACACTGGTGAAAACCTGATCAGCCTGCTGGAGCGCCGCTTGGACGCAGTCGTCTACCGCGCCAAGTTCGTGGCAACTGTTTTTGCCGCACGTCAGTTCGTGAACCACGGCCACGTCAAGGTTAACGGCAAGCGCGTGAACATCCCGTCCTACCGCGTCAAGGAAGGCGACGTTATCGAGGTTCGCGACAAATCCAAGCAACTGGCTGTTGTTCTGGAAGCTGTCGCTCTGGCCGAGCGTGATGTGCCTGACTATATCGACGCTGATCATTCGAAAATGACCGCGACCTTCGTGCGCGCACCGGGTCTGGGCGATGTGCCTTACCCTGTCGTCATGGAGCCGAACCTGGTCGTCGAATTCTACGCGAAGAACTGATCTTCGCCGAACCGGTTTCGAACCAAGGGCCGCGCGTTTCGCGCGGCTCTTTTTTTTGCGGCTATACTGACTTGAGCTGATATCTCCCGAAGGGCTTTAGATCGGCAGGGGTCGTCCTTCGGCTATGGCTTCCATTGCAAAATATGATGTCACGCTGTCCAACTCGACCTTTTCGATCAGCCGTTGATAGACTTTGTCATAGGTTGCCATGTCCTGCGTGACCACTTTTAGCTGATAGTCATAGTCCCCGCCGATGCGGTGAAAATCCACCACCTCCGGAATTGTCAGAACATGACGGCGAAAGGCTTGCAGCCAGTCCGCTGAATGATGACGTGTGCGCAGCATTACAAAGACGACAAGATTTAGTCCAAGTTTCTCGCGCGCGATCCGCGCGGATGACCCTAGCAGCACGCCGTCTTCGTTCAGCGCCTTCAGACGCCGCCAGCATGCATTCTGCGACAGGCCGACCCGTTCGGCCAGATCGCGCTGGGACAATGTGGCGTCCTTTTGCAGCTCACGCAGGATACTCGCGTCAATTTGATCGATTTTTTTGCTCATATTAAAGCATATGACACAAAAATCGAGAAAACTAAACCGATTCAGGGGAAGTTTCCTCGGGTTTCGTCAATCATATTTAAAGAACAGTAAGGAGCCCGTGACATGACCCTTTCCAAGTTTCGCGCAGCGATTGAAACCGCCACTCACGATGACAGTCTGCGTAATGGATTGATTGGTGAGAACATTCTCATCCCCGGTCTGCACGGGGACGTACCGCTTGTGTATGCGGATTACGTTGCTTCGGGCCGCGCATTGCGGCAGGTCGAGGACTTTGTGGCCGGGCATGTGTTGCCGTTTTATGCCAACAGCCACACCGAAGCCTCCTATTGCGGTTCCTACATCACGCGGTTGCGGCGCGAAGCCCGCAATGAAATCGCCCGCATTGTTGGCGCGAGGGGAGACGACGCGGTGATCTTCACCGGGTCGGGCGCCACTGCAGGGCTCAACCGGCTGGTCAGTATACTCGGAGTGGAAGGGGCTGACCGGCCGGTTGTCTTGATCGGACCTTATGAACATCATTCCAACATCCTGCCGTGGCGGGAAAGCAAGGCACAGGTGATCGAAATTCCCGAAGCACCGCAGGGCGGCCCGGATTTGCAGGCGCTTGAGGCAGCGTTGATCGCCAACGCGGATGCCGACCTGTTGATCGGATCGTTTTCGGCAGCATCCAACGTGACTGGGATCATTACCGATCCCGACCCTGTTACCCGGATGCTGAAAAACCATGGCGCGCACGCCGTTTGGGATTATGCGGGGGGTGGCCCGTACCTGCCTATGGATATGGGGCCAGAAGATGCCCGCAAGGATGCCATCGTGGTGTCTCCGCACAAATTTCCCGGTGGTCCGGGGGCGTCAGGTGTTCTTGTCGTCAACCAGAAAGTGGTCAAGCGCCAGTGCCCAAGCTGGCCGGGCGGTGGCACCGTCAGCTTTGTTTCGCCCTGGCGGCACGACTACAGTGACGATCTCGCGACGCGGGAAGAGGCTGGAACCCCAAATGTTATCGGCGATATCCGTGCTGCTCTGGCTTTCATCGTCAAGGACGTTGTGGGCGCGGACGAGATCGCGAAACGAGAGGCGCAGTACAACCGGATGGCGCTGGAAGGCTGGGCGAACAACCCGCACCTGACTTTGCTGGGTACCAATTCGTCGCACAGATTGCCGATCTTTTCCTTCCTAGTGCGGGACAAAGCGGGCCAACCGGTGCACCAGCAGCTGTTTACTCGGATGCTCAGCGACATCTATGGTATACAGGCACGGGGCGGATGTGCCTGTGCAGGTCCATATGCGCACCGCCTTCTTGGCATTGACCGCCCTACGTCCGAGGCTTTGCACGCGGCCCTGTCCGCAGGGGAAGAGCTGAAGAAACCGGGCTGGGTGCGCCTGAACTTTTCCTATCTGATGAGCGAAGAAACCGTTCAGTTCATTATCGACAGCGTCAATGACCTGTCCCGGCGGACCGAGGAATTTGTACCTTTCTATGCCGCTGACCCCGTTACGGCCCGTTTCAAGGCCGCCTGAGGGAATTGCCGCTTTTCTGAACGCGTGCAGATCGTTAATAGGGGCTCATCCAAGGAGCCCCTTCATGAACAAGATTACCCCACAGCCCGGCATTATGGACATCGCCCTTTATCAGGGCGGCAAGTCCCATGTGGAAGGCGTGGCCAATGTCATCAAGCTGAGTTCGAACGAAAACCCCTTTGGCCCCAGCCCCCGCGCGATAGATGCCGTGCGCGAAAGTGCCGCCAATCTACATCGTTACCCTGGCACCGATCACTACAGCCTGCGCGCGGCGATCGGCGAACGCCACGGGCTGGATCCCGACAGGATCGTCTGCGGTGTTGGCAGCGACGAGGTTCTGCAATTCGTGGCGCAGGCCTATACAGGGCCGGGGGATGAGGTGATCTATACCGAGCACGGGTTTTCCATGTATCCGATTATCGCCCGCATGGCCGGGGCAACGCCTGTCATGGTGGCCGAGCGTGACCGCAAGGTCGATGTCGATGCAATCCTCGCAGCAGTTACCGATCAGACTCGAATCGTATTTGTGACAAACCCGGGCAACCCGACCTCGACGATGATTTCCAAAGCGGAACTGGAGCGTCTGGCGGGTGCGTTGCCATCGCAATGCCTGATGGTTCTGGATGGCGCATATGCCGAATTTGTTGATGGCTTTGATGGTGGTGCATCAGTTGTTGATGAATTTGAAAACGTCATCATGACGCGCACGTTTTCCAAGATTTACGGGCTTGGCGGCATGCGGGTCGGTTGGGGCTATGCGCAAAAGGATATCATTGACGTCCTGAATCGGGTCCGCCAGCCCTTTAACCTGTCCTCCACCGCGTTGGACGCCGCCGAAGCGGCAGTGCGCGATGTCGAATATGTTGAATTCTGCCGCTCTGAAAACACCAGATTGCGGGTGTGGCTTTCGGAAAGTCTTGCCGCGATTGGCGTGCCTTCGGATCCGTCCTGCACGAACTTCATCCTTGCCCGCTTTGCCGATCAGGCTGAGGCCGAAGCTTGTGACAACTACCTGCAATCTAAGGGTTTGATCGTGCGCCGCGTTGCGGGCTACAACCTGCCGAACGCGCTGCGTATCACCGTTGGCGACGAAGAGGCCTGCCGCCGTATCGTGGCGGCCATTACCGCGTTCAAAGGGGGCGCCGCATGAGCCAGATTTATGACCGTGTGGCGCTGATCGGGCTGGGCCTGATCGCCTCGTCGATGTTCTGGGCAATCAAACGCGCCGGTCTGGCAGGCGAGGTTACGGGTTATGCCCGATCCGAGGCCACACGCGAAACCGCCCGGCGTATGGGATTGTGCGACCGCGTTTGCGACACCGCCCGCGAGGCGGTCGAAGGGGCCGATCTTGTGGTGCTTTGTGTGCCGGTCGGGGCGATGGGGGCCGTTGCGGCCGACATCTCAACAGCGCTGAAGCCCGGCGCGACGGTTACGGACGTGGGCTCGGTCAAAAGTCACGTTGTCGATGCGGTGCAGCCTCATATTCCTGCCGGGGTTCATTTCGTTCCCGCGCACCCGCTGGCGGGCACCGAACATTCCGGCCCCGAATCCGGTTTTGCCGAATTGTTCGACAATCGCTGGTGTCTGCTTGTGCCGGTCGAGGGCTCTGACGCCCAAGCTGTCGCCAACCTGCGCGCGCTGTGGGAGGGTATGGGAGCCAATGTCGAGGAAATGGAGGTCGAACGCCACGATCTTGTTCTGGCCGTCACCTCTCATGCACCCCACCTGATTGCTTATACCATGGTTGGCGTCGCGGATGATCTGCGCCGGGTGACCGATAGCGAGGTGATCAAGTATTCCGCCGCCGGTTTCCGCGATTTCACCCGCATCGCTGCATCCGATCCCACCATGTGGCGCGACGTTTTTCTGACCAACAAGGATGCAACACTGGAAATTCTGGGCCGCTTCACCGAAGAGCTGTTCGCGTTGCAACGCGCAATAAGAACGGGTGACGGCGAGCTGTTGTTCGAGTATTTCAGCCGCACAAGGGCCATCCGCCGCGGGATCATCGATGCCGGGCAGGACACGGATGCGCCGGATTTTGGCCGGGGGAAAGCCAAGACATGAAAAAGGTCTGGGGAAGTGCGCTGATCGGTTTGGCAACGGTTTGCATGACGGCAAGCTCTGCCGCACCTCCCGAGACCTCCTTGTTTCCCGTTGCGCGGACGCAGCCGGACGCGGCGCTGGTCGCCGCCGCAAGCGCGGTTGCGGTGGACACCGTTGCCGTTGTTGCACAGGCCTCGCGGTTGCGCCCCAGCCTGCGCCCGCAATCGCCTCAGACAATTCTGGCCGCTGCCCGCCCGGCTGACCTGCCTTTTCTGGGGCCAGATGTTTCCCTGCACCCGTATTTGCGACCCAAGTCTCTGGAACAGGAAGTGTTCTTCAAAAAGCGGCGGCTGCGCAAATCTTCGGTTTGCGGGAATGTGGAAATTCAGGGTGAAAAAGTCGGCAACGTCCCCGGGCGCATCAAGGCCTGCGGCATCCAGGATGCGGTCGAGGTCAAATCCGTGTCCGGTGTCCTGCTCAGCCGCCCGTCCATGATGGATTGCGGTACGGCAGAGGCGCTGAACAAATGGGTCGAGCGCACCGTCAAGCCCACCTTTCGCCGGCGCGGTCCGGTGGTGGAGCTGAAGGTGGCCGCGCATTACGCCTGCCGCACACGGAACAACCGCAAGGGCGCCCGGATATCGGAACACGGCAAAGGTCGCGCCATCGACATTTCGGCCTTCAAGATGATGGATGGCGAGGTGCTGACGGTTCAGGAAGGCTGGAAACGCAACCCGTCCCGCAAGCTGCTGCAAAAGGTGTGGCGCGGTGCCTGCGGCCCGTTCGGAACGGTTCTGGGCCCGAATTCAGACGGTTATCACAGGGATCACTTCCATCTGGACACGGCACGCCATCGTGGCGGGCCTTATTGTCGCTAAGCTCAGCGCAGTATCAGGCGAGGGGCAGGGCCAAGGGGCAGGGGCCCCAGCGCCACGAACCCGTCGCGGAAATTCAACTGCAGGTCCAGCGCATTGGGGTTACCGCCAAGCCCGGCCAGCAGTGATAATGCCCGCGTGACCGGATCGACCGCCTGATCAGGCAATGCACCGGCGGCGTTCGCCATCGAAATCATGTCCCGCCAGTTTTCCGCCTTGATCGCAATCTCACCGGTCGGGATGCCTTGCGCATCCACTTCCAGATCACCGGTGGCGAACAGACGCAATTCGCCCCACTTCATCTCGGCCAACCTCAGATCGATGGTCACGGGTTGGGGGCGGCGTTCTTCCAGCCCGGAACGATCCCACGGCTTGTCAAACTCCACGGTCATGTCGAGTTCAAGCGTCTCGAATTTCTGCGGCAGCGAGGTGGCGGTTTGCATCAGGCGGCGCAGGTCATCACCGGGTGTAAACGCATCAATCGTCGCCGAGATCACGTAGGTTTCCGGCATATCGGTCTGCGTCATAATCAGGTTCAGGTTGCTGCCGCCCGCCAACAGCTCGGCCTGATCCGTGATTGTCCACGCGCCCGACGTCAGCGCCATCTTCTCCAGAACCAGTGCGATACCCGGCTGCAACTGCAACTCTGCCTGCATGTCGCTGGCCTCGACGGTGGCGGTCTGATCAAAATAGGACAACCGCTGCGGCGTGTCGGCAAATCGCAGTACCTGTCGGCCGGGCCAGATTGAGGGGCTTTCAAACTCGATCCAGTCCGCGCTCCAGGCGGTGCCGTTCACCGGATCCGCAAGTGCCGGATAGTCCAGCCGGGTAACATGGTGGGTTGGGTAACCCGCTGTTGCAACTTCGGAAAAATCGGCCTGCCATCCCTGTTCCTGCTGCCTGTCGAACCAGTTTGTCAGTGCCGTGCGCAGGCCATATCCGGCAATGAACCAATAGGCGCTCCATGCGACGGCGATAAAAACGATAACTCGTAAAAGACGGCTCATGATGAATGGCCCTTTTTCCTGCCTCGGAATTGATGTTTATAGGCGCAAACGGGCAAGGACCAGTGCAATGACGATGTGGGTATTCGGATATGGATCGCTGCTGTGGAACCCCGGCTTTCCGGTGGCGCGCAGCGAACGCGCAACCCTGCATGGATATGCCCGATCCTTCTGCATGAGCTCGATCCACCACCGCGGCACCGAGGAACATCCGGGCCTTGTGCTGGCGCTGGACGAGCAGGACGGCACTCATTGCAAGGGACTGGCCCTGTCTGTCGAAGCCGGGCATGAGGAACGAACGCTGGATGAGCTGCGCGAGCGTGAGTTGATCTCTTCGGCCTATTTGGAACGCATGCTGGACGTGCATCTGGAAAGCGGCGAGGTGGTGAATGCGGTCACTTATGTGATCGACCCGCACCACGTTCAATATTGCGGCGGCATGCCCCTTGAAGAACAGGCGGGCATTATTGCGACGGCGGTTGGCGGCAGGGGACCCAATACCGAATACCTTTATAATACGGCCGAGCATCTGTCTGAAATCGGATTGCGCGACCCCGATCTTGAGTGGTTGTCAGAACGCGTGCGGAACCTGACCGCATAAACCCTTGGCGTCACCGGTGTAATTTCGATAGGTTTGGCCAAAGAGCAGGCAAAACCAGGAACCGGGCGCATGGCGCAGGCACACCAGGACGCGAGACCGCATTTCTCGCAACCGATCAGGCAAATCGTAATGATGCTGATCGCAATCGGGCTTTCGGGCCTGGGGGTATTCGTCGCGCTTCCCTACGTGCTGCCGGTGTTTCAGGCGAACCCGTATCTGAACGGTTTCATCCTGCTGGTCTTTGTCATCGGTGTGCTGGCCTGTTTCTATCAGGTGACACAGCTTATCGGGTCGGTCCGCTGGATCGAGGCCTTTGTCGGTGGGGTGGAACGGGATGATACCAGACCGCCGCAATTGCTGGCCCCTCTGGCGTCGCTTCTGCGGGCGCGCGGCGCACGGATGCAGATCAGTTCTCATTCAACACGATCAATCCTCGATTCGGTGGCCGAACGTGTCGAGGAAGAGCGTGAGATCACGCGCTATATAACCAATGTTCTGATCTATCTCGGGCTGCTGGGCACGTTCTTTGGCCTTGCCACCACCGTTCCCGCAATCGTCGACACAATCCGCAGCCTGAACCCGCAGGAAGGCGAGGAAGGTCTGGCCGTATTCAACCGGCTGATGACCGGGCTTGAGGCACAACTGCAGGGCATGGGCGTCGCGTTCGGATCATCACTATTGGGTCTTGCCGGATCTCTGATCGTGGGCTTGCTGGAACTGTTTGCCGGGCATGGCCAGAACCGTTTTTACCGCGAGCTTGAGGAATGGTTGTCCACCATCACCCGCGTCGGTTTTTCCTCTGGTGACGAAGGCGGTGCGGAACTGGCGGTTCTGACCCCGGTGCTGGATGCCATGTCGGAACAGATGGATGCGCTGCAGATCATGTTCGCCAACAACGATGCGGATAAGGCGGAGGTCTCGGCTAGACTGAGCGAGTTGATTGAAACGATTGGGCAGATGAATCTTCGTCAATCGGACACCGAAGGCGTCACGGCCGCCTTGGATCGTGTGGCCCTGGGTCAGGATGCCCTGCTGGATCACATGCGTGAGCATGGCGCGGGCGAGGGCGGAATTGACGCCGAAAGCAGGATGCGGTTGCGGTCTATGGATGTGCAACTGCTGCGTATTCTCGAAGAGATTTCCGCGGGCCGTCAGGAAAGCATGATCGAATTTCGTAAAGATATCGAACTGTTGGTCAAGGCACTGTCGCTGCCTCGGGGCGCGGTCCGGACCGCGCCGGAAGGAGAGTAACGGATGGCCCTGTCCCGGCGCACAGGTCAACGTTTTCAAGGCTCGGTCTGGCCCGGATTCGTTGATGCGATGACAGGGCTTCTGATGGTGCTTACTTTTGTCCTGACCATCTTCATGGTGGTCCAGTTTGTGCTGCGCGAAACGATTTCGGGCCAAAAGGACGAACTGACCGCCCTGTCGGACGAGGTCGCTGCGCTGGCCGATGCACTGGGGCTGGAACAACGCGAAAGCAGCCGACTGCAAGCGCGCCTCGGGGCGCTGAGCACGACCCTGACACAGGCCGAGGACGATCTGGCGCAGGCGCAGTCGGTGATCGCGGCGCTGACCTCGGAACGGGATCAGCAGGCTGCTGCGCTGGATCAGGCCAGAACCCGCATCACCGGCTTTGAGGCACAGGTGGCGGCACTACTGGCCGATCAGGAACGCGCGCTGGGGAACATTGCCTCCCTTGAAACCCAACGCGACCAGCTTTTGTCCGAACAGGAGGCGCTGAACCTCGCCCTTGCCCAAAGCCGGGACGAGATCGACGCACAGGCCGAAGCCGCCCGTCTGGCCGCCGCCCGGCGCGAAGCGTTGGAGGCGATGGTGGCCGATCTGGAGCAAAGCGGGGAAACCCGCGCTGCGCAGATAACCGAACTGGAACAGCAACTAAGCGAGGAAGAGGCCGCAAAACTGGCCGAAGCCGCCGCTGCCGAGGCCTTGCGCAACAGGTTGCAGAACGCCGATGCGGAACTGACCGCCATGACCCTTGCACTCGAGGCGCAGCGCAAGGAGGCTGAAGAGACCCTGACCTTGCTGGCCGCCGCGCAGGCCGCGAAGGCAGAACTGGAACGGCAATTCGGCGAGCTCAACACCGAAGAGCTGAAAGCGCAGCTAAGCGCCGCATTGGCCGCGCAATCTGAGGCGGAAACCCAGGCCGCGGGTCAGAAAACTCTGGCCGAGGAACGTGAGGCACTGCTGTCCATCGCCCGCGAAACGATTGCGCAAGAAAAAGAGATATCGGCCAAGGCCCAACGTGAAACCGCGCTGCTGAACCAACAGATTGCCGCTTTGCGGGGCCAGTTGGGATCGTTGCAGGCTCTGCTGGATGACTACGAGGCCCGCAATGAGGCCGCCGAAGTTCAGATTCAGACCCTTGGTCAGAACCTGAATTCGGCTCTGGCGCGCGCGGCATCTGAGGAGCGCAAGCGCCGCCTGCTGGAAGAAGCCGAGCGGAAGAGGCTGGAGGCCGAGGCCATTGAGTTGGCAGGCCAAAATCAGGAACTGGCGGCTCAGGCAGAAGATCTGCAGCGTTACAGGTCCGAATTCTTTGGTCGCCTTCGCGAGGTTCTGGGCGAACAGGAAGGCGTGCGCATCGAAGGCGACCGGTTCGTTTTCTCATCAGAGGTACTGTTTGACCCCGGTTCCGCCGTTCTCTCCCCTGAGGGCCGACTTGAAGTTGCCAAGGTTGCCAACATCCTGCGCAGCGTAGCGGTCGAGATACCCGCCGGGATCAACTGGGTGATCCGGGTTGATGGCCACACGGACAACATTCCGGTTTCAGGCGGGGGCCGCTATCGGGATAATTGGGAACTCAGTCAGGGCCGCGCCCTGTCGGTTGTCCGTTATATGGTCGACGCACTGGGCATTCCACCCAACAGGCTGGCGGCCAACGGGTTCGGAGAATTCCAACCCGTCAACACGGACAACACACCAGAGGCACGCGCGCAAAACCGGCGGATCGAGTTGAAGTTGACCGAGAAATAGGGCTCAAATGCACGCGGCTGGTCAAACCAGCCCGTGGATTTCCGCGAACGGATCGTGAGTCTTGTCCTTGTGCCATGAATATTCGCACCATACGGACACCTTTTCGGCGACCTCTTGGCCATGCATGATCGCTATGGCTCCCAGCGCCATATCCATGCCTGCGGATACACCTGACGAAGTCAGGAATGTCCCGTCCTCGACCCAACGCGCCTGAGGGACCCATTCGACCTCAGGGCCTTGATCGCATACCCACGAGAACGCGGCTTTGTTTGTCGTGGCCCGCCGGTTGTTCAACACACCGGCCTTGGCCAGCAGGGCGCTGCCAGTGCAGACACTCAGGGTAAATTCGGCGTTGTCGGAAGCTCGCGCGATCCAATCCAGCAAACGTGTATTCCCGACCTCCCGACGGGTCCCCGCGCCTCCGGGGACGAACAGGATGTCGTAACCATGTCCGTCGTCAATGGATGTGCCTGCAAAGGCCGACAGCTTTTGGTTGCTTTCAACAGGCCCCGGAGTTTCCGAAACCAGTTCAATGCTGAAATCATCAGTCAGAAGGCCGAACATTTCCATCGGGCCAAATACATCGAGCAATTCGAAGCCCGGGAAAACCAACGCTCCAATCTTACGCATGGATTGCGCCCTTTCTGTATTCGCTCAGAAAAACGCCCGCCTGATAAAGGCGGGCGCTCTTGTCTGTTTTTGGTAATCCGATCAGTCCGCCGTTAGCAATGGCGGCCTGTCGCCCGGAATGCGGCGTTGGTCGGGGCCGAGGATTTCCAGGTCCAGATCGCCATCCTTGACCGAAACGCGGACCACCCCACCTTTGGCCAGCTTGCCGAACAGCAGTTCCTCGGCCAGAGGCTTCTTGATGTTTTCCTGAATTACACGACCCAGCGGGCGGGCGCCCATCTTGTCGTCATATCCCTTGTCGGCCAGCCATTCGGCCGCTTTGGGCGTCAGGTCGATGGTTACACCGCGATCGAGCAATTGCGCCTCAAGCTGCAGTACGAATTTTTCGACAACCTGCAGGATGACTTCTTTCGGCAATGGTGCAAAGGAAATCACCGCGTCCAGGCGGTTGCGGAATTCCGGCGTGAACATGCGTTCGATGGCAGCGGTATCCTCGCCCTCGCGACGGTCGCGGCCAAAGCCGATGGCGGATTTCGCCTGTTCTGCCGCACCTGCGTTCGAGGTCATGATCAGAACAACGTTGCGGAAGTTCACGGTGCGGCCGTTGTGATCGGTCAACTCACCATGGTCCATCACCTGCAACAGGATATTGAACACGTCCGGATGTGCCTTTTCGATCTCGTCCAGCAGCAATACGCAATGCGGATGCTGGTCCACACCGTCGGTCAACAGGCCGCCCTGATCAAACCCGACATAGCCCGGAGGCGCGCCGATCAGGCGGCTGACGGCATGTTTCTCCATGTATTCCGACATGTCAAAACGCAGCAGTTCCACACCCAGCGCATCGGCCAGTTGCTTGGCCACTTCGGTTTTACCCACGCCGGTCGGACCGGCAAACAGGTAGTTGCCGATGGGTTTTTCGGGCTCACGTAGACCGGCGCGCGCCAGTTTGATGGCGCTCGACAGGGCCTCGATGGCCACATCTTGACCAAACACCACCCGTTTCAGTGAAGCCTCAAGATCTTTCAGAACTTCGGCATCGTCCTTGGTGACGTTCTTGGGCGGAATCCGGGCGATCTTGGCGACGACGGCCTCGATCTCTTTCACGCCGATGGTCTTGCGGCGCTTGCTTTCCGCGACCAGATGCTGTGCTGCACCGGCCTCGTCAATCACGTCGATGGCCTTGTCGGGCAGCTTACGATCATTGATGTACCGCGCAGACAATTCCACTGCGGTCTTGATCGCGTCCGCCGTATATTTGATCTCGTGATGCTTTTCGAAATAGGGCTTCAGACCGCGCAGGATTTTGACGCTGTCCTCGACCGAAGGTTCATTCACGTCGATCTTCTGGAACCGGCGGCTCAGCGCGCGGTCCTTTTCAAAGTGCTGGCGGAATTCCTTGTAGGTGGTGGAACCCATTGTACGCAGCTTGCCGCCCTGCAGAGCAGGTTTCAGCAGGTTCGATGCGTCCATCGCACCGCCTGATGTTGCTCCGGCGCCAATCACCGTATGAATCTCGTCGATGAAGAGGACCGCATCCGGATGCTCTTCCAGCTCGGTCACCACGGCCTTGAGCCGTTCTTCAAAGTCGCCGCGATAGCGCGTTCCGGCCAGCAGCGCGCCCATATCCAGCGCATAGATGGTGGTTTCCGACAGAACATCGGGTGCCTCGCCCTGCACGATCTTATAGGCAAGACCTTCGGCGATGGCCGTTTTGCCAACGCCTGGGTCGCCCACCAGCAGCGGGTTGTTCTTGCGACGGCGGCACAATACCTGGATACAGCGCTCCACCTCGTCCGCGCGACCGATCAGCGGATCGACATCACCGGCGCGGGACTTGGCGTTCAGGTCCACGCAATATTTGCCAAGCGCGCTTTCCTTCTGTTCGGATTCGCTGGCTGTGGCCTGTACCTCTTCGTCGTCCTGATCGGCACCGGTTACGGGGCGGCTTTCGCCATAGGCCGAATCCTTGGCAACACCATGCGCGATAAAGTTTACGGCGTCGTACCGCGTCATGTCCTGTTCCTGCAGGAAATAGGCGGCGTTGCTTTCACGCTCCGCAAAGATTGCAACCAGAACATTCGCCCCGGTCACCTCGGTGCGGCCTGAACTTTGCACATGAATGGCCGCACGCTGAATGACGCGCTGGAAGGCGGCGGTTGGCACCGCCTCGGACCCGTCGATATCGGTGACCAGATTTGACAGGTCCTCGTCGATGAATTCGATCAGTGTGCTGCGCAATTCGTCCAGATTGACGCTGCACGCCTTCATGACGCGGACCGCGTCCGGTTCTTCCAAAAGCGCCAGCAGCAGATGCTCCAGCGTTGCGAATTCGTGCCGCCGTTCATTCGCAGCTGCAAGGGCCGCGTGAATGGCTTGTTCCAGTGTGCTCGAGAATGAAGGCACGCGGGTGCTCCTCTGTCTTGGGTCGGAAGGGGGTAACCGAGATGCGGTCAGACCCCCAGCCCAACCATGTCCTCATACTATTAGAGTTTGGTTGATCAGGCCCCGGCTTCAAGGGTTTTCTTGCTCTTGACAGTCACATTTCCTGTGACCGTGGCCGTGAGGAAGGCTTGACAGGGCCTAAAACCGGTCTTTTCGGGCGCGGATTTCGGTGAAAACGGCAGCCGGATCAGCGCCGCTCATGCCCAGATTCGCCTGAATTCCGGGCTCTGTAGCCCGCAAAAACGGGTTTGTCGCCTTTTCAAGTGACAAAAGTGATGGCACCGTGGGCTCTCCGGCGGCACGCGCGCGGGCGATCTGCGCGATCCGCTTCTGCAATTCCGGGTTCTCCGGTTCGATTGTTTCCGCAAATTTGCCGTTCGACTGCGTGTATTCGTGTCCCGAGCAAACCAGCGTGTCGTCCGGCAGGGCCGCCAGTTTACTCAGCGATGCCCACATCTGAGGGCCGGTGCCCTCGAACAGCCGGCCGCAACCGAGTGCCATCAGACTGTCTGCTGTGAACACGACGCTGCTCTCGGGAATATAGAACGCGATGTGTCCGATCGTATGCCCTGACACGTCGATTACCTCGACCGTTTCGCCCCCAACGGTAAAAGTATCGCCTTCGGCAACCTGCAAATCCAGCGCGGGCAACCGGTGCGCATCCGCTGTCGCGCCGACAACTTTTGCTGGGTGTTTTTCCAGAATACCCGCCAGCCCGTCGACGTGATCCCAATGATGGTGCGTCAGCAGCACATGGCTCAGGCGCCAGCCGCGCGCATCAAGTTCGGCCAGAATGGGGCCGGGCTCGGGCGCATCGACCAATGCCGTCTCGCCGGTTTTGGCATCATGCGCAAGAAAAGCGTAGTTATCGCTGAGACATGGGATGGTTACGATCTCAAGAGGCATGGCCTTTTGCCCTTTCGTTGCTAGACTGCGCCCAGCTAAGCCGATTGAGCAGGTGTCCGCAATGCATCTCGATGTGCAGGATCTGAGGAATTTCTACTATCGCAGCACGCTGGGCCGTGCTGCGCAGGCGGCGATCCGCGGGCGGCTGGTGGATATATGGCCCGAGGCCAAGGGGCAGACGGTTGCAGGATTCGGCTTCGCCGTGCCTCTTCTACGCCCCTACCTGTCCGAGGCGCGCCGTGTGATTGGCCTGATGCCCGGTCCGCAGGGGGTGATGCCCTGGCCTGCGGGGATGCCCAACGTCTCGGTCCTGACGGAAGAGACGATGTGGCCCATCGAAACCGGGCATGTGGACAAGCTGGTGGTGATGCACGGGCTGGAAACCTCGGAGCGGCCCAGCCAACTGCTGGATGAATGCTGGCGCGTTCTGGGTCCGGGCGGACGGGCAATCTTTGTCGTCCCCAATCGTGCAGGGCTGTGGTCGCGGACAGACAAGACGCCGTTCGGTTATGGTCGGCCCTATACGGCTTCACAGTTGGAAACGCAGCTGAAGGCGCACCATTTTCTGCCTGAAAAACATTGCTCGGCCTTGTATCTTCCCCCGTCTTTTCGTCGGTTCTGGCTAAAATCCGGCAGTCTGATCGAGAAAACCGGGCAGCGGCTTCCGACCATCATGGCGGGCGGCGTGCTGATGGTCGAGGCCGGAAAACGGGTGCATCCGCCGAAAGGCAACGTGACGAAGGATGTCGAAAGGCGGCCGATCAAAGCGTTGGATGGCTTGCTGAAACCCGCGTGATTTTCGCCGCAAATTTGGACTTATCATCCTTTCCAGTCTGGAGCGAAATTGCGTGATATTGGCCACAGGAATCGCAAAAACCTGCAAGTCAGTAACATTTTTCAAGTGCGCAGGCCGGTAAAAAGGGTCGCACCTTGTGTAAGTTATTGAAATAAAACAATTTGGGGATAAGTGCATTACCGCTATATTATATTGCTAGGTTGGATAGGCTCTGCTACATCCCCGGTGATTTTGATCCCCTGCCTTTATAGGCGGGGTTTCCTCACGCCCCAAAGTAGCGGCCGCTACTCAAAATCGGGGCCTCAAATATCGGAAGGGTGGACGTGTCCGAACCAGCTTCGATTTCCACAGGCATTGCCGAGCGCTATGCCACCGCGATCTTCGAGATCGCTAAAGAGAATAATGACCTTGCAGGTCTGGAAACCGGAATCAACGATCTGGCAGCAGCACTGGGCGAAAGTGCCGAACTGCGCGACCTGATCGCCTCGCCTCTGGTTTCCCGGGCAGAGCAAGAAGGCGCAATTACAGCAGTCGCTGACAAAATGGGTCTGCACGCGATCCTGCGCAACACGCTGGGCCTGATGGCGCAAAAGCGTCGTCTGTTCGTTGTGCCGCAGCTGGTGCAGGTTCTGCGCGACATGCTGGCCGACGAGCGTGGTGAAGTGACCGCCGATGTTGCTTCGGCCAAGGCGCTGACCAAGACCCAACTGGATAAACTGTCCAAAACGCTGTCCGAGCGTGTGGGCAAGACCGTGACAATCAATGCGACCGTTGATGAAAGCCTCATCGGCGGTCTTGTCGTTAAAGTGGGCTCGAAGATGATCGATAGCTCGATCCGTTCGAAGCTGAACTCCCTACAGAATGCAATGAAAGAGGTCGGATAAATGGGAATCCAAGCTGCAGAGATTTCTGCAATCCTGAAGGACCAGATCAAGAATTTTGGTCAGGAAGCCGAAGTGGCCGAGATCGGCCGCGTGCTGAGCGTCGGTGACGGGATTGCCCGTGTATACGGCCTGGACAATGTGCAAGCGGGTGAAATGGTCGAATTCCCCGGCGGCATCATGGGTATGGCGCTGAACCTGGAAAGCGACAACGTTGGTGTCGTTATCTTCGGTTCCGACCGTGACATCAAAGAAGGTGACACTGTTAAGCGCACCAATTCGATCGTGGACGTTCCGATCGGTGACGAGCTGCTGGGCCGCGTTGTTGACGGGCTGGGCAACCCGCTGGACGGCAAAGGCCCTATCAACGCCTCCAAACGTGGCGTTGCAGACGTCAAAGCGCCGGGCATTATCCCGCGTAAATCGGTGCACGAGCCGATGGCAACCGGCCTGAAATCGGTTGACGCGATGATCCCGATTGGCCGTGGTCAGCGTGAGCTGATCATTGGTGACCGTCAGACCGGTAAAACCGCCGTTGCTCTGGACGCGATCCTGAACCAGAAAGTTTACAACGACGCAGCAGGCGACGACGAGTCGAAGAAACTGTACTGCGTGTACGTTGCGATCGGTCAAAAGCGTTCGACCGTTGCGCAGCTGGTGAAGAAACTGGAAGAGTCTGGCGCGATCGACTACTCGATCGTTGTGGCCGCAACCGCGTCCGACCCGGCTCCGATGCAGTTCCTGGCACCCTACGCTGCCACCGCGATGGCCGAATACTTCCGTGACAACGGCCGCCACGCGCTGATCATCTATGATGACCTGTCGAAACAGGCTGTATCCTATCGTCAGATGTCGCTGCTGCTTCGCCGTCCGCCCGGACGTGAAGCCTATCCTGGTGACGTTTTCTACCTCCACTCCCGTCTGCTGGAACGTTCGGCCAAGCTGAACGAAGACTTCGGTGCGGGTTCGCTGACCGCTCTGCCGGTTATCGAAACTCAGGGCGGTGACGTTTCGGCGTTTATTCCGACCAACGTGATCTCGATCACCGACGGTCAGATCTTCCTTGAAACTGAACTGTTCTACCAGGGCATCCGCCCCGCCGTGAACACCGGTCTGTCGGTTTCGCGTGTGGGCTCGTCGGCTCAGACCAACTCGATGAAGTCGGTTGCCGGTCCGGTTAAGCTTGAGCTGGCTCAGTACCGCGAAATGGCTGCGTTTGCGCAGTTCGGTTCCGACCTCGACGCCGCGACCCAGCAGCTGCTGAACCGTGGTGCACGTCTGACCGAACTGATGAAGCAGCCGCAGTACTCGCCGCTGACCAACGCGGAAATCGTCTGCGTCATCTTCGCCGGTACCAACGGTTACCTGGACAAGATCGACGTGGCTGACGTTGGCCGTTACGAGGCTGGCCTGCTGGCGCACCTGCGTGGCAAGCACGCGGATCTGCTTCAGTGGATCACGGACGAAGACCCCAAGATCAAGGGCGACGCTTCCGACAAGATCAAGGCTGCGATCGAAGAATACGCCGCAACCTTCGCTTAAGGGAGAGGCGGGCATATGCCAAATCTTAAGGACCTTAAAAACAGGATCGAGTCGGTCAAATCGACCCGCAAGATCACCAAGGCCATGCAGATGGTCGCGGCTGCAAAACTGCGCCGCGCCCAGGAATCTGCCGAAGCCTCGCGTCCCTATGCCGAGCGGTTCAACGCCGTGATGGCCGGGCTGGCGGCGTCGGTCGGGGGCAGCGACAGCGCCCCCAAGCTGCTCCGTGGTACGGGCAGTGATGATGTCCATCTGCTGGTTGTCATGACAGCTGAACGCGGCCTGTGTGGCGGCTTCAACTCGAACATCGCCAAGCTGGCCCGCCAAAAGGCGGACGAGCTGCGCGCCAAAGGCAAGACGGTCAAGGTTCTGACTGTCGGCAAGAAAGGCCGCGACGCGCTCAAGCGTGATTTTGGCGATCTGTTCGTTGGACATGTCGACCTGAGCGAGGTCAAGCGTCTGGGGTACTCCAACGCGCAGGACATCGCCAAGGACATCCTGTCCCGCTTTGACGGGGGTGAGTTCGACGTTGCCACGATCTTCTACTCGAAGTTCGTCAACGTTGTGACCCAGATCCCGACGGCACAGCAGGTCATCCCCGCCTCGTTCGAGGAAACCGAGGATGACGACAGCGGTGCCATCTTCGATTACGAGCCCAGCGAAGAGGCCATTCTGGCCGACCTGCTGCCCAAGGGGGTTGCGACCGCAATCTTCTCGGCTCTGCTCGAAAACGGAGCGTCTGAACAGGGTGCACGGATGTCCGCGATGGACAACGCGACACGCAACGCGGGTGAGATGATCGACAAGCTGACGATTCAGTTCAACCGTTCGCGTCAGGCCGTGATCACCAACGAGCTGATTGAAATTATTTCCGGCGCCGAAGCGCTGTAAGAAAACCGGAGACAACAATATGGCGAATGCAAAAGGCAAAGTCACACAGATCATCGGGGCCGTCGTCGACGTGCACTTCGACGATCAGCTGCCTGAAATTCTGAACGCGCTGGAAACCGAAAACAACGGCAAGCGTCTGGTACTGGAAGTTGCTCAGCACCTGGGTGAAAACACCGTCCGCACTATCGCGATGGACGCGACCGAAGGTCTGGTCCGCGGTGCCGCAGTCACCGACATGGGCGCACCGATCTCGGTGCCGGTTGGTAACGCCACTCTGGGCCGCATCCTGAACGTCGTTGGCGACCCCATCGACGAGAAGGGCCCGGTCGAAGCAACCGAATCCCGCGCCATCCACCAGCCTGCGCCGACCTTCGCGGAACAGTCGACCGAGTCGGAAGTTCTGGTTACCGGCATCAAGGTTGTGGACCTGCTGGCCCCCTACGCCAAAGGCGGTAAGATCGGCCTGTTCGGCGGTGCCGGCGTTGGTAAAACCGTTCTGATCATGGAACTGATCAACAACATCGCAAAAGTGCACTCGGGCTTCTCGGTGTTCGCGGGTGTTGGTGAGCGGACCCGTGAAGGGAACGACCTGTACCACGAGATGATCGAATCGAACGTTATCAAGCCGGACAACCTGTCGGAGAGCCAAGTGGCCCTGGTTTACGGTCAGATGAACGAACCTCCGGGTGCGCGTGCGCGTGTTGCTCTGACGGGTCTGACCCTGGCCGAGCAGTTCCGCGACCAGTCCGGTACCGACGTTCTGTTCTTCGTTGACAACATCTTCCGCTTCACGCAGGCGGGTTCCGAGGTTTCGGCTCTGCTGGGTCGTATTCCTTCGGCTGTGGGCTATCAGCCGACACTGGCCACCGACATGGGTGCCCTGCAGGAACGCATCACCTCGACCAAGTCGGGCTCGATCACCTCGGTGCAGGCGATCTACGTGCCTGCGGACGACCTTACCGACCCTGCGCCGGCAACCTCGTTTGCGCACCTTGACGCGACCACCGTTCTTAACCGTGCGATCTCGGAAAAGGGTATCTACCCCGCCGTGGACCCGCTCGACTCGACCTCGCGCCTGCTTGACCCGGCCATCGTTGGCGAAGAGCACTATCAGGTTGCGACCGACGTTCAGCAGATCCTCCAGCGCTACAAGTCGCTGCAGGACATCATCGCCATCCTCGGCATGGACGAACTGTCGGAAGAGGACAAACTGACCGTGGCTCGTGCCCGTAAGATCGAACGCTTCCTGTCGCAGCCGTTCGACGTGGCCGAAGTCTTCACCGGTTCGCCGGGCGTTCAGGTTGCTCTGGATGTCACCATCTCGTCGTTCAAAGCGGTTGTGGCCGGCGAATATGACCACCTGCCCGAAGCGGCCTTCCTGATGGTTGGCGGTATCGACGATGTGGTCGCCAAAGCCGAGAAGATGGCCGCAGAAGCCGCCTAAGGAGTATCCCTGATGGCAAACACGATGCAATTCGACCTCGTAAGCCCCGAGCGGAGCCTGGCTTCGCTTCAGGCGAGCGCGGTCCAGATTCCCGGCGCGGACGGGGACATGACGGCAATGCCCGATCATGCTCCCACCATCACCACCATGCGCCCGGGCATCCTGAAGGTCGAGGCGCCCGAAGGGTCCAGTGAATACCTGGTCACCGGCGGGTTTGCCCAGATCAACGGCGACAGCCTGTCGGTTCTGGCCGAAAAGGCCATTCCGGTTTCGGAAGTGAACCGTGCGCAATTGGACGAGATGATCGCCGAGGCGCGCGAGTCGCATGAAGCGGCCAAGAATGGCGACGATCAGACCATCGTCGACGACGCCGCCAAGCTGCTGGCCGACATGGAAGCCCTTGGAACGCATATGAGCCTGTAAGGTTCGCTGCATTCAGATTGATGAAACGGCCCTGCTTGTCAGGGCCGTTTTTTTGTCGTGATTTTGCCGAAACACCGCAGTAAGGTACGGGAATTCAAAGACAAAGACGACAAAATGAAGACGTTTCGAACCCATCCGATTGGCATCGACCAAGGCGAGGCAGTGCTGTTTTCCGACTTTGCCGACGGCGGAGATATGTGGACCGGAGAAGGCCTGCGCGAACGCCGTTCAACCATCCGCTTCAGCGACTCTTTCCGGTCTCCGCCGTTGGTTCAGGTTGGAGTGTCCTTGTGGGATGTAGACTCTACATCGGCTCTGCGCGCTGAGGTGCAGGCCGAGAATATTACCCCCGAAGGGTTCGACGCCGTGTTTCGCACATGGTCCGACACCCGCGTCGCCCGTATCCGAGTTGCCTGGACGGCGATTGGGGAAGTGGCGCATGAGGATGATTGGAACATCTCTTAAAACGCAGGTTTGACGAACCGAACAGTTTTCCGGCTGCCAAAATCCGATTACACTTCCTGTTCAGCGTACAGGCGGAGACTTTCGGGGTGTTGCGGATTCTTGTCGGTTTCGGAGTTCTCCTGATTGCGCTTGAAGCAATGGCCAGATGGGGGCTGGGCTTCGGAGACCCGCCGCTGTCACGCGTGGACGCGTCCATCGAATACGTGAATGTGCCCGGAGAGTACCGCCGCTTTGGTAACCGCGTTTTCTACAACGAGCATTCGATGCGGTCGCGCTCTTTACCGGATGCGGACACGGGGCGCGTTCTCGTCGCGGGCGACAGTGTGATCCATGGAACCGCGTTTCTTGACCAGTCGGATCTGGCAACAGAAGCTCTGGACGCTGCGCTGCCTGCCATCTGGGTCGGAAATGTTTCTGCGGTCTCATGGGGACCGGAAAACCTTCGGAAGTATTTTCGCGAATTTGGCTGGTTTGATGCAGAAACCGTGTTCTTTGTGTTCAGCACGCACGATCTGGACGATTTCCCCCGTTATTGCACCACGCTTGGCCGAGATTTCCACACAAACAAACCGATCTCGGCCCTGACCGACGCGATCGCACACCACGGGTCCAGATATTTGCAGCTTGAACCCAATGGCCGAGGATGTCGCAATATCGAGAACTCCGGTGAACGCGGTCTCAAAGCTCTCACTGCCCTTCTCGACGAGGCTTTGGGCAATGTCGACCGCGTTGTGGTGATGCTCCACCCGACAGTGGGGGAGTTGTCGGGCCCTGACTTGGACAAGCGACGCCTACTGATGGAGATGGTTGCTGCGACCGGTGCCGAATACGTCGATATGCGGACAGCTCTGCAACGTCAGGATGCTGTGTTTCTCGATGAAATACATATCGATGCCGCCGGCCAGCAGGTGTATTTTCACGAGTTTCTGAAAGCGCTGCAACAAGGCGCAACACAGGGATAGATATCCGGGTGGCCCAGCAAAAACCCCGGAGCGTTTTGAACACTCCGGGGTAGTTTGTTTCAAACTTGTGTAGTGGTTCCCCATTGTAGGGTTATTGCTGCGATTGGCGCGTTGCCCGTCAATCCATATGATACAGCGACTCGTAGATCGGCGTCAGGGTCTTGTCCTCGAAAAGGGACGACACGCTGGTGCCGTTCCAGATGTTAAGGATCGCCTGGGTAAAGATCGGCGCAGTCGGAACCGTGCGGATATTGGCGGCCTTCTGGATTTCCTTGGTCGGCTGGATGGTGTCGGTCAGGACCAGCGATTTCATCACCGAATTCGTCACACGTTCGACCGCCGGGCCGCTCATGACGCCGTGGGTGATGTACGAGTGAACTTCCTTGGCACCATTGTCCATCAGCACCTGCGCCGCCTTGCACAGCGTGCCTGCGGTGTCGCAGATATCGTCCACGATCAGGCAGATCTTGTCCTTCACATCCCCGATCACAGTCATCTCGGCGACTTCACCGGCCTTTTCACGGCGCTTGTCCACGATCGACAGTGGTGCACCGATCCGCTTTGCCAGCTCTCGCGCGCGGGCAACACCGCCAACGTCGGGTGACACCACCATGATCTCGTCAAGCTGATCCTTGAACTGGTTTTTCACGTCCAGCGCAAAGATCGGTGAGGCATAGAGGTTGTCTACCGGAATGTCGAAGAAGCCCTGAATTTGCGCGGCATGCAGGTCCATTGTCAGAACCCGTTCGATACCCGCGCCGGTCAGCATGTTTGCCACCATCTTGGCGCTGATCGGTGTACGGGCCTTGGTACGGCGGTCCTGCCGGGCATAACCGAAATAGGGGATCACGGCGGTGATCCGATCCGCGGACGACCGGCGCAGCGCGTCAGCGATGATCAGCAGCTCCATCAGGTTGTCATTTGCCGGGTTCGAGGTCGGCTGGATGATGAACATATCCTCGCCGCGCACGTTCTCGAACACTTCGACGAAAATCTCGCCGTCGTTGAACCGTTCGACCCGCGCATCGACCAGTCCCTGGTCGACGCCGCGATACAGGCTCATGCGGCGGGCAATGGATTCGGCAAGAGGAAGATTTGCGTTCCCAGCGATAAGCTTGGGTTCGTTTGGTGTCGGCATCGGCTGAGATCCCCGGGCAGCAATGGCAATGTGACAGATTCGTGATGTTGACACCGCTTAGCATGGCCTTACCGTCCCGCAAAGATAATGCAGCGGAGAAAGTGAACATGGCCGACATTGACTACTATTTTGCGACACTCTCGCCTTATTCCTATCTGGCAGGAACACGGCTGGAAGAGGTTGCCGCCAAACATGGCGCGTCCATTGCCTATAAGCCGGTGGATATCATTGCCCTGTTCGGCCGCACCGGTGGGACACCTCCCAAGGACCGGCACATCTCGCGCATCGAATACCGCGCACAGGAATTGGTGCGTCAGGCGAAAAACCTCGGGATGAAGCTCAACCTGCAACCAGCGCACTGGCCAACCAATGCGGCACCTTCGTCATACGCCATCATAGCCGCGATACAGGACGGCAGCGGCGATGTCGGCAAACTCTGTCATTCGATCCTGCGTGCCTGCTGGGCCGAGGAAAAGGATATCGCGCAGGACGACGTGATCCGCGACTGTCTGGAACAGGCCGGGTTTGATCCCAATCTGGCCGACAGCGGCCTGCTGCTGGGCGCCGAAACCTATGCCGCCAATCTGGAAGAGGCGGTGGATCGCGGTGTCTTTGGCGCCCCGTTCTACATTACGCCCGACGGGCAACGGTTCTGGGGGCAGGACCGTGTGGACGATCTGGACCGGCATTTGGCGGATCTCAAGGGGTGAGCGAATTACTTCAATTGCCGCAAGCGGCATTTGTTCGGACACTGGGGCAGGGGCCGCGAAAGGCCCTTGCCCTTCATTGTACGATCGCCCATTCGGGGGCCTGGAAAGGTTTGGCAGGTAAATTGCACGAGGAGGCAACATTTGTTGCCCCCGACATGCTGTCGCATGGCCGCAGCCCCGACTGGGATCGGCAGGGTGATTTTCAGGACCGGATCACACAGATTTCCCTGACCCACCTGACCGAACCCATGGACGTGATCGGCCATTCATTTGGTGCAACTGTGGCTCTGCGGCTGGCGGTTGAGTATCCCGAACTGGTCCGAAGCGCCACGTTGATCGAGCCTGTGTTCTTCGCAGTTGCCGTTCAGGATGCGCCGCATCTGATCGAACAGCACGCACAGGATGCGCAACCCTACATGGATGCGATTTCGCGCGGGGACGAAGCGCTTGCCGCCCGCCTGTTCAACCGCATGTGGAGCACGGATGACAGCCCGCGCTGGCCGGACTTGCCGGAAAGCACTCGTGCCGCGATGATCCGGGGCATTCACGTTGTGCCAACCGTCGACGACGCCCTGTTTGCGGATCGCGCAGGTCTGCTGAAACCGGGTATACTGGACAGGGCCAATATGCCGATCCGGCTGTTGCGCGGATCGCTGTCTCACCCGGTCATGGTCGCGATTAACGATGGGCTGACCCGGCGCCTGCCCAATGCGACTGGTGCCGTGATTGATGGGGCAGGGCACATGCTGCCCATATCCCACCCTGTTCAAACAGCCGCACAGGTGCGCGCCCTTTGGACGCAGGGCTGATCACTCCAGCAGAGAAAGGAACTGGTCGATCATCTCTTCGCTGATGGACCAGTCACAGACCAGACGGCAGGCCAATGACTCGTCCTCATCCGCGCCTTCCAGTTCCGCCCCCCAAAAATGATAGGCAGCACCTGCGTCATGCAAGCGCCGATGCGTGCTGCGGGGGAAGCTGGCAAAGATCATGTTGGCCTGCGGCTCGTGCAGGAACGAAGCCCCCGCCGCGCGCAAACCATCCGCCAGTCTTGAGCAATTCGCATTGGCCTGACGCGCTGATTTCAGCCACAGATCGTCTTTCAGATAGGCAGACATCTGTGCCGACAAGTAGCGGTGTTTCGAAAACAGATGTGCTCCGCGCTTGCGGCGCAGCTCGAACTCCCAAGCTTTGCTTTCGTCAAAAAAGACCACCGCCTCAACGCCCATCAGGCCATTCTTGGTGCCACCGAAACTGACCGCATCCACACCGGCCTTCCACGTCATCTCAGCAGGCGAGCAATTCAGCGCCACCAGCGCATTGGCAAAGCGTGCGCCGTCCAGATGCACTGGCAGGCCGTATTCCTTGGCGACACCGCACAGGCTCTGCAACTCTTCCAGAGAATAGACAGACCCGCGCTCAGTCACCTGCGTGATCGACACCGGCCCGCGTTGTGGCCCATGCACCCCGCGGGTTTCTTCTGCCAGGATCGACTTGCGCAAGGCTTCGGCGGTCATCTTGTCATCACCCGGCACCAGCGTCAGCTTTGCTCCGCTGTAGAATTCAGGCGCGTTGCACTCGTCCTCGTGAATATGGGACACGGGTGAGCAGAACACGGTTTCCCACGGCTTTGTCAGCGTTGCCAGCGCCAGAGAATTCGCCGCCGTCCCGGTCGCCACCAAATAGACTGCTGCACCGGGCGCCTCGAAGATACCGCGAATCTGATCGCGCACTTCGTTCATCAGCGTGTCCGCGCCATAGGCCATCTGATAGCCCTGATTGGCCTCAGTCAGCGCGGCCAACACTTCTGGATGAACAGGCCCGGAATTGTCAGAGGCGAAATACATCAGATAGGCTCCTCGATTATATAGTCTTCCCAGTCTTCTTCGGGTGTCTCAAACTCAGATACGGTGCGCCCCTGTACCGAAACACCGGCCTTGTGAACGCTGTCCGGCGTACCTGATATCAACGGATGCCAATCGTAAAGGGGCTTGCCCTCCCAAAGCAGCCTGTAGGCACAGGTTTTGGGCATCCAATATGCGTGGCTGTCGATATTGTCGGGTTTCAGTACGATGCACTCGGGTACAAATTGATGGCGGATGTCATACTGCGTGCAGCGGCAACTTTCATCGTCCAGCAAACGGCAGGCGACACAGGTCAGCTCAACCCGCCCGGTATCCTCGTCTTCCAGCTTGTTCAGGCAGCATTTGCCGCAACCGTCGCACAACGCTTCCCATTCGCGCTCGTTCAGCTTGCGCAAGGGTTTGCGTTCCCAAAAACGCGAGGGCAACCCCGCGCGGTCGATCAGATCCTTGGTCATTCTGCCGCCAGAATTTCGCGGGCTTTGGCGCAATCGTCATTCATCTGCGCAATGAGGGCATCCAGACCGTCAAAGGTCATCTCAGGTCGCAGATACTCGACCAGGCCAACCGACAAGGTGGCCCCGTACAGATCGCCCGAGAAATCGAACAGGAAGGTTTCGATATTGGGTTGCTCGCCTTTGAACATGGGGCGCGTACCGACCGATGCGGCCCCACGATAGCTGCCCTGGTTCGGGCCATCCAGCACATCGACCAGAACCGCGTAAACCCCGAATTTCGGCTGGTGCAGCCCCTCGATGGACATGTTCGCCGTGGGAAAGCCCAACTCGCGTCCTCGCTGTTCGCCGCCGATCACCTCACCTTCGATGCGGTGCCAATGCCCCAGCATCGCGGCCGCATCACGCGGGCGGCCATCGCTAAGCGCGGTACGGATCGCGGTCGAGGATACAACGTTTTCCGATCGCTCCATCAGCGGTGCAACGGTCACACCAAACCCCATCTCCTGTCCGAAACGCACCATGTCATCTGCATTGCCGCTGCGACCTTTCCCAAAACAGAAATCGGCCCCGACGACGACATGGGACAGACCCAGACCATCACAGATGACATTGCGGGCAAACTCCTCGGGCATCAGCCCGGCCAGTGCCGCATTGAACGGCAGCTCATACAGCTTTTCGACGCCCAGCTTTTCCAGCCGATGCGCGCGCGCGTTGCCACGCATAAGGCGGAACGACGGTGTGTCGGGGGCAAAAAATTCGCGCGGATGCGGCTCGAACGTCATGACGCCCAGCGGCGCCATCGGTGCCGCGTTTCGCGCCAGTTCGATGACCGACTGGTGTCCGATATGAACACCGTCAAAATTGCCGATCGCAACGCTGGCGCCGCGATCTTCTGGCTCGACATACTTGAAATCACGGATGATGCGCATGAGCGTTTGCGTAGCGGGACAGCGGCATATGTTCAAGCGCAGATCGAGTTTTGTGCCCCAACACCTTCGGAATATCGGACCAATTGCAGGTGTTGTTTCCCGGACCAACCATCGCTTGATCCAAATAATCGGGGGTGTAGACTGGTAGCCCGGCCAGATCAGACCATGATTACCCTGGTCAAGCTTCGGGCCGGCCATCGGCGAAAAAGCCAGAAGGGTCAGTGCCATGTATCGACTGCGACTGTTCGCGATCCGCCATGCCCGCGCGTTCGAGTGGATTTACAAGCGTGTCGAAGGCGGCATGGTAGCGCTGGACCCGTTATTTGCGAAAATTGGTTACAACCGCGTCGAACGCCCGATTGCACTGGTCGAGAAGGGCGTCAAAACACTGCTGTTCGACTGCAAGATGTGCGGTCAATGCGTGCTTAGCTCGACCGGCATGTCCTGCCCGATGAACTGCCCCAAACAACTGCGCAACGGACCCTGCGGCGGTGTGCGCCCCGGCGGGTTTTGCGAAGTGAAGCCCGAGATGAAATGCGTCTGGTCCCTGGCTTGGGACGGGGCTAGCCGGATGTGCGAAGGTGGCGCGAAGATCAAAGAGGTCCTGCCACCGGTGGAACATACATTAAAGGGCTCATCCTCGTGGCTTCGGGTCAGTCGCGAGATTGCCGCCCGAAACCGAGAAGCGCGAAATGCGGCCCGGCAGACACTGGCACAGGCATTCCCCGAGGCCCGCAAGAACGAACCATCCGCTGCCCCACTGGCCGCAGAACCGCCCAACGCGGTCAACCGGGAGCTTCGGAAATGAACAGCTCGCATCACAGTGAAATCGAACCGACCGGCTATGTCCCCGTACCGGATGGTTTTGTGTCCCACAGCCGTCTTGAACGCGTGCTGCGCTCGGGCCGGTTTGCGGTGACGGCGGAACTCAATCCTCCCGACAGCGCCGACCCCGAGGATGTGTTTCAGGCCGCGCAGCCGCTCGGCGAGGTTGCGGATGCCATCAACGCTACCGACGCGTCCGGCGCGAATTGCCATATGTCCTCAATCGGAATCTGCGCCTTGCTGACGCGTGCGGGCTATTCGCCGGTCTACCAGATTTCCTGCCGCGACCGGAACCGGATTGCCATTCAAGGTGATGTGCTTGGGGCCGCCGCACTGGGCGTCAGCAACGTATTGTGCCTGACCGGTGACGGCGTCGGGGTAGGGGATCAGCCGGGCGCAAAACCTGTATTCGATTTCGACTCGCTGACCCTGCTGCGCACGATCCGAACCATGCGGGATCAGGGAACATTCCTGTCAGGCCGTAAAATCACGCGCCCGCCGCAACTGTTTCTGGGTGCGGCGGAAAACCCCTGCATCCCACCATATGACTGGCGCCCGAACCGACTGGCCAAAAAGATCGAGGCCGGTGCCGAATACATCCAGACCAACTACATCTACGACATTCCCTTGTTCGAGAAATTCATGACGCGGGTGCGGGATGAAGGGCTCGACAAACAGGTCTACATCATCGCCGGTGTCGGTCCCGTCGCCTCGGCCCGCGCGGCCCGGTGGATGCGCAGCAACGTTCCCGGCATCCATATCCCGGACCAGATCATCGAGCGGATGGAAAAGGCAGAAAAGCCATCTGACGAAGGCAAGAAGATCTGCATCGAACTGATCCAGCAGATCAGGGAAATCGCAGGCGTGTCGGGTGTGCACGTCATGGCCTACCGGCGCGAACACCTGGTGTCCGAGATCATACTCGAATCCGGCGTTCTCAAAGGGCGCGGCCCGGCGCGCAGGGCATAATGGTGCTTACAAAAAAGGCGCCCTTGGGGCGCCTTGTCGGGTGTGACCAAATAGGGATCAGTCGAACTTTCGCGACGGTGCCAGAACCATCGCTTCGCCGACCAGAACCTTCTTGCCATCAACCGAACAATGGCAATCCAGTTTGACCCGGCGCTTGGCGAAATCGATGTCGATCACCTTGACCTCGGCATACACCATGTCACCGGGACGCACAGGCGCCAGAAACTTCAGCGACTGACCCATATAGACCGTGCCGTGACCCGGCAACTGCTCTCCGATCACCGCCGAGATCAGCCCGGCGGTCAGCATGCCGTGGGCGATGCGGCCCTCGAAGATGGTATCACGGGCATAATCGTCATCCAGATGCACCGGGTTCCGGTCAGTTGACACCTGGGCGAACATCTCGATGTCTTCGTCCGTCACCACTTTGCGCAGGTAACGGGACATGCCCATTTCGATGTCTTCGATACAGATCGTTCCGCGCGGCAGATTGTCCAACATGTTGCCCTCACTTGATGCTGACCGAGTAACAATAGACTATTTCCGGTCACAGGTTGGCAACTTTATTACTTTGCACGCGCAGAAAATCAAGCCCCAAAATTGTTATCTCAATCTTCCGATCGAGTAGGTCGGATTGACCTTTTCCTTTTCAATATAGAGGTTTAGCGCATCCGGGTCCGGCTGGTATGATGTTTTTGTCTCGGATGCAGCCAGACCACCGGTGATGAACAGGGAATCAAGCCCTTCGCCCATCCCGCCCGCGATGTCGGTATGCGGGCCGTCGCCGATGACCAGAATTTCAGAATCCGGAATATCAACGCCCAGAGCCGTCAGCCTTCGCCGTGCCAGATCGTAAATCGGCGGGTGCGGTTTCCCGAAATACAGGCTCTCGCCGCCCATCTCGGTGTAAAGCCGGGCCAGAGCGCCAGCGCACCATTCGCGCACTTCGCCGCGATCCACCACGATATCCGGGTTGGCGCAAAGCAATTTCAGGCCCATCTGTTTGGCATACAGAAAATCGGGCCGGTTCACATCCGGGTCCGCCATGGGATCAAACGGGCCGCAGCACACGATCCCTTCGGCCTGATCCAGCGGAACACGTTCGATGTGAATGGGATGGTGCAGAAGTTTCAGGGGCTCGAAAAAGCCTTCGTCCCGTTCCCATTCGCCCATGAAGTATACTTTGTGGCCAACTGCGCCCTGAAACATCGCCGACCGAGCTGAGTCGCCACTGGTCGCAATCGTGTCATAGGCATCGTCCGGAACATTGAACTGCACCAGTTGCGTGGAAACTCCGGCGCGTGGTTTGGGCGAGTTGGTGACAAGCACGACCAATCCACCCTTCGCCCTGTATTCCCTCAATGCTGTGACAGCCTCGGGAAATGCGGTGACGCCATTGTGCACGCAACCCCAAAGATCGACGAACAGCGCTTTGTAACGGTCGGAAATCTCGGTCAGAGAGGTGATGATCTGGGTCACAATGTTCTCTTTCAGGCAAAAAGGTGGGATGCCCAAGCCTATGGCAGAGGTGACAACGTTTTACCAGAGGGGCGCTGCCCCCGCCGCACTCCGGGGCGCGAGGCAGAGCCTCGCAAAAAAGGTGGGCGGGAAGATACCGTTCCGGCGAGACAATTTGGAACAGGTAGCTGAGTCTGATGGAGGTTGGGCCTAACAGGTACGTCAAACAGCGCGTTTAAAGCGGGATGATCCAACTTCGCTGAATGCAAGTCGCGTCATTCCCGAAAACTCTCCAATGTTTGGCCCGTCCGTTTTCGCATCACCCGCCGCAATGCTGTTGCATCGGAATATCCGACGCGGCACGCGATTTCGTCATGGTTCAGATCGCTAGTACGTGCCAACCGGATCGCTTCTGTGACACGAATGGTCTGAATGAAGGCTGAGGGCGTCATCGTGGTCGCCCGCGAAATTCGGCGCGCGAATGTTCTGCTTCCCAATCCCGCAGCCCCGGCCAATTCGTCCAGGCTGACTTGCCTTGTGATATTGCGGCGCAGGTGCAATTCCGCTTTCTGCAATGACGGATCACCAGCAATCATCGTGGCCACGGACATGTATGGTAACTGGCTTGGACGGCTGTCCGCCATAAGAAACCGGCGGCAGTCTTCAGCAACTGCAAATCCTGCGAAATGTTCGATCAGAAACACCATCAGATCGATCTGGGAAAAGGCGGCCCCTGCGGTAATCAGATTGCCGTCGCGCAGAACGATCCGACTTGATCTGGTTTTGGCGCGCGGAAACATGGTCTGAAGCAGCGGGACAAGCCACCATGATGTGGTCACTTCGCGTTTGTCCAGCAATCCGGCAGCGCCCAATGCAAAGCAACCGGAACAAGCCCCAGAGATGATGGTCGGAGTTTCGGACAACTCGCGCAAAACGGTGACCAGCTCTTCAAAGGCGGGCGAGGCCATGGCCCTGCGCAACTCCCGCTCGGTTGACAGACCAAGCCCCGGAAGGATCACCAGGTCGGGTTTTGCGCCGACACCCCGGTACCTGGCCGGTGACAGCGTGCAGAAATCAAAAACATCGTCTCTGTTGTGTCTGCGGGACACCCTGTTGGCTGTTTCCAGCATCTCGTGTGCTATGAACAGGCTTGATTTCTGGCAAGGATCGGGTTGCAGAATGACGGTTTTTATCGGGTGCATTTGTCAAAATTGGTTTGTTTAGTGTCAAAATGGACACTGCCGGAATACACAATTCCTGTCCATTGTTTTTCGAACAACAGGAGAAAGATGGATGAAACTGGAAGGTGGATGTTTCTGCGGCGCACTTCGATACGAGGCCGAAGGCAAGCCGATATTCAAAGGCCAATGTCATTGCCGGGCGTGCCAGCACGTGTCGGGCGGGGCGCCGAACCTGTTCATGCTGATGCCGCGAGAAGGCTTTCGGTATACAGCGGGTAAGCCGAAACAGTATCGGCGAACGGATCGCGAAAATCCTGTCACGCGCGAGTTTTGTGCGGACTGTGGAACGCATGTGACAACACACAGGCCGGGGCTTGATCCCGTCATCGTCAAAATCGGGACGCTGGACGATCCCGCAGTATTCCGCGGGGCAAAAGCCGCGTTGTTTGTTGCGGAAAAGCAGGATTTTCACCTGATCCCCGACGGGATGCCGTGCTTTGAGGGCATGCCGCCGATGTCATAAAAAAAGGCGCCTTTTCCGGGCGCCTTTCCTGCTCTTCAGGGCCAATCAGACCTTGAGGTTCGGGATGATCTGTTTTTTCCGGCTCATGATGCCCGGCAGGACTACGGCGTCGCCGTTTACTGACGCCCCAAAGCTCTTTTCGGCAACGCCTTTGACCAGATCGTTTGGCACCAGCAGGGTGGCTTCTTCGTTCAGGATGTCGACCACAAACAGCAGGACCTGATCGACGCCGTCTTCTTTGGCAACATCCACCATCGAGTTGGTCAGGCTGGCCTTGCGGTCCAGAACGATGCCCGGTGCGGTGGTTTCCAGAACCGAGACGCGGAACTTGGTGCCGTCGACTTCGTATTCCTTGCTGTCCATGCGGATCAGCTCAGCGTCCGAGAACGAGGACACATCCGATTTCGCCGCAAACATGTCGGCGGCGTAAGCTGCGATATCCAGACCCAGATCGGCCGCCAGTTTCTCGGCAACGGCGCGGTCATGGTCGGTGGTAGTGGGCGAGCGGAATTCCAGCGTGTCGGACAGGATGCAGGTCAGCGCCGCACCCTTGATGGCCTCGGGCATCTTGGCGGCATCGTCGCCCATCAGGTCGTGCATGATGGTGGCGGTGCAGGCCAGCGGGCGCACGGTGATGTCGATGGGGCCTTTGGTTTCCAGACCGCCCACCAGTTTGTGGTGGTCGATGATGGCGCGAATGTCGGCGCTGTTGATGCTGGCCGGAAGTTCTGCCGGGTTGTTGGTGTCAACGATGACAACCGGCGCGCCTTCGGCCACGTCTTCGATGATCGCAGGTTTGTCCAGACCCCAGCGCTGCAGCATGAAGGCCGCTTCGGTGTTGGGCTCGCCCAGCAGGACGGGAGTGGCGTCGACACCCTTGATCTCGTTCAGGTACCAGGCCCAGACGATAGGTGAGCCGGTCGAGTCGGTGTCGGGGGATTTGTGTCCAAATACTTGGGTGGTCATATCAGCGTCCTGCAGATTGGAAATTTGCGCGCCTTATAGGGTGGTCGAAACCGGATGTCACCCGGCGGCAACCCGGATGCGACGGAAGGTCTGATTTTCCCCCTGATCAGAAATCCGCGCGGCTCAATGTGTACCCGGCCTGCTGCAATTGATTTAGCAATCCGTGACCTGCACTCAGGTGGCCTGCACCCACGGCAATAACGGCGGTCTGATCCTCAAGTTCCAGAATCTGGCGCATCCAGTTGGCGTTGCGCACGACCAGCATCTGTTCCTCAAAACTGCGCCACTCGGCATCGAATTCCTCCTGCGACAGGCCAGACGCCTCAAACCCCTGAAGGCGCGCCAGTTCGATGATCTCGGCGTGCTTTTCCTCCATATAGGCATTGGCCATGGTCACCATCTGATCATCACCGGCCTGCAACGCACCGGCCAGCCGCACGATGGATTGGGCTTGTTCCTCGATCGGGTGGCTGTCGAACATGGCGATCAGATCCTCGACCCGTTCCAGCGAGTGTTGGGGGATGTCGTGCGCATCGGCAAGTTCCGACAAACGCTTGTCCATGCCGCGATCCGCATCGGGGCTTTGCATCAGGCAGGGCGGAATGCCCAGCATCATGCTTAGGAACCAGGGTCGCATCTTGGCCGCCATCCAGCTTGGAAAACCGCGCTCGGCTAGTATCTTGGACAACTCGGCCCAGTCTTCCTCGTCGATCAGATCCACCAGAGTCGGGCCGGACGTGATCAGAACCGGGCTGAAATCATTTGCCAGATCACGCTCGAATTCTTTCATATCCTTCTGGGTGATCTCAAAGAAAAACGCATCGGCCTGCGTCAGGGCAGGAGCCAGACGCTCGACCGCTGCGCCCATGCGCTCGTCATTGGTGTGCAGCGTGCCGATCAGGTGCAGGGTGGTGTTGTCCTTGGTGGCGATCCAATGATTGCCCTCAGGAAACAGAATGTCACTCAGCGCGGCATCAAGGTCGCCGCGCATTTCCGGTGACAGGTCGTGGCGCAGATCCCGGCCTTCGCAGGCGGCAAAGGCGCCAAGCGGAAACAGACAGAAAAACAGGCAGATCAAATGTCGCATAATGTCAGTCCCGGCAAATCAGAATTCAGCGCGGGTCAGCTCATATCCCTGTTGTTTCAACAGGTTCAGAATGCCCGATTCACCCGCAAGATGCCCTGCACCCACCGCAACCACAAGCACTTGTCCCTTGGTCCGCAAAATAACCGGAACCCAGGCCCGGTTTCTTTGATCCAGTATCTGCCGGTCATATTGGCGCAGCAGGCGGCTGACCTCGGGGCGGGCGATCTTGATATCGCGGTACAGCGTCCATTTCTGGATCAGCATCGCCTCGGCCAACCTCTCTTCGAAATAGGCGTTTTCCAGCGTTACGACCTGATCGTCATAGTTCAGGCCGCTTTTCATATCCAGTTCCAGCAGGCGCAACTGGTCCTTCACCGGCTGGTCGGACAGCGCGCGCATCCCGTCCCCCACGCGCTCAAGCGATCCCACGGCCACGCCGTTGCGGATCGCCATCCGTTCGATGCGTTCGTCAAGACCGGCATATGAGGCAATACCGCGTCCGCCGCATCCCGTGCGCGTCAGCGCCATCGAGATGTACCAGGGCTGCAGACGCGCCAGAATCTCCTTGTTCACACCCTCCGGGCGCATCCGCAATTGCAGCATGCTCCAGTCCTCGGCGGACATGAGGTCCGGCAGGGTACTACCCCGGGGCATCATCAGGATCGTCGGATTTTGCCGGATCACATCATCCAGCCGGTCCAGTTCCGCATTCGTGACCTCAAGCAGAACCGCATCGGCCTGCCGGATGACGGGCCGCAGCGTTCGCATAACCCGGCGCATCCGTTTGTCGCCGCTGTGCTGGGTACCGATGACGTGAATGCGCTGGCCATTTCCGGTGGCAATCCAGTGATTGCCATAGGCAAAGGGCACCCGCGCGATTTCCTGCTCCAGCCGTGCCGCTGCTTCAGGTGTCAGCCTATCGCGCAGGTCGCTTCCCGAACATCGCGCATAGGCCGCTGTTGCCGTGCAGAAACAAAGCACCAGGGCAAGCGTCGCGCGAAACATGAGAATCCTCCTGATGCCAAGCCTCAACCCTATCGTCGCGCGAGCGCGCACCGGATCGCAAACGTTATTTTTGCATTTCGCAGGATTGCGCCTAGCATGTGACCATGGAACGCGAGCAGGATCTTTACGCCCCCATCAAGCAATTGCTGGAAAGACAGGGCTATGACGTCAAGGGAGAGGTCGGCGCGGCGGATGTCGTGGCCGTTCGGGGCGATGAACCGCCGGTTATTGTCGAACTGAAGCTCAGGTTTTCGCTGGCCCTTTTTCATCAGGCCATCGCCCGCCTCAGGATGACCGATCAGGTCTATATCGGTGTGTGCAAACCCCGTGGAAAATCGGCGCGGCGGGCACTGCGTGATAACCTGGGCCTTTGCCGCCGTCTGGGGCTGGGCCTGATTACGGTCCGCCCGGATGGAAGGGCCGAGGTTCATTGTGACCCTGGCCCTTATGCTCCGCGTAAATCCGCGGTGCGAACGGCCAAGCTGTTGCGCGAGTTCGACCGCCTGCAGGGCGATCCGAATTCAGGTGGGGCGACACGGCATGGCATCGTCACGGCCTACCGTCAGGACGCATTGAAATGCGCGGCCTATCTGGCAGAGAACGGATCGGCCAAAGGGGCCGCCGTGGCCAAGGCAACCGGGGTTGCCGGGGCCACACGAATGATGCGGGACAATCATTATGGCTGGTTCGACAAAGTCGAAAAGGGCGTCTATGCCTTGTCCCCGACAGGCAGCGACGGGTTGAAGCATTGGGCCTACAGCTGGGAAGAGGCTGGCTGACCCCTCGTTTCAGGCGCGCCGCTGTATGAACTCCTGCACCATCCCGACGATTACGGGCGACAAAGAAGGCGTGATGATGTGCCCCATCCCCTTAATGGCCTGAAACTCGCTTTCGGGAATATGTGCGGCGATCTCTTGTCCCAGCTCCAGCGGGATCAGCGTGTCGTCCGTTCCGTGTACAACCAGACAGGGCAGCGAAACCTGACGCAGGGCAGGGCGCCGGTCGGGGGCGCCTGCTATCGCCAGAACCTGCCGGTTCATGCCTTCGTCATCCACTCCGCGCGCATAGGCCTTGGCGGCCATCGCCCGAATATCTTCCTCTGGCATCGGATAACCGGGACTTCCCCAGTTCGCATGTTCCTCAACCTGCGCATCCTGATATTCCTCCAGACTGCGGGGCCGCACCAGCAGGCTCTCGGCCAGCGCCAGCATCGCCGCGCGATCGCCCGAGGTGCGGTCAACGAACGGGCGGCACGCGGTCATGACGATGGTGGCGGACAAAATGCGATCCGGGTGGTCGATGCACAATTGCTGCAGGATTGCGCCGCCCATGGAAATGCCAAAGAAATGCGCGGTCTCAAGGCCCATCGCGTCCATCAGGCCGATTACATCGGCTTCCATATTCTCGATCCCATAGGGGCGCGGCAGGTCGCCGCCCGAACCAATCATCTCCAGCACTGCATCGGCGTTGCCCGGTGCCTCCTGGGCTGGACAGCGCTGCGACAGTCCTACGTCACGGTTGTCAAAAACGATTGTACGGTAACCTTCGTCCACAAAGCCCTGAACCAGTTCATCAGGCCAGTGCACCAACTGGCTGCCCTGTCCCCGGATCAGGATCAGAGGCGTCCCGTTCGATGGTCCGTGGTCTTCTACTTCCAGAGAAATCCCGTTGGCTTTTATCTGCATCTGCGCCTCCTCTTCGAAATCCCGCGAACGGGGCTTGAACTCACGGCATCCTATTCCTTCATTGGGGCGAGTAAACAGTTCCGCTGCGGCGCAATTCGATCTGCAAAAAATTTCATCACGCCTTGTTGACTCGCTGTTTCCAACTGCCTAGCTATGCGTCGTTATCACTCTCTGTCTACGAGTGCTAACGCCCCGCTGACCAGCGGGGGGAGGATAAACAAACTTTGAGCCCAAGGAGCTGCAAAGATGGCATTGAAACCGCTTCATGACCGCGTGCTGGTTCGCCGTACCGAAAGCGACGAGAAAACCGCAGGCGGACTGATCATCCCCGACAGCGCAAAAGAAAAGCCCAGCGAAGGCGAAGTCGTCGCAACCGGCGAAGGCGCACGCAAGGACAGCGGCGAGCTGATCGCGATGGCTGTAAAAGCTGGCGACAAGATCCTGTTCGGCAAATGGTCCGGCACCGAGGTCCAGGTCGACGGCGAAGAGCTGCTGATGATGAAAGAAAGCGACATCATGGGGATCATCGCGTAAGCCACGCGCTGCCGCTGATCTCATACCGCTTTAATTACAAACATTTTTCTCAAGGAGAAAGAACATGGCTGCTAAGGACGTCAAGTTCGAAACCGATGCCCGCAACCGTATGCTGGCCGGTGTAAACACTCTGGCAGACGCCGTGAAAGTGACCCTGGGCCCCAAAGGCCGCAACGTGGTTCTGGACAAATCCTTCGGCGCACCGCGCATCACCAAAGACGGTGTTTCGGTTGCCAAGGAAATCGAACTGGAAGACAAGTTCGAAAACATGGGCGCGCAGATGGTGAAAGAAGTCGCCAGCCGCACCAATGACGAAGCAGGCGACGGCACCACCACCGCAACCGTTCTGGCACAAGCCATCGTTCGCGAAGGTCTCAAGCAGGTTGCAGCTGGCCTGAACCCGATGGACCTGAAGCGCGGCATCGACCTGGCGACCGCCAAGGTTGTCGAAGGCATCAAGAATGCTTCGCGTGAAGTGAAAGACTCGGCAGAAGTTGCTCAGGTCGGCACCATCTCGGCCAACGGCGAAGCCGAAATCGGCCAGCAGATCGCAGACGCAATGCAGAAGGTTGGCAACGAAGGCGTCATCACCGTCGAAGAAAACAAAGGTCTGGAAACCGAGACCGACGTTGTTGAAGGTATGCAGTTCGACCGTGGCTACCTGTCGCCTTACTTCGTCACCAACGCAGACAAGATGATCACCGAGCTCGACGACGTGATGATCCTGCTGCACGAAAAGAAACTGTCCTCGCTGCAGCCGATGGTTCCGCTGCTCGAGTCGGTGATCCAGTCGCAGAAGCCGCTGCTGATCATCGCCGAGGATGTCGAAGGCGAAGCGCTGGCAACCCTGGTTGTCAACAAACTGCGCGGCGGCCTGAAAATTGCTGCTGTCAAAGCACCGGGCTTCGGCGACCGCCGCAAGGCCATGCTGCAGGACATCGCAATCCTGACCGGTGGTCAGGTCATCAGCGAAGATCTGGGCATGAAGCTTGAGAATGTCACCATGGACATGCTGGGCACAGCCAAGAAAGTCTCGATCACCAAAGACGAGACCACCGTTGTTGACGGCGCAGGCGAGAAGGCCGAGATCGAAGCACGCGTTGCTCAGATCCGTACCCAGATCGAAGAAACCTCGAGCGACTACGACCGTGAAAAGCTGCAGGAACGCGTTGCCAAACTGGCGGGCGGTGTTGCTGTGATCCGCGTTGGCGGCATGACCGAAGTGGAAGTGAAAGAGCGTAAGGACCGTGTGGACGATGCTCTGAACGCAACCCGCGCTGCCGTTCAGGAAGGCGTTGTCGTTGGTGGCGGTGTCGCACTGGTTCAGTCCGGCAAAGCTCTGAACGAACTGAAAGGCGAGAACGCCGATCAGGACGCAGGCATCAACATCGTTCGCAAGGCCATCGAAGCGCCGCTGCGCCAGATCGCCGAAAACGCAGGCGTTGACGGTGCGGTTGTTGCCGGCAAGGTTCGCGAATCCTCGGACGCAGCGTTCGGCTTCAACGCTCAGACCGAAGAATATGGCGACATGTTCGCATTCGGTGTGATCGACCCTGCCAAGGTTGTGCGTACCGCTCTGGAAGACGCATCGTCGGTTGCTGGTCTGCTGATCACCACCGAAGCGATGGTTGCAGACAAGCCGCAGAAAGACGCACCTGCCGCAGGCGGCATGCCCGACATGGGCGGCATGGGCGGCATGATGTAAGAACGGCGAATTTCCGTCAGGAAATTCTGCCGACCCCGACAGGCGCTTGGCTGCAAGGCCAAGCTGCCAAAAGGGGGAGCTTTGTGCTAATGGATCGGGGTCGCCTTCGGGCGGCCCCTTTTCATTTGATAGGCTCGTGATACGGGCATGCCTCCGGTGGGGATATTGGGAGCAAGAGGAAGAATGGCAATCGGACCTGATGTCAGCCGGGATATGCGCCCTGGCGAAGAAGCCGAAGTGGATGCGTTGCTGCGGGCGGCCTTTGAAGGTGAGGCCGAGGTAGAGCTTGTTCACCGGCTCCGGCGCGACGGCGACATGGTGTCTGAGATCGTAAAGCCGTGGCAGGGGCGGATAGCGGGCTACGCTGCGTTGTCACGGATGCACGCGCCTTCGGGGTGGCTATGCCTTGCGCCAGTGGCAGTGTTGCCCGAGTTTCAGCGGGGTGCTTTGGCGCCATCAGGGCAATCCAAAACGCATTGGCAGGTCGGACGGCGGTTGGTAAGTGAGCTTGTCGCTGCGGCGCAAATACCGGTGTTGTCGGAGGTTCCAATGATTGTTGTGCTGGGGCAGCCGGAGTTTTACGAAAAATGCGGCTTTTCCCGTGTACGGGCAGCGCGACTGACGACGCCTTACCCGGTGGAATACACCATGCTTGCCGCGCCGGGAGATGACATTCCGCAAGAAACGCTGATCTATCCCGCGGCCTTTGAGGGCGAGTAAGCGGGAATGTGAGTGTCCAAGACGGGGCGAAACCGCTATGCGTCTGGTATGAAACTGTTTCTGCTGACATCCCTGACCATGATCGCCTTTGCGGCAAACTCGATCCTGAACCGGCTGGCCATTGACAGCGGCGCCAGCGACCCGGGCGCGTTTGCCGTTGTGCGCGTTCTGGCGGGGGCGCTGACGCTGGCGGTGCTGGTTATGCTGCGTGGCAGGCGGCTGCCCTTGCTGAACCCGAGGCGATTGGTCGGCGCGGGGGCTCTGTCGCTCTATATGGTCGGGTTCTCGATGGCCTATCTGACACTGGATGCGGGGCTGGGTGCGCTGATCCTGTTCGGCGTTGTGCAGATCACCATGTTTGCCGCCACGTCGCTGACCGGCGCACCGCCACAGATGCGGCAGGTGATCGGCGCATCGACAGCCTTCGCCGGGTTGGCCTACATCCTCTGGCCTGCAGGACAGGTTCAGGTCGACCCCGCCGGGGCTGCGCTAATGGTGGCAGCGGGCATCGGTTGGGGTGCCTATACATTGACGGGACGGAGCGAGCCGGACGCGCTATCCGGAACCGGCGCGAATTTTGTGGTCGCCCTGCCGGTGACTGCGCTGGTCTTTGTGCTGGTTGGCACTGACTGGGCCATGACGCCCGCAGGTATCGTTCTGGCCGCTTTGTCTGGTGGCGTGACCTCGGGGCTTGGATATGCGCTATGGTATCGCGTTCTGCCGCAACTGGCGCCAGCGGTGGCGGCCACCGTTCAGCTGAGTGTTCCGGTCATCGCAATTGCGGCGGGCATCGTCTTGCTGGGCGAAGCTGCCAGCCTGCGTCTGGCCATCGGCACGCTTCTGGTGCTTGGCGGAATTGCCCTGGCGGTACTGAAAGTGAAGCGGGCTTAGGGGTTTCACCCGATCCCGTTTGGCCTTATCTGGCCTTTATGAGGTTTCTTGTCTTCATATTATGCCTGCTCCCGGGGCTGGCGCGCGCCGACTGCGTCGTGCTGTTGCACGGCCTTGCACGCACCGAGGCCTCGTTTTCGATCATGGAACAGCTGTTTCTTGCACATGATTACAAGGTGGTGCGGCCCGGCTATGCCTCGACCGACCTGCCGATACCTGATCTTGCGCGGCAAACCCTGCCCGCTGCTTTTGCCGAATGCGGCGATCAGCCAACACACATCGTGTCGCATTCGATGGGCGGCATTCTGGTCCGCTATTGGCTGCAGGATCACCAGCCGGACAATCTGGGCCGTGTCGTCATGCTTGGCCCACCCAATCAGGGCAGCCAGCTTGTGGATGAACTGGGCGATTGGGAAGTGTTCGGCCTGTTGCACGGGCCAGCGGGCCTCTCGCTTGCGACCGGCCCAGAGGGGTTTCCGGGTCAATTGCCTCCGGTCAATTTCGAACTGGGCGTGATCGCGGGCGAAAATTCATTGAACCCGGTATTTTCGTCGATGATCGACGGAGCGGATGACGGCAAGGTTTCGGTCGAAACCACCAAGGTTGAGGGTATGTCCGACCACATCGTCCTGCCGGTGACGCATACCTTCATGATGAACAACCCCCGGGTTATGGCGCAGGCATTGCATTTCATCGAATTCGGCCGTTTCGACCCCGAGATCACCTGGCTTGACGGCGTAATGAACGTCATTGACGAGATCTGCATCGGGCGGGACTGCACCGAGCCAGAGTCGGAGCCCACAAGATGAGCGCATTGGAACTGACCCTGACCGGCGCGGACATCCTGTTGCCGGATAATACAACAACATGCGGCGAGCTGAGCCTCGCGGAAGGCATGATTCAGCAAGACCGGGCAGGGCGCCGGATTGATCTGTCCGGGTACCTCATCCTCCCCGGTATTATCGACCTGCATGGCGACGGGTTCGAACGTCACCTCGCCCCACGCCGTGGTGCAATGAAACAGATGGACGAGGGCGTCATCGCCACGGAGGCTGAACTGGCCGCAAACGGCATCACCACCGCCGTCATGGCACAGTTTCACAGTTGGGAGGGCGGCGTACGCGGCCCGGAATTTGCCGCGCAGGTATTTGCCGCAATCGCTTCGGTCAAAGCCACGGTCGTAACGGACCTGATCCCGCAATTGCGTTTCGAAACTCACATGCTCGGGGATTACGCCAGCCTTCCTGACCGCATTGCCGACTGGCAGGTGCCTTATGTCGTGTTCAACGATCACCTGCCGCATGATCGGCTGTCTCAGGGCCGGACGCCGCCGCGCCTGACCGGGCAGGCGCTCAAGGCCGGGCGCAGTCCCGAGGCGCATCTGGGCATGCTGCAAACCATGCACGCCCGTGGGGACGAGGTTCCGGCGGCGCTTGACGCACTCTGCGCAGAATTGTCACGGCAAGGTGTACGCATGGGCAGCCACGATGATGCCACGGCGGCGACTCGCGCAGGATGGCGGGAACGCGGCGTGGCCATCGCGGAATTCCCCGAAACGCTCGACGCGGCCGAGGCTGCCCGCGCGGCCGGGGATCAGATCATTCTGGGTTCGCCGAACGTGGTGCGGGGCGGCTCGCACAAAGGTAACGCCAGCGCATTGGACCTGATCACCATGGGGCTGTGTGACGCACTGGCCTCGGATTATCACTATCCCAGCCCGCGCCGGGCCGCGCTGATGATCGCCAGAACCGGCCTGCTGGATCTGGCGGGCGCATGGGCGCTGGTATCCTCTGGCCCTGCACGGGTTCTGGGGTTGAACGATCGCGGCACGCTGGCGCCGGGTAAGCGCGCCGATCTCGTCATTCTCGACGCGGAAACGCACCGGGTCGCCGCGACGCTGGCCGGTGGCCGGGTCAGCCATATGTCCGGCGACATCGCGGCGCGCTTTCTGGGTTAGACGCACGCCGCGTCTTCATTTGGCTAAAAAATACTCCGGCCGGAGGCTTCGCGCGATACGCGCGAATTCCCTCAGCGGACGATGCGGTTAAAATGCCCCATCTTGCGGCCCGGTTTTACGTCGGCCTTGCCATAAAGATGGATGGCCACATCGCGCTCCTGCGCAAGTTCCGGCACCCGGTCCATGTCATCGCCGATCAGGTTCTCCATCACCACATCCGCATGGCGCTGACCATCCCCAAGCGGCCAGCCCGCCACTGCGCGGATATGCTGCTCGAACTGATCCACGGCGCATCCGTTCTGGGTCCAGTGGCCCGAATTATGCACACGCGGCGCAATTTCGTTCACGATCAGTCCCTGCGGCGTCGCGAACAGCTCAACCCCCATGACGCCGACATAATCCAGTGCATTCAGGATATTGGCTGCCAGCAGCACCGCATCCGTCTTTTGCGACGGGGACAAACGGGCCGGTATGGTCGTGGTGTGCAGGATACCATCGCGATGCACGTTCTCACCGGGATCGAAACAGGCGACCTGACCGTCCAGACCGCGTGCCGCGATGATCGACACCTCATGGGTAAAATTCACGAACCCTTCCAGAATGGCAGGCGCCCCGGACATGTCGGCCAGCGCGGCCCCGGCATCTTCGGCTGAATGCAGTCGTGCCTGCCCCTTGCCGTCATAGCCAAAGCGGCGGGTTTTCAGAATGGCTGGCGCGCCAATCTCGGCAATGGCTGCGTTCAGGCTGTCCAGATCGGTGATATCGGCAAAGGGGGCGGTGTTCAGCCCCAGCCCCTGCAGAAACGTCTTTTCGGTCAGCCGGTCCTGACTGACCCGCAACGCCTCGCGCCCGGGGCGGATCGGGCGGTGCGCCTCCAGCAGATCCAGTGCTTCTGTCGGGATGTTCTCGAACTCGTAAGTGATGACATCGACCGAGTCGGCAAAAACCTTCAGCGCCGCCGCATCGTCATAGGCGGCTGTGGTCACGCGATCCGCGACCTGACCAGCGGGCGGGTTGGCGCCCGGCTCATAGATATGGGTGGCAAAACCCAGCCGTGACGCCGCAACAGACAGCATTCGGCCCAACTGACCGCCACCAAGAATTCCGATCACCGCGCCGGGGGCAAGTGCTTCACTCATCGACGGGCTCCTCCGGGATCGAGGCCGACAGGGCCTCGCGCCACGCATCCAGACGTTCCGCCAGTGCGTCGTCCTGCAACGCCAGAATGCCAGCCGCCATCAGGCCCGCATTGGCCCCACCGGCCGATCCGATGGCCATGGTCGCAACCGGAAAGCCCTTGGGCATCTGTACGATGGAATACAGCGAGTCGACACCCGACAGCGCCCGCGTCTGAACCGGAACGCCAATCACCGGCACACGGGTTTTCGACGCCATCATGCCCGGCAGATGCGCAGCACCTCCGGCCCCGGCAATGATCACCTGCAAACCGCGCCCGGCGGCTGTCTTGCCATAGTCCCACAACCGATCAGGCGTACGGTGCGCCGATACGATGCGCTTTTCATACGCCACGCCCAGTTCGTCGAGAATGTTCGCCGCTTCCTTCATGGTCGGCCAGTCCGACTGACTGCCCATGATGATCCCAACCCTGATATCGCCCATACGCGCTGTCCCCGCCTGCGGAAAGAGCGCGCACTATAGCCAAATGCAACATTGGCGCAATTGGCAACATGTTGCATCGGGACGAAAACTCGGGAACTCTTTGACCCAAACAGGGAATGAGATGATGCTGGAACTGCGCCCCAACTGCGAACTGTGTGATCGTGACCTGCCACCCGATGCAACGGATGCACGCATTTGCAGCTACGAATGCACCTATTGCGCCGAATGCGTCGAGAATCAGTTGCACAATGTCTGCCCCACCTGCGGCGGCGGATTTTCCCCGCGTCCGATCCGCCCGAAACGGTCCTGGCGGCCGGAACTGAACCTTGGGCTGGTCAATCAACCGGCAAGCGACAAACGCCGTCACTCAAAGTTCACGCGCGATGACATCGACGCGCATGTCGCGCGCATCCGGGATATTCCGCCCGAAAACAGGTAGATTCAGGCGATTATGTCCGGGGTCAGGCGATCCTCGATCATGCGGATGATGTCTTTCAGACGAAGTTTCTGCTTTTTCAACCGCTTGATTGTCAGCTGGTCGGCCGTGCCGGTGGCTTGCAGCGCCTCGATGGCTTCGTCAAGATCGCGGTGCTGACGGCGGAACACCTCCAGTTCAACCCGCAGAACTTCATCGGTTTTCATTGAAAGATCGGTAGGCGCGTTCATTGGCGACTCAGTACTTCCCTTGTTTATTGACACACAGAATAGTGTGTCCGGGTGAATCCGCCTAGACCTTGTGGACATCCTGTTTTCTTCCCATATTCTACATTGCGCGGTTGCCGCTACGGGGCCGCACCAACACGTCGCTTTGACAAAAAAGGACGAGGATAAAGTGTCGAAACTTACTCTTGGCTCCTACCCGCATCTGTTGGGGTTCGAGCAGCTGGAACGCCTTCTGGAACGCTCGGCCAAGGCCGGGAATGAAGGCTACCCGCCCTATAATATCGAGCAGACCTCGGATTTTTCCTATCGGATCACGCTCGCCGTGGCCGGATTTGCCGAGGAAGATCTGTCAATCACCATCGAGGATCGCCAGTTGGTGATCCGGGGCCGACAACGCGACGACAGCGACGGGCGCGTGTTCCTGCACCGTGGCATCGCCGCACGCCAGTTCCAGCGCATGTTCGTACTGGCCGATGGCGTCGAGGTGGGCGAGGCCGTGATGGAAAACGGTCTGCTGCATGTCGATCTGACCCGGGCCGTACCGGAAACCGTGGTGCAGACGATCAACATAAGAAAGGGGTAAGCCATGAATACGCCATATGAAATCAATACCGAAGGCGACCGCATCGTCTATGTAAAGGCGGTCGAGGTTTCGGACCTGCCGCAGGAAGTGCGCGATCAGGCCGGTGATCTTGAACAGCTTTACGCCGTCCATGATGCAAACGGCCAGCAACTGGCCCTTGTCGCCGACCGCAAGCTGGCCTTTGTTCTGGCCCGCGAACACGACCTGTCGCCTGTGGCTGTTCACTGAACGGCCACGCACTCTCTGAAAATACGTGACATTTGCCGTGTGACCGGCGAAACATGCCCGCCGTACAGACCGCCATAACCGGGAGGGGGCGCATGAGCTGGTTCGAATTCGATTGGGTGGATGCCTTCAGCGATCGCCCCTTTGGCGGCAACGGGTGCGCTGTTGTCTATGACGGCGCCGGTCTGTCCGAAGAGACCTGCACCGCTTATGTCCGCGAAACCTCGCTGGCTGAATGCACCTTCACAGGACCATCGGATGTGGCCGATATCCGCGTGCGATACTACCTTGCCAGTCGCGAGATACCTTTTGCCGGTCATCCCACCATCGCCACCGTCGCGGCCATGCGGTCGCGCGGTATGGTCACGGGCAATACGCTGACACTGGAAACCGGGGCAGGGATTGTCTCGATCCGTCTGGATGGCAACGAGATCGAGATGACGCAGATAGCCCCTGAATTCGGGGCGGTCGTCCCCGCCGATTTGGTGGCCGATTGCGTAGGTCTTGACGCTGACGCAATCATTTCCCCTCCGCAGATTGTATCGACGGGACTGCCGTTCTGCGTCACCGTCCTACGTGATCACGCGACACTGCGACAGGCAAAACTGAATGTGGATGCCCTGCGCCATCTTGCTGGAAGTCAGGGATATTCAGGCACCGACATGATGGAACCCTTTCTGGTGACGCTTCAGGGTGCAACGGATGCAGGTGACACGTTCTCGCGCCTTCTTTTGGCGCCGCCCAGCCTGCCCGAGGACCCTTTCACCGGCTCAGCCACCGGTGCAATGGCTGCCTATTTGTGGAAGTATGGGCTGATGGATAAGGACTGTTTCATTGCCGAGCAGGGCCACGACATGGGCCGCCCGGGGCAGGCCACCGTCACGCGTGTCGGCACGCCTGACGCGATGACCGGCATCAAGGTCGCGGGCAAAGGCTTTGTCCTGATGCGCGGGCAGGTCGATCTGCCGGATGGAACGCCGCAATGAAAGAACCCGCCATTGCGATTCTGCCCTATGGCCACCGACTTGGCCCGAAACTGGCCGAACTGCCATTGTCCGAGCTTTCCTGGCCCCTCGGTTGCCCGGATCGCCTGAACGGCAAAACCGTAGGCGATCTGGAACGCACCGACCATCTGATCATGTATCCCAACACCAAGGCGCATTTTCGCCTGCGCAGGGGGACACGGGCGCAGATTTCGCTGATGATGGGCGAGCCTTCGGCCATTCATGCCAAACATGACCGTCTGCTGCGTTATTCGTGGCGACGGTTTTTCCGGGTATTCACCTTTCACGATGTTCTGCTGAACAGCCTGCCGAACGCGGTTTTCCTGCCGTATGGGGCGACACTGGTACCCGAATGGCGGGACCTGCCGCTGAACAAGGTGAAATCCTGCTCGCTGGTCGCCTCGGCCAAGCGCGATCTGATCGGGCATCAACTGCGTCACTCGCTAATCGAATGGGTGCGCGAGACGGGGCAGGACGTAGATATCATGGGGCGCGGTTACATGCCGTTTGACCAGAAATCCGATGGTCTGGCCCCATACCGCTATTCGGTCGTGATCGAAAATGTGCGCGAAAAGAACTATTTCTCGGAAAAGCTGGTCGACGCCATTCTGTGTGCGACGGTGCCGATCTACTGGGGTTGCCCGAACATCGCGGACTTCATGGATACCTCGGGCATGATCCTCTGTGAATCCGAGGCTGATATCCGTGATGCAATAGAGTCCGTTTCCGAAAGCGACTTTGAACAGCGATTGCCCGCGCTTCAGGCTATTCAACCCGTCGCGGACACATTTGGAGATTTCGAAGGCCGTGCGGCGCGGGCACTCAGGGATCAGCTTTGATAGCTGCGGCCCAGTTTCAGGGAAAGGCAAACAGATGACTGCAAATGACGATGCCTGGGTTTTTCTGAACGGATATCTGGATGTTCCGGCCGACAGACTGGACGCGGTCAGGGCCGCCTTGCCCGCACATATTGACCTGACGCGGTCGGAACCGGGCTGCGTGTCTTTCGATGTGACCGAATCCGACGACCATCCCGGGCGTTTCATGGTGGACGAAATCTTTGAAAATCAGACGGCATTCGATGCACACCAGACCCGGACCAAAAATTCCAGCTGGTTCGCGGTGACGAAAGGCATCCCCCGCGACTATTCGATCACGACCGGGACACCGCAAAAGGGCTGAAACTCGGTCGATTTCGGAGCTGACTGGCTATCCTGTCGGCTGCCCCGGCTTCATCCAGTCCAGCAGAGGTATCGGATTTTTCGTCGGATCGATACCGTGCCGATCACAAAGCCTTGCCAGATAGCTGCCCGGTTTCGGAAGACCCTGCGCGGTGCGGGCCAGATATTTTTTCTGATGCCCGTAGATGTGAACCGAATAGACACCCTTGTGTTCGATATCGGCCGTTTCGATCTCGGGGTCGTGCAGCTTCCAAAGGTGGTCCGGAAGCAGCGGATAGAACGCATCGGCAGGCATCGCGTATTTGTCTTCACCGGTCTGGCGCAGGAAATGGCCGAACGCCTTTGGCCCGGAACATCCCCATGGCAGGGCTTCGATCCCCCAGGTTTCCCCGTTCGACACCCGGCGCCGATTGATCCGCCGCAAGCGATCACCCCGCCAGGGCTGCGTCGGGTTAGGGCCGGTGACGAACTCCAACATCAGCTTCAGCGTCTCTGAATCCTTTGGCAGACGCGCCACGCCATTCGGAAATCCGCCCGCTCCGGAATGGGCGAAGACATGAGGGGCTTCGAAATCGAAGGGACGAACGCAGTAAGCATCCAGATCAACCCAGATGAAATCGGTTTTCTCAAACAGGTGCAGCCGAAAGATGTCCGAGAACACAGCGACCCTCAGCCGGTCGTTGTCTTCGATGTCAAACGGTGCTGGCCAGAGAACGTCCGAGGCTGGTTTGACAGTTGCACAAATCGGAATGTTGGCGATTTTTTTTGGTACAAACAGAACAAAACGATGCCCCCGATCCAGAAACGACTGAATGCACAGCGCCTCAAGCCACGACAGGTCTGACCCAAACCAAAAGCTGGCAACCGTGGGTAACGCGTGATTCATTCAACGACCGGATCAGATGAGATTTGCCGATTTGCAGCAATCTCACGAGGGTTTGTCAATGCCACCGGGAACGGCCCAATAAAAAGACGGCCCCCGAAATGTCGGAGGCCGCCTGTCAAAATTTGGTCGGGTTGCTTTATGAACCCGCGATCAGACCCATGCTTTCCAGCTTCAGCAGAACCTGATGGGCGCAGTTGTCGACATCGACATTCTCGGTTTCGACACGCAGTTCCGGGTTTTCAGGAACATCGTAAGGGTCGGAAATTCCAGTGAATTCCTGAATCTTCCCTTCACGCGCCAGCTTGTAAAGACCCTTGCGATCGCGACGTTCGCATTCCTCGATCGAGGTCGAGACGTGCACCTCGCAGAAGGCACCAAAGGCTTCGATATCTTCCCGCACGGCGCGGCGGGTCGTGGCATAGGGCGCGATGGGGGCACAGATGGCGATACCGCCATTCTTGGTGATCTCGGACGCGACATAGCCGATGCGACGGATGTTCAGGTCGCGGTGCTCTTTCGAAAAGCCCAGTTCGCTCGACAGGTTTTTCCGCACGATATCGCCATCCAAAAGTGTCACGGGACGGTCGCCCATCTCCATCAGTTTGACCATCAAAGCATTGGCAATAGTGGATTTTCCAGAGCCCGAGAAGCCGGTGAAGAACACCGTAAAGCCCTGATGCGAACGCGGCGGGAACCGGTTGCGCAATTCCTGCACAACCTCGGGGAACGAGAACCATTCCGGAATCTCCAGCCCTTCGCGAAGACGACGGCGCAGTTCGGTTCCGCTGATGTTCAGGATCGTGACGTTTTCCTTGTCCGCGATCTCGTCATTGGGCTCGTACTGGGCCCGTTCCTGCACATAGACCATGTGTTTGAAATCAACCATCTCAAGGCCGATCTCGTCCTGATATTCACGGAACAGATCCTGCGCATCGTAAGGTCCGTAAAAATCCTCACCGGCCGAGTTCTTGCCGGGGCCGGCATGGTCGCGACCAACGATAAAGTGGGTGCAGCCGTGGTTTTTGCGGATCAGACCGTGCCAGACAGCTTCACGCGGGCCAGCCATACGCATCGCCAGATTCAGCAGTGACATCGAGGTGGTTGAAGCCGGATATTTGTCCAGAACGGCCTCATAGCAGCGCACGCGGGTGAAATGGTCCACATCGCCCGGCTTGGTCAGACCGACAACCGGGTGGATCAGCAGGTTGGCCTGTGCTTCCTTGGCGGCACGGAATGTCAGTTCCTGATGCGCCCGGTGCAGCGGGTTGCGGGTCTGGAACGCCACAACACGACGCCAGCCAACCTTGCGGAAGTAGGCGCGCAATTCGTTCGGCGTGTCGCGACGGGCCTTGAAATCATAGTGGATTGGCGGCTGGATGCCGGTGACAGGGCCACCCAGATAGATCTTGCCCGCCTCGTTATGCAGATAGTTGACGGCCGGGTGCGCGTCATCGTCAGCACCAAAGACCTTTTCCGCCTCGTTGGCCTTGTTCGGTGTCCAGCGGTCGGTGACGGTCATGGTCGCCAGGATCACGCCTTCCTGATCGCGCAGGGCAATATCCTGCCCAAGTTCGATTTTCTCGGCGAACTCTTCGCCCACATCCAGCGTGATCGGCATTGGCCAGAGGGTACCGTCGGCAAGGCGCATGTTTTCGACGACGCCGTTATAGTCATCTTCGGACAGGAACCCCTTGAGCGGGTTGAAGCCGCCGTTCATCAACAGTTCCAGATCACAGATCTGGCGCGGTGTCAGGTCCCAGCTTGTCAGGTCTGCGGCTTCGACTTTCAGTTTCTGGGCCGAGTCATAGGACACATAAAGTTCGGGGATCGGGGCCAGATTACTTAACATAGTCATTGGAATACTCTTGTCAGATCGGTTGAATTGCTGCTGTTTCAGTGGCATTTCGCGCCATTTGCACTGTCATTCAGCAGAAGTCCAGACGGCTGCGAAAACAAAGAACGGAATGCGCGGATTTTGCACAGAACAGAAGGATGTTCCAAGGATGCGCATTTGACGCGAAAATGAATTCGAAAAATTCAGTTTGCGGGAGGGTTTTCGGACACATGTTCCGATGCTGCCAACTGATCTGTGAGCTGAGATGCCCGTGGTACAGGCAGCGCTGCGATCGGCTCTGCAACCCCACGCAACTGGAACTCTGTCAAAGACAGCCGGGTGGTATCGATCCCCGCTGCCGCAAGCACCTCGTCGGATACAAGCAGCTCTACGCTCAAGCCCTTGGTTTCACCCTCCAGTCGGCTTGCGACGTTGACGGCGTCCCCGATGATTGTGTGCGAGGCGTGGCCTTGAGCACCAATTTCCCCAAGTACAAGATCACCCAGATGCAGCCCCATGCCGATTTTGATTTCGGGGCTGTTTTCACCGGCAAGCTGCTTGTTGAAATTCTCCAAGGCCCGGCTGACATCCGAAGCCGCCCTAAGCCCGGCTTTCGCCGAACTGGCAGTGTCACGGGTTTCGAAAACGGCAAGTAGCCCGTCGCCCAGATATTTGTCGACCACGCCGCCATCGTTTGTGATCGCAGGTACGATTGCGTCGAAAAAACGGTTCAAAAGAAACACGACATCATAGGGCAACTGACCTGCGGTACGAGCCGTAAAACCCCGCATGTCCAGAAACAGAATTGCCAGCATGCGTTCCTGCCCCTGACTGGCATGGGCACGCGTGCGGCCTCCGTCGGGTTTGAACACGCGAAAGACAGTCGACGGATGCGCCGGCCGGATCTGACAGGCCAGACGCGTCCCCGGCGGTGCATTGACCGCTGCAAGGCTGCGCGCCTCGATGTCGGTTGGTGGATGCAAAAGATCCGCACCTTGTTCCACAACAACGCGGCAGGTCGTGCAGCGCCCTTTGCCGCCGCAAAGGGCGGTATGGGGGATGCCGTTGGCTTGCGACATCTCAAGCAAGGTCATCCCCGGTTCCGATAGAATCTCAGGGCCATCGACATACCGCACCCTGACTGAATGCCGCTTGCGCCAGATCTTTCGCCCAAGGAACACCACCGCAGTCAAGGCAAGTGCTGCCCAGAATACTGTGTGACCCCAGTCTTTCACGGCAAAGAGCGCTGTGAATTCCTGGTTGGTAGGCCAGTTAAAGTACTCGACATACTGATCGCGCAGGTCCGGGTCGGCAAAGTCCGCCATCATTCGCCGGCCCTCGGTGATCAGTCCGGCATAGGCGAAGCCGGGGACCAATACCGCAACGCCGATCAGATAGGGGATAGCGGGGCGCCACCATCGTGTCAGACGTAGCCAGAAATGCAGGCCGATACAGCCATGTATCCAGACCAGCAACAACAGGATGCTTTGATACCAGATCGAGTTGTTCGGCCACATCAGAACCATGATGTAGCTCATCGCGTCGTTTACACCGAAAACCTCGTGCGCGTACCGGGTCTGAACAAGATGAGAGAGCAGTTGCAGCGGGATCAGCAGGCCCAGAACCATCTGCAATGCGGCGCTGAAAGGCATACGTAGGGTGCGCCTTTGTGCGATTGAGGTCAGGGCAAGTCCGGCATGGATCAACAGTGAGGCATAAAGGATTACAGTGCCCGGCACGCTGCGCGTCACCCACTGGCGGGCGCCCTGCATCGCGTTCATCCAGACGGGGTCAATCAGGCCGAGGCCGATATTGATAAAGTGAAAAAATGCATAGAGAAGCAGGATCAGGCCGGTCGCGATCCTGAGCCGTGTGGTCCAGCTGCCTCGCCAGAGGGCACTTGCCAAAATCTTCTCCGGTTTCTTTTAAGCGGCAGGCAAATTCTGTGCCGCGCGCAAGCCCGGGTCAAGGCACAGTTGCGAGAGGCAAAAAAGAAAGGGCCGATCCGCAGTAAGGACCAGCCCTTTCCTTAGAGATAGGGAATGTAGGCCTCAGGCGTCGTGTTCCGCCAGAAAGCGTTCGGCATCCAGCGCCGCCATGCATCCCATGCCCGCAGATGTCACGGCCTGACGATATACGTGATCCGTCAGATCACCGGCGGCAAAGACGCCCGGAACCGAAGTTTCAGTGGTGCCTGGTTTGGTCACCACATAGCCACCCATATGGGTTTCCAGCGTATCCTTGACCAGTTCGTTGGCCGGTGCATGGCCAATGGCGACGAAAACGCCCTTGCACGGGATTTCGGTGATCTCACCGGTTTTCACGTTCTTTACGCGAACGCCTTCAACACCAAGCGGGGCATCCGTGCCGATCACTTCATCAAGCTCGTGAAACCACAGCGGTTCGATCTTTTCATTCTTGAACAGACGATCCTGCAGGATTTTTTCAGCGCGCAACTCGTCGCGGCGATGGATCAGCGTGACCTTGCTGGCGAAGTTGGTCAGGAACAGGGCCTCTTCGACCGCGGTATTGCCGCCGCCGATTACTACGATTTCCTGACCGCGATAGAAAAAGCCATCGCAGGTCGCGCAGGCGGAAACGCCAAATCCCTTGAACTTGTCTTCCGAAGGAAGCCCCAGCCATTTCGCGCGGGCCCCGGTCGCCAGAATGACCGAGTCGGCCGTGTAAGTTGTTCCGTTGTCGCCCTTGGCGGTGAAAGGGCGCTTGCTGAGGTCCAGATCACTGACGATATCGCCAATGACTTCGCAGCCCATGGCAGCGGCGTGTTCCTGCATCTTGATCATCAGGTCCGGGCCCTGAACTTCGGTGAATCCGGGATAGTTTTCGACCTCGGTCGTTGTAGTCAACTGACCACCGGGTTCGATTCCCTGTACCAGAATCGGCTGCAGCATTGCCCGGCTTGCGTAAACGCCCGCGGTGTAACCGGCAGGCCCCGATCCGATAATCAGAACCTTGGTGTGTCGTGTATCGGCCATGGTACCCCCAATGAAACTGCCTCTGCGGACCTGCGATCCTCAGCGTTTGGATATAGCGGTCAGTGAAACGGGCTTAAACCCCTTTTCCCATGCAGGACCGTCATGCACCCACGGGGATGTACTGAAAAAGAGCATTGAGAATAAAGAATATTGCTTAATCGCGAAAGATTATTGCGCATCATCCGTGCGCTGCTATAAGAACCGAAAATTCAGGAGCATTCCATGGTCGCGACACGGCTGGATGAAATTGACCGCAAGATATTGGCGGAATTGCAGGCAGACGGTCGGATGACCAATGTTGAGCTCGCAAAACGCGTGGGAATTTCGGCTCCGCCCTGTTTGCGGCGCGTGCGGACACTGGAAGAAGCGGGCCTGATCCGCGGCTATCACGCCGAAGTGAATGCACGGGAACTGGGATTTGAGGTTCAGGTGTTTGCCATGGTCGGTCTGGAAAGCCAGGCCGAGACGGAATTGCGGGCCTTCGAAGATCGCTGCCGTGAATGGCCGTTGGTTCGGGAATGTCACATGCTGAACGGTGAGGTCGATTTCATTCTAAAGTGCGTCGCGCCGGACCTCAGCAGCTTTCAGCAGTTTCTGACAGGAGAGTTGCTGACCACGCCGAACGTGGCCAGCGTCAAGACTTCGTTGGTTATCCGCGGCGCAAAAGACGCCCCAGGCGTGCCGTTCGACGTATTGGAAGAACGGCTGAGCCGGTCGGCGTAGCAGCGACGTTTTTTGGTGTTGCGTTGCACGGCGGTAAAAACGCCGCAATGGTTAACGAAAACACCCAACTCAGTAACAGTTGCATAATAGCCCCCCCAGGATTCATGCAGTGATAGCGTCAATCTCACCATCTCCGGCGCGCGGAAGCAACAGCGGACCGAAATCGTTCAGAGAACTGATGTGTGAGAACAGATTCAGATAGATGGATCGCAGCGATTGGCTGAGCATCCGAATGGCATTTGTCCCCGGATGATAGGTTTCGAATTGCAACCCGTCGATGCGAATAACCGAATGCCTGCGCAGGCATATATGAAACAGTTCCACCGGTGTTGGTGGGATAGTTTCGACTACGCTCATTCCATCCTGAAATTCCTGCACCGGTGTCAGCATCGGATCACCACCGTTGAGATGGTGCAGATGCGCGGGCGAGGCCAGCAGACGGGCCGACGGACCGGCAATTACACCAGACATCGGTTTTTGCATGCCAAAAGTATCGGCCATGATTCGCGTCAGCGGATGCGTGCGGCCACGGGCGTCGGCTTTGCCAGGCAGCAGCGTGACCGATCCCTTCCAAAGGACCGTTTCTGCGGCACCGTCCAAGGTGATCACCTTGTCGCCGGGCATCAGATCCTCGATGGCCATCGGGCCGATATCGGTCTCGACAAGCGAGCCGCGGGAAAATGCACAGAAGGCGTCCTCGAACAAGGGCAGGGCAGGCGCGATGTGGCGAACCTGAGACACCTCACCGTTCTTTAGAAGTGAACTGACTTCGTAGCGTCTGAGTTGGGCCCGTTGCGGGCTGGCTGGCGTTTGTACATCGCGCAGCAGTACAGATGTCTCGACCGCGTTTTTTGCTGCTCGAGCCAGCGAATGTGGAATAGTCATATGTATTCCGTCCCCTCTAATTTATGCCGATTCCCGATCATCCCCTCTGATCTACCTGGTTCGGCATTTTGATTTTTTGTCTTGAAATGAATGTATTACCACGAGCGCATACGTAATTTGTCGCCACAAGGCGAAGCCGTATCCGCTTACTATTGGTCAAAACATTGACCCCCCAGACAAACTCACAACAAACGCAGCCAAAATGTCTGCGCACACACGACCCCGAATTTTATCGCAACAATTGTTGCGGATATTCCACGCGGGACCGAGGCCATGTTCCAGCGTGGGCCTTTCCAAAAGACCGGGCAGCTTGGTCTTTCAGGTCTTTCCGATCAGCTTCTTGCGGCCAGGCGGCGCGCAATTCTGACTGAGTCGCTCGAAACGCGCTTCCAGGGCATTTCAAGCTTTTGATCTTTCGAGGCCGCGATGACGGCGCTGAGAAAGCGAGATTTTGTTTTCATTATCTTTACCTGCACTGCCGGGACCGATGTCCCCCTCAACAATTCTCCTGACCTTCATGCTCATTTGAGGCGCCGATAAGGCTGATCCGAGAAGAATTGAGGACAAATATGCAGGTGTGGCGTACCTCTTTCCCAATTATGCCGGCGTCTGGTGGCCTGAGGCTTCAGGTAACCATCTGAGACACCGCGGTAAATTCCGTTCGATTCTTAGAGAGATAGACTAAATTAATGCGTCAAAATCGGGGCGAAACTGCCTTAATTTGACCGCAATTCATATGCGAATAGCAGAAATTAGCCGTCCGTAATCGGCTTCTCCTGCATGGGTCGTGCGGCGATACGAAAAGAACCGATCAGCGTCAGAATAGGTGCAATACCTGGTCCATTCGGCTTCTCCGATCCCTGCAGCGCGCAGCCTGTGCAGGCCGTAGGACGGCAAATCGAAATGCAGGCGGTCCCCGTTTCCATTGGCGAAAAACCGGGTATTTTCCGGTGACTCTGCCTCGAAAATGTCCAAAAACTCCGGGCCGACCTCGTAGGCGCGTTGCGAAATGGTCGGACCGATGACGGCAACTGTATTGGAACGGCTCGCCCCAAGTGATTCCATGGCGTCCAAAGTCGCTTCCAGAACGCCTTCCAAAGCACCACGCCACCCCGCATGGGCGGCGCCGATCACTTTCGCGTCAGGATCGGAAAACAGGACCGGCTGGCAATCCGCCGTGAGAATGGTCAGCGCCAGACTCGGGGTCGCTGTAACCATCGCATCGGCTTTTGGCCGTTCGCCGGAAATCGGGCCGGTCACAGTAACCACATTCGGAGAATGAACCTGATGAACGCCAATAAGGGCCTCGGGATCTACATCCATCGCACTTGCCACGCGACTGCGATTCAGCATGACTGCCTCGCGCTGGTCCGACGATCCCAGACCACAATTGAGACCCGAAAATATACCCGAGGAGGCGCCGCCGCGACGGCTGAAAAAGCCATGTGAAACGGGGGAAAGCAGGTCCGAGGTCAGAATTTCCAGTGTCATGGCTCCAGTCCGGGTGGTGGCGCGGCATGTGCAGGGTAAAGCCCAAGCACCTTGAACAGGTTTCCCATTTCATCCGGGTGCGTCAACCGCCGATGTGCGCTGACAAGCAATTCCAGTTCGTCACCCACAACTGAGCTCGCCAGAGATTGCGCCCGAGCGGTGATTCCCAATCGTTCCAGAAACACGCCCTGTGTCGAAAGACGCGTATGGGAGATGCCCGCCGCCCTGGCGGCAGAGGCAAGGGATTCGAAATCCACATGTGCTGTCAGGTCGGAACCTCCGGGGAGGGCCAGAGGATCAGTTGCCTTGTGCGAATGCACCGCCTGAAAGGTATCCCCCAAAGATCGCCAGTCGCCATAATCGACTATCAGAGCGGCACCACCATGGTCACGTATTCTTTGTGAAACGGTCGCCATGATCGGCGTCGAAGCTGAGCACAGTTCGACAAGGTCGCCGTCCTTCGTGTCGTCCAACCTGTATTGCAAGGCCGGTTGTGACGCGGTTTGCCCAAGTCCAAAGGTCAGCGACCCGTTTTCGCAGCCAATCAGCCGCTCACGCCAGCCGTCGCCGTCTCTTATGAACTGGCGGATTGGCAGGGCGTCAAAGAATTCATTGGCGATCAGAAAAACCGGGGCCTGCGGCAGGTCCTCAATGGAATCGGCCCAGATCGGTGCGTAACCCGCCAGCGTTTCCGCCTGTATCTTGCGCAGCGCAGCAGAGGCTTCGACCAGAAAAATCTGCGCGGCTTCGTGGAAACCCGGAATGCCACGGGTTGCGCGCAGAATATCCGCCATCAAGGTTCCCCGACCCGGGCCAAGTTCGGCCAGGGTAAACGATGATGGCCGCCCCTGATCCAGCCAGCATTGCGCCAGTGCAAGGCCGGTCAGTTCTCCGAACATCTGGCTGATTTCTGGTGCAGTGGTGAAATCCCCGGCAGAGCCAAACGGGTTCTGCGTCGTATAATAACCATGAACGGGATGCAGCAGGCATTCCGCCATGTAATCTGCAATGGTCAACGGACCGTTCTGGCTAATGCGCTCGATCAGTTGTTCCTTGAGGTTCATCCTTTCGCCCGTCCGGATCGCAATACGAACCACAGACCAAGGGCGATCATCGGCAGCGACAAAAGCTGGCCCATTGTCAGCCCATAGCCGTCGATATGCCACGCCAGTCCCAGAGGGTTCCCCGGCGATACGAACTGCGCATCCGGTTGCCGAAAGAACTCAACGATAAAACGTGACAGGCCATAACCCGCAAGGAAGACCCCGGTGACCAGCCCGGGCCTGTGAAATCCGCCGCGACGATAAACCAGCCACAGCAGCAACAGGCCAAGCAACAGACCCTCGAGTGCCGCTTCATAAAGTTGCGAGGGGTGGCGGGCACACAGCCCAATGACATCGGGGCAGTCCTGTGCGGCTGCACCGGGAAAGATAACGGCCCAAGGTAACTCGCTGGGGCGGCCCCATAGTTCGGCATTTACAAAGTTGGCCAGCCGACCCAGCAACAGCCCGGGCGGGACGCCGTGGGCCACAAGATCGGCCAGCGGCAGTTTGGGAATTCCGTGCCGTTGCGCAAAGATCAATGAGGCCAGAACCACACCAATCAACCCGCCGTGAAAGGCCATACCGCCTTGCCAGACCTTGAGAATCTCAATTGGGTTCTGAAGATAATAGGCCGGTTGGTAGAACAGCACGAAACCCAGCCGTCCGCCCAGTATGATGCCAACGATGATCCAGGTCAGCAGGTCTTCGAATTGTTGTGTCGTCAGGGGCGGAGAGTTGTCGTGCCATAGGGCAGGGCGGCGCAGGGCGACAATCGCCAAACGCCACGCGATGAGAATACCGGCGATGTAGGACAAGGCGTACCACCGCAGGGCGAACTCTATCCCGAATAGTGAGATCGAGAAAAGTTCGGGTGAAAGGTCGGGGAAATTCAGAACTGCCTGCATGTGCGTCTCATTGCCCGGGGTTTGTGGGGCAAGTCAACCTTGAGCCCGGGCCTTTCCTTGCCCATATAGGGGGTAACCGCGACACCGGAGTAAAGACATGCAAACCCGCAACAAGATCCTGGACGACGTTTCCCAACTTATGACCAACGCCATGGGCGTGGCGCAGGGCGCGCGGGAAGAGGCCGAGAACGCCATGAAGTCGATGATTGACCGCTGGCTGGCTGATCGCGATTTCGTCACCCGCGAAGAGTTCGACGCCGTGCGGGCGATGGCGCAGAAAGCGCGCGAGGAAAATGCGGCCCTCGAAGCACGCATAGCGGCACTTGAGGCCAAGCTGGGCGACTAGGTCCGGGATCTCCAATATTTGGGTAAAACTATCCAACCGTGCAATCCGGTGTCGGTTTGCGCGGCTCGGGGTATTTTGACGCGCCGCAGAATTATTTCAAGAAAAAGCTGTGTCTGGCGCCAATATTTTGGGCGGCGTTGCCAGCTGTCCACAACTTATTGCTGTTATCCCCAAAAATAGGGGTTGTCAGGGTACCTGCCACATCGCACCATATTTAGTACAGGCCAAAGGGGGAAGCCCGGCTTGTAGAGCAGGCAACTAGCGCTGGGGCGCTGCCAGCCCCGACCAGCTAGAATTTAGTGAGGTGGTATTATGGCCCTTTCCGAACAGTACCTCGAAGAAGACATTCATCCGATCGACATTGTTGAGCATCTCGCCGAACATCACGACTGGGATTTCGACCGTATCGGGGACGATCAGATTGCCATGGCGGTCGAAGGTCAGTGGCGTACGTATTCAATCACCCTGGCTTGGTCCGGCTTTGACGAAACGCTGCGGATGGTCTGTTCGTTCGAGATGGAGCCGCCGCAGGAGCGGGTTCCGGAACTGTACGAATTGCTCAACGCCATGAACGATCAGTGCTGGGCAGGTGCCTTTACGTACTGGGCAAACCAGAAACTGATGGTTTACCGCTATGGTCTGGTTCTTGCGGGTGGCCAGTCGGCCAGCCCGGAGCAGATTGACACGATGATTACCGCGGCGGTTCTGAGCGCCGAGCGATACTATCCGGCCATCCAATTGGTGACATGGGGCAACCGTACCCCGTCGGATGCGATGCAAGTCGCCATTGCAGAGGCTTATGGCCGTGCGTAAAGCTTTGCCCCGAACCTGAAGACATTGGGGAGGGGCAATCATGGACATGTCGCACGTCGCGGATCAGGGGCTGGTGCTTTTGGGCTGCGGGAAAATGGGATCGGCCATGCTTGCAGGTTGGCTGGAGCATGGCCTACCCGCGTCTTCGGTTTGGGTCGTCGACCCGTATCCGTCAGATTGGCTGAAGGCGCAGGGCGTCAACATCAACACACCTTTGCCCGAAGCGCCAGCGGTGGTGCTGGTGGCCGTGAAGCCACAGATGATGGGCGAGGCGCTGCCGGCGATTCAGGCACTGGGTGGGGGTGGCAGTTTATTCGTCTCGGTTGCTGCCGGTACCTCGCTTGAGACGTTTGAAAAGGTACTTGGCGGCGGAACTCCTATCATTCGTGCTATGCCCAACACGCCTGCCGCAATCCGTCAGGGCATCACCGCGTTGATCGGAAACGCTCATGCAGGGGATTCGCACCTGACGCTGGCCGAGAACCTGTTATCCGCCGTTGGCGAAACCGTGCGGCTTGAAAATGAGGCGCAGATGGACGCCGTGACCGGCGTCAGCGGTTCTGGCCCGGCCTACGTATTCCATCTGATCGAAACACTGGCCGCTGCTGGCGAGGCGCACGGCCTGCCACACGAACTTGCGATGAAGCTGGCCAAATCCACCGTTGCCGGCGCCGGGGCTCTGGCCGTCGCAGCGGATGACCATCCTTCGCAGTTGCGCGTCAACGTCACATCACCCAACGGCACGACACAGGCTGCGCTTGAGGTTCTGATGCATGAGGAGACAGGTTTCCCCGACCTGTTGCACCGGGCCGTGAACGCCGCCACTGAACGCTCAAAGGAGTTGTCGCGTGAGTGAGATTTCTTTTGACGACTTTCTCAAGGTCGACATCCGCGTGGGCGAGGTCATTCGGGCCGAAGAATATCCAGAAGCCCGCAAACCCGCGATCAAGTTGTGGATCGATTTTGGTGGCGAAATCGGTGAACGCAAAACCTCTGCCCAGATCACGGCGCATTACGATCCGTCCGCTTTGGTGGGCAAGCAGGTGATGGCCGTAGTCAACTTTCCTCCACGCCAGATCGGCAAGTTCATGTCCGAAGTTCTGGTGCTTGGATTGCCCGACGATAAAGGCGAAATCGTTTTGATCGGCCCCGATGGCAAGGTGCCTGTTGGCGGCAGGATGCACTGATGAAACTGTGGATCACACGCCCCATGCCGCCCGCAGTCGAAGCGCGCGCGCGTGACACGTTCAACACTGAAATCCGTTCCAGCAACCTGCCCCTTGATGAGGGCGAGATGCTGCGGGCGCTTGCCGAGTTTGACGTGGTGGTACCCACATTGGGTGATCTGTTCTCTGCTGCGGTGTTTTCTCAGGTTCCGAATCCGCGTTGCAAATTGCTGGCCAATTTCGGAGTCGGATTTAACCACATCGACGTGGCTTCTGCGCAATCGGCGGGCCTACAGGTGTCGAACACGCCCGGAGCCGTCACCGACGCGACCGCAGATATAGCCATGACGCTGATCCTGACTACGGCCCGCCGCGCGGGCGAGGGGGAGAGGTTGGTTCGTTCCGGTAACTGGCAGGGGTGGCATCCGACGCAGATGCTGGGTCACCACGTGACGGGCAAACGGGTCGGAATTGTCGGCATGGGGCGTATCGGGCAGGCTATCGCCCGGCGCTGCCATTTCGGGTTCGGGATGCAGGTTTCTTATCTGGCCCGCAGCGGGAAAGAGCTCGATTTTACTGCGGAGTACATTGCCGATCTTGATGCTTTGGCCGCATCCGTCGATTTTCTGGTGCTGGCCGTTCCCGGCGGTCCTGAAACCCGGCACCTGATTGACGCCGGTGTTTTGGCTGCAATGAATCCGTCGGCAATCCTCGTGAACATCGCACGAGGTGAGGTTATCCACGAATCTGCACTGATTACCGCCTTGCAGGACGGTCAGATCGCAGGTGCGGGGCTGGACGTGTATGAATTCGAGCCGGCAGTTCCGGATGCCCTTTGCAAGATGGAAAACGTCACCTTGCTGCCGCATCTGGGGACGGCAACCGAAGAAGTGCGGACGGATATGGGGCATATGGCGTTGGATAATGTCGCAGCCTTCGCAGAAGGGCGCACACTTCCCAACGCGGTCTGAGATCACATTCCGACGGCTTCACGCCAGTGCTTGCGGCAGAGCGAGACATAAGTCTCGTTCCCGCCGATCTGTACCTGTGCGCCCTCGGTGATGGCGTTCCCGTCCTCATCCCGGCGAATCACCATTGTCGCCTTGCGTCCGCATTCGCAGATGGTTCGAACTTCGCGCATCTCGTCCGCAAGGGCCAACAGTGTGGCAGAGCCTGGAAAAAGCCGTCCCTGAAAGTCGACCCGCAAGCCATAGGCCAGAACCGGCACTTTAAGATCATCAACGGCCCGTGCCAGTTGCCAGACCTGATCTTCGGACAAAAACTGCGCCTCGTCCACGAATACACAGGCCACAGGTCCCTGATTCAGGCGGCGCTCAATCATGCTGAAAACATCGTCCGCTGGGCTGAATGTGTCGGCTTCGGCCGAGATTCCGATTCGCGATGCAATCTGCCCATTGCCAGCGCGCCCATCGATGGCGGCGGTCAGAAGATAGGTTTCCATCCCGCGCTCGCGGTAGTTGTGGGAGGCCTGCAGCAAAACCGTGGATTTGCCTGCATTCATGGTGGAGTAGTTGAAGTAGAGCTTTGCCATGCGCCGGGTCTAGAACGACTTTTTCGGGCGGGCAAGTCAAACCAAGGCTAACGACGCCACCGTTGCGGTTGCAGAGGCTGAGCAGATGCTCTTAGGGGATGGAAACCCCGCTTCCGCAACAGCGACGCCGTTGGTCAACATGCGACCAAACCAGCGTAAGGCGATAAATGTTGCCTTCACGTCACTCTTTACCGGCATGAACTGCCGCCACTCACTCACAAAATCCCCCGTAAATCTGAGGGATAGCCAAGGTATGACATTTGACTTATTAGTCTTGAATGGGAAAATTTCCGGCCCTTTCCCCGGCAGACATGATCGGGAAGGGGTGAGCGCAGGTAGCGAAGGTAAAAAAATGGCCGAAATCGGTACATATCTCAAGAAACATACCGAAGCTTTGGTTAAGGACGTCGGAATCGAAGCCGCGTGCGAGATTACCGGTAAATCCAAGGCAACGCTGGGGCGATATTATTCAGATAATGCGGAGCATGCCGACCGGTTCATGCCCGTGGATGCTGTCGCGAAACTGGAAAACGCTGCAACCTTTCCGCATGTGACCTCGGCGCTGGCCGATCTGAAAAGCATCACCTTGTCTTATGGCGACCGGAACACCGACGCGCCCCGCACCGGAGGTGTGAATTCCGATGTGATCGCGCTCAGCCAGCGGTTTGCAATGCTGATGACCGAATACCAGTCCGCTATCGAGGACGGCATTATCACTGTGAATGAGGCCAAGCGCCTGCTGAAGGAAACCAGCCTGTTGCAGCAGGTGCTGATCGAAATGAAGCTTCACCTCGAAGAGGAAAGCGTAAGCTGAGCCACTTGGGCTGGTTGGTGGTAACGTCCTGAACGGATCAGGCGTGCCTGCGGACGATCACAGACCCCACTGAATATCCCGCGCCAAACGAACAGATTAGCCCCACGTCGCCACTGTTTAGATCATCCGAATGTTTGGAAAACGCGATGATTGATCCGGCGGATGAGGTGTTAGCATAGTCCTGCAGAATATTGGGCTGTTCATTCGGTTCCGGCTCTCGGCCCAGCACCTTTTTGCCAATGAAATCGTTCATGGTCTTGTTGGCCTGATGCAGCCAAAGGCGTTTCAGATCACTGCTGCTCAGCCCTTCGGCATCCATGTGATCCGTGATGTGCTGGCTTACCATCGGCAGCACTTCCTTGAACACCTTGCGCCCGTTTTGCATGAACTGCATGTCTCGCCGGTCCGCCAGGCCATCCGGGCGGGCCCGTCGCAGAAAGCCATTGTTGTTTCGAATATTGTTGGAAAATTCCGTAGCGCAACGGGTCGACAGAATCTCGAAATGCGGTCCCTTTGCATCTTCGACTCGCTCAATCACGGTCGCGGTGGCCACATCGCCAAAAATGAAGTGGCAATCCCTGTCCCGCCATTCCAGATGCCCCGAACAGATTTCGGGGTTCACAACTATCGCTGCCCGGACCGAACCGGACCGCACCATATCGGCCGCCGCCTGAATGCCAAACGTCGCAGAGGAGCAGGCGACATTCATGTCGAATCCGAAGCCCCTGACGCCAAGAGCTTGCTGAATCTCGACCGCAACAGCCGGATAGGCGCGTTCATGGTTCGAAGCGGCACAGATCACCAGATCAATGTCTTCGGCTGTTCGACCAGCCTGTGCCAGTGCCTTGTTGCAGGCATCAACGGCCATCTCGGTCATTATGCCCGGCTCGTCATCGCTGCGCTGACGCAAGATCGGGTGCATGATGTTCGGGTTCAAAATGCCGGTCTTGTCCATGACGTACCGGTTCTCGATCCCTGATGCCTTTAGGATGAACTCTTCCGAAGAGTACTGGATCGGCTCCATCCGGCCCGCGGCAATCGCTTCGGCGTTCTCGGCATTCTTCTTGTCGGCATAGGCATTGAAGGCCACGACCAGCTCGGCATTCGTGATGACGTTATCGGGCGTAAAGACACCGGTTCCGGTTATGGCGGGCGTGTACATGGCGGGTCCTGAATATTTTTTGGATTTGCACAAAATGCAGTCAGTACCGCACCGGATCAAGGGTGGCTTACCCGAGGGAATGCACGCCCACAGGTGGTTTTCCGCCATTTGCGCGACGGTTCGAAACAACCCGGGTGATCGGTCGTCATTTTTCGCGGAGGGAAAAGAAACATTGGCAAAACCGGTAAAAAAACCGGCCCTGCCAATGTTCGGGGTGTTTTATCCCTGCAGGGATTTGACTTCGACATCCCCTTCGGCTTGCGCCTTGATCGCCAGCGCGGCTGCGTGGCTGGCCGCAGCGGTCGTGAAGTAGGGGATTTTGTCATAGAGCGCGATCGAGCGAATTGCTTTGCTATCCTCGACGGCCTGCGCGCCTTCGGTTGTGTTCATCAACAGCTGTACCTGTCCGTCTTTGAGCATGTCCACCACGTCTGGGCGACCTTCATACACCTTGTTGACAACGTCACAGGGAACTCCGTGCCCCTCCAGCCAGCTTTGCGTGCCGCGCGTTGCAACCAGGTTGAAGCCCTGTGCCACCAGCACCTGCGCGGCCTCCAGCATTGCAGCACCCTTGTCGGCGTCTTTGATCGAGACAAAGGCCCGGCCCGATGAAGGCAGCACCATGCCTGCGCCCATCTGCGCCTTGAGGAAAGCGCGCGGGAAGTCGCGATCCCAGCCCATGACCTCGCCGGTCGAACGCATTTCCGGACCCAGAATAGTATCGACGCCGGGGAAACGGGCAAAGGGTAGCACGGCCTCTTTTACCGAGAACCAAGGCATGTTCGGATCGGCCAGCGTCATCTGATCGGCGATCTTGGTGTCCTTGCCTTCCTGATAAGGCGGGCGCATCGGGAAGTTCGACAGCTTTTCACCGGCCATAACCCGCGCCGCGATTGAAGCAATCGCGCTGTCCGTCGCCTTTGCAACGAAAGGCACGGTGCGGCTGGCGCGTGGGTTCACCTCGATCAGATAGATCTCATCATCCTTGATGGCGAACTGCACGTTCATCAGGCCTACGACGTTCAGCGCCTTGGCCAGTTTGAACGCCTGATCCTTGATCTGGTCGAGGATTTCTTTCGAGAGCGAATAGGGCGGCAGCGAACATGCCGAGTCACCCGAGTGCACGCCTGCCTCTTCGATATGCTGCATGATACCGGCTACGTGAACGTCGGTACCATCGCACAGCGCATCCACGTCCAGTTCGACCGCACCGGCCAGATAGCTGTCCAGCAGAACCGGGCTGTCACCCGAAACCACCACGGCCTCGTTGATATAGCGTTTCAGCTGATCCATATCGCGCACGATTTCCATCGCGCGGCCACCCAGCACGTAAGAGGGGCGGATCACCAGCGGAAAGCCGATGTCTTCGGCAATTTCCAGGGCCTGTTCGTCGGTCGAGGCAATACCGTTATTGGGCTGCTTCAGACCCAGATCGTTGACCAGCGCCTGGAACCGCTCGCGGTCCTCGGCCAGGTCGATGGCGTCCGGCGTGGTACCGAGGATCGGAATGCCCTCGGCCTCAAGCGCGTTGGCCAGTTTCAGCGGTGTCTGGCCGCCAAACTGAACGATAACGCCGTGCAACGTGCCGTTTTCCTGTTCTTTCGTCAGGATTTCCATCACGTGTTCAAAGGTCAGCGGCTCAAAATACAGGCGATCCGAGGTGTCATAGTCGGTCGAAACCGTCTCGGGGTTGCAGTTGACCATGATAGTCTCGTACCCGGCTTCGGTCAGCGCGAAACAGGCGTGACAGCAGCAATAGTCGAACTCGATCCCCTGACCGATCCGGTTCGGGCCACCGCCAAGGATGACGACCTTTTTGCGATCACTCGGACGCGCCTCGCATTCGACCTCACCCATCATCGGGGCCTCATAGGTCGAATACATGTAGGGAGTCTGCGCCTCGAACTCGGCGGCGCAGGTGTCGATGCGTTTGAACACTGCCGCTACGCCCAGATTGCGGCGGGCGCGGCGGACATTGTCTTCGTCACGGCCAGTCAGGTTGCCCAGACGCGCGTCGGTGAAGCCCAGCATTTTCAGCTTGCGGATGCCTTTCTCGGTCACGGGCAGGCCGTCCTTGCGCACCTGACGCTCGGCATCGACGATCTCGCGGATGCGGGCAAGGAACCACGGGTCAAACTTGGTGACGCCGAAAATCTCGTCATCGGTCAGACCGTGACGCATGGCCTGCGCGATGGTGCGCAGACGGTCGGGCGTCTGCTGGCTGATCGCCTTGATCACGGCGGCCTTGTCGTCGGCCTCGTCCCAAACACCCACATTCAAGCCCGGAATTTCGATCTCATCAAACCCGGTCAGGCCCGATTCCATCGACGCCAGTGCCTTTTGCATCGATTCGTGGATGGTGCGGCCGATGGACATTGCCTCACCCACCGACTTCATCGCGGTGGTCAGATAGGGTTCCGAGCCGGGGAATTTCTCGAATGCGAATTTCGGGATCTTGGTGACAACATAGTCGATGGTCGGCTCGAACGAGGCCGGGGTCACCTTGGTGATGTCATTGTCCAGCTCGTCCAGCGTGTAGCCAATCGCCAGTTTCGCCGCGATCTTGGCAATCGGGAAACCGGTCGCTTTTGAGGCCAGCGCCGAGGACCGCGACACGCGCGGGTTCATTTCGATCACGACCATACGGCCATCATCGGGGTTGATTGCCCACTGCACGTTCGAGCCACCGGTTTCCACGCCAATCTCACGCAGAACGGCGATCGAGCCGTTGCGCATGATCTGGTATTCCTTGTCGGTCAACGTCAGGGCAGGGGCCACCGTGATCGAGTCGCCGGTGTGCACACCCATCGGGTCGACGTTTTCAATGGAGCAGACGATGATGGCGTTGTCGGCGGTGTCCCGGACCACCTCCATCTCGTATTCTTTCCAGCCCAGCAGGCTTTCATCGACGAGGATCTGATTGACCGGCGACGCATCCATGCCCGAGCGGCAAAAATGGATATAATCCTCGCGGTTATAGGCCACACCGCCGCCGGTTCCGCCCAGTGTAAATGCAGGACGGATGATGGCGGGAAGGCCGATTTCCTCAAGCTCATCCAAAGCCATCTGCACACCTGCATCCAGATCGGTAGAACCGTCCTCGCGCTTGGGGGCGGTCACGATGGTTGCCTTGGGGTTCTCAAGACCCAGTCGATCCATCGCCTCGCGGAACAGGGCGCGGTCTTCGGCCATTTCGATGGCGTCACGCTTGGCGCCGATCATCTCGACACCAAATTGGTCGAGCACACCCATCTCTTCCAGCGCCAGCGAGGTGTTCAGCCCGGTTTGTCCACCCATCGTGGGCAGCAGGGCGTCGGGGCGTTCCTTTTCGATGATCTTGGCAACCACCTCGGGCGTGATCGGTTCGATATAGGTCGCGTCGGCCAGCCCGGGATCGGTCATGATCGTGGCGGGGTTCGAGTTCACCAGAATGACCCGGTATCCTTCCTCGCGCAGCGCCTTGCACGCCTGAGCACCGGAATAGTCGAACTCACAGGCCTGACCGATGACAATGGGCCCCGCCCCGATGATCATGATCGACTGGATGTCGGTTCTCTTCGGCATGGCCTTGTTCCTTCGATTTTCCGCGAGTCAGGGGCACCGCCCAAGCGCCCAAATTGTCGTGCGTTATAGGGACCACGCGAAAAGGTTCAAGGGGGATCGGAAACAGAGATGAAAATGCCGCTTTCCCCCTTTCGCTCATCCCTGATATCTCTATATCGCGCAATACGGCAAATGGGGATGCAATTGCGTATTCGCTTTGATCAGGGAGCAGCCGGGCCGGGAACGCGTTTTGACCGACCAGTCCGGATGATCCGCGCGGATTTCGCGCATGAAGTGCCGCAGGCTTTGGCGGCACTCGATGACGCGCGGGCCGAGGGCTTCTGGCTTGCCGGATATGCCAGCTATGAAATGGGATACGCGCTGGAGCCCCGTCTTGCATCGCGAATGCCCGCGAACCGGCGTTTGCCGCTGATGTGCTTCGGGGTTTACGACGCACCTGACACTTCTGATTTGACCGAAGGGCGGGGTGGGATTGCCCGGTTCGAGCCCCGTTGGGATGAGGATCGCTATGCCTGTGCCTTCCGAAAGGTGCATGAGGCAATCGGGGCCGGGGATATCTATCAGGCCAATCTGACATTTCCTATTGATCTTGGCGTCGAAGGAAGCAGCGCGTCGTTATATGCAGCTCTTGCAGACCGCCAGCGCGTGGGGTTTGGCGCGTTGGTGGAACAGGCAGGCCTGCCGGACCTGCTGAGCCGTTCGCCTGAGTTGTTCTTTCGCACAGATGCATCGGGGACAATCGAAACCCGCCCGATGAAGGGCACCCAGCCTCGCAGTCCGGATGCGCACGAAGATGCGCGCCGCCGGGCGTTCTTGTCGTCGGATGAGAAGAACCGGGCCGAAAACCTGATGATCGTTGACCTGCTGCGCAACGATATCAGCCGGGTGGCGGTGCCGGGGTCGGTCAAGGTGCCGGAACTGTTCAAGGTAGAAACCTATGCCACGGTCCATCAGATGGTCTCGCTGGTTCGGGCGCAGCTGCGCGACGATGCGGGTCTTTCCGATATCATGGCCGCGCTGTTTCCCTGCGGGTCCATCACCGGTGCACCAAAGATCAGAGCGATGGAGATTCTGGCTGAACTGGAGCCATGGCCGCGGGATATCTACTGTGGCACGATTGGCTGGGCCGCCCCGGATGGCCGATCCGAGTTCAATGTAGCGATCCGGACCATGATGGTTGACGGTGACATGGCAACACTGAATGTCGGCGGCGGCGTGGTTTGGGACAGTACCGCCTCGTCTGAATATGAGGAAGCGCTATGGAAAGCCCGCTTTGCCCACCAGTTGAGCCTGATTTCCGCCTGATCGAAACGCTGGGTTTTCGTCCGGGGCAGGGTGTCATTCGTGGGGACCTGCATCTGGATCGGATGGCCCGATCCGCCGATGCTCTGGCAGTGCCGTTTGACCGACATAAGGCTTTGCAGATGCTGGGCGGTATATCGAATGATACCGCGTTGCGATGCAGGCTGACACTGGATGCATCCGGCGAATTGGAACTGACAAGCGGGCCGTTGGCCGACAACCCGCCTGTCTGGAACGTTGCCATTTCACAAAACCGGCTGAAGTCCTCGGATTTCTGGCTGCGGCACAAAACAACCCGGCGCGAAGTTTACGATACGGCCCGCAAGGGTATGGCGGTCGGCGTAGATGAGTTGCTGTTTCTGAACGAGCGTGGCGAACTTTGCGAGGGTACCATCACCAACCTTTTCATCGAAACGCAGGATGGCCGCCATCTGACACCACCTTTGTCATCCGGCTTGCTGCCGGGCGTCCTGCGTCAGGAACTGCTTGAAAACGGTGACATATCCGAGGCAAGACTGACCTTGACCGATCTGAAAAATGCACGAAAGGTGCAGGTGGGAAATTCGTTACGTGGGCTGATCCGGGCAGAGTTGGTGTTGACGTGAGCAGTGACAGAACCTCGGCTGTATCATTCCCGACGCATCTGCGTCTGCGCATGGAGTTTGCTCTGTTTTTCTTGGCAGCGCCGCTGCTGATCGCCGTGCTGTTGCCGCCAGACTGGATGTTCCCGGCCCTGTTCACCTTCACTGCGATCGGTGTCGTCTTATTGCATCGGACGCCCGGTTTTGCCTGGGCGGAATTGCGTTTTGGCTGGCGAAACTGGTCCTGGCGCGAGGTCGTTCTGTTTACACTTGGGATGGTGGTGTTCTGCTCGGTTCTCATCCAGATCACGCGGCCTGACGTTGCATATTTCCTTTTGCTAAACAGGCCGGAGTTTCTGCTGATCATCTGGATCGGCTATCCTCTGGCCTCGGCCCTGCCGCAGGAGTTGCTGTTTAGGCCACTGTTTTTCCGGCGCTATCATGCAATCCTGCCGAATGGGCGCGCATCCTATGTCCTGAACTCGGCAATCTTTTCCTTTGCGCATCTCATGTACTGGAGCTGGATCGTCGCCGCGATGACCTTTGCCGGCGGTCTTTTGTTTGCATGGGCTTACAGAAAACGCGGCTCGTTCTTCTATGCGGTGTTGTTGCATGCCATTGCTGGCAACATCATTTTCGCCGCCGGGCTGGGTGTCTATTTCTATTCGGGCAACGTGCAAAGGCCATTCTGAAGAATTACTCTGCCGCGTCGCGCAGGTGGGCATCGAGGCGATACAGGTAATCGCGTGTCAGCGGTACTGCGTCACTACGGTGCCCGAGCTGCAACTGAAACACGGTCTGATCGCGTTCCTCGAAAACCAGAATACAGGCCGTCAGATAGAACCGCCACATTCGGATAAACCGCTCGTCATACATAGCGCGCACCTTATCGAGGTTCGCCTCGAACCGGTCGCGCCAACACCGCAGGGTCTTGGCGTAGTGCAGCCGCAGACTCTCGATATCCAGAAACCACATTCCTGTATGCGCAAGCGGTTCGATCAACTCGGATAATGAAGGCACGTAGCCGCCCGGGAATATGTATTTGTTCAAAAACGGAGACTGATTCTTGGGCGGTCCGTTCCGTCCGATCGTGTGAATCAGGGCAACGCCATCCGGATCAAGCAGGTCCGAGACCTTGCCGAAATATTCGGGGTAATGCGGTACCCCGACATGTTCCAACATACCGACAGAAACGATACGGTCGAATTTTCCATCCAGTTCGCGGTAATCCTGCAACTTTATTTCGACGCGGTTTTGCAATCCCGCCTGATGAACGCGCTGACGTGCTGTTGCGTGTTGGTTTTCCGACAATGTCAAGCCGGTAACCTGAACACCGTAATCCCGCGCCAATGTCAGCGACAATCCACCCCAGCCGCAGCCGATATCCAGAACCTTCATGCCCGGCTCCAGACACAGCTTGCGCGCGATATGGTCTTTTTTAGCGATCTGCGCCTGTTCCAGTGTTCGGTTGGGGGCGTCGAAGTAGGCGCAGCTGTACTGCATATCCCGATCCAACATCAGCCGATAGAAATCGTCCGAGATATCGTAATGGTGGGCAACGTTACGGCGCGCTGAACGAAGCGAGTTCCTTTGAAGGATGGGGCGCAACAGGAACTGCCCCCTTGCGAGCCACTTGTGCGCTTTCGGAAGGTGACCGCCCACGATATTGCGAATCGCAATGCGCATGACGTCTTCCAGCCCACCGGTTGTGATCGTCAATTTCCCGTCCATGTACCCCTCGCCAAAGGCCAGTTCGATATTGCGGCACAGTCGCGGCAAAAGGGCTTTGTCATGGATGTGAATTGCAGCGTTCAGAGCGGTTCCGTCCCCATATACATGTTCGGAACCGTCCGGATATGTCACCCCGAGCGAGCCCCGGATGATAAATTCTGTCAGTAATCTGTGAAAAATAGCCTGCCACATGAGCCGTCATACTCCTTTCAGAAATTGGCCTGGCACCCGGTAAACGGGCTCAACTATCCGAATTCATTGTACTTATAACATATGGCAAAAACAGGTTTTGTCTTGCATTTGCGTGACACCGGGTCTGGTTGGGCGCGGAACCCTTGACTTCCTGTGGCTATCGCGGTGTATCGGCGCGACGAATTCTCCGCCCGAAGGGATATGACTGATGCACGCCTACCGCAGCCACACCTGCGCCGATCTGACTGCCGCCAATGTCGGTGAAACCGTTCGCCTGTCCGGCTGGGTTCATCGCGTGCGCGATCATGGCGGTGTGTTGTTCATCGACCTGCGCGACCATTTCGGCGTAACTCAGGTTCTGTGCGACGGCGATAGCGCAGCGTTTGCCGAGCTGGAAAACGTCCGGTCCGAATGGTGTATCCGCATTGACGGCACCGTCAAGGCGCGAGCCCCGGAACTGGTGAACCCCAAGCTGCCTACCGGCGAGATCGAGGTGTATGTCCGCGAGTTGGAAGTGCTGGGATCGGCTGCAGAGCTTCCACTGATGGTGTTCGGAGATCAGGAGTACCCCGAGGAAACGCGCCTTCGCTATCGGTATCTGGACCTGCGCCGCGAGGCGATGCAGCGCAACATGACCTTGCGCTCAGACGTCGTGGCCTCGATGCGTCGCCGCATGTGGGATCAGGGCTTCCGTGAATACCAGACGCCGATCATCACGGCATCCTCACCCGAAGGCGCGCGTGACTTTCTGGTGCCTTCGCGCCTGCATCCGGGTAAATTCTATGCACTGCCGCAGGCTCCGCAGCAGTTCAAGCAGCTGATCATGGTCTCGGGCTTCGACAAATATTTCCAGATCGCGCCCTGTTTCCGCGACGAAGATCCGCGCGCCGACCGGTCGCCTACGGACTTTTACCAGCTGGACCTTGAGATGTCGTTTGTCGAACAGCAGGACGTGTTCGACACGATTCAGCCTGTCTTGACAGGCGTGTTCGAAGAGTTCGGCGAGGGTCACAAGGTCGATCAGGAGTGGCCGCAGATTTCCTACAAGGATGCAGCGCTGTGGTATGGCACCGACAAGCCTGACCTGCGTAACCCCATCAAGATGCAGAGTGTGTCCGAACATTTCCGTGGTTCCGGCTTTGCGATTTTTGCCAAGCTGCTGGAACAGGAAGGCACCGAGATTCGCGCGATCCCGGCGCCTACCGGGGGTAGCCGCAAGTTCTGTGACCGCATGAATGCCTTTGCTCAGAAAGAAGGGCTGCCCGGTATGGGCTATATCTTCTGGCGCGATCAGGGCGAGGGGATGGAGGCAGCAGGTCCGCTGGCCAAGAACATCGGCCCCGAACGGACCGAGGCGATCCGTCAGCAGTTGGGTCTGGGCGTTGGTGATGCGGCGTTCTTTTTGGGCGGAAAGCCGAAAGCCTTCGAAAAGGTTGCAGGAAAAGCGCGTGACGTCATCGGCGAAGAGCTGGGCCTGACCGAGAAAGACCGTTTTGCCTTTGCCTGGATCGTGGATTTCCCGATCTACGAACAGGACGAGGAAACCGGCAAGATCGACTTTGAGCACAACCCGTTCTCGATGCCCCAGGGGGGCATGGAGGCGCTGAACGGCGATCCGCTTAAGGTGTTGGGATATCAGTACGATCTGGCCTGCAACGGCTATGAGATTCTGTCGGGCGCGATCCGGAACCACAAGCCCGAGATCATGTTCAAGGCCTTTGAAATCGCCGGTTATGGCGAGGACGAAGTGCGTAAGCGCTTTGGTGGAATGGTTAACGCGTTCCAGTACGGCGCTCCGCCGCATGGTGGCTGTGCTGCCGGTATCGACCGGATCGTCATGCTGCTGGCCGACACCGTGAATATCCGCGAAGTCATCATGTTCCCGATGAACCAGCGCGCCGAAGATTTGATGATGGCGGCGCCGTCAGAGCCGACTTCGGACCAGTTGATGGAGCTTGGTCTGCGGGTCATTCCGCAGGAGTAAGACTACCCGCCCGCGCCTGGCGCGGGCGGCGCCTTTTGCCGCTGGTGGCGGAAAAGTGTGGATTTGTACCAGTTGAAACTGGCCAATCTTCCGGTTTGTACAACTATTCAAGGTCCTGAAAACTGCATCGGCGGTGGGTTAACGCCCTACGGTTTGCTTCGGCAATGCAGTCTTAACAATCAGTTCACTATTTCCGCGAGGCTGCATCGGGGATCACGTGATCCAGCAGATCGGCGTCATGAGTGCGGCCGTCGCGAATGGAGCGCGCGGCCGATCGGGTCTGCCGGTAGAGCCAGAGGCACAGGCATGTTGCCGTGATGAAATAGGCCGTCACCATCTCAGATCGCCTCGCGCTGTTGCAGTCTGTTCTGCACCAGCCCGACCAGCCGCGCGGTCTGAGCCGTGACCGGTGCCCCCCGAGAGCGCGAGGCAGTCAGATCGCGCGCGGCGTCTTCCAATACGTGATCCCCGGCCGCTCGGGCGATGCCCCCGATGAACTGGGCGGCATAGCCCAGAACCCGGTCATCACTCGGCTCGGTCAGAAGCTCGGCAATATGGGTAATGTCGTCCTGATAGGCCAACGGATCGGGGCAGATCACCTGATCTTGCTGATCAACGGGGACAGCAGGGCGCCTGTCTGCGGGCAGCAGGTCAAGAATGGCAGTCTGGAACTCGGCCAGCGAGGTCAGCGGTTTCGCCAGAAACCCGTCCGCCCCGGCGTCGAGGGCGGTGGTGCCGACGCTGTCGTCGCCGGAGGTTCCCAGAATCACTCCGATCCGGGGGCTGTTTTGGGAAAGTTCGGCAATCAGGTCCGCGCCGTTGCCGTCGGGCAGGCCCAGATCCACCACGATCACCGAAGGACGGTAGAGTCTGAGATGGCGGTGCGCGGATTTCAGGCAATCCGCGCGACGCATTCTGGCCCCGCTGCGCAAGCACATCAACCGCATGGCATCGCAGGCATACCGGCTGTCCTCGACGACAAGAATGGTTTGGCCCAGCAACGGGCGCATGGTGCCGGGAAATGCGTGCGACGTGGTGGAAGGAACCGAATCGTTCATTGCAGACCTCCTTAACAGCGGGTGCTTCACGTTAGGAAAATCCGGCTAACACAGGGTTAATGCAATTTGGCGCACTTGCCCTTTGACGGGTCTGCCCGCATAACCGCGCCAACGGAGATAAGAGGAGATTGTCATGATCGGCAGGCTGAACCACGTTGCAATTGCTGTTCCGGATCTGGAGGCGGCGTCCGAGCAATATCGCAGCGCGCTGGGCGCCAAGGTCGGCGCACCGCAGGACGAGCCCGATCATGGTGTCACTGTCGTGTTCATCGAGCTGCCCAATACCAAGATCGAACTGCTGTATCCGCTGGGTGACGACAGCCCGATCAAGGGTTTTTTGGACAAGAACCCCTCGGGCGGTATCCATCATGTCTGCTATGAGGTAGAAGATATCATCGCCGCGCGCGATCATCTCAAGGAGACCGGCGCGCGGGTGCTGGGCTCGGGCGAGCCCAAGATCGGGGCGCATGGCAAGCCGGTGCTGTTCCTGCATCCCAAGGATTTCAACGGCTGCCTTGTCGAGCTTGAGCAGGTCTGAGCGCATAAACCCGGAGGCTGACGCATGACCATCACCGCAGCCATAGTTCTGTTTGCCGTCATCTGGTTCATGACGTTGCTTGTGATCCTGCCCATCCGGATCAAGACCCAGGGCGATGTGGGCGAGATCGTGCCGGGCACCCATGCAGGCGCGCCCGAAGAGCATCATCTGAAAAAGAAGATGTGGATCACCACGGCTGTTTCCGTGGTGCTGTGGGCGATCATCGCGGGCATCATCATTTCCGGCCTGATCACGGTGCGCGATATCGACTGGTTCAACCAGTTGCCACCGCTTGAATAAAGCCAAAACGCTGTAAAAACCGGCGTGGCGGTCACCGGCTGGTGGCTGCCACCCCGTGATAGATATGGGTAAAGGTCGCCGCGCCGATAATCGGGATCAGCAGGTTGATCAGCGGTATCGACAACGGAATGGCCATCAACGTGCCGGCGATCCAGATCGTTGGCATATGCTGCGCGCGAAGCTTGCGCGCCCCTTCGCGGCCCAGACGCCGCATGGCGGCCAGCGTGAAATACTCCCGTCCCAGAAGAAACCCGTTCATTGCCCAGAATATGAACGGCGCCAGCGGCGTGAACATCGCGTACAAAATCAGGGCCAGCAGGTTCGCGACGATCAGGACGCCCAGAAAGCTGAGCGTATCGCGCAAGGAATCCCATATCGGGACATGAGGAACGGCCGGTAGGGCCGGGTAATGCTTGTCCTCGACCGCCTGAGCGACCTCGTCCAGAAACATCGAGGTGATGGCCGACGCCACCGGCACCATCAGGAACACCGACAGGACCATCATCAGCAGAAACGACGAAACGCTGAGCAGGTCGTTCAGCCACGTCACCTCGCCCAGTATCGGCAGGGTGACCTGTTCGCCGACCAGCGTATTGAGAAACCACAAGAAACCGGCATAGGCGGCGACCAGAAGGGCAAATGTCAGGCCGACGCCCAGCAGCAGCACCTTTCGAAACCTCGGATCGCCGATCTGGCCAAGCGCCATGAAAAAGGAATTGAGGATGATCATTCCTTCACCCATTGGGTGATCGCATCAATGTCCGGCCGGGGCCGTTCGGGCGGTGCAGACCCTTCGGTCGCGATGTGAATCAGCCCGGCGACACGTTCGTTTGACGCCAGCCCAAATGCCTGTTCGCAGAATTCCCGGTCGTGGGTCTGCCAGCCCGACAGCCAGTTCGCCCCCCATCCGGCCGCCAGTGCCGCGTTCAGCAGCGACAGGCACACGGCACCGGCTGAATAGGTCTGTTCGAGGGCCGGGATCTTTTCGGATGGCTTTTGCACCTCGATCACGGCGACGGCCAGTTGTCCCAGTTCGAACTGGTTTTTGGCCTTGGCGATATCTTCCGGCGTTTTTCCCAGTGCTTCGCCGCGCGATCCGGTCAGGTCCGCAAGGCGCGGCATTGCGCCTTTTTCCAGAACGATGAACCGCCACGGCTCAAGCTTGCCATGATCCGGACAGCGCGCCGCAGCGGTCAGCAGCGGCATCAGTTCCTCCCGCGTGGGGGCAGGGGCGATCAGCGTTTTGGCAGGGCGCGAACGGCGGGACAGCAGGAATTCCAGCGCGGCGGGATTTTTGAGCGTCATATGTGAAGCCTTTTTACATAAGCCATCTGTATCTCGGGCAGGGACGCCTCTGATTCAAGGGGAAAAGCGCGATTTTTCAACTTTCTGAACCGGGATGCCCGCCAGCGTTCGCGACAGTGGAAACCTGTGCCCGATGTCTGTGCTGCTTCAGGTTTCCTGAGGCGGCGTTTCCCGTATCTGGTACACCCCCTCGGGCAGGTCCAGTGCGGCGGCCAGATCACGCACCTGTTCGGGTGACAGTGTGATTTTCTGTACCTGCTGTGTTCTGGGGTCCAGTTGTTCCAGCGTCACGCATTCGGCAAAACTGTTGATGATCACGTCCTCTTGCAGGGGTGTGTCACCTTCGTCCACCAGAGTAATGACGGTCGAGTCGAATTCATGCTCAATCGAAAACATATCGGCAGACTGCAGGGCAAATCGGGGCTTGGCAACCCGCTGAAAGAAAAACCGACAGTGGAAGTGGCTGATTGCCCGGGCTATTCTTTCTGTCCGTTCTGATCGTTAGAGGGGCCCATGATGCGCCGGATTGTTCTTTTGCTGGTTCTTGCGATTGCCGGGTGTACGGCGACAGCACCCGCGCCCATTGCCTATCCCGAGCCGCAAGGGGGTCCTGCCACGGTCAATGCGCAGGCTGCGCCCAAGGATTTCAATGCGATCAGCCGCAACATCGGGGCGCAAGCACGGTCCGAATGCCGACGCCGGACCAGCGACGGAAACTGCGATTTCAGGATCGTTGTGGATCCCAATCCGCGCGCGCAGGTCAATGCGTATCAGACACTCGACAAAGAGGGGCGTCCGGTCATCATCTTCACCCAGTCGATGATAAAGTCTGCGCGCAACGGCGATGAACTGGCTTTTGTCATGGGGCATGAAGCCGCGCACCACATTCGCGGACATCTCGCCCGGCAATCCGCGAATGCCGAGGCTGGCGCGGTGGCTTTGGGCGGGCTGGCTGTTTTGCTGGGAAGTGATGCTGCGGGCATCGAATCGGCGCAAAAACTGGGCGCAGTTGTTGGCGCGCGCAGCTATTCCAAGGAATTCGAGCTGGAGGCGGATCAGCTAGGGACGATCATCACCTACAAGGCGGGCTACAACCCCCTTATCGGCGTCAAGTTTTTTGAGCGCATCCCTGATCCCGGCGACCGGTTTCTGGGAACGCATCCCCCCAACGCCCAGCGTGTCCAGATCGTTAACCAGACCGCTGCCCGGTTGGGGCTGGTGCAATGACCGCTCTGACAAAGTTGGGTGTGATCCTGACCGACCGTGGTTCGAAATACGCCGTAAGCGGTGCAAAGGTTTCAAGCCGCGCCGAGGTGGATGCGGTTCTGGCCGAGCTGAAATCGGATCGCGCCTATGCGAAGGCGACGCACAACACGTGGGCGGCCATGCTGCCAACCGGGGGCCTGAAGGCCGATGACGGTGAATCCGGGGCCGGTATGGTGATTCTGCGCATGATCGAACGGGCGGAACTGCGCGATCATGTCATTGTCGTTACACGCTGGTATGGCGGCAAAAAGCTGGGCGGAGATCGCTTTCGCCGCGTTCAGGACGCGACGCGTGCCTATCTGGAAAGCATCGGTTCGGGGTCTTGACCTGCATCAAGGGCAGGGCGCCTGCGCTGCGGTATCCACTGTACAGCGCAACAGAAAGGAACCGACGATGTCCGATCCGAATAAGCTCCGCCATCATGCTGAACTGGTTGACAGAATGGCGGGAGCCCTTGGTATCGACCTGCAGGAGTCTGCCATTGGCGGCCAGGTTTCCGTTGATGAGATCTCGGACGCAGTGCTGAGGTGCAGCGACTGCCCGAACCCCGGACATTGCGCGCGGTTCCTTTCGGAAAACCAGCACTCTCCGATCACCCCGGAATACTGCAGAAATCAGGAGCTTTTCGAACGTCTCAACCCCTGAACGGTGGACCCTGCAATGCCTCGTCTCGGAGATATCATGAAGCACCTTCGATTGGTGCTGAGAATGGGCAAGGCAACCGGTGTGGACATCGTGTCCGAACACCGAAGCGGGCGGCTGAGTCAGGATGAGTGGGCCGGGATGGTGCAGTCGTGCCGAAGCTGCGAATGGGCCGGGCGCTGCCCCGCGTGGCTGGATGAAAACCAGAGCATAGCCGAAGCGCCAGAGACCTGCCCGAACCGGGCCCGTTTTGCCGAGCTTCGGAACGGACGCACAGAGGAATGATGATGGCGCAGGTCCCGATTGGAGATATCGAGAAACACTTTTGGCTCACACGCTCGGTCGCCCGCTGCATGGGGGTATCTTTTACCGAAGCCATGGCCGAAGGCCGTATGTCGTCGCACCAATTCGCCGAACTGATCACCGGATGTCGCGCGGCGCATTGCCATGACAAGTGCGCGCTATGGCTGGCGTGCCAGCAGACCAGGGCTGATGCGGCGCCGGATTTCTGTGCGAACGCCGATATGCTGAACGGCCTGAGATAGGTCAACCGGGCGATTTGAGCGGTTTTGCGATGCGCAAGGCGGCTTTGCGCTCGCGCAAGCGAAAATGAGCGGCTGATACCGCCTGATTCATCCGACAAGATTGATATTACGGCATAGTTTCGCCTCATCTCCGAACTGATGGGCGGATTCGGTTGCCAGATCGTGAACAACCACGTATCCTATGCAAAGCCCCGAATAGTTGGGCAATATCAGAAAAGTATTAGAGGAATGATGGACATGAAACTTAAACTCGCTGCTCTCAGTGCCGTCGCAGTTGTTTTGACCGCGTGCTCGCAGCAGGAAGAGCCGACCCCGGTTTACATCCAGCCCGACTATGACAAGTACGGCACCCCGAGCTGCTCGGCAGGCTATGAACTGGCCACCACCGAAGCAGGTCAGACCGTCTGTAACCCGGTCGCACAATAAGAATTCCACAGGCGGTCCTATTGGGGGCCGCCTGTTTTCCTTTGGAGACAGCGCCGCCCTTGGGGCGGTTTTTTCTTGCCCGCCGGGCAGGAGTTTCGACCCGTATGCTGGAACGACCGGAGCCCTCATGCGCAACTTTTTCGAACGTCTAAGGGATCGCACCCGCTGGAGCTGGCAGGGTCTGGTTGTTACCTGGCGCGCCGAGTATTCCTTTCGTGTGTGGGTCTGGGCCAATCTGATCTCGGGCGCGCTGGCCTTGTGGCTGCCGCTTGGCGCAGCAGAGCGCGCGCTGATCCTTGCGCTGGGGATACTGGTGCTGGTGGCCGAACTGTTCAACACCGCCATCGAGCGGGCGGTGGATCACACCTCGACCGATCATCACGAACTGGCGGGGCAGGCCAAGGATGCGGCAAGTGCGGCTGTAGCGTTAACGGCCGTGGCAGCGGGCGTGGCTTGGGTGGTGGTTTTGGTTGGGCTGTTTTGAACAAGAACCGTTACAATCGCGCCAATCGATCAATTTGAACTATCATTGCTAAAATTCAAAGCTGTAGTAAAGTCACCTTAATCCCAATATTTTCCGTAGCGGATAGTTGCTACATTCAAATTTTTGAGGCTATCAACTTATCCTTTCGAGTCAGGATTATATCTATCTATTGGAGAGGGCTATGTATGATTTTGATGAAACAGAACTTCAAGGTTCTGGCTTTACGCCACTAGGCGCCAATGTTGAAAGTTTGCATTCAGCTTGGGAAAATGAACCGCTTCGTTTCTATTACTCCGTACGCGATCTATTTTTTCAAGCTCCGATTCGCCATTTTGATGAAGCCAGTGATGTATTTGAGGTTATTGATTTCCTGAAACCTTCTGTTTTGGTGCCGCATAAGTATTCGGATTTATATCCTGACGTAATGAATGTGAGATCAAATACTGATGCTCATGAAATTTTAACTAAGATCGAAACTATTTTTGGACCCTACTATAAACATTCCTCGCCGCCCGAGAGGAAAACCGTTTATGCGCCAATTGTAGATGTCACCATGGACAAAAAAATATCTAACCATGTTGAGATTTCTGCGGAGTTTGAGACAGAGTCACAAAGTGAAGCAACCATGAAGTTCAGTTGCGCTGCATTTGGGATTTCGTACTGGAATAACTTGACGCTGAAATTAAGTAGCAATTTTGTAAAAAAAGCGGGCACGCAGCAGATATCTGTTCCTCTTCATGTGGATATTCAAGCGTATGTAAACCACTATAACCCAAATGATATTCGTTATACCGCGACCGTTGTTGGTATTGATCCTGCTTCACGGCATGCTGAAGGTGAGAAGTATTATCGCCAAATTCAACCTGCGACGGCACCAAAACCGCCATCTGTTTTTCTTGGTCACGAAGCGGGTAATTCACATGTGAAAACTATTAAAAAGAATCAAGGAGTGAATGCCTCATCAGTGTTTTCAATAAACTCGGGATTATCTCTTTCAATAGATTATAGCTGCAGAGTGGTAGAAACGTTAAAGATTACGTTCGAAAAAGCGAAAGCAGGAAATGTAGATTGGAGACTTTGGGACGAGGAAAAAACAGTGTTCAGTTTTCAAGTAGGCAACTGAAACAGGTTACCGAATTCGCCCCCACAGGTCATACTCCCCGGCTTCTTCAACTTCGACAGTCACGATATCCCCCGGTTTCAACCCCTCGAACCCATCATCGATGAACAGGTTCCCGTCGATCTCGGGGGCGTCGGATTTGGTTCGGCAGGTGGCGGCTTCGTCGTCGACCTCATCCACGATTACGTCGATGTTCTGACCGACCTTGGCGGCCAGTTTGGCCTCGGAAATGGCTTGTGCCTTTTCCATGAACCGCTCCCAGCGCTCCTGCTTGATCTCGGCAGGCACGTGATCGGGCAGGTCGTTCGACCGCGCGCCGTCGACGTTTTCGTACTGGAAGCAGCCGACACGATCCAGTTGCGCCTCGTCCATCCAGTCGAGCAGGGTCTGGAATTCGGCCTCGGTCTCGCCGGGATAGCCGACGATAAAGGTCGAGCGCAGGGTGATGTCCGGGCATGTCGCGCGCCAGGCGGCGATCTCGTCCAGTGTCTTGGCGGCAGCGGCCGGGCGGGCCATGCGTTTCAGGACGTCCGGATGGGCATGCTGGAACGGGATGTCGAGATAGGGCAGCACATTGCACCCCGCATCCGCCATCAGCGGGATCAGGTCGCGCACATGGGGGTAGGGATAGACGTAATGCAGCCGCACCCAGGCATCCAGCTGACCCAGCTCGCGCGCCAGATCAGTGATGTGGCTGCGCACTTCGCGGTCTTTCCACGGGTTCACGTCATATTTGCGGTCCAGCCCATAGGCCGATGTGTCCTGAGAGATGACCAGCAACTCACGCACGCCGTTGTCGACCAGCTTTTCCGCCTCGCGCAGGACGGCATGGGCCGGGCGGCTGGCCAGTCTGCCGCGCATGTCGGGGATGATGCAGAATTTGCAGCTGTGGTTGCAGCCCTCGGAAATCTTGAGATAGCTGTAATGGCGCGGTGTCAGCTTGACGCCGGATGCGGGCAGCAGGTCCACGAACGGGTCCGGATCGGGTGGCACGGCGACATGCACCGCGTCCAGCACCTGTTCGTACTGATGCGGGCCGGTCACGGCCAGAATGCGAGGGTGATGCTCGCGAATGTAATCCGGTTCGGCCCCCAGACAGCCCGTAACGATGACCTTGCCGTTTTCCACCAGAGCCTCGCCGATCGCTTCCAGCGATTCAGCCTTGGCGCTGTCGAGGAACCCGCAGGTGTTCACGATCACGGCATCGGCACCGGAATAGTCGGGCGAAATGCCGTATCCTTCGGCCCGAAGGCGCGTCAGGATGCGTTCGCTGTCGACAAGTGCCTTGGGACATCCAAGCGACACCATACCGATGGTCGGCTGGTTGATGCGAGGTGTCTCGGTGATCCGGGCGGCGGGCGCCAGGTCGGGGCGGAGGTTTGGCGGGTTCGTGGTCATGGCGCGGCATATAGTGGGGAACTTCTCCCCTTGCAAATGTTGTCCGCGCAGGGCTGACTTGCACCAAACCCACAAGACCGAACAGGCAGGGAGCAGAAACATGGGCTGGTTGTTACGGATCGTATTCATTCTGATCGCGGTGATCGGGCTGGTCATCGGCGCATTGTTGCTGATGCCGGGCGACAAACTGGGCGCGATACTGGCCGAGCAGGTCAAGGCGCAGACAGGTCGGGAGTTGACCCTGACAGGCGATGTGCGGCTGTCCTTCTGGCCGGTTCTGGGATTGGAGACAGAGGCTGTCACCTTTGGTAATGCCGCCTGGGCGGGTCCGCAGCCCATGCTTGAGGCGGACAGTCTGGCCGTTGGCGTCGACGCCGCCGCGCTGTTTGCCGGTGAACTGGCCATCCGCCGCATCCTTGCCGAAAACCCGGTGCTGCGCCTTGAAATCTCGGATGGCAAGGGAAACTGGGAATTCAGCGCCCCGTCGCCCGTGGCGGGTCCTGCAGCACAGCCCTCGGCCGCTGGTGGTGGAACGGATGCGGTGGCGGCAGATGTACCCAGCGTGACGCTGGATATGCTGAAACTGTCAAACGCGCGCCTCGTCTATGTGGAAAATGGCCAGGCCACTTTCGATTTCGATAACGTTGATCTGGAGGCCAGCTGGCCATCACCGGATGCGCCGATGGAAATGCAGGCGCAGTTGAATATCGGAGAGGGGCCAGTCGACGTTGATCTAAAAATCCCCGATCTGCCCGAATTTTCATCGGGTGCCGCAACTGGGATGGAGATGAAATTGACTGCGCCAGGGGGGCAGATCGGTTTTGCGGGCCGTGTGAATATTGCCGGTGAGTTGGACGGAACCGCGCAGATCAAGGCCGGGAATTCGATGCGGATGTTTGCCGCACTTGGCCAAAGCGGCATTCATGTGCCCTACGGTCTGGGTCAGGCGGCCGACATTTCGACCCGGATGACATATACCAGTGACGGGCGCCTGTCCCTGCGCGAGATGGTTTCGAAGCTGGACAACAACCGGTTTGAGGGGGAGGCGGATATCGTTGTCGCAGACCCGCCGCGCATTACGGCCCGGCTGTCGACGGACCATCTGGATCTGTCCAAAGTGATCGGGACAGAAGAGGAAACGGGCGCTGCAACGAATTCTTCAACTGCATCGGGGGGCGGTCAATCTGGCCAGGCTGGTCAGGGCGACGGCTGGTCAAAGGACCCAATCGATGCGTCGGCGCTGGCGCTGGCAAACGGGTTGATCCGGCTGAACGCAAACGCAATTTCGGTTGCGGGGCTGCAATTCGGCAAAAGCAAACTGACACTGAAACTGGAAAACTCGCGGGGTGTGGTCAAGATGAACCCCGCCAGATTGTTTTCGGGTCAGATATCCGGGCAGGTTGTTGCCAATAACCGAAACGGGTTGTCGGTCGGCGGTAAGCTGAAGGCCGATGGCATCGATCTGAATCAGGCCCTGACCACGCTCGGGGGTATTGAGCGTTTGTCAGGCAAGGCGTCGGGGTCGCTGGAATTTCTGGGAGTGGGTCAGACCGAAAATCAGATCATGCGCTCGCTCAGTGGCAAGGGGCGTATCGACATGGATGGCGGTGTCATCTCGGGCGTCGATCTGGACCGGCTGATGGGCAAGGGCAAAGGAAGCGGCGGGACAACCGTTTTCAACAGCCTCAGCGCCAGCTTCACGATGAAGAACGGCAATCTGAAAAACAAGGATCTGCTGATGTTGCTGGACAACTATCGCGCCGATGGAACCGGGCGTATCGGTATCGGCAAGCGCAACATCGATTATCTGTTCACGCCTGTCGCCTTACGCGCGAATTCCGGCAAAGGGATCGCGGTGCCGGTGCGGATCGTGGGGCCGTGGAGCGATCCGTCGATCAAACCGGACCTGACCAAGGCAATCGAGGCCGCGACCGAGGTCAAGGTCAAGGAACTGGAGGATGACGCCAAGCAGAAGGTTTTCGAGAAAGTGGGCGAAGAGCTGAACACCACGATCACCGAAACCGAGCAGATCGAAGAAGCGGTCAAGGACAAGCTGGAAGACGAAGCCAGAAAGGGCTTGCTGAAACTGCTGGGCGATTAAGGGTCGTGTGCAACACCGTCCATGAATAAGAAAAAGGGACACCTTGCGGCCGGCCCTTTGCAGTAATTGTTGCACGCGCGGCCACGGGTCTGTGGGCTTGTTATTCTATGTCGAGCAAAAGCGCCCGGGGATTTCTTCGGGTGCAGAGTGTTGAGGTCCGGTCAGCGGACAAAGCTGGCCCCGGCAACTACGTAGAGATTAATACTTCTCCCTCTATTTCCATTGCAAACCCAAGTGGCAGCCCGGACACACCAATCGCTGAGCGAGCATGGCGGCCTATATCTTGACCGAAAACTTCGATCACAAGGTCGCTGAATCCATTCACTGCAACATGCTGCTCCGAATAGCCCGGCGCAGAAGTCACCATTCCGAAAACGCGGAGCCATCCTGTTATTCGAGACAACTCGCCGATTTCCGCCTTGATATTCGCGAACACAGTCAGCGCCACTTCGCGAGCTTCTGTATATGCTTGCTCTGTTGTTATATCAGCCCCAACTGTTCCGAAGGGGCCGCTCAGACTGCCATCAACTGCGCTTTTGGGATGCCCCGAAAAAAGGAGGCGATCCCCTCTGATGTTCACAAAATCAAAGGGCAGAACCAAGCCCTCGGGCAGCTTGGTAGGCTGCGGCAGTTTTAAACCCAATTTCTCTAGTCTATTTTCTGGTGTCGACATGCGAGTTCCTCAACTCAATGAACTACTCGAGCTTAATAAAATTTGAGACAGTATGTCTTCTTTAACCTAAACGCTGAACATTATTACTCAGCGTCCGCTTTGGGCTCGGAACGGAAATTAAGTTCCGAGCCTCATTATCATTCACCTGTACCACTTACTGTAAGGGGCTGAACCTTGCGGCGTCCTTGTCCGGATCAGATGGTCTGATCATATTCTCCGACGCCCGGTTCGGTCTGAATGACGGCGTCGATGTCCCTGAAAATCGCCCGCATCTCATCCTCGCTTTCGCTGCTTTCGCAGACGACAACCAGATTGGGCGTGTTGGACGAGGCGCGCACCAGCCCCCAGCTGCCGTTGTCCAGAATGACCCGTGCGCCGTTGACGGTGACAACCTCTTTGATGGCGCGGCCCGCAAGGGGTTCCGACGCTTCGGCCTTGGCAACCAGCTTGTCCACCAGCCGGGACAGGATATCGTATTTTTCCGTGTCCGACGCGTAGGGAGACATGGTCGGTGTCGACCAGGTTTTCGGCAGAGCCTTGCGAAGGTCCGACATGCTTTTGTCCGGATTGCGGTCCATCAGCTTGCAGATTTCCACCGCGACCCGCATCCCGCAGTCGTAACCGCGTCCGATGGGTTCGGCGAGGAAGTAGTGACCCGACTTTTCGAACCCCGCCAGTGCGTTGATTTCCTTGACGCGGCGCTTCATGTGGCTGTGGCCGGTCTTCCAGTAATCGGCTTTGACGCCGCGGGCCTGCAATTCGGGATCGCTGGCGAACAGGCCGGTGGATTTCACGTCGGCCACAAAGGTCGCGCCGGGGTGCAGCTTGGCCAGATCGCGCGCCATGATGACGCCGACCTTGTCGGCAAAGATTTCTTCGCCCTCATCATCGACAACGCCGCAGCGGTCGCCGTCGCCGTCAAAACCCAGCGCCAGATCGGCACCGCTGGACCTGACCGTATCGGCCATGTCGTGCAGCATCTCCATCGCTTCGGGGTTGGGGTTGTAGTTGGGGAAGGTGTAATCCAGCCGATTGTGGCTGGGCACGACCTCGACCCCCATGCGTTCGAAAATCTCGGGCGCAAAGGCCGAAGCGGTACCGTTGCCGGTGGCGCAGACGACCTTGAGCGGGCGGGACATTCTGAAATCGCCCACCAGATCGTCGATATAGGCCTCTTTCACGCCATCGACGAATTCATAGGACCCGCCGGGCCGCGCCACGCCTTCGCCGTTCAGAACGATATCGCGCAGTTCGGCCATTTCATCCGGACCATGGGTCAGAGGGCGGTCAAAGCCCATCTTGACGCCGGTCCAGCCATTGGGATTGTGGCTGGCCGTCACCATCGCAACTGCGGGCACATCAAGGTGGAACTGGGCGAAATAGGCCATCGGGCTGAGCGCGGGGCCGATATCCTTGACCTGAATACCGGCCTGCATGAGACCGAGGATCAGCGCGTTCTTGATCGCCAGAGAATAGTCGCGATAGTCGTTGCCGATCGCGATGACGGGTTCGATCCCGCGCTTGTGCATCTGGGTGCCCAGACCAAGCCCAAGGGCGGTCATGCCCGGCAGATTGATCTCGTCAGGGTATTTCCAGCGTGCGTCATATTCGCGAAAGCCCGTGGGCTTGATCATCGCGTCGCGCAGAAAACTCCAGGTGTTCGGGGTCACCTCGGCAAGGGGTTTGGTCATGTCAAATTCCGTTGGTTCAAATCTGAATTGGGTTGGCCTTGGCCAGCTCGTCAAGGCGCATCAGGGTATCGATCAGTTTGGGCATCTGATCGAGGTAGATCATGTTCGGGCCGTCACAAGGGGCATTGTCTGGGTCCTGATGGGTTTCCATGAACACCGCCGCAGTTCCCACGGCGACCGCCGCGCGTGCCATAACCGGAGCGAATTCCCGCTGGCCGCCGGACGAGCCGCCACGACCGCCGGGCTGCTGCACCGAGTGGGTGGCATCCATCACCACGGGGTATCCCGTCTGTGCCATGATCGGCAGGGAACGCATGTCGGCGACAAGGGTGTTGTAGCCGAAAGAGGCACCGCGTTCGGTCAGCAGGATGTTGTGGTTTCCGGTGCTTTCGATCTTGGTGACGATATTCTGCATTTCCCACGGGGCGAGGAACTGCCCCTTTTTGACGTTGAGCACCGCACCGGTGTTCCCCGCGGCCAGCAGCATGTCGGTCTGGCGGCACAGGAAAGCGGGGATTTGCAGCACATCCACTGCCTCGGCGGCGATGGCGCATTGCGCCTCGGAATGCACATCGGTCAGGACGGGCACACCCATAGTCTTGCGGATGTCGTCCAGCACCTTGAGACCGGCGTCAATTCCCATCCCGCGCGCGCCGCTTAGCGATGTGCGGTTGGCCTTGTCGTAGGAGGCTTTGAAAACGTATTGCGCGCCCACTGCTTCGCAGGCCTCTTTCATGACGCCGGCGATCATCTGGGCGTGATCTGCGGTTTCAAGCTGGCAGGGGCCGGCGATGATGGTAAGCGGAAGGTCGTTGCCGACCGTCAGATCGGCGATTTTTATATGTTTCATGGGACTTATGAAGATACCTGTTCACGAAGGACCGACGCGGTAAGCGAGATCATGAGGTAGATACCAGCAAAAAGCAGGAAAGCCAAAATCGTATTTTCGAACTTGCGCGGATAGCTTGGTTCCTGGCTGGGCACGGGGTTCACCGATACGGTCAGATAACGGACCTGACGGTTCGCCTCCAGCCGGGTCGTTTCCATTTGCTGCAAGGCCGTCTGCAACATCATGTCCCGTGTCACGAGGTCTGCCTGAGCCATCTGAATCCTGACGCTCAGCCGGGCAAGCGAGTTTTCGCCGTTGGATGCATCGACCATCTCATTATTGAGGTCGGCCAGCACCGCCTCTAGCCGTTCGATATCGCTGCGCGCACCCTCGACCTTTGCTTTGTTGGGGCGCGCGTTATCCAGCAGTGCCGCAAGCTGAAGCTCTTTTTCCTGCAACTGGACTTCGACCTGATTGATCCGCGCCCTTAAGCTGGCGATGACGCCTTCGGGATCAAGAACGGCGCCTTTCAGTTGCAGGTCCACCAGATTTTCCTGCGCATTGCGACGCTCTTGCTGCGCGTTTTCAAAGCTTTGCAGGGCTTCGCGCATCTGATCCTCGCGCTTTTGCTCGGACAGATTGTTAATGCGGTCCTCAGAATATTCGATCAGCTTCTCTGAAAAGACTGTTGAGGTTTCCGGATCCGCGGCCACAACCTCCATACGGATCACACCCTCGGTCGGGTCGTAGCCGATTGTGACAACACGCTTGTAAACTTTGTAGATGTCTTCGGTCGTCGCGTCCGGAGCCAGGCGCAATATGGGGTCGATCCAGTCCTGTTTGAAATGGTCGGCAAACCCTGTCTCCTGGTCGAGTTTCAGCATGATTTCCTTCGACTCGAGATAGGATTGCGCTGCTATGGAATCCTGGGTTGTCGCGAACTGGGTTCCGGCAAACAAACCGCCGATACTGCCCGGGCCACCATCGGCCTGAAGGATCAGAAACTCGGAATTACTGGCATAAAGCGGGGTCGCGATGCGGTAGAAGTAATACCCGACAATGATTGTCGGCAGCAGCACGAATACGGCCAGCCGTGCAAACAACCCCATGAGCTTGCGGCGGCGGCGTTTTGCGATGTCTTTCTGAATCTGGCCGATTTCGATGTCGCGACGCTGGGCCGGGTTCAGCTCTGGCGAGGGTAGCGACTCACCCTTTGCTTTGACGGTTTGCGGCAGCTGGACTTTCTTTGGGTCCTGCCCATCGGCGTTCTGTCCGTCGCCGGTATTTTCCGACGCCACCAGATCAAGCAGGTTCGATTTCTGAAACGGATCGATTCCGGACTGGCGCAGCAGCCGCACCGCATCGTAGTCCGAGGTTGCGGCCAGATTGTGCTTTTGGGCAAGGCGGCGCGCCATGCGCAACTGCCGTCCTGTCAGCCCCTCGCGTTTGATCGCGTCCAGTTCGGTGCCTGCCGCCGTCTGGTTTTCTTCGGGGTTCTGCGGTTGGGTCGCACGGCGAATGGTTTCGATCGCCTGTGAACGTGACAGGCCGTCACCGTCGCCTTTCGCACCATCGGGTTGGGGAACCCGGTATTTCCTAGCCCTGGGTTTGGTAGTCATACAACTGCTTCGCCTCTTCCAAGGATTCAAACATATAGAGCTGCCCATCCATCAGGACAGCCGCCTTGCGCGCAAATTTTTCCAGTGTTGCAGGGTTATGGGAAACGATGACAAGTGTGGTTGTCCGCAACCGCTCCTGCAGGATCGAGCCTGCTTTCCTGTTGAATTCAACATCCGTCGTCGCCGGCATTCCTTCGTCGATCAGGTACATGTCGAAATCGAGCGCCAGCATGAGAGCAAAGGTAAATCGCGCCCTCATGCCCGAGGAATAGGTGGCCAGCGGCTGATTGAAGTATTCGCCCAGATTGCACAGCCACATGCAGTAGGCTTCGACATAATCCGGGTCCAGCCCGTAAATCTTGGCGATGTATCGCGAGTTTTCCAAAGCCGAAAGTTTGTTTGATACGCCGCCGGTGAACCCCATGGGGAACGAAACCTTGCAGTCCCGGCGGATCACGCCCTCGTCCGGTTTTTCAAGCCCCGCCATCATGTTGATAAGCGTGGTTTTCCCGGTACCGTTCGGGGCAAGAACCCCAAGCGAAGTGCCGAGTTCAACGCGGAACGAAACCCGATCCAGGATCACCTTGCGGCGCGTCCCGGTCCAGAAGGATTTGCTGACATTTTCAAACTCCAGCATGTGCTGCCTTACACTTGTGAAGGGCGGGTCCCGATGTGTCTGTCCCGGTTTGAAAGGGTTGTGCCTGATACCGGTCCATGTTGGCCACATTATGTCGAAATATGAAACAAATGTTCAATGCGTTCGCGATTAGGATTTTTTGGTGGTGACATGCCGGCACCAAGCGCGGGCAGGTACATCTGGACGCCGGGCCCGTGATGCCTATCTTTCCGGGATGGCCTGTTCAACCCCAGCAGACGGAACTTTGCGCGCCGATGACCTCTCTCGCCGATGAAATACGGGGGTGCCGGTTGTGCGCTGAGAAATTTGCGGTCACGGCGACTGCGCACGAACCAAGACCGGTCGTCTGGTTCCGCCCCGGTGCGCGCCTTTTGATCGCAGGGCAGGCACCGGGCGCGCGGGTGCATGCCTCGGGGCGGCCGTTTACCGATCCGTCCGGTGACCGGCTGCGCGCATGGCTGGGCATCGACGAGAGCACATTTTACGATCTGAGCCGTGTTGCCGTGGTGCCGATGGCATTTTGCTTTCCGGGCTACAACGATCGCAAGGCCGATCTGCCGCCGCCGCGGATCTGCGGGCGGACATGGCATGGCAGGGTGATGCAGGAACTGGGAGAGGTGCCCCTGACGGTTCTTGTCGGGGGGCATGCGCATAAATACCACCTTGGCGCGCAGACACCTGTGACCGAAACGGTGCGCAGGTGGCGGGACCATGCGCCGCGGGTCTTTGCCTTGCCTCATCCGTCGTGGCGCAATACGGGATGGCTGAAGAAAAACCCGTGGTTCGAGGCCGAGCTTTTGCCGGTGCTGCGCGCGCGGGTGCAAGAGGTGTTGAATGACTGAAGCGACGGCGCTGGACGATGCCCATGGTGCGATGCAGGCCGCGCCGCAAGACGACGCCGCCCGATTGCGGTTTTTCGAAAGGCTGGCGGATAGCGAGTTGTTCCTGCTGCTGACCAAAGAGGCGCGGGACGAAAACCTGTCCCCCGAAGTGTTCGACGTGGCGGATGGCAGGTTTGTTCTGGCCTTTGACCGCGAGGAACGGCTGGCCCGATTCACGGGACAACCGGCCCCCTACGCCGCTTTGTCGGGGCGGGTTCTGGCATCGATGCTGTCCGGGAAGGGGATCGGTCTCGGTCTGAACCTTGAGGTTGCTCCGTCATCGTTTCTGATCCCGGCCGAGGCTTTGGCGTGGCTGCATGAGACGCTGGATCATGCCCCGCAGGAAGTTCAGGCGGCGCTGGCAGAGTTTCGGCCGCCCGAAGGTTTGCCGGAACGCTTGCTGACGGCGCTGGACGCCAAGCTAGCGACGGCAGGTGGACTGGCGCAAACCGCTTATCTGGTCGGTACCCGGGACGACCGGGGCGGGCAGGGGCACCTGCTGGGGTTTGTCGATGCCGTCGCCGGGGCCGAAGGCGCGCTGGCCAAGGCCGCGTCCGAGGCGCTGACATTCTCGGGCATTGAGGCCGGAGAGATGGATGTGGGTTTCTTTTCAGCGGATGATCCTGCCGCCGCGATGATGGCCAGGGTCGGGTTGCGGTTCGATCTGCCCCAGCCTGAACAGTCGGACATCGTGCGGACCGCACCGGGAAGTGACCCGGAAAAACCGCCGATTCTGAAATAAAAAAGGCCACGGAGCGGCCTGTTCGCCGCGTCCGTGGCCCGATCTGGCCGTGCCGGGTTATTCGGCGGCGGGTTCCAGTTTGTCCTGCGTGCGTGTTTCGAAATCGCTTGCGTCGTGGCGTTCGTGCAGTTGCGTATGCAATTCGCCAAATGCGCGGTTGACCATGCGGCCTCGGCTTACGGCGGGGCGTTCGTCGATGGCCTTGGCCCAACGCAGGACGTTCTTGTAGGACGTCACATCCAAAAACTCGGCAGCGTCATAAAGACGGCCCAGTACCAGTTGACCATACCACGGCCAGATCGCCATGTCCGCGATCGTGTACTCTTCGCCTGCGATATAGGTCTTGTCGGCCAGTTCCCTGTCCAGCACGTCCAGTTGGCGTTTGGCTTCCATGGCAAAGCGGTCAATGGGATACTGCCACTTTTCCGGGGCATAGGCGTAGAAGTGGCCAAAGCCGCCACCCAGATAAGGGGCGCTGCCCATTTGCCAGAACACCCAGTTCATGACCTCGGTCCGCGCCGGGCCTTCGCCGGGCAGGAATACGCCGAACTTTTCGGCAAGGTGGAACAGGATTGACGCGCTTTCAAAGATGCGCACCGGTTCGTCCCCCGACCGGTCCCACAGCGCCGGGATTTTCGAGTTGGGGTTGGCCTCAACAAAACCGGACGAAAACTGATCGCCTTCACCGATATTGACCAGCCAGGCATTATATTCCGCACCGTCGTGTCCCAGCGCCAGCAGCTCTTCCAGCATGATGGTGACCTTCACCCCGTTGGGGGTGGCCAGCGAATACAGCTGCAGCGGGTGCTTGCCGATCGGCAGATCACGGTCGTGTGTCGCCCCGGCAATGGGCCTGTTGATATTTGCGAAGCGGCCGCCGCTTTCGCTGTCCCAGGTCCAGACCTTGGGTGGGGAATAGGTGGATTGTTCGCTCATATCACGCCTTTCTGGTCACATGCGGGTTAGGCACCCGTGACCAGAGCTAATGTTGCAAACGGCAAAGTCCAACCCCCGGAATTCGGATCGGTATTGAAACATTTCCGGAATTCACCTCACATATCCTCGTGGATCGTCACAGGGGCGCGAGCAGGTCTTCGCAAGATTTCAGAATCGCCTATTGTCTGGTCAGTCCTGCCGAACAGGCATCTGAGAAACTGTCGATCCGAAAAGGAACCGCCTAATGAAACGATTTGCTTTTAGCTTTGCTGCAGCCATGGTTATGGCCGTCCCGGCATTTGCCGGACCTCAATATGTCGACGGCACCGGCTTTGCCGTGTCCGGCTATGATGTCGTGGCCTATCGCAGTCTGGAGCAGGTGCCGGTAGGGCAGACCCAGCCCGAAGGTGTGCGCGGCCGCGCCGACATCACGGCTGACTATAACGGATCGACCTGGGCGTTCGCGACCGAGGAAAATCGCGACAAGTTTCTCGAAAACCCGGAATATTACGCGCCGCAATTCGACGGTCACTGTGCTTATGGCGTATCACGCGGCGGCAAGGTTCCTGCCAATCCAAACCTGTGGCGGATTGTGGATGACAAGCTGTATCTGAACATCACCGATGTGGTTGTCGGGTTCTGGGAAGAGGATGTTCCCGGTAATATCAATCTGGCGGGCGGCAACTGGCCGGGCATCGAGCCGGACGACGCATCGACCAGCGTCATCCCGAAATGGACATCGGAAGGCCCGGTTTCCAACTGATCGGTTCGCCGAAATTGAATTTTGCCCGGGTCACCAGTGACCCGGGTTTTTTCATGCGTTTACCCGTTGTGTCAGGTCATAAATTCGCGGCGGTTCTCGCGGCTGGCTTGGAACCGGACCTTCACGCTTTTGGCGCCAGGAAACTTGCGTTCGCGAATCCCGTCGGGGACGATGATTTCGCCTGCGCCTGCGCTTTTTGACTGAAAGGACAGCACCTCGGTCGTCAATCTGCGGGACGCATCCAGAATAGACGTCGGCAACGCCACCCGGTTGCCGCCCTCGCAGACCGATGTGGCGACAAAATAAGTCAGATGGCGGCCATGGCAGCCCACGGCGTCAGGAATGTGTTCCGCGGGTTTGTCCGGGCTTGCGTCGTCCATATCTGCGACAAGCTGGCCCCGGCAGGCCTCAATCTCTTGCGGGCTCAGGTCTATAATGCGCGATCTGAGTTTTGGTCGCCGCGGCTTTGGCGGCCCCTCCGGGTCGGACCGGCCGTTTTTCGTTAGGCCGTCCTCGCGCAACAAATCAAAGGCTGCTTTCGCACGGGCAAAATCAACGTGATCACCACCGGCATGATCCGGGTGCGCCCGAAATGCCACCCGCCTCCACGCCTCGCGGATTTCGTCTGAACTTGCAGTTTGTGCGACACCAAGATCCCTGAGCGCAGCCGCCCGGGCCTGGATTCTGTCAACTGGCTCCATACCAAAATACTCTTTAAACACTTACAGTTATTACCCTTGGCCCCCGCCATGGTTTTGTCAAATTTGAAGGGTTTTTGAACCTGTGGGGCAAACAATCCATGGGTGCCGCCGGTTTTGTTCCCGTGGCTTGGTTCAATCCATGTCGGAGGCGTGAAATTACACCGTCAGGGTTTTGCCGGGACTATCAGTGTCCGTGATCGGGATTCGCGGGCATCGGCAAAGAGTTATCGCACATTATACAAGGGGCAGGTGTCAGGCGACGTTCTGCAGATCGACCTTTGGCGTGACACCCAGCGCAAAACAGACGTCGCGCGTCAGTTCCGGCCGGTTGAGCGTATAGAAATGCAGCTTGTCCACACCGCCCTCAATCAGATCCGTACAAAGCTCGGTGCAAAGTGCGGTGGCAAGCAGGTCTTCGCGGTCGTCACGCTGCGCTTTTGAGAATGCGTTTTCAACCCAATCGGGGATGTGTGTGCCGCAGCGTCTGGCAAAGTTGCGTGCGCCCTTCCAGTTCTCGATCGGCAGAATTCCGGGCGTGATCGGTTTGTCTATCCCTGCCTTTTCGCAGGCGTCGCGGAAGCGGAAAAACGTCTCGGCCTCGAAAAAGAATTGGGTCAGCGCTTCGTCGGCACCGGCGTCCAGCTTGGCCTTGAGCCAGTCGACGTCCGAGGCGGAATTGGGCGCTTCGGGGTGAATGTCGGGATAGGCGCCCACACGAATGGTGAACTTGCCCGTATCAGAAAGCGCCTCGATCAGCTCGACAGAGTTCGCGAATCCGCCGGGGTGGGGCTGAAATCGGCCTTGTCCCTTGGGTGGATCGCCGCGCAGGGCCACAATCTCGCTCACGCCCGCATCGGCAAAGGTGTCTGCGATGGCAAGCGTTTCTTCGCGGGTTGCCTGCACACAGGTCAGATGCGCCGCGACATTCAGGCCCGAGGTTTTATGAAGCGTTGCCACGGCTTCGCGGGTCAGTTCGCGAGTCGTGCCGCCCGCACCGTAAGTGACAGATACAAAACGTGGGGCAAGGGGCGTTAGCGTATGCACCGTATCCCAAAGACGGAACGACGCCTCAAGGTTCTGCGGCGGAAAGAACTCAAAGGATACTTCTGGCGTGTTCATCGGCTGTCATCTCACTTTTTCTGCCCTCTTGTTACATTTTAGGAATTGTGAGACAAACTCATAATTCTCAAGAACAACATGAGCGGTATTTGCGGATGCATATCGAGTTTCGCCACCTGCGCACCATTAAGGCAATCCATGAATGCGGGGGGCTGGCCCGCGCGGCGGATCAGCTGAACATCACGCAATCCGCTCTTAGCCATCAGATCAAGGGGTTGGAGGATCAGGCAGGGGTCGAACTTTTTCTGCGCCGGTCCAAGCCGATGAAGCTGTCGGCCGCGGGGGTGCGCCTGTTGCGGCTGGCCGAACAGATTCTGCCGCAGGTCGAGGCGATGCAGGCTGAATTTACCTCTCTCAGGGACGGACGCACGGGGCGGATGCATATCGCCATTGAGTGCCATGCCTGTTTTGAGTGGCTGTTTCCGGTGCTGGAATCGTTCCGCAAGTCGTGGCCGGATGTGGATGTCGATATCCGGCCGGGACTGGCGTTTGACGCCCTGCCTGCCTTGCAGAAGGAAGAGGTCGATCTGGTCGTTTCATCGGACCCGGAAGACCTGCCCGGCGTCGAATTTGTCGAGCTTTTCGATTATAATGCAGTGTTTGTCGCGGCGTCCTCGCATCCGCTGGCGCTGAAGGATTTTATCGAAGCCGAAGATTTCCGGGGGCAGACCCTGATCACGTATCCGGTGGAACGGACACGGCTGGATGTGTTCAGCCAGCTGTTGATCCCAGCGCGCGTGGAACCGGCGGCGATCCGTCAGGTGGAACTGACGGCAGTGATCCTGTTGCTGGTCGCCTCGAACCGCGGCGTTTCGGTGTTGCCGGACTGGGTTGTGCGCGAGGTCAAATACAACTCGGACTATGTAACGCGGCCATTGACGCAGGCAGGTATCACGCGTCGGCTTTATGCCGCTGTCCGGTCAGAGGATCTGGAAAAACCGTTCGTTCAGGAACTGGTCAAGCTGGCGCGCGTCGAGGCCAAAAGGTTGCAGGCACAATGACATCTGACCCGGCGCTGAGAGGAAGGCTGCTATGCGCATCATTCCTCTTGGCAATGTCGCCTTGCGCCAGTATACGCGCGGTTTGACCGGACAGGAGCCTTTTGACAATGGTTGGCAGTGCAAATCTCAACATCATGATCAAGGCCGCGCGCAAGGCGGGGCGTTCTCTGGTCAAGGATTTTCGTGAGGTCGAGAACCTGCAGGTATCGATGAAGGGGGCGGGCGACTTTGTGTCCAAGGCCGACATCGCTGCCGAGGCGATCCTGAAAGAGGAACTGCTGGGCGCGCGCCCGGCCTATGGCTGGCTGGCCGAAGAAGGCGGCGCGATCGACGGTGAGGACCCCACCCGCCGTTGGATCGTCGATCCGCTGGACGGTACGACGAACTTTCTGCACGGGCTGCCGCACTGGGCAGTCTCTATCGCGCTGGAGCATAAGGGCAAGATCGTTGCGGGCGTGATCTATGACGCAGCCAAGGACGAGATGTTCTTTGCCGAAAAAGGTGAAGGCGCGTGGATGAATGATACCCGCATCCGCGTTTCGGGCCGTCACCGGATGATCGAGTCGATTTTCGCCACCGGGCTACCCTTTGGCGGCCGATCCGACCTGCCCGCCACCCTGCAGGATCTGGCACGTCTTATGCCGCTGTGTGCGGGTGTGCGTCGCTGGGGATCCGCAGCGCTTGATATGGCCTACGTTGCTGCTGGCCGTTACGAAGGGTTCTGGGAACGGCGCCTGAACGCGTGGGATGTGGCGGCCGGGATCATTATCGTGAAAGAGGCGGGCGGCTTTGTGCAGCCGCTGAACCCTGAGGGCAGTGTGCTGTCAGATGGTGAAGTGGTCTGCGCCAACGAACCGATCTTTGACAATTTCGCCAAGGTCATCCGGGGCTGAGCCCCAATCCGGCGCAAAGCGCCGGAGCCTCCGGCGGCCGTATTTGTTACAAGAAGAAGTTGCCCGGCTGTGCCAATCTCAGCCGGGCTTTGTTTTTGGTTGGTTGGATCAGAGCGCGGCGCGTTGCGCCAACCCGGCCTCATCCGCCAGTCGCGCGGCCACCGAAGCGACAGCCAGATCCTGAAGCCCGACCCCGGTTCCGTCAAACAGGGTGATTTCGGTGTCGCTGCTGCGCCCGGCATGATCACCGTTGATGACCGCACCAATCGGTGTGATTGCCGTTTCTGCCAGAGCACCGGAGGCCACGGCATGCTGTGCTTCGCCGATTGAAACGGACTGTGCAACTTCGTCCGTGAATACGGTGGCAGTGGCGACAAGATCGGCGTCCACTTCCTGTTTGCCTTTGGTGTCGGTGCCCATGCAGGCCAGATGGGTGCCGGGTTTGATCCAGTCTTTCATCAGCAGCGGTTCAAAAGCCGAGGTGATGGTAATGATGACATCCGCCTGAGCGCCCAGTTCCTGTTGTGACACGGGCTGGAACTCCAACCCCAGTTCCTCGGCCACTTTGGCCAGCCGGGGCAGCATTTCCGGGTGCGGGTTCCAGGCCACGACCTTTTCGAAACTGCGCTGCTCGGCTGCGGCCCGCAACTGAAAGGCGGACTGGTGGCCAGCGCCGACCATGCCCAGAACTTTTGCATCCTGTCTTGCCAGATGGGCGATGGAGACGGCCGAGGACGCGGCCGTGCGAACCGCAGTCAGGTAGTTGCCGCCCACGAGGGCCGACAATTTGCCGGTATCCGGGTCGAACAGAAAGACTGTGGATTGGTGGTTGGTCAGACCCTTGTCGGCATTTCCCGGCCAGTATCCGCCCGATTTGACGCCCAGCACCTTTCCGGCCCGGTCGAAGCCGGATTTGAAACCGTAAAGTGCATCGGCATGGCCGATCGCCTCGCGGATGACCGGGAAATTATAGGCGTCCTTGCGGGCCATGGCGGCAAAAACCGCCTCAACCGCGTCGAAGGCTTCCTTGCGCCCGACAAGTTTCTCGCAGAGGTCCTCGTTAATGATCAGCAGACCGTCAGTCGTGGTGTTCATGATTTCTCCGTCCCGCATCTCAGTACGCCTTGCCGCGGGCAGAAACCGGCCACAGCGCTTCGACCTTGCCGTCGCGGACGCCGACATACCAGTCATGCACATTGCAGGTCGGATCACAGTGACCGGGGACGAGACGCAGTTTGTCGTTCACCTTGAGCACACCGTCGGGATCACCGATCACGCCGTGTTCATCCGAACATTTCAAATATTCCACATCGTCGCGCCCGTAGATGAAAGGCAGGCCGCTGTCGACGGATTGCGCCTTGAGGCCCGCGTCGCAGATCGCCTTGTCCGTCTTGGCGTGGCTCATGACGCTGGTCAGAAGGAACAGCGCATTTTCCCATTCGCCCTGATCGATGCGGTTGCCATCCTTGTCCAGAATGCGCCCGTAATCGGCATCCATGAAGGCGTAGGAGCCGCATTGCAGCTCGTTATAAACACCCGAGTTCGCCTCGAAGTAATACGAGCCGGTTCCACCGCCCGAGACGAGTTCACACTCGATCCCTTCAGCCTTGAGGCCGTCCACAGCGTCCCTGACCATGGCAATGGCGATGTCGAGTTTTTCCTTGCGCGCCTCGTAAGTGTCCAGATGCTGCATCGCGCCCTGATAGGCCTGAATGCCGGTGAATTTCAGGTTCGGGGCTGCCTGAACGGCCTTGGCGATGGCAATCACATCCTCGGTCGAGCCGACTCCGCAGCGGCCAGCGCCGCAATCGATTTCGACAAACACTTCCAGCGTTGTGCCGTGTTTTTGCGCGGCTGCCGACAGGTCTGCAACGTTGTCGATGTCGTCCACGCACACAATGGTCCGGGCGCCAAAGTTGGGCAGTTGCGCCAGACGGTCGATCTTGGCCGGGTCGCGCACCTGGTTCGAGACGAGGACATCCTTGATGCCGCCGCGGGCAAAAACCTCGGCCTCGGAGACTTTCTGGCAGCAGACGCCCACGGCGCCGCCCAGTTGTTCCTGCAGCTTCGCCACATCCACGGATTTGTGCATCTTTCCGTGAACGCGGTGGCGCATTCCGTGCGCCTTGGCATAGTCGCCCATCTTCTTGATATTGCGCTCAAGCGCGTCCAGATCGAGGATCAGGCAGGGCGTCTGAATTTCGCTTTCGTCCATGCCGATTGCGGCCGGGATATCAAAGCCGACATCCAGTTCTTCGATGTTGACGGGTTTGTTCATTGTTCTTCCTCTCTTACCCTTTGAGCCAGGGCAGTTTGTCCAGATCCACGTTGCCGCCGGTGACGATCACGCCAACGCGTTTGCCTTTGAACGTGTCCGGGTTTTTCAGAATGGTCGCGAGCGGCACGGCCGAAGATGGCTCCATCACCACGCGCAGGTATTTCCAGGTGAGTTTCATCGCATCGATGATCTCTTGCTCGGACGCGGTGAAGATGTCGGTTACGTGGTTCGAGACGAAGTGCCAGGTGTTTTCCTTGAGCGGAACCAAAAGGCCGTCGGCGACCGTTTTTGGCGCATCATCGGCGATGATGTGACCAGCCTTGAATGAACGGTAGGCGTCGTCGGCCTGCTCGGGCTCGGCGGCGTAGATGCCTGTTTCCGGGGCGAGGTTCGAAACGGTCAGGCAAGTGCCCGAGATCATCCCACCGCCGCCGATCGGAGCCACGACGGCATCCAGCCCGTCGGTCTGTTCCAGCAGTTCCGCTGAACATGTGGCCTGACCAGCGATCACACGCAGGTCGTTATAGGGGTGCACGAACTCGCCGCCTGTGCGTGCCTGAACCTCGGCAAATGTCGCCTCGCGGGACGAGGTCGAGGGCTCGCATTCGGTGATTGTGCCACCATAGCGGCGCACCGCGTCCTTTTTGGCCTGAGGCGCGGTACGTGGCATCACGACGTTGCAGGGAATGCCCCGGCGACCCGCCGCATAGGATAGCGACAGGGCGTGGTTGCCTGATGAGTGCGTGCAGACACCTTTTTCAGCCATCTCATCGCTGAGGCCAAAGACCGCGTTGCAGGCACCGCGCACTTTGAAGGCGCCGGCCTCCTGAAAGTTCTCGCATTTGAAGAACAGCTCGGCACCGGACACCTCGTTCAGATAGTCCGAGGTCATGACGGGCGTGCGCCGGATATGCGGTTTGATCCGTGCGTGGGCCGCGCGCATGTCGTCGATTGTCAATTCTGCCGCTGTTATTTGATCCAGCATCGCGGGCCTCCTCATGCGGCTGCTTTGGCGCTGCCTGCGTGGGTGGCACGGAAATAGTCCTGCGCCGCAGCCACGCCGCTGCCAAGTTTGATCGGATAGTTCAGGTCGGCCATGGCCATTTCGATGGTGGCCAGACCCGACAACACCATCACATCCGTCAGGCTGCCCAGATGGCCGATACGGAAGGCTTTGCCGTTCATCTGCCCAAGGCCGATCCCGAATGAGACACCATAGGCGTTGAAGGCGTGATCCGTCAGGGCATTGCTGTCGAAGCCGTCCGGGACGTAAATCGCACTGACAGTGTCAGAATACAGATCGGGGGATTGGGCGACAAGTTTCAGCCCCCATGCATCGACAGCGCGGCGCACGCCCTCGGCCAGCCGGAAGTGGCGGGCATAAACGTTCTCCAGCCCTTCTTCGAACAGCATCTTCAGGCTTTCCCGCATGCCATAGATCAGCTGAAGTGGCGGCGTGTAGGGGAACCCGCCGGACGCATTTGCATCCATCATGTCACGGAAATCGAAGAAGGTGCGCGGCAGCCTTGCCGAACCCATCGCGTCCAGTGCCTTGGGGCTGACACACAGGATCGCCATGCCCGTTGCCAGCATGAACCCCTTTTGCGAGCCCGATACGGCGATATCCACGCCCCAGCGGTCGAACTGGAAATCCATGGAAGCCAGAGAGCTGACGCAATCCACGAACAGCATGGCCGGGTGATCGGACGCATCCATCGCGCGGCGCAGCGCCGCGATGTCCGAGCGCACGCCGGTTGCCGTTTCATTGTGCGTGGCCAGAACGGCGCGAATTTCGTGGTTCTTGTCCGATGACAGGATTTCCTGAAACCTGTCCGCTGGCGCGCCGCTGCCCCACGGGCAGTCGATGATCTGCACATCCAGCCCATGACGCTGGCACAGGTCGATCCAGCGATGGCTGAACACGCCGTAACGTGCGACGAGGATCTTGTCGCCGGGGCTGAGTGTGTTGGTGATCGCCGCCTCCCAGCCGCCGGTGCCGCTGGCCGGAAAGGTCACGACCTGGCCCTGCGTGGTGCCGAATACCTTTTTGGTGTCCTCAAGAACCGGCGCGAAAGTTTCCACGAAATCTGGCGCGCGGTGATCCTGTGTCTGAACCTGCATCGCAAGGCGAAGCCGATCCGGGATGTTTGTGGGTCCGGGAATAAAGACCGGGTTCTGGTTTGACATCGCTGTGTCCTCCGCTTTGAAGGAAATTCTTGCGAAAAACAGCAACGGGTGCAATTTTCTTGAAAAGCATTTTCATTTTTGCAATAAAATATATAACACATTATTATTAATGGATTTTCATTTTATTGATTTTGGTAGAAATGAAGCCGGGACCAAATTAATTTTCCGAGGTAGGGCCCCGGACAGCAGGAGTTTGATGGAATGGAGACTCAGAAACGACCGCGTGGCAGGCCCAAGTCCCTGTTCAAGGAAAGCTCGGCAGGAACCATGCAGTCGCTGGATCGGGCGCTTGGCGTTCTGACTTCTGTGGCGCGTTACGAACGTTCGACCCTCAGCGATCTGTCGCGTGAGGTTGGGGTGCCCACGGCCACGACGCATCGCATTCTGACCACCATGCAAAAGCATGGTTACGTGGCTTTCGATGACGAGCGGCAGGAATGGATGATCGGGATCGAGGCGTATCGGACTGGTGCGTCCTTTCTCAAGCGCAACAGTGTGCTGGAAATCGGGCGTCCAATACTGCGGCGGTTGATGCAGGAGAGTGGTGAAACGGCCAATCTGGCGGTTCCGGATGGCAACGAGGTCGTGTTTGTCGGTCAGGTCGAAACTGCAAATCCGATCCGGGCGTTTTTCCCGCCGGGTGCACGCACGCCGATGTATGCCTCGGGCACGGGCAAGGCGATACTGGCGGCGATGTCTGAGGAGACGCTGCAAAAGGTGCTGGCAGCGACAGAGTTGGAGGGCTTTACGGATTGCACCCTGTTGCCCGAAAGCAAGTTGCTGGCAGATTTGGCGGAGACGCGGGAACGCGGCTGGTCTCATGACCGCGAGGAACGATATGTGGGTATGTCCTGCATTGGTGCGGTCATCTTTAACGAGCGGCGCGAACCCTGTGCGGGGATATCGGTTTCCGGTCCGACGGTAAGGTTCGGTGATGCGCGCGCAGCAGAGCTTGGGATGCTGGTATCAGAAGCCGCCTTGGAGATCACGCGCCTGAGCGGCGGTCAGGTGCCGGACCTGTCAGATGGGTGATTGACGCCGTCGTTCCACGGGATGTCTCCATGGGTTCGCGGATTGCCACCTTCGATGCAGCCTAGATTGACGCCGCATTCCGCCGGGTCCGAGCGGCGCTGGTGATAGACATAAATCCCGCAGGTTTTGCAGAAATAGTGTTTGGCCGTCTTTGTGCCCCAGCTGTAGAGGCCAAGGTTGTCTGCCCCTTTCAGGACTTTCAGTGAGGCTGTCGTGGCCGTGACCGCAGCCGCGCCGCGGCGGATGCAGAACGAACAATCACAGCGCGCGGCCGAGGCGAGGCCTTGTGGAAAATCCGCCTCGATCTCGACCGCGCAGCAGTGGCAGGTGGCTTTCATACGGTTCATTTGCGCGGCACCCTTGGAATGCGGGATTGAGAGAGTTTGTATTTGTGTTCGGGATGCGGCGGGTGCCCTTGCGTGCGATTCCAGAATTGCGGGCCGCCGCGTTTCAGCCAAAGGGGTATGCACAGTATCAATCCGACAAAGAACCCACCGGTATGGGCCCAATAGGCAACGCCGCCTTCGTCGGGATTGGCGCTGAAGCTGCCAAGGAACTGCATTCCCAGCCAGACGCCCAGCATGATGAAGGCGGAAACGGAAAAGACCCGGAAATAGACGATCAGGATCAGCAGGATATCGACGCGCGCCTTGGGAAACATCAGCAGGTAGCCACCCATCACACCAGCGATGGCCCCGGATGCACCGACGGTGGGCACGACCGAACCCGGGGCAGTGGCGACATGGATCAGCCCCGCGCCGATACCGCTGACCAGATAAAACAGCAGAAACGGCAGATGGCCCATTTCATCTTCGAGGTTGTCGCCGAAGATCCACAGGAACAGCATGTTACCGGCCAGATGCATCCAACCACCATGCAGGAACATCGACGTCACCAGTGTTTCGAACCCGAACCCGTCCGAGATCCGCGCCGGGATGACCGCGTAGTCGAAAAAGAACCGGTTGATCAGGCGCGCATCCTCCATGATCCCCACATAGCTCAGGAAAATCAGGATATTGGCGGCTATCAGGGCATAGACGACGTAGGGCGTGCGGCCCGACGGGTTGTGATCGCGTATCGGAAACATGGGGCGACGCTGGGCTTTTGTGCGCCCAGCGTCAAGGTCACTTATGCCGCACCACCCAGCAGGGCCGCGTTGCCGCCCGCGGCGGTGGTATCGACGCAGACATGGCGTTCACCCAGCACCCTTGCACGGTCCGGTCGACCGGGGATCATCGGCACAATCGGCCCGGAGCGCCGGGCAAGGTGACGTTCGATTTCGCGGGCGGTCTCTTCGTCCCCCCACCACAGAACGCCGGAAATGCCTTCGATGTTCTCAAGCCTGTGCAGATCCAGATTTCCGGTTGCCCGGATTGCGGTTCCACCCAGTGCCTTCACCGCGTCGGCCTGCGCGCCTGCGGCCTGGTCTCCCGGGCCCATGCACAGCAGCGGCGCGCGGGGAATTTCGCTGAGACGGTTGGATTCGCCGGTCGGGCCGGGCAGGGAGTGGGTTTGCGCCGGGGCCGGGTCACCTTCGCTGGTGGGAAGGCCGGTCATCACCGTGCCCCATGTGTCCTGGCTTGTTTGCCGGTCCGGGACGCAAAAGCGGGCCATATAGTTCGGACCGCCAGCCTTGGGGCCTGTGCCAGACAAGCCTTCGCCCCCGAATGGCTGCGAGCCGACGATGGCGCCGATCTGGTTGCGGTTGACATAGATGTTGCCCGCATGGACCGCCTCGGTCACGTGTTGCACGCGGTCGTCGATCCGGGTGTGCAGGCCGAATGTCAGGCCATAGCCCGTAGCGTTGATGTCGGCAATCACCTGATCGATTTCCTGCGATTTGAAGCGGGCGACATGCAGGACGGGGCCGAAAATCTCGCGCTCCAGCGCGGCGATGCCCGGGATTTCGATCAGAGTGGGTGCGATGAACGTGCCCTCGGGCGGGGGGGCGAGTTCCTTGAGGACACGCCCTTCGGCCCGGGCCTTGGCCACGTGATCGGCAATTCCCTGTCTTGCCTGATCGTCGATAACAGGCCCGCTGTCGGTCGAGATCAGCCACGGATCACCGATACTCAGCGCGTCCATCGCACCTTTGAGCATGGTCAGAACGTCATCGGCGATATCTTCCTGAAGATAGAGGCAGCGCAGCGCCGAGCAGCGCTGACCCGCCGACTGGAACGCGCTTTCGACAACAGATTGCACAGCCTGTTCGGGCAGGGCGGTGCTGTCTACGATCATCGCGTTCAGGCCACCGGTTTCGGCGATCAGGGGCGTGCCCGGGCGCAGGTTTTCGGCCATCGCGGCCCGGATTTTGAGCGCGGTTGCGGTTGATCCGGTGAAGGCCACGCCGGAAACTCGCGGGTCCGATGTCAGCGCGGCGCCGACCGCCGGACCGCCGGGCAACAGTTGCAGCACGTCGCGTGGAACCCCGGCTTCGTGCAGCAGCTGTACGGCGCGGTGCGCGATCAGCGGGGTCTGTGGCGCGGGTTTGGCCAGCACTGCGTTGCCGGTGGCCAAAGCTGCCGAAATCTGCCCGGTGAAAATTGCCAGTGGGAAATTCCAGGGGCTGATGCAGGTGAATGTACCTGCCGGTTTGGCGTCTGGAATGTTGGCCGCGTAATAGCGCAGGAAATCCACCGCCTCCCGCAGTTCGGCGACCGCGTCCATCAGGGATTTGCCTGCCTCACGTGCGAGCAGGGCAAAGAGTTCGCCGTAGTTTGCCTCATAAAGGTCGGCGGCTGCGTTCAGAATTCCGGCCCTTTCTTCCGGAGATGCCCGCCAGATGGATGCCGATGCCAGCGCCAGTTCGACATCCGCAGCACTTGCTGGTGCGACCGATCCGGGCTTGTCCTGTGGATGCGCCGGGTTGGCGACCGTTTCGTCGGCTTCGGGTTGCGCATCTTCTGACAAAAGCGGGCGGGCATACCAGTGATAGGCGCGGAACGTATCGCGCTGGGCGTCGATGGTGTCGAGCGTCGGCGTGTGCCTGAGGTCGAAGCCACGCGAGTTTGGGCGTTCGGGGGCAAACAATTCCGGTCCTGTCGGCAAGGCTGGTGCCGGTTCCTGAACCGTTTCGAACGGATCGGCGGCAACGTCCTCGGGTGGCACATTTTCGTCCACGATCTGGTTGACGAAGGAACTGTTGGCGCCGTTTTCCAGAAGGCGGCGCACCAGATAGGCCAACAGGTCACGGTGGGCACCGACCGGGGCATAGATGCGGCAGCGCGATTTCTGACCGTCCATCACCAGTTGGTGCAGCGTTTCGCCCATGCCGTGCAGCCGCTGGAATTCGAACGGCTGATCGTCGGCCATATGCAGGATCGCGCTGACCGTATGGGCGTTGTGGGTAGCGAATTGCGGGTAGATCCGGTCGGTCATGCCCAGCAGCTTGCGGGCATTGGCGATGTACGAGACGTCGGTTGCGGCCTTTTTGGTGAAAACGGGAAACCCATCGACGCCTTCGACCTGAGCGCGCTTGATCTCGGTATCCCAATACGCGCCCTTGACCAGCCGAACCATCAGCTTGCGGTCGTGGCGCTGTGCCATGTCATACAGCGTGTCCAGCACCAGACCGGCGCGCGGGCCATAAGCCTGCACGACGATACCGAAACCGTCCCAGCCAGACAGGGCCGGTTCGGCCATGACGGCCTCGATGACCTGCAGCGACAGGGACAGGCGGTCTGCCTCTTCTGCGTCCACATTCAGGCCCATGCCCGCCGCCTTGGCCAGCAAGGCCAGCGCGCGTAGGCGCGGAACCAGTTCGTCCATGACCCGTTCTTCCTGTGCAAGTTCATAGCGCGGGTGCAGGGCGGACAGTTTGACCGAGATGCCCGGATTGGCGCGAATGTCGTCATGCGTGCAGGCCTCGGCAATGGCTGCGATGGCACGGGAATAGGACAGGTGATAGCGCGCGGCGTCGGCCTCGGTCCGGGCGGCTTCGCCCAGCATGTCGTAGGAGTAGGTGTATCCCTTGCTCTCCATCCCTTTCGCGCGGTCCATGGCGGATTGAATGGTTTCACCCAGAACGAACTGGCGGCCCATCTCTTTCATGGCGCGGCCGACGGCGGTGCGGATCACCGGTTCGCCCAGCCGCTTTATCGCGCCGCGCAAGGCGCTTACGGGGGAGGATTTGCCTTCGTCGAGAACCTTGCCGGTCAGCATCAATGCCCAGGTCGATGCATTCACCAGAGACGAAGATGAATGCCCAAGGTGTTTGCCCCAGTCGGACGGGGCGATCTTGTCCTCGATCAGGGCGTCGATCGTGTCGGCATCGGGTACACGCAGCAACGCTTCGGCCAGACACATAAGCGCCACGCCTTCGTCGGTGGACAGGCCGTATTCAGCCAGAAACACCTCCATCAAGCCGGGTGACGTACTGGATCTGATATCGCGCACCAGCTGGGCCGCCGCATTGCAAATCGCCTGACGATCCGAAGGGGACAGCGCGGCCTGTGCAGTCAGGGCGTCAAGGATCGCGGACTGATCGGCATAGGTCTGGTTGTCGATGAGTGTGCGCAGGGCGTGTGTCATGGTCTCTCCGAGCTTTTTGTCTAGCATAGTTGTAAAAATGCAGGACAAACTCCCGAATTATTGTGTAGTAAGTGCATATGGACTGAATATTAGGGTCATTACGATGCAAATGGACTTTCCTGACTTGGACCGGTTCGATCAGGCCATCTTGAGGGTCATCGCTGAGGATGGGCGGATTTCGGTTGCCGATCTGTCGCGGCGCATAGGGTTGTCGAAATCGCCGACGCAGGCCCGCCTGAAACGGCTTGAGGCCGAAGGCGTCATCACCGGGTATCGCGCGATGGTAGACCCGATCCGGCTGGGGCTGGACCATGTGGCCTTTGTCGAGGTGCGGCTGACCGACACGCGTGAGAAGGCATTGGCGGAATTTAATGCCGCCGTGCGCAGGATCGCCGAGATTGAGCAGGCGCATATGATCGCCAGCAATTTCGACTATCTCCTCAAGGTTCGGACCCGCTCAATGTCAGAGTACCGTGCGGTTCTGGCCGAGAAGATTTCTTCGCTGCCGCATGTGGCGAATACATCGACATTTGTGGCGATGGAGGCGGTGAAAGAGACCGGTCTGCTGAATCCGGGTGAAGACATCGGTTGACCGGGCAGGGGATTGCGCCACTTGTGGGGTATGAAAAAAGCCATAGCCATAAGCGTTGCGTTGATTGCAGGTGCCGGTACGGCCGGGGCCTGTCCAGATGCCCCGGATCATATCGCGGGGGTGGATGAGCTTATCCGGGAGATTCAGTCGGCAGAGACCGAGGTTGAGGCACGGGGAATTTCAGGGCGTATGTGGGAGTTGTGGATGGACGCCCCCGATACAAGGTCAAAGGCCCTTTTGGATCGGGGCATGTCGCGGCGTGAAGGGTGGGATCTGCTCGGCGCGCTTGAAGAGTTCAATGCGCTGGTCGAGTACTGCCCGGACTATGCCGAAGGGTACAATCAGCGCGCTTTCGTCAATTATCTGAGACATGATTTCCCTGCGGCCCTGAATGATCTGGACCGGGCGCTTGAGTTGTCGCCGAACCATGTCGCGGCGATGAGCGGGCGCGCCTTGTCGTTGATGGGGCTGAAGCGGATGGAAGAGGCGCGCGCAGCCCTGGCCGATGCACTTGTGCTGAACCCGTGGCTTCCCGAAAGGCAACTGCTGAAACCCGGCGGTTTGCTGGAGCCACCCGGCGAGGATATCTGAGCCTTGTACAGAAAAACGCCCCCAAGCGGTCAGCCTGGGAGCGTTTGAAGATTGTAAATCCGATCAGCCGACAAGTCCGTTGTCGTCACGCTTGATGGTGATCACCGCCGAACGCGGGGTGCCCCCGTCGGGCCAGTTGCTGCCGGGGTGCTGGATGCCGACAAACATGGTGCGCAGGTCGCCGGACCACGCCAGACCGGTAACTTCGCAGCCATTTGGTCCGGTCATGAACCGCGCAATCTCGCCGGTCACCGGGTCGCCGACCAGCATCTGGTTGTTGCCGTTGCCGGTGAAGTCTTCTTCGTTGTCGTCATTGCCGTCGGTTTGAATCCAGACCAGACCGGTCGAGTCGATTGCCATGCCGTCGGGCGAGTTGAACAGGTTGCCCTCGTTCATGTTGTCCGAACCGGCGCGCGCGTCGTCGTGGACGGTCGGGTTGCCCGCCATCACATAAAGATCCCAGTCGAACCCGTTGGCGGCGTGATCCTCGTCGGCCGGGCGCCAGCGGACGATCTGGCCGTACTTGTTGGCTTCGCGCGGGTTGGGGCCATTGGCCGGGGTGTCGTCGCCACCGGCATTCGGTTTGACACCGCGGTTCTTGTTGTTGGTCAGGCAGCAATATGCCTCGATCGCGACCGGACTGGAGGCGACCCATTCGGGGCGGTCCATGGTGGTGCCGCCCGCGGCCGAGGCTGCCATGCGGGTGAAGATCAGGATTTCAGCCGCGTCCATGCCGGTGGTTTCCGGCGTCAACGGCAGCCATTCACCGGTCATGTCATCGTTGAATTTGGCGACATAAAGTGTGCCGTCGTTCAGCAGGCTTTCGGTTTCGCCACCGGGCTGGTAGGTGTCGTTCGAGACGAACCGATAGAGGTATTCGCCGCGTTCGTCGTCACCCATATAGACAACCACGCGACCGTCCCTGGCCAGCGCGACCTCGGCATTCTCGTGCTTGAAACGGCCCAGGCCGGTGTGTTTGACCGGGGTGCTGTCGGGCTTGGTGGGGTCGATTTCCACGATCCAGCCCGCGCGGTGCGGCTCGTTTGGGTTTTTCGAGGTGTCGAAACGCGCGTCGAACAGTTCGTAGCCATTCCAGCTTTCGGCTTTCACGCCATAGCGCTTCATGCCATCGGCAACCTTCTGGTCATAGGTCGCGCCTTCGTCGGTCGAGCCGAAATAGCCGTTGAAGTTTTCTTCGCAGGTCAGGTAGGTGCCCCATGGCGTCTTGCCGGCGCCGCAGTTGTTCAGCGTACCCAGCGAGGTTGTCCCGGTCGGGTCGGCCTCGGTTTTCAGCAGGTCGTGACCGGCAGCGGGGCCAACGATTTTCATCGGCGTGTTGTGGTGGATGCGGCGATTGAAGGGGCTGTCCTTCACCACCGACCAGCCCTCGGGACCTTCGGTGATTTCCATCACGGTCACGCCCTGAATGTTCTGGAACTTGCGCACGTCATCGGCGCTGGCGGGCTTGCCTTCCTGCGCGGCGGGCAGGTTGATCTTGCGGTTGGGATATTCGTGGTTGATGGCGATCAGTTCGCGGCCCTGATAGGAAAAGGTCTCCATGCCATCGGTGTTTTCACCGAATACCTTGTCCGAATTTTCGACGGGACCACCATCGGTAATGTCATAGCCGTTAGCATCCGAGAATAGCGGATCGCCCCAGCGCATCAGCATGTTCCAGGAATACCCTTCGGGAACATGAACGGTGCCGTCGGTTTGTGCGGCAATCGGAGTGAAGGCAAAGCGCCTGCCTTCGATCGCGTGGGCCGCACCTGAACTCAGCAGTCCTGCTCCCATTGCTGCTGCGCCCGACCCGAAGGCGAGGACGCCACCGAGAAATCCACGGCGCGATATCGCGCTTTCGACGACGCGGTCAAAGTCGTTTTCTTCGGGGCGGGGGAAATGCAGCTCGTCCCAATCGTCTGCGGACAGATTGGTGGGGTCGGCGTCTTTCATGGATGGCTCCTGGCTGTCAGAATCAACGTGCTGTCAGGGTGTAGAATGCGTTTGTGACAGGTAATTGACAGTTGGAACAAGTACAGGGGGCAAGTCCCCCAAAATCACTTTTTTGCGAAAGCGTCATGCGCATGGGCGCAGCCACAGACCCATCCGTCCTGTGGCCACCCTGCGTTAGAGCGTTTGGTTTGTCAGGCGGCCTTAGCCTTGCTTCGGCAATAGCACGATGCGTGAACCGGTACGGTTGCACGTGCTGCTGCCTGATCCAGCTGCAGCTTGATGTGCCTTGCCTCGGTTTGCTCACCACGTCTGACAAGGCATTCGTGCAGGCCGTGCAGGCTCCAGATATTGCGCGGGTGCTGACAGGCACGGGCAAGGGTGTCGTCCAGCCCCAGATCGGCGCGATAGACCGCCTCGGCCTCGTCAAAACGCTGGTCTTCCATCAGCAAGGCCCCAAGGGCATGGCGCGTTGGTTGCATCCAGCCCCACGGCTCGTCATAGACCAGATTGTCATCCAGTTCGACCGAGCGGTGCAGATGTCCAAGCCCGCCTTGACGGTCGCCGGATTTAAACGCGATCTCACCGTCCATCATGGCTTCGCCGATCATCAGTACATCCTCGGCAGTGTTGTTGAAGACCAGACGGCTTTCGGGAACGGCCTTGCGCGCCTCGACGGCCAGTTCGCGTTCTTTGCGGGCCTCATCCATGCGACCCAGATTGGCCAGCGCAACGGCGCGGGCCTGACGCATGGCGGCAAACGTATAGCTATAAAGTTCGCGGTCCTCCGGGAATGGTTCGTTCAGGATTTCATCCCACTGTCCGAAACGGACCATCACGTGGATTTTCTTGCCGTAAAACGACTCGAACAAATCCGGGAAAAAGCGGATCACGTTGTCGGGTAACATGCGCATCAGTTCCTCGGACGCGGCAAGGGCCTTTTCCGGCTGGCCAAGGAACATGGCCCCATAGGCCTCGAAATGCACGTTGTGAACGCGGTAGACGGTATAGAAATTCTCACCACCCGCCATCGCCTCGTATTTCCGATCCACCTGTGCGGCACGATGATTGCGCCAGACTACGTTTTGGTAGTCGCCGCACAATACGTCGATATGGGTCGCCATATGCACAAGGTGGCCACTGTCCGGCACCAAATCGACCAGCCGGTCGCCATGACGCAGCGCCTTTTCGGGTGTGGGCGACATCTCCATCAGGTGAATGTACATGTGCAGCAGACCGGGATGGTCCCAAGCGCCCGGTAATGTATCGAATGCCGTTTCCAGAACGGTCTGAGCTTCTTCGGTCGAAGCACCTTCGGCAGGTTTGCCCTGTTTCAGATCCCAGAGCTGCCATGGCGTTCGGTTCATCAACGCCTCGGCAAAGATCGAGGCCACGTCCAGATCCGCAGAGTGTTCGGCATAGACCTTGCGCATGGATTCGGAGAATGCATCGTTCCATGGCCCGTAGTCTTCTATTTCTGGATCAGTTGGGAAGCGGTGGGACAGGGCCTCGATCAACGCGGCCTCAAGGGGTGTCACTGCATCGCGCAGCGCCATGGCATCTGTGACGGACCGGTGGGCGCGTTGCAGCATTGAAACTTTTTCTTCGGGTTCAAAGAACTCCCACGGTTTGTTGTAGTTGGGTGCGATTGCAAAGGCGACGCCCCAATGCGCCATGCCGCAATTTGCGTCCAGTTCAATCGCCTTCTCGAAACACTCCGCAGCGGCTTCGTGGTTGAACCCGAAAAGCCAGACGAGTCCCTGATCAAACGCCTTTTTCGCCCCGGATGAGGATGTTGTGATATTGCGGGAATAGGTACCCAGGTCAAATTCCGTCATCGTGAATTTCCCCCGTATGTAAAAAATGCATCAATTGCCGCGCGGTGACGCCCGCGGCGGCAATTGGATGTGGGGATCATAGCATAAAAGGCGCCTGACTGCCGCCCCGGTGTGCGGAGGGGTCGAAAAGGCGGCAAGAACCGAATTTCCGTTCTTGACGCCCGAACGCGCATGGAATAATCAGCCCAGACGCTGAGCGGGTATAGCTTAATGGTAAAGCCCCTGCCTTCCAAGCAGATTATGTCGGTTCGATTCCGTCTACCCGCTCCAGTTCAGCCCAAAATTCGATTGCGTCAAATGGCCCCCGTTGCCGTAGTGTGGTGCCGCGCTTCTTGACCCCGCGCGCGACTGTCGCCAAGAAGCGGGCACCAGTGTAAGATCAAGATGCAAGGGCCAGACATGGCAAGAACCCAGTCAGCGAAATCCGTAACCACCCCTGCTCCGGGGGCGAGTGAAGAGCGGGCTGGCTCGAAAAAGCTGGGCGTCCTTGGATCGCTTTGGCCGTTCATGCGGCCCTATCGCATGTTGATGATCGGTGCGACGCTGGCGTTGATCGTGACGGCGAGTATGTCACTGACGCTGCCGCTGGCAGTTCGTCGGGTTGTCGACCATTTCCGGATCGAAGATGGCGAGTTGCTGGATCAGTATTTTCTGGCGGCGCTCGGGATTGCGGCCATTCTCGCCGTCGGGACCGGGATTCGCTATGCGTTGGTGACCCGGCTGGGCGAGAGGGTCGTGGCGGATATCCGAAAGGCCGTGTTCGACAGGGTCATCAGCATGAGCCCGGAATTTTACGAGCGCATCATGACAGGTGAGGTGCTGAGCCGGATCACGACCGATACGACCCTGATCCAGTCGGTTCTGGGTTCCTCGGTTTCGATCGCGCTGCGCAACATGCTGATGTTCGTCGGTGGTCTGGTCCTGATGTTGCTGACCTCGGCCAAGCTGACGGGGATGGTTTTGTTGCTCATTCCGATTGTGGTGGTTCCGATTTTGGTTCTGGGGCGGCGGTTGCGGGTTATCAGCCGGGAAAATCAGGACTGGATTGCAGCATCCTCGGGCAATGCCGGTGAGGCGCTGGGCGCGGTTCAGACCGTGCAGGCCTTTACCCACGAGCAGGCCAGCCGCAAGCAGTTCGGCGATTTGACCGAGACGTCGTATACCGTGTCCCTGCGCCGCATTCAGACGCGTGCGATTTTGACGGTGATTGTCATTTTCCTTGTTTTTTCCGGGATCGTTGGCGTGCTTTGGATGGGGGCGATTGACGTCCGTAACGGGCTCATGTCCGAAGGCGTTCTGATCCAGTTCGTCATCTATGCGGTGATCATGGCGGGATCGGTCGCAGCCCTTTCGGAAATCTGGAGCGAGCTTCAGCGCGCGGCGGGTGCAACGGAGCGTCTGATCGAACTGCTGAATGCGCAGGATACAGTCAACAACCCCTTGCGCCCCAAAGCGCTGCCGCAGCCGGTGCGGGGTGAGATCGGGTTCAACGATGTAAGCTTCCGATATCCGTCGCGACCGGATGTCGTGGCGCTGGACGAACTTACGCTGACCGTCAATCCGGGCGAAACGGTTGCGTTTGTGGGACCATCCGGTGCGGGAAAGACAACCGTCATTCAGATGATCCAGCGGTTCTATGACCCGGATTCGGGGCGCGTGACGCTGGATGGCATGGATCTGCGCGACCTCGACCGGTCGGATTTCCGTCGGTTCATGGCCCTTGTCCCACAGGACCCGGTGATTTTTGCCGCCTCGGCGCGCGAGAACATTCGGTTTGGCCGGTTGGATGCCACAGATGCCGAGGTTGAGGCGGCCGCCCGCGCCGCGGCGGCGCATGATTTCATTTCGGCCCTGCCCGAAAGCTATGACAGCTTTGTCGGTGAGCGTGGTGTCATGCTGTCCGGTGGGCAAAAGCAGCGGATCGCCATTGCACGGGCGATCCTGCGCGATGCGCCGGTTCTGCTGTTGGACGAGGCGACCTCGGCCCTTGATGCGGAAAGCGAACGCGCCGTCCAGGGTGCCGTTGACGAGATGCGGGCCGGGCGTACCACCTTGATCGTTGCACACCGTCTGGCGACGGTCAAAAAGGCCGACAGGATCGTGGTGATGGAGGCCGGGCGTATCGTCGCGCAGGGTACCCATGACGATCTGGTGGCGCAGGATGGCCTGTACGCGCGTCTGGCGCGGTTGCAGTTCACCGATGGCGCGGTTGCCGCAGAATGATGTGACGCCCCGGCACTCTGACTTTCGCCGCAGCGTCATTCTACATATTCCTGACCCCAACCGTTAAGCCCGCGCTTGCACAGGCGCGGATTTGTTTCCATCTTGGCATGGAACAAAAATGCCTGTGCAGGACACGGGAGAATACGGGGAGGAGCCGCATGGCGTTCGTGGGTTTGGAAGACAAGATACGGGTCGAGCAGGAAATGCCGTGGGAGGATCGGGATGTCCCGGTGACGTTCCATCAGCTTTTGTCGCGCACGGCAGAAAAATTTCCGAACCACAAGGCGATCAGCTTTCAGTTGCTTTCTGGCCCGACCGACAAGGCCGAGACGCTGACCTGGTCCGACCTTTTGGGCAAGGTCAATCAGGCCGCCAACCTGTTCCGCTCGCTGGGTGTGGGCGAAAAGGATGTGGTGGCCTATGTGCTGCCAAACTGTAACGAAACGCTGATCACGATGATGGGCGGTGCGATTGCGGGGATCGTGAACCCGATCAACCCGTTGCTTGAGCCCGAACAGATCGCCGCAATTCTGCGCGAGACCGGGGCGAAGGTCGTGGTCACGCTCAAGTCGTTTCCCAAGACGGATGTTGCGCAGAAGGTGGAAGAGGCGGTGCGCCATGCGCCAAGCGTCAACACGATTCTGGAAATTGATCTGAACCGTTATCTGACGCCTCCTAAATCGTGGCTGGTGCCTTTCCTGCGTCCCAAGATGGGCGACAAAGAGCATCTGGCCCATGCAGATTACAAGAACTTCAATCAGGAACTGGCCAAACAGCCCACGACCCTGACGTTCGAAGACAGCAAAGAGGACCGCGTCGCCTGTTACTTCCATACCGGCGGGACAACCGGGATGCCGAAAGTGGCGCAGCACAAGTACTCCGGCCTGATCTACAATGGCTGGTTGGGCAATACGCTGCTGTTTGACGAAAACGACGTCATCATGTGCCCTCTGCCCATGTTCCACGTCTTTGCCGTCCACGTGATTGTCATGGCGGCCGTGTCATCCGGTGCGCATGTGATTTTCCCGACGCCCGCCGGGTATCGCGGCGATGGGGTATTCGACAATTTCTGGAAGCTGATTGAACGCTGGAAGGTCTCGTTCATCATTACGGTGCCGACGGCCATTTCCGCCAAGATGCAGCGGCCCGTGGATGCCGATATCTCGTCGGTGAAAACCGCGTTTTCGGGATCGGCGCCATTGCCGGTGGAACTGTTCAATCGCTTTGAAAAAGCCACGGGCGTCACCATCGTCGAAGGGTATGGCCTGACCGAGGCGACATGTCTTGTGTCGTGCAACCCGGTGGATGGTGAGAAAAAGATCGGCTCGATCGGTATTCCGTTCCCTTATACGGACGTAAAAATCCTTCGGGATGGGCCGGATGGGCCAGCAGAATGTGCCGTGGATGAGATTGGAGAAATCTGCATCTCGAACCCCGGCGTGTATGCGGGCAACACCTATACCGAAGCGGACAAGAACAAGGATCTGTATCACTTTGATTCGTATCTGCGCACCGGCGATCTGGGGCGGTTCGACGAAGATGGATATCTGTGGATCACGGGCCGCGCTAAGGATCTGATCATTCGCGGCGGTCACAATATCGACCCGGCCGAGATCGAAGAGGCGCTGCTGGGTCACGAAGCCGTGGCGTTTGCCGGGGCGATCGGTCAGCCGGATGCCCATTCCGGAGAGGTTCCCTGCGCCTTTGTCGAACTGGTCGAGGGCGGTAAGACGACCGAGGAAGAGTTGCTGGAATACTGCAAGGTTCACGTCCACGAACGCGCTGCCCAGCCAAAGCACATGACCATCCTGACGGAACTGCCCAAGACTGCCGTCGGCAAGGTGTTCAAGCCGGAGTTGAGAAAACAGGCGATCACCCGAATCTATAACGGTGCCCTTGAAACGGCGGGTGTGTCCGCGCGGGTTGTTTCCGTGATTGACGACAAAAAACGCGGACTTGTCGCGCAGCTTGACGCGAACGGCTCCACCGAGGACGATGTGAACAAGGTGCTGGGATCATTCACCCGGCCTTGGGAATGGGCAGCCTGACCGGGAGGGGCAATGGACTATGAGCGTCTGATCGACGAGGAAACCTGGGCTTTCATCAGGCGGACAGCGGAATGTTATCCCGACGACGCGGTCGGGATGTCCATCGCCGATCAGCGCCGCGTCTATGACAATCTGTGCCGAACGTTCCGGCGGCCCCGTCCGGCCGGTGTCGAAACAGAGGATCTGATGGCGGATGGCGTGCCGGTTCGCATTTACAGTGCCGGCTATCCGACGCGGACCGTGATTTACATCCATGGCGGTGGCTTTGTGCTGGGCGGTCTGGACAGTCATGACGATGTCTGTGCCGAGATTTGCGCGCAGACCGGGTACCGCGTGGTTGCGGTAGACTACCGATTGTGTCCCGAAGAGCTTCACCCGGTTCAGTTTCAGGATTGTTGGACGGCGACGGAATGGGCAGCCGGGGAATTTGGTGATCCGCTGGTTTTGGCGGGTGACAGCGCCGGGGGGAACCTTGCAGCGGCAGTGTCGCACCATGCCAGAGGTCGTTTGGAGCCCATTCTGGGGCAGGTTCTGATTTACCCTGTGCTTGGCGGTGACACCAACGAAGGGTCCTATCTGGAACATGCCCATGCGCCGCTGCTGACGCGCGAGGATGTCCTGTACTACGAGAAAATCCGGTGTGGTGGCGAGGTTCCCGAAAGCGATCCGACTTATGCTCCGCTGGCCGATACGGATTTTTCGGGGCTGCCGCCCACGGTTGTGGTGACCGCCGATTGCGACCCTCTGAGGGACGATGGAAAAGAGTATTGCGCAAAGATCACCGAAGCCGGAGGTCACGCAAAGTGGATCAACGAAGCGGGTCTTGTGCACGGATACCTGCGCGCGCGCAGTTCGGTGACGCGCGCCGCAGACAGTTTCGAACGCATTTCGGTGGCGATCGAGGCGCTGGGGCAGGGCCTTTGGTCTTATGAGTGATCAGGCCACCTTGGGCGGCCTGATGCTTTCATCTCACTTGAGGAACGATGCGGCCTTCATCGTATCGGCCACGGGCGCACCCATGCGGTTCAGGATCGTGGGTGCAAGCTGTCGCTGATCGATCACGTAGTCTTCGGCAGGGCCTTCGGCATCCCCAAAGTAGTACAAGGCTGTTTCCTGCTGCAGCGGTCCGCGCCCGCCGTGGTGGCCGCGTTCATCCTGCCCGTGGTCAGCGGTCACGATCACCTCGTACCCCAATTGCCGCCAGCGAGGGATGAACGGCGCCAGCATTTCGTCCGCGACGAAACAGGCATGGTCCATCTCTTGGCAATCGTGAAAGAAACGATGCCCCATGCTGTCCAGCGTGCAGGTGTGCAGAATGCCGTAGTCCAGCCCAAAGCGCATGCACAGATTGGTCAGCGTTGCAAAGAGATCGACATCGGATGGTGTCATCTGATTGTCGTGGCCATAGCCGGTCATGGAATGAAACCGACCATGGTTGATCGTTTTGCTGTCCGGCTCGTCATATTCGATGTCGCGGACGTAGTCGAAGGGATGCCGGTTGAAAAACTGTGACCAGTAGCTGTGCGTCACAGCGCCGGTGGTACCGCCCGCCTCACGCACCTGGCTGAATATGTCTTTGTGGCTAAGCCGAAAGACATTGCCGTTGCCGGTGCAGCCGTGTTCCTGCGGGGACACGCCGGTGTGGATCGACGCATAGCAACTGGCCGAGGTCGATGGCAGCACCGCCTTGAGCTTCCATACGCGGGCCTCGCCGCTGTCCACCCAGCCTTCGAGATTGCCGAACAGACGGCGGAAATTGCGCCATGGCACGCCGTCCAGAATGATCAGTAGAAATTTGCGGTCCATTCTGCACCCCTTTTCATGCAGTTTTGTCGAAGACGACCATAGAAGATTCTCGGGTATCGGGTCGCCAATTTGCGCCCCGAATAGTAAATTCCCGACGACTGCCAAGAGGCAATTCGCCGGGAATTCAAATCTTCATCAGTTTGTCACGAAAGGGCAGGTGTCAGTTACCTGCACTTTCCATTTTGCGGTGCGCGACAACCTCTTCCAGCCAACCCAGATGCATCTCGGGCACCGAGCTGAGCAAAAGGTCGGTATAGTCGTCGAACGGTGGGCTCAGCACCTCCGATTTCGAACCATAACGAACCACGCGGCCCTGATACATCACGGCAATCGAATCCGAGATGGCACGCACTGTGGCCAGATCGTGGGTGATGAACAGATAGGCCACATCCTCGATCTTTTGCAGATCGAGCAGCAGCTTCAGGATACCATCCGCCACCAACGGGTCGAGCGCCGATGTCACCTCGTCGCAGATGATCATCTTGGGCTTGGCCGCCAGCGACCGGGCGATACAGACACGCTGTTTCTGACCACCCGACAGTTCCGCCGGATAGCGATCCATGAACTTCTCGCCCAGTTCGATCTCGTCCAGCAGTTCGATGATCCGCTTGCGCTTCTCGGCACCGCGCATGTTGAAGTAGAACTCCAACGGGCGACCGATGATCGTGCCGACGGTCTGACGCGGGTTCATCGCCACGTCGGCCATCTGATAGATCATCTGCAACTCACGCAGGTCCTCGCGGGTGCGGCCCTTGAGGTCTGGCGAAAGCTTGCGACCGGCAAAGGTGATCTCACCATCGCGCGGCGGCAGCAGGCCGGTGATTACCCGCGCCAGCGTCGACTTGCCCGAGCCGGATTCACCCACAACCGCCAGCGTCTGACCCGGATGGAGCTCGACATTGACGTTGTGCAGCACGTCGAAGTTCAGACCCTTGTAGCGCGCGGTGATACCATCCACGCTTAGTACCGGTTCCGGTGTGGGTTTCTTTTCTTCGTGCTCGATGGAGCGGACCGAGACAAGCGCCTTGGTATACTCCTCTTGCGGGTTGTTGATGATCTGATCGGTATTGCCGTATTCGACCGTGTTGCCCATCCGAAGTACCATGATGTCGTCGCTCACCTGCGCAACAACGGCAAGGTCGTGCGTGATATAGAGAGCGGCAACACCGGTATCGGCAATGGCTTCCTTGATGGCCATGAGAACGTCGATCTGAGTGGTCACGTCCAGCGCCGTGGTGGGTTCGTCGAACACGACCAGATCGGGTTCGGGGCACAGCGCCAGCGCCGTCATGCAGCGCTGCAACTGACCGCCCGAGACCTGGTGAGGGTAGCGATCACCGATATTGTCCGGATCGGGCAGGCCCAGCTTGGCGAACAGCTCACGCGCGCGGCCTTCGGCCTCTTTGCGCGAGAACTTTTTCTGTTCCACAGCAGCTTCGACCACCTGATCCATGATCTTCTTGGCGGGGTTGAACGATGCAGCGGCGGATTGCGACACATACGTCACCTCGCCCCCGCGCAGCTTGCGGATATCACCCAGAGAGGTCTTGAGGATATCGCGCCCGTTGACCCAGACCTCGCCGCCGGTGATTTTCACACCACCCCGGCCATAAGCCATCGAGGCCAGACCAATAGTGGATTTCCCCGCTCCGGATTCACCGATCAGCCCCAGCACCTTGCCGGGCGCGAGGTCAAAGCTGACCCCGTGCACGATTTCGATGTCATGGGGTTTCTCACCCGGTGGATAGACGGTCGCGCCAATTTTGAGGTCGCGGACCTTGAGAAGTGGATCGCTCATCCCCGGCCTCCTTTCAGCGATGTGGTACGGTTCAGCACCCAGTCAGCCACAAGGTTGACCGAGATCGCCAGCGTGGCGATGGCCACAGCGGGGTAGAGCGCCGCGCCGATGCCATAGACGATGCCGTCCTTGTTTTCCTTCACGATGCCGCCCCAGTCTGCCAGCGGCGGCTGAACGCCCAGACCCAGGAAGGACAGGGTCGAGACAAACAGAACCATGAAGATGAACCGAAGGCCCAGTTCCGCAACCAGCGGCGACAGGGCGTTGGGCAGGATTTCACGGAAGATGATCCAGATCTGGCCTTCACCGCGCAGCTTGGCGGCTTCGACGTAATCCATGACCTCGATATCCACCGCAACGGCGCGGGCCAGACGATAAACGCGTGTGGCGTCCAGCAGGCCCATGACGACGATCAGCACCGGAATGGTCACCGGCACCATGGCCAGAACCACCAGCGCGGTGATCAGCGACGGGATCGACATGATCAGATCGACGGTACGCGACATGACCTGATCGGCCCAGCCACCCAGAACAGCGGCTAGAAAACCAAGGACCGAGCCTGTGACAAAGCTGAGGATCGTTGCCGCCGTGGCGATAAAGATCGTCGTGCGTCCGCCATAGATCATGCGGCTCAGCAGGTCGCGGCCGATATTGTCGGTACCCAGCCAGAACTGAGAACTGGACGGCTCCCACACATCGCCCACAACCTCGGCCATGCCATAAGGCGCCAGCAGAGGTGCGAAGATCGCAACGACGAAGTAGATGGCCATGAAGCCCAGACCGATCATTGCAGAGATAGGAATGTTCTTCATTTCGGATGCCTCAGCCTTGGGTTGGCCAGAATGGCAACGATGTCTGCAACCATGTTTAGTCCGATGTAGATAGCGGCGAAGATGACACCGCAGGCCAGAACCACCGGAACGTCACGCTTGGTCACGTGGTCCACCAGGTATTGACCCATGCCGGGATAGACGAACACCACCTCAACCACGACGACACCGACGACCAGATAGGCCAGGTTCAGCATCACCACGTTTACGATGGGTGCGATGGCATTCGGGAAGGCATGGCGGTAAATGATCTTGAAGTTGTTCAGACCCTTGAGTTCCGCAGTCTCGACATAGGCCGACTGCATGACGTTGAGGATCGCGGCGCGTGTCATGCGCATCATATGCGCCAGAACGACCATGGTCAGAACAATGACGGGAAGTGCGATCGCGTTAAGCTTTTGCCCCAGTGACATGCTGTCATTGATCATTGCCAGCGGTGAGAACATGCCCATTTTCACGGCGACGAAATAGACCAGCACATAACCCAGCAGGAATTCCGGGATCGAGATCGTTGTGAGTGTAACGGCCGAGATCAGCTTGTCCGGCCAGCGGTTGCGGTAGCGCACAGCAAGCAGGCCAAGGAAGATCGCCAGCGGAACCGAAACAATGGCAGCCCAGAACGCGAGGAAAAGCGTATTACCAAGGCGAGAGGCCACAGAGTCGGCGATATCCAGTTTGTTTGTAAGAGACTGACCCAAATCACCCTGGACGAGACCGCCCAGCCATTCGGCATAGCGGGTCAGGGCGGGACGGTTCAGGCCCATTTCCTCGCGCAGGTTGGCAAGGGATTCGGGGGTTGCGGATTGTCCCAGGACGGCTTGCGCTGCGTCTCCGGGAAGCGCTTCGGTCAGGCCGAAAATCAGGGCCGAGGCGCCAAAGAGAAGCAGGAATCCCAGCGCGAGGCGCTGGGAAACCAGTTTGATGATTGGATGCATATCAGATGATCCGTATCACGCGAACCACAGTTTGCGCGAAACCTGACCGTTCATCATCTCGCCGTTCGGGTCAGTTTCCCAGCCGTCCAGCTGGTTGCTGACCGCATCGACGAAGTCGTTGAACATCGGGCAGATCAGGCCACCGTTGTCGCGCAGCATCATACCCATCTGCGAGTAGATTGTCTTGCGCTTGGCCGGGTCCAGTTCGGCACGAGCTGCGAACAGCAGGTCGTCGAACTCTTTGACCTTGAACCGGGTGTCGTTCCAGTCTGCGGTCGAGAGATACGCGGTTGCATACATCTGGTCCTGTACCGGACGGCCACCCCAGTACGAGCAGCAGAACGGCTCTTTGTTCCAGACCTCGGACCAGTAACCGTCGTTCGGCTCGCGCTTGATCTCCAGCGGGATTCCGGCCTGCGCCGCTGTCTGCTGGAACAGGGCCGCAGCATCAACGGCACCCGGGAAGGCACCATCTGCGGTACGCAGAATGATCGGCGATCCATCGTGGCCCGAGTTTTTGTAGTGTTCAGCTGCTTTTTCGAGGCTGAACTCCCGCTGTGGGATGGTTTCATCAAACAGCGGATATGCAGCGTTGATCGGCATGTCGTTCCCGACCGAGCCATAGCCGCGCAGGATTTTCTCGACCTGCTCTTCGCGGTTCATCGCGTATTTCAGGGCCAGACGCAGTTCGTTGTTGTCGAACGGCGCGGTGTCCACATGCATGATGAAGACATAGTGCCCCCGGCCCGGTGTGGACTGAACGGTCAGCGTTGGTGCACGGCTCAGCAGATCTGCAACCTTGGGTTCGATCCGGTTCGCAAGCTGCACCTGACCCGACTGAAGGGCTGCTGTACGGGCAGTTGCGTCGTTGATGACGACGTTTTCGACGCTGTCGAAATGACCGTCATCCTTCCAGTAGTTTTCGAACTTGCTGAACAGGTGACGTACGCCCGGCTCATCAACTTCCAGCTTGTATGGGCCTGTGCCGATACCCGCTGCAGGATTGTCCATGCCACCATCAGGCTGAATGATCAGGTGATAGTCCGCCATCAGATAGGGCAGGTCGGCGTTCGGCTCGGTCAGTGTGACCTGGAAGTTGCTGCCATCGGCCTTCATCGACTCGATGCCCTTCATGATGCCAAGGGCACCGGACTTGGAGTCTTCGTTCGAGTGGCGTTCCATGGTTTTCAGCACGTCTTCGCTGGTCATGGTTTTGCCGTTGTGGAATTCGACGCCATCACGCAGCTTGAAGGTCCAGACCTTCGCGTCAGCGCTGCCTTCTACGCTTTCGGCCAGACGTGCTTCGATGGTTCCGTCCGGTGCAACTTCGACCAGTGTGTCGCCGAAGTGGCGGCCGTTCATGTATGGGACCGAGCTTGCATAGGTTGCCGGGTCCAGCGAGTTTGTAGACTCACCGCCCTGCAGACCCAGTTTCAGGTCGCCGCCCTTTTTGGGGCCGGCCGCGCGGGCTGCGCCCGAGAACATGGTGCTGGCGACAGCTGCAGAAACGCCCAGAGCCGCGGCTTTCCCCATGAATTCGCGGCGGGTCATTTTTCCGGCGGTCACCTGTTTGGTCATGTGAGTGAGTTGTTCGTTCATTGGATTCTCCCAGTTGAATTCTTCCTCTGCCTTGGTGGCAGTTTTTGTTGACGCATGAGTCAATGTAGGGTCATTTCCGCTTCCCGGGCAAGGACTAATCGCGGCCTCTCCCGGTAAGCGGCGTTACACATTTTTGCGGGGTATTTTGTCTTCCTCTTCGCGGAAATAGATTTCTCTTTCGTTTTCATATGCATGAATGGTCACACGCAGATGAAAGTTTTCACGGTCCGATCGCATCTCGCAACCGGTTTCAGTACGCAATTTGACCCCATTCCGGTGCATCTCCTGAGTCCATTGGCAGTAACCATGGGCCGAGAGCGGATCGTCAGGGTGGATCGACCATCGTTCACGCGCGATCCCGCCGCTGACAAGGCCGTGTTCACTGTCGCGGACCAGACCAAAATCATCTTCGATCACCAGTGAAACCTCACCCGTGGTCTGGTCGGTTTCCGTGCGCCGTACATGTGCTTCGGGCCGTAGCGTTTCGACCCGCCATGGCGCTTCGGCGTCGGGCGGGGGGAACATACATTCATCGGCATCACCGGACGGGCGGAGCGGCGCGGCGATCTCTCCTCCGGAAAGGTGCAGCTGGGCAGATTCCGGGGAGGGCCAGACCAGCGGCCAGTAGGCGCTTGAGATAGCGACACGCAGGCGGTGCCCCTTGGGTACGCGATAGGCGATATGATCCAGGTCCAGCGTAACTTCGTAGCTTTGCCCGGGTGTCAGCGGTTGCGGATCTTGATGGCTGTCCCGATGGGTCAGGTTCAGCACGCCATAGGTGATCCGGGTTGATGCGCCATCGGGATGCAAGTGATTGAGCCGCACGGCAATCTGCGCCTGAGGCTTGTCGCTGCTCAGCTGCAATTTCAGCCGGGGCGCACCGACGATATCCATATCCTGCGGCAGAGGCTGGCCGTCCACGCAGACCGACAGGGCATCGTCCGCGCGCTGATCTCCGGGCAACTCGGGGCCCAGCCAGATGGCGCAGTATTCTCCGCCTTCCATGCCGCAATGATGTGGCGAGCACACGAATGCGTCCAGCGGTTCAGTGCCACCAAGGCCGTCATTGCCGAGCGTCAAGGTCTGCGTTTGCAGATGCCTGGTGGCGCCTTTTGCCTCGGCAATCCAACGGCCGGGGCGTTTGGTGTACCAGCGAGCGGGTCGAACGCCATCCATCAGATATGCGCGATAATCCGGGTCGTCCGTTACGCCGGTGTCGTGGCCCTTAAGCCAGTAATCCCACCAGCGCAGTGCCTCTTGCAGAAAGCCGATGCGCGGTTCGGGGACCGCAAAGTGGGGATATTTGTGAACCCATGGTCCGTTGATGCCTTTGACCGGTGCATCCAGACTTTCAACCAGCAGCGGCACCGTGTTCTTGTAGGCATCACCCCATCCACCAATGGCAAGGGTGGCTGCCTTGATGGCGCTGAAATCTTCACAAACCGAGCCGTGTTGCCAATAGGCATCGCGCGTCTGGTGACGCAACCATACGGACGGTAGGAAAGGTTCGTTCTTCAAGCGCTCCAGCCACAGCTCACGCCAGTTTTCCCTGAGGTCCGGATCAGGCGCGCGCGAGGAATAAGACCACATGGTCGCGCCCCAACCGAGGTTTTCGTTCAGCAGGCACCCGCCCTTGTAGTGGATGTCGTCAGCATATCTGTCCGCTGTAGAGCATAGCGTGATGATCGCCTTCAGCGCCTCGGGCTGCATCGCCGCGACCTGAAGCGAATTGAAGCCACCCCAGCTGATGCCCATCATTCCAACGTTGCCGGTGCACCAGTCCTGCGCGGCAAGCCACTCGATCACCTCGACGGCATCATCAAGTTCCTGCTGGGTGTATTCGTCCTCCATCAGCCCTTCGCTGTCGCCATTGCCGCGCATGTCAACGCGGATGCAGGCATATCCCCGTTTGGCAAACCACGGATGGGTCAGGGCGTCGCGCGCCGTGGTGCCATCACGCTTGCGATAAGGCAGATATTCCAGAATGACCGGGACCGGATCATCAGGGGCATCAACAGGCCGCCATAAACGCGCGGACAGGCGGCAGCCATCCGATAGCTGGATGCCGAGATCTGGTATTTCCTCAATATCCCGAAGGGCGTTTGAAACACGCGTCATGCGGCGAGTTTCGGTGCCATGGCGATCAGGTTGTAGGGGAGAAGCGACAAATCATTCCCTGATTGCGACGAGAAGGTCCATGACGTTGGTGCCGGTTGGCCCCGTCACCAACAGCGCGCCCTTCTTGTCCAGAAAACTGCCGCTGTCAGCAGCGGCCAGTGCGCGCTCGGCATCGTCGTCCCAAGTGGTGCCGTCCACGATGGCCCCGGCGGCGTCGGTCGGCCCATCGGTCCCGTCAGTTCCGCCGACAACCAAGGTCAATCCGTCGCAGCCTCGGATTTCGCGGGCAAGTGCCAGACCCAGCGCCTGATTGCGTCCGCCGCGTCCGGGCTGGTCGGGCAGCACAACAGTTGGTTCACCGCCAAACACCATGACACCCCGAGGCATTTCCCGCAGACGCGCGCCCAGTTTGCCGGCAACTTCTAGGTAATCGTCATGCATGGCTTCTTCGTTGGCGATGACCTCAAGACCTGCTTGCTGACCTGCGTCCTTGGCCGCATTGCGTGCGTGCATATTAGACGCGACGATGCGCGCCGTTGCCTCGAAAACAGGATCGGCCGGGACTGCCCCGACACCCGAGCCGATCACGTTCAGATCGTCGCCCGGTACGTCAGAGATGGCCAGCACGGTTGCACGGCCACCGGAAAATTCGGACAACAATCGCCCGCCCTTGATCCGGGAAATCAACCGCCGTTGCGCGTTCATGGCATGAATATCCAGCCCTTGCGACAACAGTCTGCGATTGAGGGCTTCCAGATCCTCCAGCGTCTTGCCGTCTTCCAGATCTTCGGCCAGCGAAGAGGCTCCGCCCGAAACCAGCAGCAGCAGATGCGATCCGGCTTCCATACCGGACACTGCCGTCCGCAACGCGCGGCCTCCGGTCAGGCTGCGGGCATCCGGGACCGGGTGCGAGGCTTCGATCAATGTCACATGATCGGGCAAACCTTCGCCATGGCCATCCTTGGTCACGACCAGACAGGGCAACGCGCCAAACCGGTCCAGCGCGGCCCGCGCCATTGCGCCCGCCGCCTTTCCGACGGCGATAATCTGATCCGGTCGCTCCGCGTTTTCCAGCGCAGAGGCTGTCGCACGATAGCCACCCACGGCATCAACGCCGGATTTCCAGATGTCGATTGCTGTTTGTCTTTGGTTCATCAGCTTTCCAAACAGATTGTGACCGGGCCATCATTGATGAGTTCCACTTGCATATCAGCTCCGAACTGGCCGGTCTCGACCGGAATGCCCTGCGCTGCCAACTGTCGCACGAAACGTTCGTAAAGCCGCTGGCCCTCTGCGGGCGGCGCCGCGTTGGAATAGCCGGGCCGGTTACCGCGCGAGGTATCGGCTGCCAGTGTGAACTGGCTGATGACAAGGGCCGATCCCTGTACATCCAGAACGGACCGGTTCATTTTGCCCGCCTCATCCTTGAAAATGCGCAGCCGGGCGATTTTCGCGGCAAGCTGATCGACCTGCGTTTCGCTATCTTCCTGCATCGCGCAGACAAGGATCATCAATCCTGGACCCGTTTGTCCGATGACCGCACCATCAACCGTGACTGAGGCCCGGGCGACACGCTGAACTACTGCGCGCATAAGACTTCCTCTGTTGTGGGGGCATCCGCCCCGGACCGCGTTACGCTGATGCTGGCCGCGGTGATGCCGAAACTGACCGCATCTGCCAGGGCTTGTTCATTCAATGTCAGCGGCGTGTTCAACAATCCATTCCGATAGAGGAAAGAGAGAAACCCGGCGTTGAAGATATCGCCTGCCCCCACGGTATCGCGCACGTCGCGAACTGGGGCCGGAACCGCGAAATCGATCGCGCCCAGCTTTGCCTTTGCACCCTGTGCGCCGCAGGTTTGCAGCAGCAGCTGATTGTCGCGCAGCGGGGGGAGGGGGCCCAGCCACTCCAGATCTTCATCTGAAACCTTGATGACGTCCGCCAACTTTGCCATTCGTTCAAGCCGCGCGCGGTAGGGTCCGGGATCGCTGACAAGGCCGCCGCGTATGTTCAGGTCCAGCCAGATCAGCCTGTCGTCGTTAGATGCGGCCAGCGCCTCAAGCTCGTCTGCGCCCGGGGCGTGAATCAGGCTGATCCCTCCAAAGACCAGAGCCTGTACTGACTGGGGCAGGGGTGGCAGCATTCCGTGTTGCAGGGCGCGGCCTGCCGTTCCTTCATCATAAAGGTCAAACCTTGTTCCGTCGGCGAGCGGATGCGCCAGCGCCACCGTCGCCGAAGCATCGGAGGAAACGGCACCGTTCAGATTGACACCTTCGGTATTAAGATGCGTTCTGAGCATCGTACCCATCGGGTCAGTCGACAGTGTTCCGACAAACCCTGATGGTGTTCCAAGCCGCGCCAGTGCGACCGCGGTGTTGACGGCCGCGCCGCCGGGAACCGGGCGGAAGCCGGTTCCGCCTTCGGCAAGCTCCGCAGGCACAAGGTCTGCAACCGCCTCGCCGCAGCACAAAATGACCGGGTCAGTCAGCCTTTCCAAGTCACGACCTCATCCAGCCCGGCACGATCCGTACGGAACGAATTGGCCGGGTGCTGTACGTCAGGATAGCCAAAGGATATGGCGCACAGGATCAAACGGTCTTCGGGAATGTCGAAATACCGGTGCAGAAACGGCCCATAAGACGCAACGGCCGCTTGGGGGATGGTCGCTATGCCAAGCGCCTGTGCCGCCAGCGTGAACGCGGTTACGAAGCCGCCGCAATCCATGGCGCCATATGATCCCAGCTCGGCCGGGCTGGAAATGATCGCGCAATGCGGTGCGCCAAACAACGAAAAGTTCTCCATCATTTGACGGGCAGACCCGGCGCGGTTGCCTTTTTCGACGCCCACCGCCTCGTACAGCGCCCAGCCACAGGCGCGGCGGCGATCCTGATAAACGCCTGAATAAGAGGTTGGAAACGGCAGATCAGGGGATGGAGAGCCATTTACTGCTTCGTCCAGCAGGGCCGCGCGAAACGCATCCGTTTCCGCGCCGCTGGTGACGTGCACGTGCCACGGCTGGGCGTTGCACCAGCTTGGAACGCGGATTGCACTGTTTACGATGCTCTCGATGTCCGCTCTGGGAACCTGATCTGAGGAGAAAGCGCGGCACGAGTGCCGGTCATTCAAAAGCTGGTTTAGACTATTCAACGTCACTCTGGTTCCTCCCACGCGAACGCGCGGCAGGATGTCGTTCACCGGCGCGATGTGCAAGAGGTCCGCGGCGGAAAAATCGCGGCGGGCCGCAGGATCGTGGTGGAAAGTGGTTTACTGTGTTTGGATGCTATTGCTGTCCTGTCGCTGCAAGGTATCCGATTCCGGCTGCAACAAGCAGACCAAAGAAAACGGCAATGGTGATCTTGATCGCCGACCAGGGCCGTTCGCCCTGTACCCGTCCGGTTCTTCCGTTGATGACAAACCGATAGGTCTGGCCCCGGTACTTATATGCTGCCATCCATATAGGCAGAAGAATATGCTTGAATGTCACGTTGCTGACGTCGGTATCGATGGCGTGAATACGCTGCCGGTCCCCGCCGATATCAAACCGCACGTCCCGTTCGATCACGCGGGCCATATGGACGCGCGCCTGCTTGTGCCCTTCGTTCAGATCGACGGTATAAGCCTCGGCTCGGAACCCGGCGAGGTATTCAGGCTGATACGGCTCCAGCGCGGGCAGGTCCCACGGTTCCAGAGCATCGGTGTACTTTTTTGGCAGCGAGCGCGAAGCCAGAACAAGAACATCGTCAAAGAACCGCGACACGCGGCCTGATTTTGGTGACCAGCGGATTTTCGGAACCTGCTGCTGCACCCGTTTCCCGTCCTGCATTACAGTCCGGGTTTCGTAATAGATCACGCCACGTTCACCGCGATAACTGGATCGGGTATCCGCGTCGAATGTCCAGTAGGGAACATAGATGCCCTGAATCCTGCGCCCCTTGCGGGCATAATCCTTCAGCCCGTTTGGGGCGAACCACAGACGGCCAAGCCAGTCACTCATGGCTTTGTGGGCCGAACGCTCGTCGAGTGCGAAGGGCAGAACACCCCGTGGCTTGATATGCCGGTTAATGCCCGTATCCGTGACCACGGGAGTGGCGCAGAACGGGCATTCCGCCGCGTGCGTGTCCGGATCAAATTCGATCTGCGCCGCGCAGTTGGGGCAGGAAAGAACGCGCGTTTCCTCTATTTCGCTCTCCGGCAACTTGTTCGCGATTGCCGCGTCGAAATCCAGTTCACGCAGGTTTGCGCCCCCCCATGGGCCAGACCCGATCGGTTCGGAATGGCCGCAATGGACGCAAGTCAGCGTTCCGTCGCCCGGGTTGAACCGATAGTCCGCGCCGCATTGTTCGCAAGGGAACCGGTGTTCGCTGTTGGTGGTCACGGCCTCTCCTCAATCTGATCTGGCATGGGCTATGCCCAAGGTCACGCTCCGGGCGGTGGAGGCGGCAGGATCGTGAACAGCTGCGCCAGTTCCTGAACGTCCCCGGCTTTTTTCCAGCCGTCCTGACCGGCGGTCCAGACAAAGGACTCGCGCGTGATCTCACCTTCCGCCGCCATGCGACCCATTTTGGCTTTTGAGAACGGCCCGCTGGTCTGGCCGTCGACCGCAATGTGCCACACATGCTCGACCGGGGGAGGAGGGGGCGGTGCCGCATGCGCTGTCGGTTGCGGGGCAGCGGGGGCGGGTGCGCCCCACGGGCCGCTCGGCTGACCCGCTGCCATGTTGCCCATCTGCTGCGCCATGGCCATACCCATCCCCATGCCAAGCCCTGCGCCCATGCCGCCACCCTGTCCGGGGTTGTTGGCAGCTGCGGTCATGGCTTCGGCAGCCGAATATTGGGTGAACTTGCCCAGATCACCGGCAAGACCCATCGAGGTCCGCTTGTCCAGTGCCGCCTCGACAGCGGGCGGCAGCGAGATGTTTTCGATATAGAATTCCGGCATTTCCAACCCGTACCCATCCAGAACGGGCGAGACCTCGGCCGCGATCAGCTTGCCCAGATCGGCGGTATTTGCGGCCATGTCCAGAACCGGTATGCCCGACCCGGCGATGACACGGCTGAATTCCTGTACGATGATATTGCGGATCTGAAAGCTGATCTCGTCCATGGTGAATTCGCCATCGGTTCCGACGATTTCAACGAGGAACCGCGCCGGGTCCTTCACGCGGATCGTATAGGTGCCATAGGCGCGAATGCGGGTTGGCCCGAATTCGGGATCACGCAGCATGATGGGGTTCTTGGTGCCCCATTTAAGGTCGTTGAATCGGGTCGTGTTGACGAAATAGATTTCGGATTTGAACGGCGACTGGAATCCGTGATCCCAATGCTGCAGCGTCGTCATGATCGGCATGTTGTTGGTTTCGAGCATGTAGAGGCCCGGCGTGAACACATCCGCCAGTTGCCCCTCGTGCACAAAGACCGCCGACTGTCCTTCGCGCACCGTCAGCTTGGCGCCGTACTTGATCTCGTGGCCTTCACGCTCGAACCGCCAGACCATGGTGTCGCGGGTGTCATCCACCCAATGAATGACATCAATGAATTCTCCGGTCAGAAAATCGAAAATTCCCATTGGATTTCTCCTGTCTTATTGGGTCAGAGCGACTGGCCCATCAATTCACGTGCGATGATCCGGGTCACCGGCCGGGCCTGATCGGCGGTCATGCCGGGTTTGAGGCGCGGATCGTAAAGCATTGTCAGCAGTTTCTCGTCATGGCTTGTCAAAAGCGCGAATTCGTCATCGTCATTGAAGATCGAAGGACGCGCCGCGGGGCTGTCGTTTGGCAGGCCCAGACCCTGTGCGATTTCTTCATGAATGCAGCTGAGGCGCACCAGATCGGGATGTTCTGCCCGAACCAAGGCCACCGCGCGCGCATATTCATTGGGCGACCCCTGGCTGGCCGAGGCAAAGACAAAGCAGTAAAATGAGCGCGGCAGTTTGTCGAACAGATCAAGCTGCGCCTGACCGATGTTCGGGATCAGCTGCCTTAGCCGGTTCTGAACGAATTCAGTGTCATCCTCACCCGCGACAAAGATGTGAAAATTCGCGTTGCGGCTGACGGTTGAAATCGGATGATCGGTCAGTTTCGCCAGACGCAGGCTGTAATTTTCGATTTTGGCCCTGTCCTCGCTGCGTGTCTCCAGCGGGACGGAGGGGCCAAATTCCGCGCTGACCCGCACGGGGCCTGTCCACCGGCTCAGCTGACCGCTTGTCCGGCGGCTGCCTGCCGATACGGCCTGTCCGGGGTATTCGCTGTAAAAGGCGATGGTTTCGAAGTTACGGACAAGGTCGCTGGCATCATACGGCGTGTCGGGGCCGCCGCCATCTGTGCGCAGCAGGCCGCGCGTCAGCAAATCGTTCTGCACCTTTTCGTAGTAACGGGCCAGATCAACACTTGCCGCCGAGGGCTCGATGTACAGATCCTCGGTGGCAATGACGGGCGTCGGGCGCGCTTGTGGAACGAGTGATGCCATATCGGCCGTATCGCAGTTGGCCAGCACCAACAACGACATAACTGCCGCGACATGCCGCAAGTATTTCACCGAAGCCATCCGCAATTCGTCAACCCGGAACTGCCGTTCCGGCGGTATCGCCCAGCCCGTCCTGCCGCGCCTTGGCCGAGGCCAGCGTGTCGCGCAGTTCGGCTTCCATTTTCTTCAGATCTTCTTCTGCCGCTGCGCGTTTGGCCTTGCCTTCGTCGGCGATCTGCAGGCTTTCCTGAATGGTTCCGATCAGATCCGCATTGGCCTGTTTGACCGCTTCGATGTCGAACACGCCGCGCTCCATCTCTTCGCGGATCATCTTGTTGGATTGCCGCAGGTTGGCCGCGTTCGATGTCAGCAATTCGTTCGTCAGGTCGTTGGCATCGCGCACGGCAGAGGCAGCCTCGGCACTGCGTTGGATCGTGACGGCCTGCGCCAGCTGCGTTTCCCAGAGCGGGACAGTATTGACCAGTGTCGAGTTGATCTTGGTCACCAGTGACTTGTCGTTTTCCTGCACCAGACGGATCGAGGGAAGCGACTGCATCGTAACCTGCCGGGTCAGTTTCAGGTCGTGCACCCGGCGTTCCAGATCGTCGCGCGCCGCGCGTAGGTCGCGCAGCTCCTGCGCTTTCATGACCTGCTCTTCTTCGGGCACGGCCTGAACTTCGGCCTCTTTTTCGGGAATGTCGTGGCTGTCCAGTTCGGTCAGTTTTTCCTCGCCCGCAGCGATGTAGAGCGCCAGCTCGTCATAGAACTGGAGCGTTTTTTCATACAGCAGATCAAGCGACTTGATGTCCTTGAGCAGCGTATGCTCATGCCCCAGCAGATCGTCGGTAATCCGGTCGATTTGCCCCTGCACGTCTTCGTACTGTGCAGTGAACTTGGCAAAGGGCGCGGCCTTTCCCAGCAGTTTTTCCCACCAGCTGCGCTCGCGCCGGACATCCAGCTCACTAACCGAAAACCCGCGGATCGTCGTGACGATGTTGCGCAGGCTGTCACCCGCGGGGCCCACATCCTTGTTACGCACATCCGCCAGCATGGCCTGACTGATTTCCTGCAATTCCGCCTGCGCGGACGAACCGAAGGACACGATCGAATTCGTGTTGTCCATGTCGATCTCATTCATGCGCTTGCGAATTTCTGCGCTGACGGGATCATCCGCCTCTTCCAAAGAAATGATCTGCGACTGCGGTTCCGGCAGGGCCACTGCAGTTACTTCCTGAACCAGCGTTTCCGCTTCCACTGCCTTGTTCTTGATTTCATCAGACATGAAAATAGTCCTCGCTCAAAATGGCCGGTCAATCCAACCGGACGCCTTCGCGTTGCAGCCGTTCGCGCAACACATCAATTTCAACAGTCAGATCACTGCGATCATCCAAAAGCATCTTGCGGGTGCGGGCCGCGAAATTCTGTTCAAGATCATCCAGCAAAGCGGTGTAATCCGCCAGAGCCTGCGCATCGCGGGTGCGCGCGTAGACATCGGCGAACTTAACCGTCGCGTCACGGGCACCCTGCAGGTACACCGTCAGGTACTTTCGCGCACCGGCCAAATCGCGGGGGTCTTCCTCGACCGTGCGAAACAACTCGCGCGCGGTATTCTGAAACCGTTCGACCCGGGCTTCGATCCGCCGGTCACCCGCGCGTGCAATGGCATCGGACATTTCCGACAGGCTTGCTTCGGCATCATCCACCACGCGGGCGACGCGGTCCTGCTGAAATGTGTCAATGCCTTCCATTCCCTTGTCTTTGAGGGGGTCGATACCGAAAGAGACGGAATGAAGTACGGCCGTGACCACGCCAAAAAGAACCGGAGCCAGCAGACTGACCTGCGCAGCAGCTTCGGTGTCGAGATATTCATTGCGATACGCCGCCAGAGCGATACCCAGCCCCGTCAGGACACTTGCAAAAATCTTGCGGGGGATCGCCGGTCGTCTGGCTGTGCGGCGCGCCTTAAAGGCGGCTTCGGCGCGTAACCCTTCGCGTAGCAGCCATGCGGCCAGGGTCAGCATACCCGCCGCAACCAGGCCCAGCGTCATGCCAATGGCGCCATCGTTCAGGGATAGAAACACCAGCGGAATCGCCGGCACGAACATGATATTGGCTCGCGCGCCAGCTGGTTCGACCCGCGCCCCGTCATATTGACCACGCTCGGGCTGATCCACGATTTCCGGTTTGTCATCGGGGCTGTATTTTCCACCGTATCGCTTGGCCACGACCTACAACCCGCCCAACAAGCCGGTGCAAACACCGAACAGCAACACCAGAAGCGCTGCATAGGCAACCTTTTGCACTCCGGTCTGAGACATGGCGCCCCCCAAGCTACCGCATATATTAAGAAACTAATGTATGCCCGTGGTCGGCGCTAGGGGGAAGGTTGCGCAACTGGCGTCACTTGCGAGGTTTTTTGCCGATCGGAGGTCTGTTTCTTTGCGGTCGGGCAGGGCGCTTTGGGGCCTGATCGGGCTTGTCATCCGTGTCCAGCCCAAGCTGGTCGCGGACGACACGACGGCGGATTTCCTCGACCTCACCGGGCTTCAGGGCACCCAGTTGGAACGGGCCATATGACACACGCAGAAGGCGGTTCACGGACAGACCGATATCTTCCATGGCGCGGCGGATCTCGCGGTTCTTGCCCTCACGCAAACCCACAGTCAGCCAGGCATTGGCCCCCTGTTGCCGATCCAGCGAGACCGTCATCGGCTGAAACTTTTCCCCGTCTATGACGAGCCCCTTCCGCAGGGGCGCGAAATCCTCGTCTTTGGGGCGGCCGTTGATCCGGACACGGTATTTGCGCAGCCAGCCGGTGGCGGGCAATTCCAGCTTGCGCTTAATGCCGCCATCGTTCGTCAGCAGCAACAGCCCTTCGGAATTGAGGTCCAGACGCCCGACGCTCATCACCCGGGGCATATCCTCGGGCAGATCATCGAAAATGGTTTTGCGCCCCTTTTCGTCGCGCGTCGTCGTCACCAACCCATTGGGTTTGTGATACAGCCACAGGCGCGGGGGTTCGGGTTCGGAAACCGGTTTGCCATCAACGGTGATCCTGTCTTTGGCGGTAACGTTCAGCGCGGGGCTGCTGATAGCCTTGCCATTGACGGTCACGCGGCCCGCTTCGATCATGCGTTCGGCTTCGCGGCGCGAGGCGACGCCCGCGCGGGCCAAGACTTTGGCGATACGGTCGCCGGGAGGAGGGGTGTTGCTCATCCTGAGGCCATAGCCCATCCCGGCGGCTTGCGAAAGCCGGGATTGTGGGGCAGTCAGAGGCATGGAATTCAGATCGTACATGGAACTGGCACTGGCCGAGGCGCGCGCGGCAGCAGATCGGGGTGAAGTGCCCGTGGGTGCGGTGATCGTGTCCCCGGGTGGTCAGGTCGTGGCTGCGGCGGGAAACCGGACGCGCGAATTGAATGATCCGACGGCCCACGCGGAAATTGTTGCGATGCGGGCTGCCTGCGCCGCAATTGGGTCTGAACGGCTGCCGGGTCATGACCTGTACGTAACGCTGGAACCCTGTGCCATGTGTGCGGGTGCCCTCGCCGCTGCGCGCATCCGGCGCATTTACTACGGGGCTGCCGATCCGAAATCCGGGGGTGTCGATCACGGGGCGCGGGTGTTCAGTCATCCGCAGGCGCACCACAAGCCCGAGGTCTACGACGGTATCTCTGCCAGGGACTGCGAAGCGCTGCTCAAGACGTTTTTTGAGGGCCGAAGAGGCGACTGAAGCGCCAGACTTGCGGCCGCCTGCGCTGGTCGCTGCGCGTGCCTATGATGGTTTCCAATCCAGACGATAGACCGTTTGTTGCCCACCAAAGCCTTTCAGATGCACCGGTTTTGCCGGGCCGAAATGCAGACCTGTCTCGCTGCCTGCCAAAAGCCGGGTAACGTCCGAGACATGAATTTCATTCGGACCGCTCAGGCCGGTTATGCGCGCGGCCTTGTTTACGACGGTTCCAAAGAAATCTTCTTCCCTTTGAATGACATCCCCTGTGTGGATACCGATCCGCAGCCCAAGCGAAGTGTTTGACGCCGATGCCGCGTTTTTCCGTTGCAGGGATATCCCGGCCTGTATGGCGTCGTGGACAGTCTGAAAAATCGACATGGTTCCGTCGCCAAGAGATTTGACCAGCCGCCCGCGATGTTCGGCGATGGCATCTTCGGTCAGTTTCAGATGATGAAGGATCGTATCGGTCCAGTCGCTGTCACCCAGTTGCTGGGTGATTTTGGATGAATCGGCAATGTCGGTGAACATGACCGACGCCGTGCCTTCGCGCTGATCCTGCACAAAGCCATCCCGCGCCGCTGCCACAAGTGCGTTAAGGGCCTCATGCTCGGCACCCATCTTTTCCAGATTGGGCATCGGGTTTGACACGTGCACCTGAATGACTTTCCAGACACCCTCCTCCAGATGCAGCACGAAGGTGAACCGATGCGGGGACGCTTTGCCGTTGGCCGAGAAAGTGATGGTTGCATGACAATGCGCCCAGCCGATGTCGCCGCATTCAAAAGCTTCCAGGCTGTCTTCCTGCCAGTCAAAATCCGGAATTTCCGCGACATGATCGGCAAAACCTTTACGGAACAACTGACCTGACCATGATTCGTCGTCGGCAGAACCCTGATATCGCAGGTGCTCTGACCGTGAGAGCATGTTTGCCAACACGGCACCGTCGCCGTCCTGAACTGCCTGATTCCATCGGCGCATCACCGCAATGAGCTCGGGCGAGGGCAGAACGGCGTTCGGCATGTCGCGGATGCCTCAGATCTCTATCGGCTGCATGATCTCGGGCTCGATCACGTTTACATCGGGCAGCCCGTCGATCAGCTCTTGCGCCGACTGCGCGAGAATCGGGAAGGTTTTGTAGTGGCAGGGAATGACGGTCTTGAAGTCGAAGTACCGCTTTGCCGCGTAGGCCGTCCCTTTCATGTCCATGGTGAAATGACCGCCGGCAGACAGAATGCCGATATCTGGTTTGTAGTAGTCGCCCATCCACTCCATATCGGCCATGATATCGGTATCGCCGGAAACATAGAGCATGTGTCCCTCGGCCGCGATCATGAAGCCCACTTCGGTCCCGCCAGTGCGCAGCCCGTCGGGCGTCGAAAAGGTGGAACTGTGCGATGCGGGAACCATTGAAACCTTGATCCCGTTCAGATCGACCGTGCCGCCCTTGTTGAAACCTACGGTCTCGACCCCTTCGGTTTCGCCCCAGAACCCCATCAGGTCGTACTGACCCACAACAGGGATATTCAGCTTTTTGGCCAGCGGCAGCACGTCCACCACATGATCGAAATGAGTATGGGTCAGAAGAATATGAGTAGCCCCGGCAACCGCTGCATCATGCTGATCCTCGGGCAGAGCCGGGTTTCCGGTTAGCCACGGATCGATCAGCAGAACCTGCCCGTCGGCCTCAATTCGAAAGCTGCCATGGCCCAGCCAGATGATATTCATGAAAATCCTCCCATTTATCTGTTGGATGCAGCCTAGCATTCGTTATGTAAAAATCCATGGACTGGATGCAGGAAATCGATGGCTATTGCGAGCGCCTGAACTCCGGCTATTGGGCCGAGCCGGTGAACGCAGTTACAAATGCGGCGTTTCTGATCGCTGCCTTTGTCATGTGGCGACGGGTTCGGGGGCAAAACATACCTTTGGCCATGGCGCTGGTCGCAATTCTGGCAGTGATCGGGATCGGCAGCTACCTGTTTCACACCCACGCACAGGTCTGGGCCGCAGTGGCCGATACCACGCCGATATTGCTGTTCATATTGGTCTACATCTACGCGGTGAACCGGGATGTCTGGGAATTGGGGACATGGCAGGCGCTGGGCCTGACGGCGTTGTTTTTTCCTTACGCTGCGCTCACCGTGCCGATGTTTCAGCTGGTGCCGGGGCTGGGCGGGTCGGCAAGTTATGCCCCGGTACCTTTGCTGATCCTGATCTATGCCGTTTTGCTGCGAAACAGGGTGCCGGAAACGGCGCGCGGGCTTGCAATCGGGGCCGGAATCCTGATCGCCTCCATCACCTTTCGCGCGCTGGACGAACCGATTTGCGCCCATTGGCCAATGGGCACGCATTTCCTATGGCACATCCTGAATGCCATCATGCTTGGATGGATGATCGAGGTTTACCGCCGTCACAGACTTGCGACCCGCCCGACAGAGGGGTAAACGCCCCCTAACGCATATGAGGTTTTCCGATGTCGATTGACCAAAGCACCGCCGCCAAGGTGGCCAAACTGGCCCGGATCAAGGTCGAGGATGACGCGCTGCCGGCGCTGGCATCCGAGTTCAACACCATCCTTGGGTTCATTGAGCAACTGAACGAAGTGGATGTCGAAGGTGTCGAGCCGATGGTCTCGGTCGAGCCGATGCGCCTGAAACGTCGTGAGGATGTGGTCACCGACGGCAATCAGCAGGACAAGGTTCTGGCCAACGCCCCGGACGCGCGCGAAGGGTTCTTCGCTGTTCCCAAAGTTGTGGAGTAAGACATGAGCGATCTGAACAAACTGGGCCTGGCCGAGGCCCGCGACGCGCTGCGCAAAGGTGACGTGACCTCGGTCGAGCTGACCGAATCCTGCCTCAAGGCCATCGACGACGCCGATGCGCTGAATGCTTTTGTCCACAAGACACCCGAGATCGCACTGGAACGCGCCAAGGCTGCCGATGAGCGCATCAAGGGCGGCGACGCGCCGTCGATGTGCGGCCTGCCGATCGGCATCAAGGATCTGTTCTGCACCAAGGGTGTGCCCTCGCAGGCGGCCTCGAAGATCTTGGAAGGGTTCAAGCCCGAATACGAATCCACCGTGTCGCAGCAACTGGCCGATGCGGGTGCCGTGATGCTGGGCAAGCTGAACATGGACGAATTCGCCATGGGGAGCAGCAACGAAACATCTGTTTACGGAAACGCGGTCAGCCCGTGGCGGCGCGGCAATGACGACGCTCAGCTGACGCCGGGTGGCTCGTCAGGTGGTTCGGCCGCTGCTGTGTCAGCCGATCTGTGCCTTGCTGCGACTGGCACGGATACAGGCGGATCGATCCGTCAGCCTGCAGCGTTCACCGGCATCACAGGCATCAAGCCGACCTATGGCCGTTGTTCACGCTGGGGTATCGTCGCCTTCGCATCCTCTCTGGATCAGGCCGGTCCGATGACCAAGAACGTACGCGACGCAGCCATCATGCTCGAGGCGATGTGCGGACATGATCCCAAGGATTCGACCAGCACGGAACTTGCGGTGCCGAATTTCGAAGCGATGCTGACCGGCGACATCAAGGGCAAGAAAATCGGTATCCCCAAGGAATACCGCATGGACGGAATGCCCGCCGAGATCGAAAAGCTGTGGTCCGAAGGGGCCGAGATGCTGAAAGCCGCCGGTGCCGAGATTGTCGATATCTCGCTGCCGCACACCAAATACGCGCTGCCAGCTTATTATGTAATCGCTCCGGCCGAGGCGTCCTCGAACCTCGCCCGCTACGACGGTGTGCGTTATGGCCGCCGCGCGCAGCTGGCGCAGGGCGACGGCATCACCGAGATGTACGAAAAGACCCGCGCCGAAGGTTTCGGCCATGAAGTGCAGCGCCGTGTCATGGTCGGCACATATGTTCTGTCGGCCGGCTTCTACGATGCCTACTACAACCGCGCACGCCGCGTCCGGACCCTGATCAAAAAGGACTTCGAAGACGTGTTCGCCGCCGGTGTCGATGCAATCCTGACCCCGGCAACTCCGTCTGCTGCGTTTGGTCTGGGCGAAATGACCGAGGCCGACCCGGTACAGATGTATCTGAACGACGTCTTTACCGTGACCGTGAACCTTGCCGGTTTGCCGGGCATTTCGGTACCTGCCGGGCTGGACAAGCAGGGGCTGCCGCTGGGTCTGCAACTGATCGGTCGGCCATGGGACGAAGGCGATCTGCTCAATACCGCCTACGCACTGGAAAGTGCAGCCGGGTTTGTGGCCAAGCCGGGCAAATGGTGGTAAGCCTTCGGGCAGGCAAGAACAACATGCGGGGAGCAGCCATTATGCGCGCAGTGCTTCTGATTCCAGCCGTAGCTTTTGTGGCGGCGTGCGAAACCGTGACGCCTGTTTCGGGTGTTGGTTTCAACACGCCGGAATATCAGGCGCAACGCGAGGCCGAACTGGCCGGGCAGGGCGTTGGCGGCAACCCGCTGGTTCCACCCGCGGCGATTTCCGAAGAGCCGCTGTCACCTTCAGGCTTCGATTCAACGCTCCCGACCGGAGATCAGAGCAACGCTGACGATATCGCCAGCCAAACCGCGGCGGCGCTGGCCAGCACGTCGCCACAGGGCTCGTCAATACAGAGCACATCGTCGGCATCGACCCCAACCCCGGTGATCAACAGTTCGGGTATTTCGGACGAGCAGGACTTTGAGGCTGTGTCCGGTCGACGCAGCATCGAATCCGACGCGGCGCGGCTAGAACAGAACAGCCAGACCTACGAGGTTGTGACGCCCACTGCCATTCCCGAGCGTAGCGCAAGCGGCGGGACGAATATCGTTCAATATGCCCTCAGCACCTCGAACCCGGTGGGGACGCAATTGTACAGCCGCGCAGGCTTTAACCTGCAGGCAAAGGCACAGCGCAATTGCGCACGCTATCCATCCCCGGATCAGGCCCAGATGGAATTTCTGGAAAATGGCGGCCCTCAGCGGGACCGCAAGGGATTGGACCCCGATGGTGACGGGTATGCCTGCAGTTGGGATCCAAGCCCCTTCCGGCGCGCTGTCAGCAACTGAGATCATGCAGCCTGATTGGCGGCCTTCTCCTAACTTCGGCACACGTCGGGATGGGTTGGCGCCATCGCTGATCGTTCTTCACTACACGGCGATGGACAGCGCGCAATCAGCGCTGGACCGTTTGTGCGATCCTGCAGCGGAAGTATCCGCGCATTATCTGATTGGTTGCGATGGTCACCTTTGGCAAATGGTGGATGAGGCGGACCGCGCCTGGCATGCGGGGGCCGGAAGCTGGCATGGGAGAAACGACATCAACTCGCGCTCGATCGGTATTGAGCTGGACAATCGCGGTACCCATCCATTTGCCGAGCCTCAGATGGCAGTGCTGGAATGGCTGCTGCCACAAATCATGAAACGCTGGAGCATTCCACCCGAAGGGGTTATCGGCCATTCCGACATGGCACCTGGGCGCAAGTTCGACCCCGGTCCGCGCTTCGACTGGGCGCGGCTGGCACGGCGGGGGTTGGCAGCTCAGAGTGGTCAGAATGCCGGGCCGACTGATCCGAATCCCGAACTTTTCCGGAAGGTCGCGGGCAGGGCAGGGTATTCAACTACGGCAGATGACGACACATTGCTTCGCGCCGTCCGCCTCCGCTTTCGCCCTTGGGCAACCGGCCCACTTACCCCTGAGGACTTCACTCCTCTGCGCTCGGACGCCCTGCCGACCTGACCGCTCCCTCGTTTTCCTCTTGCTCTAAATATCCCGGGGTGAATTGGCCGCAGGCCAAGAGGGGCTGTGCTCCTTGCTGCGTCCCGGCTTGACGCCGCGCTGCCCGCCGCATAACTGCACACTTGCGCGGAGGGCCGGATGACCGCTGGGGCGCAAGCCCGAGAGGAAAGTCCGGACTCCACAAGGCAATGGTGCCGGGTAACGCCCGGGCGGGGTAACCCGACGGAAAGCGCCACAGAAAACAGACCGCTCCGGATCTGATCCGGAGTAAGGGTGAAACGGTGGGGTAAGAGCCCACCGCGCCGCTGGCAACAGTGGCGGCACGGCAAGCCCCACCGGGAGCAATGCCGAATAGGGTCCCCGCGCGGGGCTGGTCCGGGGCGCAAGCCCTGGAAACCGCCGCTAGGCACGCCTTGGCCGAGAGGGACCGGGTTGGCAGCTCGAGCCGTGCAGCAATGCACGGCCTAGAGGAATGGTCATCGAAGGGGGGAACCCCGGAACAAGATCCGGCTTACAGGCCCTCCGCGCGTATTTCTCAACCTCCTGGCGGAGTGTAGGCACCCGTCAGTTCGGCGGCCTTTTTCGTGATCGCAACGAAATCGTCAGCTGTCCACGCGCGGACGGTTTCCACTTTGTCAACCGCACCCGAGGCCCCAACGGCCATGCCAATTGCAACTGCGTCTGTGCCATCGGGGGCTTCGCTGATGACAACCACATCGTTTGACCCGGTTGTCATGTAGAATGCCAGAAGTTTCCCGCCAACCTTGTCCAGCAGTGCCTGAACCGGCCCTGTACGATTCTCGGGTTTTTTCAGCATCCCGCGAATACCGGTTTGCGAATAAGAAGCGTAAGTAATGAAAATCGGCATTTCTATCTCCCAATTTCAGATTGATGCGGGGCCACGAAACTGACCGGCCCCAAGGCCTTGCGGGTTCTGTCAGTTGGAAAAGAGGATTGGGTTGGTGATCAGCCAGACAAGGGCGGCTATTAGCGCGGCACCCGCCAACAGGGCAAACCCCGCCGGTGGTGCGACCAACGTAACTGATGGTCGGTTCTTCACCCTTTCATCCTGATCTGTCATGAAAGCCCCCAATCAAGTCACATGAAACAACCCTGCTGCCAGAGTTTCCTGCCATGTTGTGGTGCCTCGATCGTCGAGCCCGAATTCAGCTTCTTGGGATGCGATCTGCCGGTACCGTATCACGAATCCGTGATCAAACAAAATGCGCCCATCGGGCGTGGGCGGGCAGACGGCGGAAATTGTGCAGATCCCGGGCCGATTCCGGTTGACTCGTACGGCAGTACGGGTAAAAGCGCACGCTCATAAGGATTCAACCGAAAGGCCCCTGCCTTTCCGGACGCAGGAGATAACCATGGCGAAGCCGACGACAATCAAGATCCGTCTGAACTCGACCGCGGGCACGGGCCACTTCTACGTGACCAAGAAAAACGCTCGCACCATGACCGAGAAAATGACCGTTCGTAAATACGACCCGGTCGTGCGCAAGCATGTCGAATACAAAGAAGGCAAGATCAAGTAATCTGTCTTCTGACTGAAAGTTGCACGAAAGGGCTCTGTCAAGGCAGAGCCCTTTTTTGTCGTTCATGTGCTGCCGGTTAAGGCGAGCCACATTGACAGGCGGTTCGGTGCGCCGTTGCAGCCGCGCATCAGGATTTCGGCTAATCGACATTGCTATGGCTTGCAAACAAGCTGCGCATACCATTACGCTTCAGCAACCCGCCACAATATGTTGACCGTCATGAAAAAAATCTTGTTGCCCGCAATCGCTTTCCTGACCCTCGCGGCCTGTGAAGATCCATGGAACCGGGAAGGTGTCGGATTTACCGGAATCGATGGGGAGCCCAGAACAACTGCTGACGTGCCGGGCACAGTGGCGTTTCAGCCACCGCTGACGAATGTACCGGCCGAGTTGGCGGCACTTCCGCCAGTCCGGGTGGCGTCTGAAGATACGTCTCTTGAAAAGATGGCCGGCGTGGCGATCGAAAACGGGGGGCGGACGACGAACAACGCCGTTGTCGTCGAGGGTGCTGAACGCAATCTGATGCTGAGCACCGTCAAAGTGAACAATACGCTGTTTGCTGTACTTCGCGAGCCTTCGAACAGTTCCGCGCGAATGGACAACTCTGTGGGGGCGTCCTTTGTCAGCCGGATTGAACGTCTTACGGGCTGCCTGGCAGCCGGTGGTACGGCCTACGGAAAAGGGTCGCGCAGGTCCAGCACAGGCTTTGCGGTCCCGCTGAACTGTAGCTGACGCCGTTCAATTGATTTCCAGATGCGAAGGACCCCTGGCAATTGCGGGGGTCTTTTTCGTCTCGCGGACTGATTCTGGTTTTGTTTGGATCGCGACAGAGCATCCTCAACCGCTTTGAGGATAGCGATGTTCATGCGTCCATAGGCCAAATGAAAAAGGCGGGCCAAAGATGACCCGCCTTTTCGTTTTCCGTATCAGGTTCGCGTTATTCGCGATTGCCCAGCAGTTGCAGCAGGAACATGAACATGTTGATGAAATCCAGATAGAGGCTCAACGCGCCCATGATTGCAGCTTTACCCAGCCACTCCTGATCACCCGAGTGGGCCATCTGAAGGTAGGTGTTTTTGATGTTCTGCGTGTCGTATGCCGTCAGACCAGCGAAGATCAGAACGCCGATGACCGAGATTGCGAAGGCAACCGCCGACGAGGCCAGAAAGATGTTCACAACCATCGCCACGATCAGGCCGATCACGCCCATGATCAGGAATGTGCCCATGCCGGACAGGTCTTTCTTGGTCGTGTAGCCATACAGCGACAGACCTGCGAAAGCGATCGAAGTAATCAGGAACACCTGAATGATGGACTGGCCGGTGAAGGCGATGAAAATCCAGCTGATCGACAGGCCCATGACTGCTGCGAAGCTGTAGAAAACCAACTGCGCGGCGGCTGCGGACATGCGGTTGATCGCGGCGCTAAAGCCGAAGACAAACGCCAGCGGTGCGAACATGATGACCCATTTCAACGGCGAGACATAGATCGCATGACCCGTTGCCGTCAGATAGGTGTTCGCGTTCAGCTGTGCCACAGCGGCATTCGGGTCAGTCGTGATCGACAGCCCTGAAATTGCCCAAGCGGCAAGGAACGTGATCAACATGCCCACGGACATAGTGCCGTAGACTTTGTTCATATGGGCGCGCAGGCCCTCGTCAATCTCGGCGGCGCGCGCACCAGTCGCCGTCCGGATCGTATCGAATTGTGCCATAAGGGTCTCCCTTGATGTATTCTGTCGTGTTCCCGCGAAAACGGGAAAAGCTCTCAGCAAATATCGGAGAGAGTCGCGTATGTTTCAAGGGTTTTACGTCTAAAACACGGTATTTCACTCAACAAAAACAGCGGCTCGCTGTAACGAGCCGCTGATTGGCATTTCGGAACGGAAAATCGGTTACTTACGCCATGTATCGGGGGCATCCCAGAAGGGGCGAGCGGCCTCGGTTTCGGCCTCGGACCGTGAGATTCCGATATCATTCAGGGCGTGGCAATCCAGTTTTGCAAGAGACTGCCGCTGACGGATCAGATCAAAGGCGCGCTTCACCAGGTTTGGTCTCGATGCCCGGGCCGGGCAGTGCGAATTCGAAATTGCGGCGTGTGACATGGGATCGTCCTTTCTGTTTCCTTGATGAATTTCGTCAATTGGATCATGTTCCTTGATTTATATGGACGATCATGACACATTATGAAAATGAATGTTTATGAACTATCCCATAAGGAATCGTGAAGTTGAGAAATCTGGACATAACCATTTTGCGATCGTTTGTGGCCGTGGCGGATCATGGCGGTGTGACGCGGGCCGCAGGGTTCCTGCACCTCACGCAGTCTGCCGTTTCAATGCAGCTCAAGCGTCTGGAAGAACTGTTGGGTCTTGAGTTGTTGGATCGCAGCGGCCGAACCATTGCGCTGACCGCGTCGGGCGAACAGTTGCTGGCCTATGCCCGGCGGATGGTTGCCCTGAACGACGAAGTGATCGGTCGCCTGACGGATCAGGCCTTTGAGGGCGAAGTTGTTCTGGGCGTGCCGCACGACATCGTTTACCCGGCAATCCCCAGGGTTCTGCAGCGGTTCAACGCCGATTTTCCGCGCGTAAAGGTTCAACTGGTGTCTTCGTACACTGTGCAACTCAAGGAAATGTTCCGGCGCGGGGAATGCGACCTGATCCTGACGACCGAAGCTACCATGGGTGAAGGAGCCGAGATCGTTGCGGAACTTCCCTTGCGCTGGATCGGTGCGCAGGGCGGATCAGCCTGGCGAAAGCGACCTTTACGGCTGGCCTTGGGACGTCGTTGCATGTTCCGCCCGCAGGTGATCGGCGCACTGGATGCGGCGGGTGTCCCGTGGGAACTGGCGGTTGAGACCGAAAATGACCGGACGATCGAGGCAACGGTAAGTGCCGATCTGGCAGTTCATGCCATGCTGGACGGAACCGAGGCAGCGCATCTGGAGCAGATCGAATCGAATGGAGCTTTGCCAGACCTGCCCGCGCATCTGATCAATCTGTACGGTGGTGAGGCAGGGCGGGGCGCAATAGTCGAAGCGTTGGCCGCTCTGGTCCGCCAGAACTTCAGCATGCTGGGCGGAACGCAACTCAGGGCAGTCGTGGGTTAAGCGTCAGGGCGTAATCACTATTTTGCCCGTCGACTTGCGTTCTTTGAGCAATCTCATGCCCTCGGCCACGTCCTCCAGAGGCAGGACGTGGCTGATATGCGGTTTGATGCGCCCTTCGGAATGCCAGCGGAACAGGGTCTCGAAGCTGTTGCGCACGACCTCTGGCCGGAACTTCAGATATCCGCCGATGTAAAATCCGATCACAGTCAGGTTCTTTACCAGAAGATGGTTTGCGGGAATCTGTGGAACATCTCCACCCGCAAAGCCAATGGGCAGCAGTCGCCCCTCGGGGTTGGTTGCGCGAAAGGCGGCCTTGAATACGTCTCCGCCGATGGCGTCATAGACAACGTCGGCACCGCCCAGTGACTTTACGCGTTCCCGCAAGTCCTCATCTGCGTCAATCAGATGATCCGCACCTGCTTTTTGGGCCACGGCCAGCTTGTCTTTGCCCCGGGCCTGCGCGATGACGGTAGCCCCCATAAGCTTGCCGATCTCGACAGCGGTCAAACCGACGCCACCGGCTGCCCCGGTGACAAGAAGAGTTTCCCCCGGCTGAAGGCGGGCGCGGTGTTCCAGTGCAATGTGACTGGTGCCGTAAGCGATCTGAATGGCGGCGGCGTCCTCGAAGCTCATCGTGTCCGGAAGGGGCAACGCGCGGTTTGCGTCGAATATGCCGAAATCCGCCAATCCGCCTTGCCCCGAGTACACGGCGATTCGGTCTCCGGCCTTCAGGTGGGAAACGTTTGTCCCCACCTTGTCGACAATCCCGGCGATTTCCATGCCCAGTGTAAATGGCGTGGAAGGTGTGTCCTGATATGTCCCCTTCTGCATCAGAAGGTCGGCAAAATTCAGACCGCAGGCCCGAATGGCGACCCGAACCTGACCGGCTCCGGGCTCGGGGACCTGTATTTGGGTTAAGTTTGCCGCTGATCCGGCAGATTGGATTCGATAGCTACGCATGGTTTTCCTGATACTATCGCCATACGCCGCAGGTTGAACGGGATTGTCAATCGCAATCCGGAAAATGATGAATTTCCAGAGCCGGCTGGTTAAGTGCATGTTTCCAATTCGAAAACAGTGAAGTGCGAATTAACCGGAGCACAACCACAAATCTGTGTTGTCCGTTTCAAACTCAACCTTCTTGAATTATTTCGCGAAAACAGCAATATTTGCACTCAGTGCGGTTCGGGGTGCATAATCGGAATTAGGGAGTTCTTAATTGGCCACTCGCCAGTATGGCGAAACATGGCTGTTGGTACGATTACCCGAACGGTTGTTAGTGAAACAGAGGAGAGAACCCATGACCCATCCCGTCGATGTCCATGTGGGCAAGCGCGTCAGGCACCGCCGCTGGCTGATTGGAATGACTCAGCAGCAGTTGGCAGAACAGGTTGGGATTAAGTTCCAGCAGATTCAGAAGTATGAAACTGGTGCCAACCGGGTCAGCGCATCCCGCCTGTGGGACATTGCCGAGGCTCTGGATGTTCCGGTCTCTTTCTTCTTTGAAGGTCTGGATGAGACGCAAAAGGACGGCGCAGACAAAAAGTCGGTTCCTGCAGATCTGATGGGTGACAAGGAAGCTCTGGATCTTGTGCGTTCGTACTATGCGATTCCGGAAAACCAACGCCGCCGCCTGTTTGAACTGGCGCGTGTGCTGAGTGACGTAGCATAACTTCACTGACTTGACTTCATTGGCGCTGACACGCAGGGGTAGGGCATGGAACTGACCCCAAGCAGCGATCTTGAAGTCGCCGAAATGATGGCGGACGCCGCACGAGCGGCGATCCTGCCGTATTTCAGGCAAGCCAATCTTGATACCCAGAACAAGCTGGAGGCCGGATTTGATCCGGTCACGGTCGCGGATCGCGAGGCCGAGAAGGCGATGCGTGCAGTACTGGCGGCGCATCGGCCGGATGACGGTATCTGGGGAGAGGAATTCGGAAAATCTCCGGGAACGACCGGGCTTACATGGGTGCTCGACCCGATTGACGGAACCCGCGCATTCATCAGCGGAACGCCGACCTGGGGTGTGTTGATCGCCGTGGGGGATCAGGATGGGCCCACGACAGGGATCATTGATCAACCTTACATCGGTGAACGTTTTGTCGGCTCGCCCGGCGTTGCCTTTTCGACCGGGCCGCAGGGACAGTCGAAACTTGGTACGCGAAGTACGGCATCACTGGATCAGGCGTTTTTGTTCACAACCTTCCCCGAGGTCGGAACGACTAAAGAAGCGACCGCATTTCGCGCGGTTGCGGATCAGGTAAAGCTGACCCGTTACGGGATGGACTGTTATGCCTACGCTTTGCTGGCCGCCGGTCAGATCGATCTGGTGATCGAGGCGGGATTGAACGCCTATGACATTCAGGCACCCATCGCTGTAATCCACGCAGCCGGAGGTATCGTTACCGATTGGCAAGGTAATCCCGCGCACGAAGGCGGTCAGGTTCTTGCCGCAGCAAATGCGGAGATTCACGCGGCAGCTTTGAACATTCTGCAGCAATACTGATATTTGTTGCCCGAACCGGCGCCAGCGGATAAAAACGTCAACAGCCGGTTCTTGGGTCCGTTTTCCACCGGCCTTCACACTCTTCGTATGAGACGGACGACAAAAGGAGTGTGGGGATGAACGAAATCCTGATCAAAAACGCTAAAACCATCCTGACGATGGATGACGACAGGCAAGAGCTTGCGGATGCAGACCTGCTGGTCCGAAACGGTCAGATAGCTGCTGTTGGCCAAAACCTGACAACGGCGGGTGAAATACACGACGCTTCGGGCTGTGTGGTGACACCTGGCCTGGTGAACACACACCACCACCTCTACCAGACGCTGACGCGTGCGGTGCCCGGGGGGCAGGACGCCCTGTTGTTCGGCTGGCTCAAAACGCTTTATCCGATTTGGGCGAATTTCGGGCCCGAGGAAATCCATGTGTCGGCCCAGATCGGTTTGGCCGAGCTGGCCCTGTCGGGATGCACGCTGAGTTCGGATCACCTGTACCTGTACCCGAATGGATCGCGTCTGGAGGATACGATTGTTGCGGCTGCCGAACTGGGTATCCGGTTCCACCCGACGCGCGGTGCCATGAGCATCGGCGAAAGCGATGGCGGCTTGCCGCCTGACAGTCTGGTCGAGGACGAGAAGGCCATTCTTGAGGACATGATCCGGGTCGTGGACGGTTTTCATGACCCCTCTGAAGGGTCCATGTGCCGCGTTGGTCTTGCACCATGCTCGCCGTTTTCGGTCAGCCGGGATCTGATGCGGGACACGGCCCTGCTGGCGCGGGACAAGGCGGTGATGCTGCATACTCATCTTGCTGAAAACGATGAGGATATCGCCTATTCACAAGCCCAGTTCGGTTGCCGCCCCGGGCAATATGCCGAGGATCTGGGTTGGACCGGTTCGGATGTCTGGCATGCGCATTGCGTGAAGCTGAACGGGGAAGAGATCGATTTGTTTTCCAGAACCCGGACCGGCGTTGCGCATTGCCCCTGTTCGAATTGCAGGCTGGGATCGGGCATCGCGCCTGTACGGGCCATGCGGGATGCCGGTGTGAATGTTGGGTTGGGCGTGGACGGTTCGGCCAGCAACGACAGCGGCAATCTGGTGGCCGAGGCACGGCAGGCCATGCTGTTGCAACGTGTGTCAAAAGGGGCTGACGCGATGTCTGCGCGGGAAGCGCTGGAAATCGCGACAAGAGGCGGAGCGGACGTCCTGAACCGCCCCGATTGCGGGCGGCTTGCGGTTGGCAAGCGCGCGGATATCGCGATTTGGGATGTCAGCGGAGTGGAAAGCGCCGGAAGCTGGGACCCGGCAGCCCTTTTGCTGGCCGGGCCCGTACGCGTAAAACACTTGTTCGTGGAAGGGCGCCAGATTGTCCGTGACGGCCATGTTGCAACCATCGATCTGCCGGTCGTGATCGAGCGGCAAAACCGGTTGGCCACCGCCCTAATTGGGAAACAGCACTGAAGAAGGGAAGGGCGGGGGTGATTACACCCGACGCCCTCCAATCCAGACCTCGGTGATTGCCCGGTCGTCCCCCATCATAATGGTGGGGAAAACGGCCTCCCATATGGTTTCGGCGCTTTTCACGCGCTGGGAGATGGCCGGGGTTGAGGCGAGGTCAAGCACGACCAGATCGGCCTCCATTCCCGGTGCCACATTGCCGATGCGGTCCTCCATCCGCAACGTTCGGGCCGAACCGACGGTTCCCAGCCACAGCAACTGAGCCGCGTGCAGGGGAACGCCGCGAAGCTGACCAATTTCATAAGCCGCAGCCATCGTACGCAGCATGGAAAAACTGGACCCACCGCCGGTATCTGTTGCCAGCCCTACCCGGTGGCCGTCCTGCATCAGGCCGGCCATGTCGAACAGCCCCGATCCGATAAAGGTGTTTGACGTCGGACAGTGTATCAGTGCCGCGTCAACTTCCCGCAGGCGGTCCCGCTCACGCTGTTCCAAATGGATGGCGTGACCATACAGGCCTCGCCCGCCCAGCAGGCCAAACTTCTCATAGGTATCCAGATAATCCCGCGCATCGGGAAACAGCGATCTGACCCACTCGATTTCGTCGGTTTGTTCGCTCAGGTGGGTTTGCATCAGGCAGTCGGGATGTTCAGCCCACAAAGCGCCCATCGCCTCAAGCTGTTCGGGCGTGGATGTCGGGGAAAACCGGGGCGTGATCGCGTATGAGATGCGATCTGTTCCGTGCCAGCGCTGCAGCAGAGACTTGGATTGATCATAGGCAGATTGCGCCGTGTCCCGCAGCCCGTCTGGCGCGTTGCGGTCCATGCAGGTCTTGCCCGCGACAACCCGCTGCCCGCGCGCCTGAGCGGCGGTAAAGAAGGCATCCACACTCTCTGGATGGATGGTGCAGAAGCTGCACATCGTGGTGGTCCCGTGTGCGGTGGTCAGGTCGAGATACCGGTTGGCAATCTCGGAGGCGTATTCAGCCGCGCCAAACTTCATCTCTTCCGGGAAAGTGTAGGAATTCAACCAGTCGATCAGTCGCTTGCCCCAACTGGCGATCATGGCGGTCTGCGGATAATGCACATGCGGATCGATGAACCCGGCCAGAATGATCTTGTCACCATGATCGGTCACCGCCGCATCCGGGTAAGCGCGGCTCAGATCGTCGGCCGCACCAACAGCAGCAATGCGGTCGCCTTCGACCACGACGGCTTCGCTGATGGTCACGGCATCATCGGGTTCTTCGTTGAACGGGGTTCCGGTAAACGTCAGAACGCGCCCTTTCAAAAGCGTCTTTTGCGCCATTTACATCACTCTCCACATGTTTGGGACCGATCCACAGCATAAGGGGCGTAAAGATGTGGGTAAATTGGACCATTGTCATTGTTTTCCTGTAGCTGCTTCTTCTATTTAAGGTCCAATCGCCAGGATCAGGGGGCAGAGCATGACGACAGGCAACGAAAGCGCCGGAACCGATCAGCCCCGGGACGATGACGCCTATGCGCTGGATCCAAAGACCGTAACGGCGATCCTGTATGCGGTTGACGTTGACGATCGCGACAAACTTGTCGAGTTGATGGAGCCGCTGCATGCGGCGGACATTGCCGACCTTCTGGAACAGATCAACTCGTTTGACCGTACGCGCCTGATCCGGCTTTACGACAAGGAGTTCGCTGGGGAAATCCTGTCGGAGCTGGACGAATCCGTTCGGGAAGAGGTGATCAACGTCCTGCGGCCCGATGTTCTGGCCGAAGCCGTGCGGGAACTGGAAAGTGATGATGTTGTCGACCTCCTGGAAGACTTGGAGGAGCCGCAACAAGAGGCCATTCTGGATGCGCTGGAGGATTCCGAAAGGGTAGCGGCGGAACAGGCGCTGTCCTACCCGGAAAACTCGGCCGGGCGTCTGATGCAGCGCGAAGTGGTTATGGCGCCCGAGCATTGGACGGTTGGGCAAACCATTGATTTCATGCGCGCAAGCGATGATCTGCCGGATCAGTTCTATCACGTCATCCTTGTTGATCCCCGGCTGAAGCCCATTGCCCATGTCACACTTGGCAAGCTGATGGCGACGCCGCGCGATGTGCCGATGAGCGATATCGCAGAAGAAGAGTTTCACGTTATCCCGGTCGATCAGGACGAGGAGGATGTGGCCTATGCCTTCAATCAGTACCACCTGATCTCGGCCCCGGTGGTTGATGCGGATGGCCGACTGGTTGGTGTCATCACCATCGATGATGCGATGGCGGTTCTGGACGAGGAATACGAAGAGGACATGTTGCGCCTTGCGGGTGTCAGCGACGACAGCTCTATCTCCGACAGCGTAGCGGCGACCAGCAAGCGACGTCTGCCGTGGCTTGCGGTGAACCTGTGTACGGCGATCTGCGCCTCGCTGGTAATCTCGCAATTCGAGGCGGCGATTGATCAGTTGGTGGCACTGGCCATTCTGATGCCGATCGTGGCGTCGATGGGTGGCAACGCGGGGACCCAGTCGCTGACGGTGGCTGTGCGGGCACTGGCCACACGCGACCTGACGGCGGCAAACGTGGGGCGGGTCATTCGCCGCGAATTGCTGGTCGGTATGCTGAACGGCCTGTGTTTTGCCATCGTGCTGGGCACAGTTGGGATGATGTGGTTCGATTCTCCGTTGCTGGGTGTCGTGATCGGGTCTGCCCTGGTCGTGAACATGATCATCGCGGGCTTCGCAGGTACGGTAGTACCGGTCGTGCTGGACCGTCTGGGCGTTGACCCGGCGCTGGCATCGGGAACCTTCGTTACGACCACGACGGACGTGATGGGGTTTTTCATCTTCTTGGGGCTTGCCAGCGTGGTGTTACTGTGAGCGATACGACCGACCTGACGGAAATCAAAGCGGCGGCCCGCAAAGCCGCCTTTGCCCGCCGTAAAGCGGCGTTTGAAACAAGGATGCCGGGTGCGGCCGGACGCCTGTCCGAAATTCTTGCCGGGCATAGGGGGGTTCCGATGTCCGGCTACATGCCGATCCGCACGGAAATCGATCCTCTGCCAGCCATGGCCGAGGCGACAGCCTATGGTCCGGTTGGCGTTCCTGTCATTCAGGGGCAGGGACAGGCTTTGCGCTTTTCGCGTTGGACACCGGAAGGGGTGCTGAAGGACGGACCTTTTGGTGCGAAGGTGCCCGAGGTCGATGACTACTTCGATCCCGAGATCCTGATCGTGCCGCTGGTGGCGTTTGATGTACGTGGCGGTAGGCTGGGATATGGCGGTGGATTCTATGATCGGACGCTTGAAGGCCTGCGCGCCAAACGCCCGACACTTGCGATCGGTTTCGCGTTTGATGCGCAAGAGGCCGAAGACCTGCCGCTTGAGCCAACCGACCAACCCTTGGATATGGTCGTTACGGAAAGCCGGGTTCTGACCTTCTGATCCTTAGTTCTCGAAATGACTGCGCAGGTATTCCCAGGCATCCACTTCTTTGCCGTCAGGCAGGATGCAGACGCCGTACTCACTGCCGTCCGCGTTTTTTCGAATCTGATATTCGCCGTTGTTTTCGACGCAGAAGGTAGCGGCAGGATTGGCCATGGTTGTTGTCGTCTGGGCGGCAAGTCCAGTGGCGAGCAGCAGCATCGAGAGTGTCAGGGCAGTGCGCGTCATTGAAATTATCCTTGGTTGAGAATCGGTTACCCTATGAACTTGCCATCGCAAAATTCAAAATCAAGTATCGCGATTGGCCTGCAATTTGCATGGTTCTGCCTTGTTATCGCCGTGCGATACCCATAGGACCCGAGACATGAAGATTTTGTTTCTTGGGGACGTCATGGGGCGCGCGGGGCGCGCGGCCGTGCAGCAGCATCTGCCACGCCTGCGCGAGGAATGGCGTCTGGATTTCGTGGTCGTCAATGGTGAGAATGCCTCGAACGGCATGGGGTTGAGTGGCGATCACGCCAAACTGCTTCTGGAAGCGGGCGCGGATTGTCTGACGCTTGGGGATCACGCTTTCGATCAGAAAGACATGTTGCAGTTCATCGAAAGCGAGCCACGCATTGTGCGCCCGGTGAACTTCGCCAAGGGCGCGCCGGGGCGCGGATATCGCCTGTATAATGCGCCGGGTGGGCGGAAAATTCTCGTGGTTCAGGTTCTGGGTCAGGTCTTTATGAAGCGCCCGTTCGATGATCCGTTTTCTGCAATTGAACCCATACTCAAATCGCATCCGCGTGGTGGTCAGGCGCAAGCCGTCATCGTGGATATGCATTGCGAGGCGACCTCGGAAAAGATGGCGATGGGCCACTATTGCGACGGGCGCGCCAGCCTTGTGATTGGAACGCATACGCATGTGCCAACAGCAGATTCGCAAATTTTGCCGGGCGGAACCGCCTATCTGACCGATGCGGGTATGTGCGGCGATTACGATTCAGTGATCGGGATGGACAAAAAAGAACCGATGCGCCGGTTTATCACCGGCATGCCAAAGGCCCGCTTCACACCCGCAACCGGTGAGGCGACCCTGAGCGGTGTCTATGTCGAAACTGACGACAGAAGTGGTCAGGCGACGAAGGTGCGGATGGTTCGTGTCGGCGGGCGGCTCGAGCAAGCCGGGCCGTGAAAACACTAACTTTGGCAAAGCTAAAGTAAGCTGAGGCTTGCCCGCAGCCGCGCAATACGTGAAACTGGCTGCAGGGCGCTTGTGCCAGAACAGGGTTCGGACAGAATACCACGAATGGACTTCCTTCAATTGACAGATACTGGCAGCGCGATATTGGCGCTGTGCATTGTCGGGGGCATGTTCGTGATGTTCATGCGCGAAACCTATCCGACCGAGGTTGTGGCCATCTCGGGTGTCGCATTGATGATGATGACCGGTATTTTGCCCTACCAAAATGCGCTGGTCGTTCTTTCAAACCCGGCTCCTTGGACGATTGCCGCCATGTTCATCATCATGGGGGCATTGGTCAGAACTGGCGCGCTGGATGCTTTTACGTCGGTTGCCCAGAAGCAGGCACAGGTCAATCCAAGGATCGCAATCGGGCTGCTGATGGGTTTTGTTATCATCGCGTCTGCTGTGGTTTCGAATACTCCTGTGGTCGTTGTTATGATTCCGGTTTTCGTGCAAATCGCCCGCACGCTGAACCTTCCGGCCTCAAAGCTTTTGATCCCGCTCAGCTATGCGGCGATATTGGGCGGGACACTGACCCTTATTGGTACGTCAACTAACCTGCTGGTCGATGGTGTGGCACGGGCACAGGGTTTGCCTGCCTTCTCGATCTTTGAGGTCACCCCGCTTGGGATCGCCGTGGTGATCTATGGCATGGTTTATCTGCGGTTCATTGCGCCGCATCTTCTGCCCGAGCGGGACAGTATGGCGAGCATGCTCAGCGACCGGTCGAAGATGAAGTTCTTTACCGAGGCGGTCATACCCCCCGACAGCAACCTGATCGGGCGCGAAGTTACGGGGGTGCAGTTGTTCAAACGTCAGGGTGTTCGTCTGATCGATGTGATCCGCGGCGACGAATCCCTGCGTCGCAACCTGAAGGGGGTAGCGCTGCGGGTCGGCGACCGCGTCGTTTTACGGACCCAGATGACCGAACTTCTGAGCCTTCAGAGCAACCCGGAACTCAAGCGTGTTGACCAAGTGTCCGCCGTGGAAACCAAAACCGTCGAGGTGCTGATAACGCCGGGCTGCCGCATGATCGGCCGGACATTGGGTGCGATGAGGTTGCGCCGCCGCTATGGCGTGTATGTTCTGGCCGTGCATCGGCGTAATCAGAACATCGGGCGGCAACTGGACGAATTGGTGGTCCGGGTGGGCGACACGCTGCTGCTGGAGGGATCTCCTGCCGATATTCAGAAACTGGCCGCCGATATGGATATGGTCGAGGTTGCGCAGCCTTCGGGGCGTGCGTACAGGCGCAGCCATGCGCCGATTGCCATTGCGTCGCTGATCGGAATTGTTCTGCTGGCTGCCTTGGGTGTGGCGCCGATCCTGATGCTTTCGATCATTGCCGTGGCCGTTGTGCTGGCGACCCGCTGCATAGACGCAGATGAGGCGTTTTCTTTTGTCGAGGGTCGGCTGCTGGCCCTGATTTTTGCAATGCTGGCCATCGGGGCCGCGCTGGAAAGCTCGGGTGCGGTCGAACTGATAATCAACGCTATCGCCCCGTCGCTTGGTATGCTGCCGCCCTTCCTGATTGTCTGGGCTGTGTACCTGCTGACCTCCGTTCTGACGGAACTGGTGTCGAATAACGCGGTTGCCGTTGTTGTCACCCCGATTGCCATCGGGCTGGCGCAGGCGGTTGGCGTCGATCCGCGCCCGCTTGTGATTGCGGTTATGCTGGCGGCTTCGGCCTCATTCGCGACGCCCATCGGATATCAGACCAACATGCTGGTATATGGCCCCGGCGGGTACAGATTCATGGATTTCATGAAGGTAGGTATCCCCCTCAATCTGACGGTCGGCCTGCTGGCATCGTTGCTGATCCCGTTGATCTGGCCGCTTTGATCAGCGGCGCATTACCGCCGACAGTTGTCCGAACAGCTTGAAAATTCAAACTTTCTTACGATCTTGTTTGGTAACAGGATCTGAAAGGGTGAGTTTGTCATGCGTAAATCCGCACTGGGTATTGCCACTTTGGCTGGTCTACTGATCGCAGTTGCAGGCCAGGATGGTGCAGTCGCAGGAACCGTGCAGGGATCGGCGACCTATCGCGAACGTATTGCGCTGCCACCAGACGCCACCTTGGTCGTCGAGCTTCAGGACGTGTCCCGTGCCGACGCGCCTGCGGTTACACTGTCCGCACAGCGATATTCGCTGAGCGCGGTGCCTGCGGCCTATCAACTGACCTATGACGATGCTCTTGTACGGGACGGGATGCGGTATGTCGTCAGAGGGTCAATCTATGACGGGCGAAAGCTGCTGTTCACCACGGATACCGCCTATCCGGTGTTGACGGATGGTGCTGGAAATCAGGCCGATCTGGTTCTTGTTCAGGTCAGCAATCAGGGACAGGCGATGCTTGAGAATACCAAATGGATCGCGACGGAATGGGGTGGTGAGGCACCTGATACCGACAAGCCGCCAGAAATTTCCTTTGGTCAGGACGGCGCTTTTGGCGGCAGCGGGGGGTGCAATCGCTTTTCGGGCAAGGCCGAGATTTCCGGCAATGCCATCAATTTCCCAGACAACATGGCGGCGACACTGATGGCCTGTCCCCCGCCTTATGACGAGATCGAGCGTCAGTTCTTCAAGGCATTGCAGCGCGTAGTTACCTTTACGCGGGCGGGGAATGAACTGATCCTGACTGACGCGGCGGGCGATACTGTCCTGCGTTTCAGACTGGCGCAATAAGGGCAGGGCGGTCAGGCAACGGCCCGCGATCTGCCTGCGTTGCGGCCGGAAAAGATGCATCCGCCGAGAAATGTGCCCTCCAGCGCGTTGTATCCGTGGTACCCACCGCCGCCGAACCCTGCCACTTCACCTGCGGCGAACAGGCCCGGCACAATCTGGCCATCTGCGCCGATCATCTGGCTGTCCAGATTGGTCTGCAACCCGCCCAGTGTCTTGCGGGTCAGCACGTGTAGCTTGACCGCGATCAGGGGACCGTTGGCCGGATCGAGAAACTTGTGCGGCTTGGCGGTGCGGATCAGGCGATCCCCGCGGTAGTTGCGGGCGGCAAGAATGGCCATGATCTGGGCGTCTTTTGAAAACGGATTGTCGATCTGGGAATCACGTGCCTCGATCTGTTTACGCAAATCGGCCTCATCGATAAGACCGCCGCCTAGTTGGTTCATGCCGCTGACCAGTTCTGTCAGCGTGTTGGCCACGACAAAATCCTCGCCCTTTTCCTTGAAGGCCTCGACCGGTCCCGTCGCCTTGGCGCCCGAGAGGATGCGCTGCCGGATGACCTCTTTCCAGCTTCCCGAGGTGAAGTCGGGGTTTTGCTCTGACCCCGACAGGGCGAATTCCTTCTTGATCACCTTCTGGGTCAGAACGAACCAGCTGTATTCATAGCCCGTCTTCAGAATTTCCCTCAGGGTTGTCAGGGTGTCAAATCCCGGCAGGCATGGAGGGTTCAGCCGGTTGCCGCGCGCGTCAAACCACATGGAACTGGGGCCGGGTAGAATTCGAATGCCGTGCGCGGGCCAGATCGGGTCCCAGTTGCGCACGCCTTCGGTGTAATGCCACATACGATCGCCATTTATGACATGGCCGCCTGCTTTTTCACTGATGGCAATCATTCTGCCATCGACATGGAATGGCACACCGGCCACCATATCCTTGGGTGGTTCACCCAGGCGATCACGAGGCCAGCTTTTTCGAACCAGTTCGAAATTCCCGCCAATCCCACCGGACGTAACGATGATCGAAGGGGCATAGACCTCGAATTCACCCACCTCGTCACGATTTGTTTTTTCGCCGCGCTGTGCGGTGTCGTCAGCCAGCACTTCGCCGGATACACCCTTGGCCGTTCCGTTTTGCATAATGATGTGGCTGGTTTGATGCCGGAACTTCATCTGAATCAGACCGGCACTGACATGTTCACGCACCCGGCGGATGAAATGCTCCAGGACGCCAGGCCCTGTACCCCATGTAATGTGAAATCGCGGGACCGAATTGCCGTGACCATTGGCATAAGAACCGCCACGTTCGGCCCAGCCGACTACCGGGAACCAACGCAGCCCCATCTCGTGCAGCCATGGCCGCATTTCTCCGGCGGCGAACTCGACATAGGCCTCGGCCCATTTCTTGGGCCAATTGTCCTCATCCCGGTCGAATTGTGCGCTGCCCATCCAGTCGCGTAGGGCAAGTTCCTGACTGTCATGAATACCCATCCGGCGCTGTTCGGGGGTGTCCACCATGAACAGTCCACCAAGGCTCCAAAAGGCCTGCCCGCCCAGAAAATGCGCGGGCTCCTGATCCAGCAGGATCACCTTTTTGCCCCTGTCGCCCAGTTCCGCCGCCGCTGCAAGGCCCGCCAGGCCACCTCCGACAACGATCGCATCTGCTGTATTTGCGGTCATGAAGCGTCCTTTCAGCGGTTTCGGAACCAGATGAGGAATGGGATGGCCACGGCATACATGGTGATGCCGTAAACGGCCGAGGGCAGGGCCAGTGGGCTGAATCCGGTTGTTGTGCCAGTGATCAGTGCGCCCAGCGTAATTCCAAGGGCCGAATTCTGAATTCCGGTTTCGATTGAGATTGTCTTGCTCTCGTTCCACGACAGGTTTGCGGCGCGTGAAATCGCCAGACCTATCAAAAGCAGAGCGACATTGAGTGTGATCAACCCGGCCCCCATGACGCCAAGGTTGTCGACAAACAGCTGCCAGTTCCCAGCAAGGGCTGCGATCACGATGAGGACGAAAAGGGCCGTGGCCAGTTTTGAAAGCGGCCCGTCGATCCTCAGTGCGAAATCTCTGGAGAAATGCCGAAGGCTGACGCCGATTGCCACGGGCAGTGTGGTGATCAGGAACATTGCAAAGGCCAGCCCGCTTATCGAAACCTCTGGTGCTTGCTCGCCCATGAAATGATTGATCGACCAAGAGGCCAGAAAGGGAACTGTCACCATCGACAACAGGCTGATGACGGCGGTCAGGCTGACGGACAACGCCACATCACCCTTTGCCAGTTTCGACAGGATGTTGCTGGTTACACCACCCGGGCAAAAACTGAGCAGCATGAAGCCGACGGCGATTTCAGGCGGCAGCGAAAACAGTTTTACGACAGCAAACGCCACAACAGGCAACAGGGCGACCTGACTGAGTGCACCGATGGCAAAAGGATAGCGTCGGGTCAGAACGCGGCGAAAATCGCCTGCCTCCAGACCGACGCCCAGAGACAGCATGATGATGGCCAGCGACAGGGGCAGGCCCACATTGATCAGAAAGTCCAAAAACAACCCCTCCCAAAGTCGTTTCTGGTCAGATTAGGCGAGGGGGTCGGGATCAGGCAACAGCGCCGTTAGGTCACCCATAGCGTTCGGCAAACCGCCGCAGAATTTCGCCGGGTTGGGTGACGTCAGCCGAATGGCACGCTTCAATCAGCTCTTGTGCATCCTCAGGCGGGAAATAGCCGTGATCCTTGTAGATATTGATACGCTGTTCAAAATCTCGGGCATCCGCCTCGGGATGAAACTGGGTGGCATAGACGTTTTGCCCCCAGCGGATCATCTGGAACGGACAAGGCTCAGAGGAAATCAGATGGATGCAGCCGTCGGGCAGGGCCTGCACGGCTTCTTTGTGGCCGACAAAGGCTTCGAATACCGGCTGCAATCCATCGGTCAGCGGGTCTGATGCCGCGTTCTCTGTCAGGTGGCAAATCGAAGGACCTACCGGTTCGCCGTATCGTGCCTTGCTGACTTCGCCGTCCAGATGCGCCGCCAGTATGCCCAAACCATAGCAGCACCCCATGAACGGATGATCGGCCTGCGTTATCTGTGGCATTAGGCCCATGATCGCGTTTTCGATCCGGGTATCCAGCGGTGACTTTTTCTCGGGATCGTCGCTGACGCATCCCGGGCCACCGCCAACGATCACGCCAGCGTAGTCGGTGACATTCAGGCCATCAGGCAGATCCTCGCAATCCAGACGGATGCGATGCACACGGTCCGGTGACAATCCGCATTTGTCCAGAATGGACACGAACTCGGCGTCGGCGGCATCCGTTTCCGGGCGAAGCTGCAGGATCAGAAAGCGTTTCATGGCCTGCCCTTATCCTGCAGAACAGAGGTTTGGCAATATGGCGCGGGTCACAGCGGCCAGAACAGCAGTATGGCCGGGATGGAAACCGCGACGATGAGAATTTCCAGCGGCAGCCCCATGCGCCAGTAATCGCCGAACTGATAGCCGCCGGGGCCAAGGATCAGCGTGTTGTTCTTGTGACCGATTGGGGTCAGGAACGCCGCCGAGGCTGCAACCGCCACGGCCATAAGGAAGGGATCGGGCGAAACCTCCAATGTGCGGGCCATCTGAATGCCGACCGGGGCTGCGACAATGGTGGTGGCTGTGTTGTTCAGCACATCTGACAGGGTCATCGTTACGATCATCAGGACGGTCAGGATCGCCCACGCCGGCAGTCCGGCCGTCAGCGACACCAAAGCACCCGCGATCAGTTCGGTGCCACCAGAGGTTTCCAGTGCTGTTCCAAGAGGAATCATCGAACCCAGCAGGACCACTACGGGCCATTCGATCTGGTCATAGATCTGGGCAATTGGCAGGATTTTGGTCAGTACATATCCGATCACCACCAGTCCCAGCGCAATCGGCAGATAGATCAGACCGATGCTGGCGGCCAGAACGGCGGCCGCAAACAGTCCGATGGCCAGCCACGCCTTGTCGTTGGCGGTCACGGCCAGTCCGCGCTCGGCCAGGGGCAGGCAGCCCAGCCATTCGGTCACGTCCGGTCCCCGGTCGCGCGGGCAGAGCAGCAGCAGGATGTCACCCGGCTCGACTTCGGTCTTGCGAACCTGATTGGTGATGCGGCGGCCCTGACGCGAGATACCCATCAGCACCGTGCTTTGACGCCATGACAGTCCCAGCGCCTGTGCTGTCCGGCCCGTGATGCGGGCGCTTTCCGGAACGACGACCTCGATAACCTCAAGCCCGTCACCTGCGGCTGTCAGTAATTCCTGCCGTCTTGTATCCGAAAAATCCAGTTTGAGCGCCGATCGGAATTCATCCAGTGCCTCAGGCGTCGCCTCCAACACCAAGGCGTCTCCTTCACGCAGGATCGCATTGGCGGCGCGGCCATACCGGCGTTTTCCATCGCGGATCAGGCCAATGATCGCGACGTCTGTCTTTTCGGCGGTTTCATCCAGCTCGGCTACGCGCTGGCCGATTTGTGCGGACTCGGCCGGAATCGTCAGTTCCGCGATGTATTCCGCAAGGGCCTCGGACGTGTCGGCCTGCGCACCCCGATCCGGGATCAGGCGCCAGCCGATCAGGGCAACGAAAACCAGACCCGCAATTGCCGCCAAACCGCCGACCGGGGCGAAATCGAACATGTGGTACGGCTCACCCAGTGCCTCGCCCCGTATCGACGCGATGATGATGTTTGGCGGCGTGCCGATCAGGGTTGCCATGCCGCCAAGGATTGTTGCGAAACTCAGCGGCATCAGGGTCAGCCCTGCCGCGCGGCCAGCCTTGCGGGCTGTCTGGATATCGACCGGCATCAGCAGCGCCAAAGCGGCGACATTGTTCATAAAGGCCGACAGGACTGCCCCGATGCCACCCATCAGTGCGATATGCGCGCCCAGCCCGCGTGAGGCATCGACAAGCGTCCGGGTGATCATGAAAACAGCGCCTGAACGCACCAGCCCCGCCGAAACCACCAGAACCAGAGCGACCACAATGGTTGCGGGATGGCCAAACCCGGCAAAGGCATGGTCCACCGGGACGACCCCCAGCACCACACCAATCATCAGGGCGGTAAATGCCACAAGATCGTATCGAAAGCGCCCCCACAGCAGCAGCGCAAAAACGGAAAGAAACAGCGTAAACAATATGATCTGATCTGTCGTCATGCGCCCACCATAGCCACCGGACCTGTCACGGCAAGCCGATCTCTTGATCCCCGGCCCCGCAAACGTCTATATGAGCGCCGAAACACGCAATCATCACGAGGACGCAACATGGCCGGCCATTCCAAATGGGCCAACATCCAGCACCGCAAGGGGCGTCAGGACGCCGCGCGGTCCAAACTGTTTTCCAAATTGTCGAAAGAGATCACCGTCGCCGCCAAGATGGGTGACCCCGATCCCGAAAAGAACCCGCGCCTGCGTCTGGCGGTGAAAGAGGCCAAGTCGAACTCGGTCCCCAAGGACGTGATCGACCGGGCGATCAAGAAATCCGTTGCCGGCGAAGGCGATGACTACGAAGAAATCCGGTATGAGGGCTATGGCCCCAACGGCGTAGCGGTAATCGTTGAGACGATGACCGACAACCGTAACCGGACAGCCTCGACCGTGCGCTCGACCTTTTCCAAGAACGGCGGCAATCTGGGCGAGACCGGATCGGTCGGTTTCATGTTCGAACGTAAGGGAGAGGTCGTTTTCCCCGCAACCGCGGGCGATTCAGACGCTATCTTTGAAGCGGCTATCGAAGCGGGCGCCGAAGATGTCGAAAGCTCGGAAGATGGTCACGTCATCTGGTGTGCGGATACCGATCTGAACGACGTATCTGGCGCGCTTGAAGCCGCACTTGGTGAATCAGAGTCAACCAAACTGGTCTGGAAACCCACTACAACCACTGAACTGGGTCTGGAAGACATGCAACGGCTGATGAAGCTGGTCGACGCGCTAGAAGATGACGACGACGTACAGCGTGTGACGACCAATTTCGAAGCATCTGACGAGGTCATGGCGCAACTCTGAAGCGTCCAGACACCGTTCTGCAGAAAGCCCGGCAATCGCCGGGCTTTTTCATTTCTTGGCCGAATGGTTCGAACTTTGTACCTTGTGGGTAGGTTCAGGTATTTCGAGAGGGTTGATTTGGTGGAAAAAAGTAAGCGCAACTGGTTGGTTGGTTGATGGCCTCCGCGCCCAGAAAGTTCGAGCGACGCAACATGTCCGCTTTGACAAGTCAAAGCGTTCTGTCACAGGTCGCCTGGACAATGGGCAGCCCATCGGTCGTTATGCCGTTTCTTGCGGTATCGCTTGAACTGCCGATGATACTGGCCGGAGCGCTGGTTTCGATCCGCAAGCTGGGCAGCATGATCGGGGATGTATTTCTGGCTGACGCAATCGCCGCGAAATCCGAGAAAAAGCGCGCCTTGGCGATGTGCGAGATTGCAATCGGCGCATGTCTTCTGCTGGCAGTGATTGTCGCCGCGACGGGCAACATGATCTTGGTGGCCATCGCTTTTGTTGCCGCGTTCTTCATGATCGGTCTGATCGAAGAAATTCAGGGGCTGATGCTGGTGGATTTCCTCAGCAACCACCTCAATTCCAACGCGCGAATCTGGCAGCACTACCTGCAACTTGGGCTCGGCGGTGTGGGGGCGATTGCCCTGACACTGGTGGTGCATGAAATCACCAAAGGCCAGCCGCCGTTTCAACGTCATTCCGCCGTGGTGGCTATTGCCACGGTTTGTTTCCTCGTGTCGGCTGTTTTTGTGATGGCGGTTCGCGAACTGGCGGGTGCCAGTTCTGAAAAAGTCGAAACTCCCAGATCACCAAGGACGACAGTCACCTCTTTTCTGTCGGATGCGCGGACGCTGTTTGGTGAAAGCTGGTTTCGCAAATACCTTGCGATGCGCCTGCCGCTGGTGGTGGTCGCCCTTGCCGTCCCGTTCTTTGCCCTGATCGCGGCTGAATCGCATCACAGCTCAGCGAGAGGGATGACAGCGCTGATCATCTCGTCTGCTGCCGGATATCTGGTGGCCGCGCCGTTGTGGCACGTTGTAAACATGAAATCCCATCAGGTGGTGATGATCACCGGGTCGCTACTGGTCGCGGGGACAGGTCTGGCCTTGATCCTGATGCACTTTGGCGGGCTTGACCACGATGTGCGGGCGCATTCGATTGCCCTTTTTGTGGCCACTATCGCGGTGACCGGCGCGGGCGGTGCGCGCAAGCTGTACTTTATGGACATCGCGCCAGAGGATCAGCGCATCAAGGCATCTGCCGTGATCAAAAGCGTATCCAGGCTATCTGCCGTAATCGTGGGCGCCGGACTGGCTGCAGTTGCCCACAGTCAGGAAGTGATCTGGGCTATCGTATTCATCGTCGCCGCAAGTGTTTTTGCGGCCTATGCCTGCAGCCGTTTCGTAGCACCGCACCCGAAACACAAGGAAGCTGCCCGCTAGGGGCTTTGGGCAGTTCGCATAAATTTATCGATCATACCCTTGATCAGAAAAACGACGAAATCTCCTCCAAAGGTTTCTTCAGCTTAGCGACTGAAGGCACCGTGGCATTGTCGGCAGGATGGCCGACCGCAATGATCATCGTGGGCTTTTCCGAGGCCGGTCGGTCCAGCGCCGCGTTCAGAAAACGCATCGGGTTCGGCGTGTGAGTCAGCGTGCAAAGGCCCGCGTGATGCAGGGCCGCCAGCAAAAAACCGGTGGCGATGTTCACGCTTTCCGGCACGTAATAGTTCTTGTATCGGGTTCCGTCCTCGAACTGACCCCAACGCTGGGCGAAAACGACGATCAGCCACGGGGCGACGGTCAGGTGTTCCTTGACCGCATTGGTGCCGATCGGTTCCAGCGCCTTGATCCATTCGTCACCGGCACCACCCTCATAAAACCGCTGCTCTTCTTCCTCGGCTTCTTCTCGAATTCGCTGTTTCAAAGCCTGATCCGAGATGGCGGCAAAATGCCAGGGTTGATGATTTGCACCTGACGGGGCGGTACCGGCAGTGCGAATGCAGGTTTCAATCACCTCGCGCGGGACGTCGCGGGATGAATAGTCCCGAACCGTGTGCCGCTTGCGCATGACATCGTAAAAGGCACGCGCTTCGGCAATCATTTCTGCGTCCGGCAGGTCATTGCGATCCGGAAGCGGTATCGGGTCATAGTTGAGCGCGTCGCGGGTGAACATTGCAATACTCCGGTTTGTTCTGGCCTGATCCAATCGGGTTACGCGCGGATCAGGTCCTTGGCTGAGGCACTTTTGACGGCCTTCGTCAAAGGTGCAAGTGCTGTCGCCATGATGCGGCCAACTTGCCACGTCAGCGGAACGTCCAGCGGCGTGTCGGGCAACAGAACCTGCAATCTGTTGTCCTTTATGGCTTGCCGAACCAGAGATTCAGGGTTCATGCCCCATCCCAGTCCCGCACAGGCGGCATCGACAAAGGCGTGTGTCGAGGGCAGGAAATGGGAGGGTGGAGAGATGCGCGGATCAAAGTTATTTGCAAGCCAGGTCTTTTGCAGATTGTCCTTGCGATTGAATGTCATGCAAGGCGCAATTGACAGCGTCTCAGCGGTTACGCCATCCCGAAACCACTTGCGAGCAAAGCCAGGATTGCAGGTGGCAAGATACCTCAGTGTACCCAGCGGAACAGCATCACACCCGGTGACGGGCTGGCCGCCAACGGTAACCGCTGCGCTGACCTCGCCGCGTCTCAGCCAGTCGGCCGAATGGTCCTGATCGTCGATGACCAGATCAAACAGCAGGTCCGGGACCGCTGCCATGGCAGTGACAAACCAGGTGGCAAGGCTATCGGCGGGAACGGCAACTTTGACACGGGCTGAACCCGGTCCGTTCTCCAGCGAAAGTTCGCGGCTGAGTTGAGCCTCAAGCAGGCCAATGTCCTCGGCGTGTTTTGCAATGCGCAGGCCCACCGCTGTACCAGTGCAGGGTGGCCCACGATGAATGAGGGAGGTTCCCACATGGTCTTCCAAGGCTTTGATGCGCTGTGAAATGGCCGAAGGGGTGACGGCCAGATCGGCGGCAGCGGCATCAAAGCTGCCCAGCCGCAGAATCGCCGACAGGGTGGCCAGATGATTGGGGTCGAACAGCATTAGCTCAGCTTAATTTGGCTTAGGATAATTAACTGGATAAATCCGTGCGCACCCAATAGTCAACTCGGGCAATCAGTCGGAGGCCACATGTCAGCTACGTTCTTTCCGGGTTTCGCCCTTGGGTTCAGCCTGATTCTGGCGATCGGTGCGCAAAATGCGTTTGTCCTGCGGCAAGGCTTGCGGCGCGAGCATGTTTTTGCGCTATGCCTGACTTGCGCGATGTCAGACGCCATCCTGATTACAGCGGGTGTTGCGGGGTTTGGGGCTTTAGCGCAGGCCATCCCTCAATTCGAGCCGGTCATGAGATATGGCGGCGCTATTTTTCTGATCTGGTATGGGTTCCGCAGTCTGAATTCCGCGTGGAAGGGTGGCGCGGCCATGGATGCCGAAAAAGGGCAGAAAACCAGCCTGAAGACTGCATTGCTTATGGTTCTGGCATTCACTTGGCTGAATCCGCACGTCTACTTGGACACCGTTGTCCTGATTGGCTCGATTTCGGCGCAGTACGATGACAGGTTTGCCTTTGCGCTGGGGGCCGTCACCGCCAGTTTCACCTTCTTTTTCTCGCTGGGATATGGCGCCCGGTTGCTGGCCCCGTTTTTCACCCGCCCGCGCGCGTGGCAGGTTCTCGATGTGCTGATCGGAATAGTCATGTTGGGTATCGCATTGAAACTTGTTGCGATGTGAAGGGTTGTCCCGGCGGGCATTTAGGTGTTCAACCAGTGCCATGACAATCGCAGCTGCACAGTCCCACCCGCTAGCCGGTATGTTCTGGATGTTCGCCGCCGGGCTTTCTTTCGTTTTGATGACGGCTCTGGTCAAGTCCATGGGAACCAGCATGGACCCGATTCAAGCCGCATTTCTGCGCTACGCATTGGGTCTGGTCTTTTTGCTTCCAGCCATGCGTGCGATTCTGTCGACCCGCCTGACGCGCCGCCACATTACGATATTCGGGGTGCGCGGGGCCGTGCATGCAGTCGGGGTGATGTTGTGGTTCTTTGCCATGACACAGATCCCATTGGCCGAGGTCACGGCGATGAATTATCTGACCCCGGTTTACGTGACCATAGGCGCAGCTTTGTTTTTGGGAGAGAAACTGGCCGCACGCCGCATTGCCGCCGTTGTGGTTGCTCTTGTCGGGACGGCCATCATCCTCCGACCTGGGTTTCGTGAAGTATCAGCAGGCCATCTTGCGATGCTTGGAACCTCGCTGATGCTGGGTGGGTCGTACCTGCTGGCCAAGGTCATGGTCGAAGATATCAGGCCATCGGTTGTCGTTGCGCAACTGTCCATCTGGGTGACCATAATGCTGATTCCCTTTGCCGTCGCGGTTTGGTCGCCGCCCAGCCTGCGTGATATCGGCGTGCTGTTTCTTGTGGCCAGTTTTGCCACGGCAGGGCACTATTTCATGACGCTCGCACTGCAGGCCGCGCCGGTGGCAGTGACCCAGCCGGTTACGTTCCTGCAGCTGATCTGGGCGACCCTGCTTGGCGCACTTGTCTTTCACGAACAGGTGGATATCTGGGTGGTTTCCGGTGGTACACTCATTCTTGCAGCGGTCAGTTTCATCACCTGGCGCGAAGCCGTGTTGAACCGACGGGAAGTGACTCCACTAAGCATTGCGCCCAAACTTTGACGAGGTTTCGGCTGGGCTGAATGCGTTATTGATTGACGAGTCAATAAAATCGACATAGCGTTTAATTGCAAATGTTGTGTTGAGGAGCCAGACATGCCGAAACTCGGGATGGAGCCGATACGGCGCGACGCGATCGTCAAGGCGACGATTGCGGAACTTGGCGTGAAAAAATCCCTCGACGTGACAGTCAGCCAGATCGCCAAGCGGGCGGGGATGTCCAGTGCATTGGCGCACCATTATTTCGGTGGCAAGGATCAGATTTTCCTTGCGGCCATGCGCCGTATCCTCAGCGATTTCGGGCAAGAGGCGCGGACAGAGCTGAATGCCGCGGAACCATCCGCGCGTGCGCAGGCAATCATTCGCGCGTGTTTCGCGCCGTCCTGTTTTACTCCGGACGTCATTGCCGCCTGGATGACCTTTTATGTACTGGCGCAGACCAATGATGATGCGCTGCGGCTGTGGCAGGTTTATCAGGCGCGCATCCGGTCGAACCTGACCCATGCCTTGCGCCCTTTGTTGGATGATCCTGTTGAAGGGGCTGAAAACATGATCGCCCTGATCGACGGGCTTTATATCCGGGCTGCGCTCAGCGCACCGGAGAGGCCGGAATTGGCCGTTAACCACGCCCTGCGTGTCCTCAACACTCTCATCGAGGCCGGAAAATGACAAAACCGAACATTCTGATCCTGATGGTGGATCAGCTCAACGGAACCCTCTTTCCCGATGGTCCCGCCGAATGGCTTCATGCGCCGAACCTGAAAAAGCTGGCGGAACGTTCGACACGATTTGCCAACGCCTACACGGCCTCGCCGCTGTGTGCGCCGGGCCGGGCGAGCTTTATGTCGGGTCAGTTGCCGTCACGTACCGGCGTCTATGACAATGCCGCCGAGTTTCGCAGCGATATACCCACCTATGCCCACCATCTGCGTCGTGCGGGGTATTACACCTGCCTCAGCGGCAAGATGCATTTCGTCGGCCCGGATCAGCTGCACGGGTTCGAGGATCGTCTGACGACCGACATTTATCCGGCTGACTTCGGCTGGACGCCTGATTACCGCAAGCCGGGTGAACGGATCGACTGGTGGTATCACAACATGGGTTCGGTCACCGGGGCGGGCGTTGCCGAAATTTCGAACCAGATGGAGTATGATGACGAGGTTGCCTACAACGCCAAGGCCAAGCTCTATGATCTTGCCCGCGGCAAGGATGAGCGTCCGTGGTGTGTAACCGTCAGCTTCACGCACCCGCATGATCCTTATGTGGCGCGCCGGAAGTACTGGGACCTATACGAGGATTGCGAACACCTGCTGCCAGAGGTCCCGGATCTGGGCTATGACAACCAGGACCCGCATTCCAAACGTATTTTTGACGCCAACGACTGGCGCAGCTTTGACATCACCGAAGAAGATATCCGCAAATCGCGTCGGGCGTATTTTGCAAATATCTCATATCTCGATGACAAGATTGGCGAGATATTGGAGGTGCTGGAGACGACCCGTCAGGAAGCAATCATCATGTTCGTCTCGGATCACGGCGATATGCTGGGCGAGCGGGGCCTTTGGTTCAAGATGAACTTCTACGAAGGTTCGGCACGAGTGCCACTGATGATTTCTGCTCCGGACATGCCAGCCGGTCGGATCGACACCCCGGTTTCGACAATTGACGTCACGCCGACGCTTGGGGTGCTGGCAGGGGTCGATATGGCCGAAATCGCACCCTGGACCGATGGTCACGATCTGGTGCCGCTGGCCAACGGGGCAGAGCGTTCAGAGCCGGTGGCGATGGAATATGCGGCCGAAGCATCTTATGCACCGCTGGTTTCACTGCGTTATGGAAAATGGAAATACAACCGTTGCGCGCTTGACCCTGATCAGTTGTTCGATCTGGACGCGGACCCCAACGAGTTGGACAATCTTGCCGACAATCCCGAACATGCCGGAACGCTGCAAACCCTGCAGGCAAAATCCGAGGCACGCTGGGATCTGGATCGCTTCGATGCGGATGTGCGTGCCAGCCAGGCCCGGCGCTGGGTGGTGTATGAGGCGCTGCGGCAGGGCGGCTACTACCCCTGGGATTATCAGCCGCTGCAAAAAGCATCCGAACGCTACATGCGCAATCACATGGACCTGAATACCGTCGAGGAAAGCCAGCGATATCCGCGCGGCGAATAACCTCTTCACAATATTGAAAATTACCCCATCGGAGAGAGTGAGATTTTTCGACGAAAAATCTTGACCCGGTGGGCACAGGAGACCCGAATATGGAAGCAGATTTCGTCATCGTCGGTGCAGGATCCGCCGGTTGCGCGATGGCTTATCGACTGAGCGAGGCTGGGGCCTCGGTGCTGGTGATCGAACATGGCGGCACCGATGCCGGACCGTTCATCCAGATGCCTGCGGCGCTCAGCTATCCGATGAACATGTCGCGCTATGACTGGGGCTACCAGTCCGAGCCCGAGCAGCATCTGAACAACCGACGTCTGGCCTGTCCGCGCGGTAAGGTGATCGGCGGATCGTCTTCGATCAACGGTATGGTCTATGTGCGTGGCCACGCGAGGGATTTCGACACTTGGGCCGATATGGGGGCAGACGGCTGGTCTTATGCCGACGTACTGCCCTACTACAAACGTATGGAGACATGGCACGATGGCGGCCATGGTGGCGATCCCACATGGCGCGGGACGGATGGGCCGCTGCATGTTTCGCGCGGGCCGCGTGCGAACCCGCTGTTCAAGGCTTTTGTCGATGCGGGTCAGCAGGCAGGGTACGAAGTTACCGGCGACTATAACGGTGAAAAGCAGGAAGGCTTTGGCCCGATGGAACAGACCGTCTGGAAAGGACGGCGCTGGTCTGCGGCGAACGCTTATCTGAAGCCGGCGCTCAAGCGCGACAACTGCGATATCGTCCGTGGACTCGCTTCACGCGTGGTTATGGAAAATGGCCGCGCGACGGGGGTCGAACTGGTGCGCGGCGGTAAGAAAGAGATCATCCGCGCCCGTCGCGAGGTGGTGCTGGCGGCGTCGTCGATCAACTCGCCGAAGCTTCTGATGCTTTCTGGCATAGGCCCGGCCGCACATCTGGCGGAGCACGGTATTCAGGTTGTGGCCGATCGCCCGGGTGTTGGTGCGAACCTGCAGGATCACCTGGAACTCTACATTCAGCAGGCTTCGGTTCAGCCAATCACACTCTACAAACACTGGAATCTGATCAGCAAGGGTTTGATCGGGGCGCAGTGGTTGTTCACCAAGACCGGCCTTGGCGCTTCGAACCAATTTGAAAGTGCGGCTTTCATCAGATCGAAACCCGGTGTCGAGTACCCGGACATCCAGTACCATTTCCTACCCATTGCGGTGCGCTATGATGGGCAGGCGGCGGCCGAGGGGCACGGTTTTCAGGCACATGTCGGGCCGATGCGGTCGCCGTCGCGGGGTGCTGTCACATTGCGTTCGGCGCGGGCCGAGGATGCGCCGGTCATTCGGTTCAACTACATGAGCCACGAACAGGACTGGGAGGATTTCCGCACCTGCATCCGGCTGACGCGCGAGATTTTCGGGCAAGACGCATTCAAACCCTATGTGGGCAAGGAAATTCAGCCGGGCGCGCCCGTGCAGACGGACGAGGAACTGAACGGGTTTATCGCGGAACACGCCGAAAGCGCCTATCATCCCTGCGGTACTTGCCGGATGGGCCGTGCCGATGACAAAGACGCCGTTGTCGATCCGCAAGGTCGGGTGATCGGTGTTGACGCGTTGCGCGTGGCCGACAGCTCGATCTTTCCGCAGATCACCAACGGCAACCTCAACGCGCCATCGATCATGGTGGGTGAGAAGGTCTCGGATCATCTGCTTGGAAAAGATCCGCTTTCGAAGGCGAATGATCGCCCCTGGATCCATCCTGAATGGGTGACGGCACAGCGTTAACCGATCTTAAAACCACCTGATAAACGCAGTCAGGTCAGTCGGCATTCTCAGCGGGCCTTTCCAGTTGGAAGGGTCCGTTTCATTGTTGCCGAACTGTGGGAGGTTGCGGACGTGCGGGCCCGATCACATGTTGTCTATGTGTGTGCCGCATATGCTGAAACCTGTGCAAAATCTGCTTTGTTTTGATCCCGGTCAAAGCGTGTTGGGCGCATCGTATTTACGAATTGGCTGCAACACACAGATCAGGAGCGAACACAAATGTCCCACACCCCGCATGAACTGGCCGAAGAGTTTCCGGACAAGGCTGAACTGATGAGCCAGCTCAAGCAATCGGATGCCCATTTTTCCCGGCTGGCAGACGAGTATCACGAAATCAATCGCACCGTTCACCGTGCCGAAACCAATGTCGAGCCCATGGAGGAATTGGCCGAGGTTGAGCTTCGAAAAAAGCGCGCGGCCCTCAAGGATGAGATCTGGGCCATTCTGTCCAAAGCCTGACATGCGTTGACCCGCAAAAGGGCCGCGGCAACTGCGGCCCTGTAACCCTTCCGGATCAGGTGACTTCGTAGGGCAGGGTCCCGCGCGTATGCGCATCGATGGTCAGGCGTCGTTCCAGCGGCGGGACGGAGCGCTGGTGGCAGGTTTTGCGTTCGCAAATCCGGCAGGAAATACCAATCGGTTCGTAGGCGCTTGCGTTGTTGGTGTCCAGATTGTCGGCATAGACCAGCGCCTCGGCATGGCGCACCTCGCACCCCAGTGCAATTGCATAGCGGCGCACGGGGCTTCCGAACGAACCACCCGATTTCGACACATCCCGCGCCAGAGAGATATAGCGAACCCCGTCCGGGGTTTCGGCCAGTTGTCGTAAAAAGTGCCCCGGCGTTTCAAAGGCGCGGTGAACGTTCCACAGCGGGCAGGCCCCGCCAAAGCGGGCGAATTGCAGGCGCGTGGCAGAGTGACGCTTGGTGATGGTGCCCGCCTGATCCACCCGGACGAAAAAAAACGGGATACCCTTGGCGCCGGGCCTTTGCATCGTGGACAGGCGATGCGCCACCTGTTCAATCGATGCGCCGAACCGGTTGCTGAGCAACTCAAGATCGTGGCGGTATTCCTGCGCCGCTGCCAGAAAGCTGCCATACGGCATGAGGGATGCGCCCGCGAAGTAATTCGCAAGGCCGATTTTAGCGATCGAGCGGGCTTCGTCGCTTTGGAAGCGGGCAAAATCAAGCGTGGCTTCCAGCAATTGGTCCTGACTTATCAGGGCGACCTGCAACAGCAACTGAAACACCTGTGTCTGCGGTGCCGTGCGAGAGGAGAGCACAAGTTTCTTGTTCTGCGCGTCATAGCTTCGCAGAATTTCAGTGTCCGAAAAATCGACCTGCACACCGCGGTCGGACAGGCTGGTCAACGCGGCCTCGCGAATGCCGCCGGACCCGTCGGCGCGCTCGGCAAATCGTTCAGCGGCGCGGTCAACAGCGTCGATATAGTTGTCGCAATAGTGGAAAAAGTCGCGGACCTCTTCCCACGGGCTTGCCTGAATGCGCGCGTCTTCGCGCCCCAGCGCCTCGTCCAGCGAGGCGAGGCGTTCGTGGGTCTGGCGATAGTTGCGATGAAGCTCGATAAAGGCACGCGCCAGCGCCGGTGCGTTTGAAGCAGTCAGACGAAGATCGGCAACCGGTGGCATTGTGTCGGCAAAGATCGGGTCGGCCAGTGCCTCGCGCATATCTGAGACCAGCCGTTCGCTGTCGCCGGTGCTGAGCTCGGTGACATCAAGCCCGAATTCCTGCGCCAGCGCCAGCACGACCGTCGTGGAGACCGGTCGGTTGTTGTTTTCCATCTGGTTGAGGTAGGGCAGCGAAACACCAAGCTTGGCGGCAAAATCCTTTTGCTTGAGTGTCAGGCGATTGCGGATTTCGCGCAGCTTGGCGCCGGCATACAGTTTCTGGGTGGCCATGGCTTGTCTTTGCAGATTTACACACCGCCAAGGCTAGCTTTGCAAACTGCCCTGCGCAAGCGATCTTGCGCGCCCAAAGGGCCCTTTGGTTAAAGCCCCAGCTGCCGTTCCCGCCAGATCACCACCTGGATCGCCACAATGCCCATCACCGATGTGGCAAGCATCAGCCATAGCAGGGGTAAGGCGCCGGTCTCGACGGTCAGCAGCGCCCCCGCAAGCGCGCTGAGTGCGGCGCCGCCGCCCAGCATGATCGCGCCGCTCAGGCCCGAAGCCGTAGCAGCAAGATGCGGACGCACCGAGAGCGATCCGGCAGTGGCGTTCGGAATGGACATCCCGTTACCTAACCCCACAAAGGTCATGAAGCCGAAGAAACTGATCGCCGAGCCAAGGCCTGCCAGCATGATCAGAACCGAAATAGCAACGCCGATGGCGTTCATCCAGCATCCCCAAAGCACCATTCGGTTCACGCCATAGCGCACCGAATACCGGCCGCTGATGAAGTTGCCGAAGAAATATCCGACTGCCGGAGCCCCGAAATAGATGCCGACCTCGGCAGGGTTCATGCCAAACACTTCGGTTCCCACAAACGGTGCGCCGCCAAGATAGGCGAAGAATGCACCGGAGGAAAAAGCCGACGCCAGTGCATATCCCCAAAAACGAGGCGAGGTCAGAAGTTCGGGATATTCGCGGAACTGCTGTACCAGTGTCTTGCCGCTTTTGTGCGATGTTTCGCCAAAGTCCACAAACACCAGCAGCAGCGTCAACGCGCCCAGGCCGAACAGCAGCCAGAAGTTTGCCTGCCAGCCAAAGCCTTCGTCCAGCAGACCGCCGATCGCGGGGCCGACCATGGGGACCACCGCCATGCCCATAGTCACATAACCGATCATCGAAGCGGCCTTGTCCTGTTCGTACATGTCGCGGACTGCGGCACGGCTTAGCACGATACCGACGGCGATGACGGCCTGACACATCCGAAAGAACAGGAACACTTCTGCATTTGGCGCGTAAATGCACCCCAGTGTGACCAGCAGGAAAAGGCCCAGCCCCCACAGAATGACCGGCCGACGCCCGGCCTTGTCCGCAATGGGGCCGATCAGGATTTGCATGATGGCATTGACCGCCAGATACAGTGCCACGGAAAGTTGCAGAACTTTGTAATCGGCCTGAAAATAAGTCGCCATGTTGGGCAGGCTGGGCAGGAATACGTTCATGCCCAGTGCCGACAGCCCGGACAGCAAAATAAGTGTCGCAAGTGTCGGGGGGCTGCGACGCGCCTGTGTGGAACTGAACTGCATGGTTTGCATTTAAGGCAGGGGAAAGATCATTGCTATGCCTGCGAATGTGTTAAAGTGTTAATTAACAAATTTGCAATTAGCTGTTGAGCGGTTGAGAAGTATTTGCAAATTTGCCGAAAATCACTTTGGCCTGAATGTCTCAGTCTATATTGTCCCGCCAAATGTTACAGGGGACTAACGCGATGAAAGACATCCTTTCCGAGTTGGAAAATCGCCGCGAGGCTGCGCGGCTGGGTGGCGGTCAAAAACGGATCGACGCACAACATGCGCGCGGCAAACTGACGGCGCGCGAACGGATTGAACTGCTGCTGGACGAAGACAGCTTCGAAGAATTCGACATGTTTGTCAGCCACCGCTGCACCGATTTCGGGATGGAAAATCAAAAGCCTGCAGGTGATGGCGTCGTGACCGGCTGGGGCACGATCAACGGCCGCATGGTCTATGTCTTTTCGCAGGACTTTACCGTATTTGGCGGATCGCTGTCGGAAACCCACGCGCAGAAGATCTGCAAGATCATGGATATGGCCGTGCAGAACGGGGCGCCTGTGATCGGCATCAACGACTCGGGTGGGGCGCGAATCCAGGAAGGTGTCGCCTCGCTGGCCGGGTACGCCGAGGTGTTTCAGCGCAACATCATGGCATCCGGCGTGGTGCCTCAGATCAGTGTCATAATGGGGCCATGCGCAGGCGGCGCTGTTTACAGCCCGGCGATGACTGACTTCATCTTTATGGTCAAGGACACGTCCTACATGTTCGTGACCGGTCCGGATGTGGTCAAAACGGTAACCAACGAAGTGGTCACCGCCGAAGAGTTGGGCGGTGCCTCGACCCATACCAAAAAATCGTCCGTTGCTGACGGTGCCTTCGAAAACGATGTTGAGGCGCTGGCTGAGGTGCGCCGACTGGTGGATTTCCTGCCGCTGAACAACCGCGAAAAGCCGCCTGTGCGTCCGTTCTTTGACGAACCGGGCCGCATTGAGACCTCGCTGGACACTCTGGTGCCGGAAAACCCGAACACGCCTTATGATATGAAGGAACTCATCACCAAAGTGGCGGATGAGGGTGACTTCTATGAAATTCAGGAAGACTTCGCCAAGAACATCATCACCGGGTTCATGCGGCTCGAGGGGCAAACGGTCGGTGTCGTCGCCAACCAGCCGATGGTGTTGGCCGGTTGTCTGGACATCGACAGCAGCCGCAAGGCCGCGCGCTTTGTCCGTTTCTGCGATTGTTTCGAAATCCCTATCCTGACTTTCGTGGATGTGCCGGGTTTCCTGCCTGGGACCTCTCAGGAATACGGTGGTGTCATCAAGCACGGGGCCAAGCTGTTGTTCGCCTATGGTGAGGCGACGGTGCCAAAGGTCACGGTGATCACCCGCAAGGCCTATGGTGGTGCATATGACGTTATGGCGTCCAAGCATCTGCGCGGCGATTTCAACTATGCTTGGCCGACGGCCGAGATTGCCGTGATGGGTGCCAAAGGCGCGACCGAGATCATCCACCGTGCCGACCTGGGTGATGCCGACAAGATCGCGGCCCATACCCAGGACTACGAAGACCGCTTTGCCAATCCATTCGTCGCCGCCGAGCGCGGGTTCATCGACGAGGTAATCATGCCGCACTCCACCCGCCGCCGGGTCTCGCGTGCGTTTGCCTCACTGCGGGGCAAATCCCTGAAGAACCCGTGGAAGAAGCACGATAACATTCCGTTGTGAGGCTGCGGGGTGGGTCAACATCCCACCCCACAGAAATTGCCAAATGACCCAGCTATGGAAAAATCAGGCTTTCACCGTTTCTCATGCCGACGATTCCCCATTTGTCGGCGAGGGGCTGCGGGCCTTCTTTGAGTACCGCGACCTCGGGATCAAAGAGGCCACGCAGGGTAAATTCGGCGCGCATGTCATCCGTGCCGTGCCGGGGATGGAAAGCCCGGGTGCGTGGCACAGCCATGATCTGGACTTCCAGATGGTTTACGTCACCAAGGGCTGGGTCGTCTTTGAATATGAGGGGCAGGGCGAACATACTTTGCGTGCGGGGTCGTGCGTACTGCAGCCGCCCGGCGTTGTGCATCGCGAGGTTCGCCATTCCGACGACATGGAACTAATCGAGATCATCTCGCCCGCGCAGTTTGACACCAAAGACGAATCTACCCCATGAATTGTTCAACCAGACATAGAATCGCGCGGCCAGACTCTGCTGCGCACGCAGCCCCGGATGGAGGAGCCCGCCGGGCGCGGGGCCGGGGCTGCGGCTATGTTCTGGCAGTGCTGGCTGTGTGTGCCGCGACGACCGGCAACTCCCAAAGCTTGTTGCCTGTTCCTTCAGGGCAGCCCGTGGAATTGCGGGATGTTCTGCTGGACAACAACCCCGGCGAACTGTGGGTTCGGTTCCGCTTTGTCGCGCCCAAGATTGGCGCGACCGCGGGACGTATCGGGTACGACGTGGCCACTGTGGATATGGAGCATCTGTGCCAGACACTGGCGGTTCCTTACGTGGCAAAGCATGAACTGGAGCCCGCGCGCGTGGTGATCTCGCTGTCTGATCGGCCGGTGGAATTCGGCCTGTCCGAACCAGACGCCACTCAGTTTTTCGAAGCCTATCGGCTGGAGCAATCCCGGTGTATCTGGGAGGGGCTTTGACGATGAAACCAGCCGTTGAACTCGCCAAAGTGCCTCAACACAACCTTTTCGCATTGGGAGCGCGCGTTATGAGCTCATCCTTACCCGGATGGAAACCGTCGATTTTTGGTCAGAGATCAGGCGTTTGCCCGTTGGACTTCGCCAAGTTTCAGGAGGTGCAGTTATGTTGAAGCACCGCGGTTTCCCCGGTCGTCTTCCCGGAACCGATTTTCAGTTCACAGTCCGGCGTGCCAACCCCAAGGGTGTCACACCGCTGACGCGGCGCGAACGGTATCGCGATCGCAAGGCGGCGGACCGTCGTGCCGACACCGCATTTCTGAGGGCGTTGTGGGAACACTTTGGCGATCAACCTTTCGAGCGCGGCAATCTGGATGCCGGGCGGATCAGCTGGTTGTTCGGGCGAGAAGTCGTGCCGGCCGAAGATCCGTTCGACACCGCCAGCTATGACGCACTTCTGGCCATCGACGTTGAAGTGGCGCGCGTGTCATTCCCTGACGTGTTTGAGGATAGCTACTGACTATGTGTGCCGTCCCCGTGCATAAGCCATTGCCCGGCCATGCCGTGGGAACCCTGCCCGGGAGCGGGCAGGGCTGGTTTGCAATTTCAGAAGTTCAGCTGAGCAGCAATTTGAACCCGGTTGCCATCGAAGGTCTGGCCGGAAATAACGTCATTCCGTTCACCAAAGATGTATTCCGCGCTGAGTGTCAGACTGTCGGTCGCCTTGTAGAAGGCGTTGACATGGATCGTCTCCAACTCGGTAAACGACAGGGTCCCGGTCGAGGTGGGCAGGTCGTATTCTTCTTTGCCGTACGCGATGCCGACATTCCACTTGCTGCTCAGATCCTGCCGGAATTCGATGGTATAGCCATCGACATCATTGGCCTGCCCGCCGACGATGGCATTGCCCAGACCGATAAGATAGGGGCCAAGCGCCTCGCCGGTGACGTAGTTGACCTGAAACAGCCCGCCTTGCCAGGGGCGGACGGATCCCGACAGGGTAAAGCCGGTCTGATCAACTTCGACGGTGCCGGATTGCGCGTTGCCATAAAGGGCAGCCGCGCGCGCGACATAGGTGCCGTCATTGTATTCGACCGCACCTGTCAACACCGGATCGTCCGAGTTCGACCCGCCGACGTTTTCCTCGACCGAGAAGCTGAGAGTGGTGTTACCGCCGAGCTTGTTGCTGTAGCGCACCTGCGGAACCCGGGCAAAGGCGATACCGACGGGTCCGTTGAATTCAACGGTGGTCGGGTACGTGTCGAGCGGCTGGAAGTTGGTCCAGTACTGCCCGATCAGCCAGTTATCACCGATACCGATATTCGCATGGCGCAGCCGAAGCTCGGCAGTACCATTGGATGCGAACAGGTCATATTCCAGTTGCCCGGTGATCTCACCGATGTCGGTCTGCGTGCTGGTCCGAAGGCCCAGCCGCGATTGCCGTATGGTGGCGCCGAACGTACCGTCCGTGGCAGCGGACGGCTCACCGATGACGTTCACAAACGCCGTATCTCCCTGATCAAACTCGAAATCGTAGAAGAAATCGGATTTGACGTAGCCGTAGATATCCAGCGAAGTGCTTCCCAGCTGAAAATCACCACTGGAAGAATTGTTGGACGTTTCCAGCGCCTCGACGCGTGCGCGCAAGGCGTCGATTTCGGCCTGTGTTTGCGCGTCTTGAGCCCAGATCGGAGAGGCAGCCAGCGCCACCCCGGAAACAGCCAGCAGAAAGGCTGCTTTACCTTTGTTTTTCATGGGGATTTTTCCTTGTGTGCGAGTATGCACCGCAACACTTTCACGCAAATTCGCCTTGGGAAATTCACGAATAAGATACAAATAGTGGGCTTATTTTCTCATTTGCGTGATCTAAAAACCGATTATGGCTGTAAAATACCGCCATTCGAACGGAAGCCCTTGAGAACAATGATCAAGGTGAATGGCGCTGACGTCATCGCCTGTGAATCTCTACATGGTGTGGCAGCCTTCGATAGCCTCAAGTGTAACGGCAACGTGACGGCGAATGAGCATATTGGGGACGCGTTCCCCTTTGCTCGGGTCGGCACAAAGTTGCGCGTAATTCTGCCGAATAGGCAGAAACTGGCCGGAAACCTGTTTGGAAACAATGTTAGCTTGGCGGCAATTATTGTGGCGGGCAGAGTAGTTGGGCCGTGCGGCTCTACTTTGCCTGCGCCGCACAAGCACCTACTATTCCGTACCCCTTCCTTCAGCGGGCAGGTTTGTGTTCCCCACAATACCCTGCCCGCTTTTTTCTTTCGGCGGAATCCAACCGTCCGAAAGCAGGATTTTGCGCAACAGCCATTGTCACGGCGATGTGGCTTGCGTCTGTCGGCCACGGCCCCGCATCTGTCCTCAGAAAATTCAAAGTCTGAAAAGGGGCAGAATTCATGCAGACATCACGACTCATCGCTGCAATTGGCCTGTGCGCCGGATTGGCGGCCTGCGGGGACGATCCCGGCGAACAGGCGCTCTATGGCGGCAGCGCGGGCCTGCTTGGCGCGCTGGTTCTGGATGCCAACCCGGTTGTCGGCGCGGCGGCAGGTGCGGCGACCAACCTGCTGTATTGCAAGACCCAGAACACCTGTAACTGATACCTATTTTTCCGCGGGCCGTTTGGCCCCGGCCGAAATCACGCAACACGCCGTCGCGGGGCTTATGCCCGGTGGCGGCGTTTTGCGTTTCCAGACACCCAAGACAAAGGACGTTCCATGTTCAACAAGATCCTGATCGCCAACCGGGGCGAAATCGCCTGCCGGGTCATCAAGACCGCGCGCAAGATGGGTATCGGCACAGTCGCCATCTACTCAGATGCTGATAAGAACGCGCTGCACGTGGAAATGGCGGATGAGGCGGTGCATATCGGCCCGCCGCCTGCCAACCAGTCCTATATCGTGATCGACAAGGTCATGGAGGCCATCCGTCAGACCGGCGCGCAGGCGGTGCATCCCGGTTATGGCTTCCTGTCGGAAAACGCCAAATTCGCCGAGGCGCTTGAGGCCGAAGGCGTTGTCTTTGTCGGCCCCCCAAAAGGCGCGATCGAGGCGATGGGTGACAAGATCACCTCGAAAAAGATCGCGCAGGAGGCGGGCGTTTCCACGGTTCCCGGCTATATGGGGTTGATCGAAGACGCAGACGAAGCGGTCAAGATCAGCCAGGAAATCGGCTATCCCGTGATGATCAAAGCCAGCGCTGGCGGCGGCGGTAAGGGCATGCGAATTGCCTGGAATGACGAAGAAGCGCGCGAGGGCTTTCAGTCATCCAAGAACGAAGCGGCGAATTCGTTCGGCGACGACCGCATCTTTATCGAGAAATTCGTAACTCAGCCACGCCACATCGAAATTCAGGTTCTGTGCGACACCCACGGAAACGGCATTTATCTGGGTGAGCGCGAATGCTCGATCCAGCGCCGGAACCAAAAAGTGGTTGAAGAGGCTCCGTCACCCTTCCTTGACGAAGAAACACGCCGCGCCATGGGCGAGCAGGCCGTGGCGCTGGCCAAGGCCGTGGGCTACGCCAGTGCGGGCACGGTAGAATTCATCGTCGACGGTGAAAAGAAATTCTACTTCCTGGAAATGAACACCCGCCTGCAGGTTGAACATCCGGTCACCGAACTGATCACTGGTGTCGATCTGGTGGAACAGATGGTTCGCGTGGCAGCGGGCGAGGAATTGTCGATCTCTCAGGATGACGTGCGGCTCAACGGCTGGGCCATCGAGAACAGGCTGTATGCCGAAGACCCGTATCGCAACTTCCTGCCGTCGATTGGCCGTTTGACACGTTATCGCCCGCCGCAGGAAATTGCTGCGGGGCCGCTGTTGGTCAACGGCAAATGGCAGGGTGAGGCGCCCGAGGGCGCGGCCGCAGTGCGCAACGATACCGGCGTGTACGAAGGCGGCGAGATTTCGATGTATTACGATCCCATGATCGCCAAGCTGTGCACGTGGGCGCCGACCCGCGAACAGGCGATCGAGGCGATGCGCGTGGCGCTTGACAGTTTCGAAGTTGAAGGCATCGGCCACAACCTGCCGTTCCTGTCGGCGGTCATGGATCACCCGAAATTTGTTTCGGGCGACATGACAACCGCATTCATCGCCGAAGAATATCCTGACGGATTTGATGGTGTTTCGTTGCACGAAGACGATCTGCGCCGGATCGCAGCCTCTTGCGCGGCGATGCACCGTGTAGCCGAGATTCGCCGGACCCGCCTGTCAGGCCGTATGGACAACCATGAACGCAAAGTGGGAACTGATTGGACGGTAAGCCTGCAAGGGTACGAGTACAATCTTACCATCGCCGCCGATCCGGCAGGTTCGACGGTCACGTTCGAAGGTGGCGGTGAATACCGCGTTTCTTCGGACTGGACGCCGGGTGATCAACTGGCAACGCTGGATATCAACGGCAGCCCGCTGGTCCTGAAAGCAAGCAAGATTTCCGGTGGATTCCGCATCCGCAACAGGGGCGCGGATATGAAGGTGCATGTGCGCACCCCCCGTCAGGCCGAGCTTGCAAAACGGATGCCCGAGAAGCTGCCGCCTGACACATCCAAGATGCTGCTCTGCCCGATGCCCGGCCTGATCGTGAAGGTCGATGTCGAAGTGGGGCAGGAGGTGCAGGAAGGTCAGGCCTTGTGCACTGTCGAGGCGATGAAGATGGAAAACATCCTGCGCGCCGAGAAAAAGGGTGTCGTTTCCAAGATCAACGCTGGCGCGGGCGACAGTCTGGCTGTTGACGATGTGATCATGGAATTCGAGTGATCATGTCCGCGCGTTTGTCATATCCCAAAGGGACTTCGGCGCTTTGTGCCGGGGCCGTTGGGTATGGCAAATGCGCTCAGCCGCCCTCGCGCCGTTCGCGGATCTCGCGTTCGCGCAGGGGGGTCTTGTCGATGGACCGGCCAATCTCCCGCACACTCCATGGGCTGGGCTTGCGCAGTTTGACCACGCCGTCCTTGTCGACGAATACCATCTGGAACCCGCGCGGGCGCAGTTGCGACCGGATCGGGGATCGGGCCGACGGATCAGTGTCGGTCAGTACGATGACATCACGGTCACGCATGGCCTCTTCGCCCTCAAGCAGCATATCGATCTGCTGCTGGAAGCGCGGATCGGCAGGAGTGTCGGCAAAAACCACAATTGGCCGGCTCACCCAAAGATATTCGCTGAGGTCGCTGTCGCCGACAGGGCGGACGAATTCGTCATCAGCAGGTGCAGACCCGTCTGCGGCAAAAACTGCCAGCGGGAATAGTGCCGAGAAAACAAGGGCAAGCGTTCGTGTCATAGGGCCTCCTGTTCGTTTGAATATAGCCCCTGCGCCGCTGAATGCGACCGGCGAAATGCACACAGACTGTAAAATGTTGCGCTGCGCCACGTCTGACCGGGCAACACGGAACATAACAACGCGCGGGTTTTGCCCCGGCGCGATCCGAATTGAGAAAAGGAAATCGCAATGACCGATACGAAAGACTGGCAGGCGCTGGCCGAGAAAGAGCTGCGCGGTCGCCCGTTGGACAACCTGACCAAAGAGACGCTGGAAGGCATCGACGTCAAACCGCTCTATACGCAGGACGACACCGCCGATCTGCCGCATATGGGGTCGCTACCGGGGTTTGGTCCGTTCACCCGTGGGGTGAAGGCGACGATGTATGCGGGGCGGCCCTGGACCATCCGGCAATATGCCGGATTCTCGACCGCTGAAGAGTCGAATGCGTTCTATCGCCGCAATCTGGCTGCGGGTCAGCAGGGGGTTTCGGTCGCCTTCGATCTGGCAACACATCGCGGCTATGACAGTGACCATCCGCGCGTGGTTGGCGATGTCGGAAAGGCTGGCGTGGCGATCGATTCAGTCGAGGATATGAAAATCCTGTTCGACGGCATCCCGTTGGACAAGGTTTCGGTCTCGATGACCATGAACGGGGCTGTAATCCCGATTTTGGCCAGCTTCATCGTTGCGGGCGAAGAACAGGGGCACGATAAATCTGTCCTGTCCGGCACCATCCAGAACGACATTCTCAAAGAATTCATGGTGCGCAACACCTATATCTACCCGCCTGATCCGTCGATGCGGATCATCTCGGACATCATTGAGTTCACGTCGAACGAGATGCCAAAGTTCAACTCGATCTCAATCTCTGGCTACCACATGCAAGAGGCCGGGGCGAACCTGGTGCAGGAACTGGCCTATACGCTGGCGGATGGGCGTGAGTATGTTCGCGCCGCAACGCAGGCCGGGATGGATGTGGACAAGTTCGCGGGGCGCCTGTCCTTCTTCTTTGCCATCGGCATGAACTTCTTCATGGAGATCGCCAAACTGCGCGCCGCGCGGACCCTCTGGCATCGTGTGATGACCGAGTTCGGCGCGAAATCCGAACGGTCTAAAATGCTGCGGACACACTGTCAGACATCGGGCGTGTCACTGCAGGAGCAGGACCCCTATAACAACGTGATCCGCACTGCCTATGAGGCGATGAGCGCGGTTCTGGGTGGCACTCAGTCGCTGCACACCAACGCTCTGGACGAAGCGATTGCACTGCCGACTGATTTTTCGGCCCGCATCGCGCGGAACACGCAACTGGTGCTGCAGGAAGAAACCGGCGTGACCGATGTGGTCGATCCGCTGGCCGGTTCCTACTACGTCGAAAGCCTGACCAACGATCTGATCGAAAAGGCCTGGGCCCTGATGGAAGAGGTCGAGGAAATGGGCGGTATGACCAAGGCCGTGGCAAGCGGGATGCCCAAGCTGCGGATCGAGGAAAGTGCCGCGCGGCGTCAGGCCATGATCGACCGGGGCGATGAGGTGATCGTCGGCGTCAACAAGTACCGCAAGGAACAGGAAGACCTGATCGACATTCTGGATGTGGACAATGTGGCGGTGCGTGAGGCGCAGGTTGCGCGGCTTGAGCGCATCCGTGCGACCCGCGATGAAGCGGCCTGTAAAAAGGCGCTTGATGATCTGACCCGTGTTGCTCAGGGCGGCGGCAATCTGCTTGCAGCGGCGGTCGAGGCCGCACGCGCGCGCGCATCAGTAGGAGAAATCAGCATGGCGATGGAAAAGGAATTCGGGCGTCACCGCGCCGAGGTGAAAACGCTGGCTGGTGTTTACGGTGCCGCTTACGAAGGGGATGAAGGCTTTGCCGCGATTCAAAAGTCGATAGAGGAGTTTGCGGATGCCGAAGGCCGTCGCCCACGACTGCTGGTAGTCAAGATGGGACAGGACGGGCACGATCGTGGCGCCAAGGTTATCGCGACCGCCTTTGCCGATATCGGTTTCGATGTCGATGTTGGCCCGCTGTTCCAGACCCCGGCCGAGGCGGCGCAGGATGCAATCGACAACGACGTGCATGTTGTGGGCATCTCGTCACAGGCAGCCGGGCACAAGACATTGGCGCCTCAGTTGGTTGAGGAACTGAAGAAAGCCGGAGCGGAGGACATCATTGTGATCTGTGGCGGTGTCATTCCGCAACAGGACTATCAGTTCCTATATGATCACGGTGTGAAGGCAATCTTCGGGCCGGGAACCAACATTCCCGAAGCGGCGCAGGATATTCTGAACTTGATCGGCGAAGCGCGGAGCTGATTCCGATGCGGGGGGCTGTCTGCCCCCCAACCGCACCTGTGGCGCGATCCCCCCGAGAGTATTTTCGGCCTGATGAAGCGGCGGATTCCCTTTGTGTTTGGTCCGGTTCTCGGTAGCTTCATCAGGGAAAGGGGCGCTCAATGAATCTGGACCATGTTGCAGTTGCCGGGGAAACCCTGGATGAGGCCACGGCCTATGTCGAAGAGGCGCTGGGCGTCTCGTTGCAGGCAGGTGGGCGGCACGAGAGATTCGGAACTTACAACAGACTTCTGGGTCTGGACGATGGGCTATATCTGGAGGCCATCGCAATTGACCCGCAGGCGGCAGATCCCGGCCAGCCCCGGTGGTTTGACCTGGATCGGTTTTCGGGATCACCGAGGCTGACCAACTGGATTTGCCGGGTAGATGACTTGGATGCCATGCTGGATCGTCTTTCAGTGAATGCCGGTGATCCAATCGATTTGGTGCGGGGTGACCTGCGTTGGAAGATGGCCGTTCCTTACGACGGGGTGCTTCCGTTCGACAATCTGTTTCCGGCGTTGATTGAATGGAAAGGCAATCTGCACCCTGCGCAGATGCTGCAACCCGGCGGTTGTCGTCTGCGTAGGCTGGAGATCAGCAATCCGCAGGCCGTCGAGCTTGCAGGGATTTTGGGGCAATTGGATTGTGTTGAATTTGTCGAAGGTGCACCCGCGCTGAGGGCCGAGTTTGACACACCGCATGGGGTGCGCGTGCTGGAATGATGGTGCGGCAGGCCAAAACGGAAGACGCAGCTGTCATCATGGCGATAACCAATGCGATCATTCGGGATACGCTGGTGACCTTCAATTCGGCGGAGCGCGAAGAAGCGGACATCGTCAGGGATATCAAGGCAAGGGGTATGCGGTTTCTTGTGGCAGAGACCGATGGGAGCGTCGTTGGGTTTGCGACATACGGGCCGTTCAGGGGCGGGCCCGGATACGCGCATTCCCGAGAGCACACGATCCAGCTGAAGCCCGAAGCCCGCGGCCGTGGGGTGGGGCATGCTCTTATGAACCGGCTTGAGGAAGTCGCCCGCGTGGACGGGGTTCATGTGCTGGTGGCGGGTATTTCTGCGGATAATCGTCCAGCCATCAGATTTCATTCTGCAATCGGGTTTTCCGAAGTGGGCAGGATGCCGGAGGTCGGGCGGAAATGGGGGCGCTGGCTGGATCTGGTCCTGATGCAGAAAATTCTTGCTCAGGAATGATTGGTCGCACCTGACAGTTGCATCAGGGCGGGTTAGGGTGCGGACATGTCGATCTGGACCCGTATATCCGATGCGCTGAGTGCGCTTGCCCAGGGCGAAAGCCTGACGGAGGTTTTTGAACGCCTGCGGACGCCGCCTGAAAGGTCGGTGGCCTTTGCCATCGCCGTTATTGCGCTGGGCGCCAAGATGGCCAAGGCCGACGGACAGGTGACCCGCGACGAAGTGACAGCCTTTCGCGAAGTGTTTCAGATTGCGCGCGGAGACGAAGAAGGGGCCGCCAAGGTCTTCAACATGGCGCGGACTGATGTTGCGGGTTTTCAGGAATATGCACGCAAAATCAAAGGCATGTTCGCCGAAGATAACACCACGCTCTGCGATCTGATGGAAGGGCTCTTTCATATCGCGATGGCGGACGGGTTCTATCACCCCAACGAGAATGAGTTCCTTGAGGAAGTCAGCAGGATATTCGGACAGACGGACGCTCAGTTCATGGCGCTGCGCGCGCGATTTGTTCCCGAAGCGCCCGCTGATCCCTTTACGGTGTTGGGTGTAAGCAGAGAGATGTCATTGCCGGAAATTCGCAAGGTCTGGCGTAAACTGGTTCGTGAAACACATCCTGACGCGATGATGGCGCGCGGTGTGCCTGAAGAGGCGGTTCGTCTGGCGGAAAAGAAGATGATCGACATCAACCGCGCATGGGACGAGATCAACGGCGCCCGGGTCTGATGTCATGCGTTTGGCGACCTACAATGTGGAATGGTTCGCCAATCTTTTTGACAACGATGACACTCTGATCGTTGACGATAGCTGGTCCGGGCGTCACGACGTTACCAAGGCGCAGCAGGTCGAAGCGATTGCCAAGGTGTTAACCGCTGTCGATGCCGATGCGGTACTGATCGTCGAAGCGCCAAATACAGGAAAAACTCAGAACACGGTTCGCGCCCTGCAGCGATTTGCGGACGCGTTTGACCTGCGGACCTCTCATGCCGTGATGGGGTTTCCCAATGATACGCATCAGGAACTGGCGCTTTTGTACGACCCCGATCGGCTGAGCGCCCGTCATGATCCGATAGGCGAACCGTCCGGCAAGGACAATGGTCCCGAAACGCCCCGGTTTGACGGGGTGTTTCAGATCGATCTGGACGTTGATGCCACCAAAGATTCGGTCCGGTTTTCCAAGCCACCTATGGAATTGGCGGTGACGCTGCGCTCGGGATTCGAATTCCGCCTGATCGGGGCGCATCTGAAATCCAAGGCACCGCATGGGGCCTCAACGCGGGACGAGGCCGTGCGCCTTTCGATTGCCAACCGCAGGAAGCAACTGGCTCAAGCCATTTGGCTGAGCACACGCATCCGGTCGCATCTGGCCAGTGACGAGGCCGTTATTCTCATGGGCGATTTGAATGACGGTCCGGGCCTGGACGAATTTGAACACCTGTTCGGGCGTTCAACGGTCGAGGTTCTTCTGGAGGCGGGGCTTTATGACCCGCATGCCGTCGAGGCACATCGGTTAAGGCCGAAATCGGTGCCTGCGACCGCGCGGTTTGCCATGCCACAGGAGGGGCGTTTTCTGGACGCTCTGCTGGATTACATCATGATCAGCAGCGACCTGCAGTCCCGGCGCCCGGTCTGGAGGATCTGGCATCCTTTTGACGACGAAGAATGCTGGAAAGTTCCTGAACTGCGGGATGCACTGCTGACTGCTTCGGACCACTTTCCCGTGACGCTGGACATTGAACTGTAGACTTTCATGTCCGATTGCCGACACCTATATTCAAGCTATGCGTAAATCGGCCCTGATATGTGTTCTGTTTGCGCTGGCGCCGCTGCCAGCAGCAGCAGAGGAGGACGACAAATCCCTGATGGAGCAGGGGGCGGAGCTGTTTTTCGAGGGCCTTCGACAGGAAATGGAGCCATCGCTGAACACGCTGCGGGAACTGGCGCTACAGTTTGGGCCGGCCATGCAGTCATTTGTTGACAATATGGGCCCGGCACTGGCCGAACTTATGGAACAGGTCGACGACTGGAGCGCATATGAGGCGCCGGAAATACTGCCCAACGGTGATATCATCATCCGCAAGAAACCAACGCTGCCCCCGCAGGAGGAAAGCGGTGAGGAGCCTGAGCCTCCTTCAGAAGGGACAGATATCTGACGAGCCGTTCTACCGGTGTCTGCCGATCAGTCCCGGACGACAACGCGCACTTCGGATTTCAGGGCGCTGCCCAGACCATTCAAACGTGATTCTGCCACTTCGCTGAACAGCGGCAGGGTTTCCGAAGGTAGAATAAGTTCCAGCTTCTGCTTTTTCGGATAGAAACGCAGCTTGCCCATTCTGGCGTCGGTCTGCATCCATAACATTGCGCCAAACCGCATGGCCTTGCCGAGTATTTCTGCCTGCTTCTGGCCTTTGTCGTCCAGCAAAGCATAAAGCGGCTCGAACCGGTCGCCTTCGCGCTTGTTGCGATAGCGGTGCTGCAGCGCCAGACCGATGAACACCCTTTCGGAATGTTTCAGCCCGCCCAGATTGGCGCGGGTCACGGTGTCAAAACACACCTCGGAACGGTAGTCGGGATGCGCCCGCCAGTTGACGTCGTGCAACAGACACGCCGCTTTGACCAGGCGTATGCTGGACTCCGGCGCAGAGCGGAACAGGGGCATCACAAATTCGAACAGGTGCTTACCGAACCCCGGCAGCCGGGCATCTTTGATCTCGGCGAAACGGCTGGCTTCGATCAGCGGGTCACGGTCGCGCAGACGCTGCGGCATTTGCTGATACAACAACCCCTCGCGGATACCGTAGCTTGAGATAGCGATGTCCTTGGGTTTAAAGGTGCGGATCAGCCGCCCCAACACATCCATCGCATAAGGTACCAGAGCCATACGCGACCCCGAAACCCCTGCCTGTGACCTCAGTTTCTCGGGGTCGTTCTTTTCGATGAACTTGATGGTTTCGCGGACCTGCTTGGTGGTCATCCGGTATTCATGCAAAACCTGCAGCGGATATCCTCGCCGCAGCATGTCGAGCCTTGCAAACGCACGCCAGCTGCCGCCGACCAGAAACAGACGGTCCCGCTGCGGCCCAAGCTGGTCACGCAATTCTTCCATCGTCTGCTTGATATGCGCCTTGCGGCCCCGACGCCCGCCTTTGATGTCGCGCAGTTTCAGCGGACCAAGGGGTGAGGTGACACGCAGTCCGACGTCGCCATCGCCGATCTCGGCAAGTTCCATGGAAGACCCGCCGATATCGCAGATCAATCCGTAAGCCCCCGGCCAACCCAGCAGCACACCCTGCGCCGACAACCGGGCCTCTTCCTCGCCGTTGATGACGGAGATGCTCAATCCTGTTTCTTCTTCGACCTGCGCACAGAAATCCGGACCGTCACTCGCCTCGCGTACGGCCGCAGTTGCGACGACATGCAGCGGGGGCAGGTCCAGATCCCGTGCCAGATGCTGAAACCGTTTCAGAGCGGACAACGCCCGCGTGCGACCGGCCGGGTTAAGCTTGCCGGTTTCCGACAGACCAGCCCCAAGGGCACACATGATTTTTTCGTTGTAAAAATACGCTGGTGAACGCGCCGCGCCGTCGAAAATGACCATCCTGACCGAGTTCGAGCCGACATCGACAACGCCGACACGCGACAGGGCTCTTACACTGGGATCGTCAAACAGAGGGCGGCCAAATGGGTCCCAATCGGGAACACTGGTTTCGTCTGAGGTTTCGACGGATTTTTCCATGTCTCTTCCGATCTTGCCAACGGCAGAATGCGAAATCGTGAATGCCCGGTCAATTGTCGGATGCGCCTGCGTCATTATTGAGCACCCGGCTGGCCAGTGTTCGCGTAATCTCGCGTTTTTCGGACAGCGCCACATGGTCAAGCCGTTCGACAAGTTCCGCTGCGGTTTCGAACCGGCGGTCCATGTGCTTGACGAGGTAAGAAATAACGTCAGGACCGGGATTGAGCTGCCGGTCAATGAATAGCTTTGCCAGTACCGCGCACAACAGGGCATCGTCAGGCGGGTCAAGCGCCACATGATGCGCACCCGCGACCCGGCTTTGCAGATCGGCCAGCGGTAGTTGCCAGAGGTTGGGTGCCAGACGCCCGGTCATCAGCAGCGCGTTGCCCTCGGCAAGAACAAGGTTGTGCAGGTGAAACAGCGTCTTCTGTTGCTCTGGGTCGCCTGCGATCATCGGTACATCCTCGACCGCGATCGGCGTCCGCGACAGGGCGGGAACATCGTCGAAACGAATTTCGGACGCCTGCACGATCCGACCACCGGTTTCACCGGCCCAGACATGTGCCAGATGGGTCTTGCCTGCACCCGCTGGTCCGCTCAGCACCAGCTTGTTTCCGGGCCAGGATGTCGCTGAAATCATGGCCACGGCCAGCGCATTCGCCGGTGAGACGAAAAAATCCTCTCGTCCCAGCGCGGTTTTCGCCGGAAGGTCAAAGCTCAGTTGTCTTGCCATTCAGTGGTTATCCTGATCCCGCGCGCTCAAGCCCGTATAGAGGCGGCTCGTCAGATATTGCGATGTGGCGAACCTTGCAAGCACTCCAAGTGCGGCGGCGACCGGAACGGCGATCAGCATGCCGACAAATCCGAACAGCGCGCCAAACACGGACAGGGCCAGCAGCAACCAGACCGGGTGCAATCCCACAGAGCTGCCCACCAGTTTGGGCGTCAGGAAGTTGCCTTCGGTCACCTGACCCAATGCGAAAACACCCGCGACCAGTCCGATCGAGGCCCAGTCGCCCCAGAACTGAAACAGGGCAAGGCCAATGGCCAGCGAACCGCCGATCAACGCCCCCAGATAGGGGATGAAAGTGACCAGACCCGCGATAAACCCGACGATCAGCCCGAACTGCAGACCCACGATCATTAGCGCGATGGCGTAGTACGTTCCCAAAATCAGACAGACGGTCCCCATTCCGCGCACGAAAGAGGCAAGAACCTTGTCGATATCTCCGGCAAGCTGGCGGATGGCCGGGGCATGATCGCGCGGCAGCAATTCGTCGATCCGGGCGATCATCCGGTCCCAATCGAGCAACAGATAGACGGTGACGACCGGTACGATGACCAGCAAAACAACCACATTCACCGCCGATCCGAGGGATGCAACGACGGTTTGCAGCACTTCACCCGTCTTGGATTTCAGGGTTTCGCCCAGCGAAACCAGGAACTGGTGTGTGTTGGATTCACGGTCCAGAAGCGCCGGGAACTGTTTTTCGATAAAGCCGCGCAGCTCCTGAAACAGGCTGGGCAGCACTTCAACCAGATCGATCAGCTGCGTGATCAGCGCCGGAATGACCATCAGGGCCAAAAGCACGAACAGCAATATCCCGAATATGGTGATGATCGCGGTTGCCGCCATGCGGGACAGGCCCATTTTCTCCAACCGATCCGCGACCGGGTCCAGGAAATAGGCAATCGCTCCACCAATTACAAACGGCAGCAGAACATCGCCAAGCAGCCAGAGGATCAGGACGAAAACAACGGTCGCAATGCCCCAATACCTGAGCTGATCTTTCACCGGCAAAGCCATCGCGCATTCCCTCGTTGCAGCTCTTGCCCTATTTCTTGGCCTAAGGGCGCGCGCGATGCAAGCGGTTCATGCGATTGAGGTTTTGCCTTTCACACGTGCAACGTGCCCAGTTCCGGCGTGTGATCATCTGCTTCTTCGTCGGGCCAATTGGTGCGCCAGATCTCGGCCGACCAGTGACCGCAATGAACGGCAGGCCGGTCGAATCCGGGCAGGGGCGGCAACAGGGGCGCAACGATTACATCATGACGCGGCACTGCAAAATAGGGGAAGGAATACCGTTCTTTTCCGGAAGTGTTGACCACGCGATGCGGCGTTGATTTCAGACGTCCGCCCGACCACAGCTCCAACATATCGCCGATATTCACGACAAAACCACCGGGGGGACAATCCGGAGTGATCCATCCGCCATCCCGGGTCTGCACCTCCAGCCCGCCCACCGGGTCCGGGGCGATGATGGTCAGGGCGTCGGTATCCTTGTGCGGGTGGATACCATACCCGCCTTCGTCCGGGGCCTGTGGGGGATAGTGCAACAAGGTCATGTTGGTCATCGGGTTCGTGAACGCGTTGCGCAAAGCACCGTGGGTCAGGCTCAGCCCATCTTCTAAAGCGCCCAGCAGCATATCGGCGACCCCGTCCAGTCGGGTCCAATAATCCAAAAGGACAATGCGTGCCTGCGGCACCTCACTTGGCCAAAGGTTCGGGCCATAAAGCGCGCAGTCCTGCCGGATACCGGCATCTTCTTCGACTTCAAAATGCAGCTTGTAGCCTTCGTATTTGTCGGCCTTGCCCGAACCGTCGTTCGGGGTGAAGAATCCCATCGGAATATAGCCGCGATAATTGTCGCGTGTGATGGCCTGATCCCACTTGCTCTGTTCCTCGATCCCGAAAACAGCCCGGACACAGGCGCGCACATTGTCGACCACTTCCTGCGAAATGCCGGTCCCGGTGATCGAAAGGAAACCGATCCCGGTACAGGCATTCAGGATTTGCCCAACAGTCGCGTCATAGCCGGGGTGGTTGCGATCGCGCAGCGGTGAGATGTCAATCGTCGGGATATGTTCCATCAGTGAATTCTCACACCTTGTCTGTTCAACTCGTTGCGCACCGGTTCCAGATCCAGCGCATCGAGGTCACGATTGCTTTTCAACGCCACGGCTGCTGCGATACCCGCCCCTTGGCCCATGACAGCGCAACAGGCCATATTGCGGGTTGCGGCATGGGCGATGCGGTCCGATCCGTGTGACCGGCCGGCAACCAGCAGCCCCTGAACGCCTTTGGGCAGCATCGAGCGATAGGGGACTTGCATGTATCGCCCCGTGGTCGGCAAGATCAGGATGCCGTATCCGTCGATGAATTCGGGGTAGATGCCGATGGTATCCTCGAACCGGCCCTGATGGCGGACATCATCCTCGGTCATGTTGTAGGCGGCGTCGATCTTGCGCGTGTCCCGGATACCGACGGTCATCCCGAAATTCCGCAGCCGCGCATTTTCGCAGCCCGGCATAAAACGCCTCAACGCCTCGATGGCCAGCATGGATTGGCGGCGCCCTTCGATCTCGCCCCTTGTCAGGCTGTCCGGGTCGGTACCATCGACCCCATCCAGATGGATCAGGTTCATATAGGTTAGCTCACCCGTGTCATGCATCGCGCCCCAAGTGCCCGCAATGGTGTTCAGATGCGCCGGGATCAGCCCTTCCTCGATGGCCTGAGCGAATGGCTTTTTGATGAAGGGCGAAAACATGTCGTCCTCTTTGCCCGAGGTTTCAATGTTCCATTCACCGCCACCTCCCCAGTCCTTGTAGGTCTGCGGATCGGCCTTGATCCCTTCCATGAAGGCGCGCTTGTCCACCCCGGCCAGATGAAACATGACCGAGGCCGCCATCATCTGTTCCGGCGCGGTTTTGAAGGTGGGTGCCCCTGCACGGTGCGCCACATCCGCGTCACCGGTTGCGTCAATGACGATTCTGGCCAGTATCGCCTCGCGCCCCGCCTTGGATTCGGTGATGACCCCGGTAATTCGATTACCATCCATGATCGGCGCGACGAACTGGCGATGGAGCATCGGATGCACGCCGGCCTCTTCGACCAGCTTGTCGGCCACCAGCTTGAACCCTTCGCTGTCCAGCTCATAGCTGAGTGACTGACTTTCCGGCACGGCGGCGCCCATATCACGGGCGCGAGTTTCGAATTCCAGGCCGATCCCACCTGCCTCGACAGTCTGTTCGTGCCGGTACCACGCGAATCCTTCAACGCCGACAGCGGTGATGTTGCCGCCCATGCAGCCGAACCTGTCCATCAGTGACACTTCGGCCCCGGCCCGGGCTGCGGCCAAGGCTGCGGCCAACCCTGCTGGGCCGGAACCGACAACCAGCACATCCGTTTTGTGAACGACGGGAATCTCGCGCGCGGGCTCATGTATGGTTTGCATCGGGGCCTCGTATTTTTCATTCTTGTCACATTTGGCCTCTGTGACTGGCTGGTCAATCAAAAAACCGACTGACCCCAGGTCGCAAAAACACCAAAGGCCGATTGCCCCCGCCGGGGGTTTGGACTAAGCACCTTTGCAGTCGAATTCACACCTTTAAAGGTCCATCAATGCGCCTCAGCCGTTACTTTCTGCCCGTTCTCAAGGAAAACCCTTCCGAGGCTCAGATCGTCAGCCACCGGCTGATGCTGCGCGCCGGTATGATCAAGCAGGCCGCTGCCGGTATCTATTCCTGGCTGCCGCTGGGTTTCAAAGTACTACGCAAGCTGGAAAACATCGTGCACGAGGAACAGGCGCGTGCCGGTCACATCGCGATCCAGATGCCGATCCTGCAATCGGCGGATCTGTGGCGCGAATCCGGCCGTTATGACGACTATGGCCAGGAAATGCTGCGGATGCAGGACCGGCACGGGCGTGACATGCTGTATACGCCGACGGCCGAGGAACTGGTGACCGACATCTTTCGCGGACACGTCAACAGCTACAAGGACCTGCCGCTGACCCTGTACCAAATCCAGTGGAAATTCCGCGACGAAATCCGCCCGCGCTTTGGCGTGATGCGGGGGCGTGAATTCTACATGAAAGACGGCTACAACTTCGACCTGACCAAAGAAGACGCGCTGCACGCCTATAACCGTCACCTTGTCAGCTACCTGCGCACGTATGAGCGTATGGGCCTGCAGGCCATTCCGATGCGCGCGGATTCGGGCCCTATCGGTGGTGACGATACGCACGAATTTCTGGTTCTCGCGGATACCGGTGAATCCGAAGTCTTCTACGACAGTGCCGTTACCGATCTGACCTTCGGGGATCGCGAGATCGACTATGACAACCGCGAACAGTGTCAGGCGATACTGGAAGAGTTCACCTCGAAATACGCGCGCACAGATGAAACGCATGACGAGGCGCTGTTCAACCAGATCCCCGAAGAACGCCGTCGTGTGGCACGCGGGATCGAGGTTGGTCAGATTTTCTATTTCGGCACCAAGTATTCCGAGCCTCTTGGTGCAACAGTGCAAGGCCCTGACGGCAAGCCGGTTCCGGTCCACATGGGCAGCCATGGCATCGGCGTCAGCCGCCTGATCGGCGCGATCATCGAGGCCAGCCACGACGACAAGGGCATCATCTGGCCCGAGGGCGTGACCCCGTTCCACTGCGGTATCGTCAACCTCAAGCAAGGTGATGACGAAGCGGACGCGGCCTGTGACAAGATTTACAAGGCTCTGACCGCTCTGGGGCTGGAGCCGCTGTACGACGATCGCAACGAACGGGCAGGGGGCAAGTTCGCCACCATGGACCTGATCGGTCTGCCCTGGCGCATCACCGTCGGACCGCGTGGCCTGAAGAACGGTGTCGTTGAACTCACCAGCCGCCGGACTGGCGAAAGCGAAGAGTTGAGCCCCGAAGAAGCCGTCACCAAAGTCGCGGAGATTTATGAGCGCGCCAGTTGATCATAGCGATGCGCCGCTGATCTCGGTCATCACGGCGACCCACAACCTTTTGTCCGCTGGCAGAAGAGACAGTTTCAGCCGCGTCATCGATTGCATGGCGCGGCAAAATTGTATCCGGGCCGAGCATATCATTCAGGATGGTGCCTCTACGGACGGGACCGTCGAATTTGCCGAGGACCTGATTACAGGCGCTCCACGCACACGGTTCATCAGCGAACCTGACAAAGGGCTTTACGACGCGATGAACCGTGGTGTGAAAGCGGCGCGCGGAGCGTATGTCCTGTTCCTCAATTCGGATGACTGGCTTGCAGGGGACAGCACACTGAACGATGCTGCCGACCTTCTGGCGAAACGAGGGCCGGACTTTGCCTATGGCTCGACAGTCGAACGCGGCGCTGACGGACAGATTGTCAAAGACCGCCCCCCTGATCCACGGGCGGTTCTTCAGCGGATGCCTTTTTCGCACAACTCCGTTTTCATCCGCCGCGACCTGTTTCATCGACTTGGCGGGCATGATCTGAGTTTCGCGGTCGCATCGGATTATGATCTGGTGCTTCGCATGTTCGCCAGCGGCGCCACGGGTTTCGATCTGAACATGCCGATTTCGGAATATTCATCGCGCGGCGCATCGGCGGACGATGCGCGCGTTGCACAGGATTACGCCATGGCGTGGTACAATTTGATGAACGGTTTTGCATCACTGTCAGGGCGTTACACTGTCGCGGATTGTCTGAGCTGGTATTATCAGGGAAACATGCCCCTCAGCCTTTGTCGCAGCTTGCAATCCATCGATGAATTCCCCGATGCCCTCAGGCCCGCTCTGAAAGAAAGCCTTGGCAAGGCGCGTCGCCGGGCATGGCAGTTTTGGCGGAAAAGTAAGGTGCCGGTAAATCGGGACGTCTCTGGGTAAGGTGGCAGGGATTTGATCACTAACGCGGAAATCGGTGGCAACGGTCGATTTGGAAACCAGATTTTCCAATACATGTACCTGTCGTTTCATGCAGCCAAATATGGTCTGGAGTTTGCAAATCCGCCCTGGGACGGGGATTCCATTTTCAACATTCAGCCGGGCCGCAACAATCTGCCGGAACCAGATCGGAAGTTGATCGAGAATTTCGAAGATCCCCGGCATTGCCCCATTCGGAATGCGACCGGCTCGTTGGACGGCGCGGACGTGTCCGGCTATTTCCAATTTCCGACCAGTTTCTACGCGCCGCAACGGGATCGGTTGCGCGGGGAGTTTTCGCTCAAATCTCCCTATTCCGATTATGCAGCAAGATTGCAGGGTTGGTTTTCGGAATTGCCGGGAACCGTTGTCGCGGTCCACATGCGGCGGGGTGATTACGGGACCGGAATTTTCTTTCGTGCGCCTTCCGAATGGTACACGGATTGGCTTGACACCCTGCGAGAACAGGTCGGCGAACTTACTGTCTATGTTGCCAGTGATGATCTTGACAGCGTGTTGGATGATTTTGGTGCATTCAATACGGTGTCCGCAAAGGATGCGCCGCATCCCCTTCCGTCTCCGGGATTTGTAACGGATTTCATGGCTTTGTGTTTTGCCCGGCAGGTGGCCATATCAAACTCGTCCATGTCCTTCGCCGCGACCATGTTCAACGATGTTGCGACATCGTTCTATCGTCCTTCTCTCAAGAAACGCTCGCTTGTGCCGTATGATCCCTGGGACGCCGAGGTATTGCTGACGGATGTCATCGCCGAAGATGCGGGTGAAGAGTTCATGAGCGAGCGCGCAAAGTCGCGCACCAAGTACAAGATCAGAAAGTTCTTTCGCAGGAATGCGTGGCAACGCCAAAGGACAAATCGAACCTGAAGGCAGGGCGACGATCAGACAACGCTGCTCGACTTGTCAACCCGGTCTGTTCAGCTTTCCCGCACCTTCGGATCAGGGCGGGCGATGATCAGGTCGCCATCCGCATGATCACCGCGGGCGATAACCATCGGGCGGCCCATTCGCCGCACCAGTTCGCGCAGTTCAAAGCCCAGAAATTTCAGCCCGCAAATCCGGCCACCCGTCGCCTGATCGGTCAGGCACAGACGTCCATCCCGAAACGCAAGGCTGTATCCCTTTTCGCGCAGGATGTCGGACAATGCGCCCCAGTTTGCGGCGTTTGTGAATAGCGGTCTGATGGATGCCCGCAGCAACGCGGCGGTTTCGCAATCAAGCTCAGCTGATTTGTTTTCAATCCCGGCCATTCCGGGGCTAACTAATTCCTCTTGAAAATTCATGAGCGACCCCCCGCTCTGGTACTGGTTAAAGTGTTCCCCCACTTGGCAGAGTGACAAAATTTCGCAGACTAGGCAAAACGTGAAACTATATTACCCTATTTTCGTTGCAAAACGAACTCAGTTGGCGCTCACATTCTCACTTTGTTTACATGTTTGAAACAAAATCCCCCACGCTGTGAGGGATTTAGCCCTCATGTCTGTTCCTGAAAGGTGCACGCCAGACGAATCAATGGATCGGGGCGTGTCCATTGTTGGCCTTTTAATTGGCGCTTTCGGCTTGAAGCGGTTTTGCCAATCAGGGTATCTGACTTGACCGCTCAAGCTTTTGGGACAAGGGTCGCCCGATCTGATTTGCCGGAGCAGCAATGGCCGTAACTCCTCCTCCTTTTGCACCTTTTGAATGGAAGATCGCCTGGCGCTATCTGCGGGCCCGCCGTGCCGAAGGCGGAGTCAGCGTCATGACGTGGATTTCCCTTATCGGGATTACGCTTGCGGTCTTTGCCCTTATTGCGACGCTGGCGGTGCGTTCCGGGTTTCGTTCGGAATTCGTGGGCACAATCCTGGGGGCCAACGCCCATGTCACCGTCTATTCGATAGGCGAGGTGGATGCGCAGGGTCGGGTCGATCGCACAATTGCGAATTTCGACGCAATGGCCGAACGCATTCAGCAGGTACCGGGCGTCGAGCGCGCGGCGCCGTTGGTCAAGGGTGAGGTTCTGATCACCAATCGCGACAGCAGCTCCGGCGTTCAGGTGTTTGGCATCCGGCCCGATGATCTGCTTGACCTGCCGGGGATAGCGCAAAGCGAACAGGCTTACGGTGACCTCTCGCAGTTCGAGGATGGAAAAGATGTCGTCGCCATCGGGTCCGGTGTCGCGCGCGCCATCGGCGCGACCGTAGGTGACCGTATTAAACTGACCTCACCCAACGGGGTCAAAACGGCATTCGGCACCTCGCCGCGGGTGAATGCGTATGAAATTGTATATGTCTTTTCCGCAGGCCGGTACGATATCGATCGCACGCGGGTGTATTTGCCATTTGCTCAGGCGCAGGCCTTTTTCAATCGTGAAGGTGCCGCCGATGAGATCGAGGTGATGGTTGCCCAGCCGGAACAACTCGAGCCCGCACTGATCCCGATACTCGAAGCCGCAGGTGATGGAACGCAGGTCTGGACGTGGAAAGACGCTTCGGGCGGATTTCTGCGTGCGCTTGAGGTCGAGGACAACGTGATGTTCATCATCTTGTCGATCCTCGTTCTGATTGCCGCGATGAATATTGTGTCCGGCCTGATCATGCTGGTCAAAAACAAGGGACGCGATATCGGCATTCTTCGTACCATCGGCCTGAGTGAGGGTTCAGTTTTGCGCGTGTTCTTTATCTGCGGCGCATTTACCGGAATTCTGGGCACGGCGTTCGGGGTGATCCTCGGCTGCCTGTTTGCGATCTATATCGATACGATCTTTTCCTTTGTGAACTATGCCATGGGTGGCGGTGTCTGGGACCCGTCCATTCGCGGCATCTATGCCCTGCCGGCAGAGTTGCACCTGTCAGATGTGCTCAAGGCAGTGGCGCTGTCTCTGGGATTGTCCTTTTTCGTCACTTACTTTCCGGCCCGCCGCGCGGCGCGGCTGAACCCGGTCGAGGCGCTGCGCTATGAATGATGTGACATTGCGGTTGAGCGGTTTGACCAAGACATATCTGAAAGGCAAACCGGGTGAGGTTCAGGTCTTGCGCGGCGCTGATCTTGAATTGCGCGCGGGCGAGGCCGTTGCCCTTGTTGCGCCATCGGGCGCAGGGAAATCCACACTTCTGCACATTGCAGGGCTGCTGGATACGCCCGACGCCGGGACGGTTGAGATTGCCGGAAACAACGCGACCGGCAAGGGCGATCGCACCCGAACGGCAATCCGGCGGCGGGATGTGGGTTTTGTCTATCAGTTCCACCATCTTCTGCCGGAATTTACCGCCCTTGAAAATGTCACCCTGCCGCAACTGGCAAACGGCACCTCCGAACGCGCAGCGCAGGAAAGGGCGATGGAACTGCTCGACCGGGTCGGCATAGCGCCCCGGGCCGCGCACCGCCCGGCGGCCCTGTCCGGGGGCGAGCAGCAGCGTGCCGCATTCTGCCGCGCCTTGGCGAACCGGCCTAAAATCCTGCTTGCGGATGAGCCTACCGGGAATCTGGATCCCGAAACCTCGGATCAGGTGTTTGGGGCGCTAATGGATTTGGTGCGCGGTTCGGGGCTGTCGGCGCTTATTGCTACCCACAATTTGGATCTGGCCGCACGGATGGACCGTGCGGTTCGGTTGGAGGGTGGAGTTCTCAGGCCAGTTGCGTGATCGCAACCCCGATCGCCATGACGGCAATGCCCCCGGCGCGCATCAGGCTCAAAGGCGTGACCTGAGCGCCAAAAAGGCCAAAGTGATCAATAGCGGCAGTACTGATCAACTGACCCAGCAGAACAAAGAACACTGCATTTCCTACGCCGAAGTGAGGCGCCACATGCGTGATCGACAGGACATAGAAAGCGACCAGAACACCGCCGAGAAACAGGTGTTTGGGCGCGTCCGCCATTTTGGTGAATGCCTGCGCGCCCGGTGTCAGCAGCAGAACGGCCGCTGACGACGCAAGCGCGACCGTAAACAGAACGACTGCGGCCGCAGTTGGAGAGCCGACGAACTTTCCCAACGCCGCGTTAAGCGCTGCAAGGATCGGCACGCCAATCCCCGCAGCCAGCATGATGGCCGCATAATGAGTCATTTCCCGAATTCCCTGGTCAGCTATCGTTGATCTGGATCATTGCGGCTGAACGCGTCCCGGGCAAGGCTGTTATTGCAGGGAATTCAACATGATCAACGAGGAGGGCGTGATGGGCAGGCTGTCAAACAAAGTGGGTACTGCTGCGATAACACTGTTTGCGCTTTGCGCAACGGCTGCGTTCGCGCAGGACGCAAATCGCGGAGAGGACCTGTATCTGCACCATTGCGCGACCTGCCATGGCCTGGACGCCACCGGCCATGGGCCGATGGCAGGGGTTCTGGTGATTCAGCCAACAAATCTGACAGCGCTTCAGAAAGACGCCGAGGCGTTTCCAACCGCCCGCGTTGTCGCCCGCATCGACGGTCGCGAGCCGCTGGTCAGCCACGGAAGCCCGATGCCGGTCTACGGCCCTTATTTCGAGGGCAGGGATGTGGCAATCAAGGCCCCTGACGGCCAGCCGATCATGACCAGCCGACCCATTGCGGATCTTGTTGCCTACCTGAAGACGTTACAGCCCAGCTAAGCCACCGGTGGCGCCCACTTCCGCCAGCTCGTGCCGATGTCAGTTCAGCTGCAAATCCCCTCGACCTTGGCGCCGCGCCACGGGATGACTACGTCGCTCTCGCGCCCATCTGTTGGAAGCGCGGCAAGGTTCAGGTGTTTCCCCAGCATGTCGTGAAGACGTCTGGTCCGGGCTGCATCGGGATCCAGAGCACGGCAACAGACATACTCCTCGACAATGGCGCCTTGCTGCTCGAACCCATAGCTCAGAAAATCCGGTGAGGTGTCGAGGTCAAACAGGTAGGGATCATCGCTTGAGCCGTGTTCAGCCGCCGCGCGCAAAGGGTGGTATCCGGTTTCCTTTCGGTTTTGCCATTGCCAGACATGGGTCAACTCGTGCGCCAGCAACATCGCCGCGATCAGGTTCATTTCGTCCGGGTATTCGGACATATAATCTTCCAGATACCAGTCCCGGGTGAAAAAGACTCGGTTGAACAGTGCGACCGCCGCCGGTTTGCTGGTCACGATCTCTTCCTTGACCGGTGGCAGTATCCTTTCCCGGCAAGCCACACGCGGGCGGGGTTTGCGGTGAAAGGTTATCGGCGCGACGGGTGCGCCTTCGACAAGGCGAACACGGTCGAGTTCCAGCGATTCGCCGTGAACGTTCTGCACAAAGGCGCGTTCGGTATCGGTCAATGGGCGCCCGCAAGTGGTGAGAAGAATAGCAAACAGAACAAAAACGCATCGGATCATGCAGTGAAGCCTAATGCGCCCGGTCGTCTCTGCAAGTCGTTTTCAGAGACTCATCGCAAGTACGCGGCTGATTTCCGTCAGCGAACGTCCCGATTGCTCCATCCAGACATTGAATGCGTCCTGCACAGCGGCCATGGCCTTTTTTGATGTTGGCGGCTTATCCACGACGCCCTCGGCGATCAGCCGCGCGGTGACATCACGGGACAGAATGAAACTGTCCCGCCCGGCAAAACGCATTGCATACTGGGCGGATGCGCCACCAAGGCGTGACCCGCGTTTGCCCAGCATTGCCAGAAGGCCAATATAATCGGTCGATGGCCATCCACCCAGTACGCGGCCCGCGCCGCCTTCTTCGCGCAACTCCAGCAGAAAGGCGGCATTGTCCCGGACCGAGGCAATCTTGGTGCCGTTTCTGACGATCCGTGTGTCCTGCAACAACGCGTCGAATTTTTCGTCATCCATAAAGGCACAGCGGCCGACATCGAACCCGTCAAAGGCCGTCTCGAACCCATCCCATTTGTTTTCGATGACCTTCCAGTTGAACCCGGCCTGAAACACGCATTTGGTTATAACGGACAGCCAGCGATCCTCGGTCATCGCCGCAAGCTCATCCCGGGTTTTGGGTTTGCTCAGCGTCGCCTCCAAAGCCTCCGCCCCGCCATGACGGTTCGCGGCCAGACCGAAAATCTCATCGAAATGGTGCATGGTTGCATCCTCCGTCCTTTCGCAAAACGTATCTGCGCAGGGTTGGTCTGCCAAGCGAGGCGTAATTTTTATGCCATTGACCCAAAGTATTTCTCGACAAACGGGGTATTTTCGGTTTGTGATTGACCCGTCAATCAATATCCGGCGATACATAAGAGCCGAATCCGGTTTTGGCGCTGCGGCGTTCAAAAAGGGATGAGACAGAAAAGGAATCGGGTTGTCGGACAACTACGCCGTACTGCGTCACGAATAAAACTAAGCGCTTTCTTTTCGTGGCCGAAAATGCGCATGTTGCGATACGGTACTGACACCAGCAGAACGCAACCGGCGGGGCAACGCCCGCCAGGATGAGTAAAAACAAATAAAACAGGGAGTTAATCGATGAAAAAACTGAGCGTAAGCCTATTGGCCATGACGGTCGCCGGTTCGGCCTATGCCGCCGATATGGGCGCAGTGGACGAGCCGATCAAGTTGGCCATCAATGAATGGACGGGGCAGCACGTCACTACGCATGTCGCGGGTGAGATGCTGAAAGCGGCCGGTTATAATGTCGAATATGTCACCGCGGGCATGATGAACCAGTTCCAGGCGCTGGCCGATGGCGACATCGATGCGACGCTGGAAATCTGGTCGTCGAACGTTTCGGACGAATATGCCAAGAAAATTGACGAAGGCACCGTTGTTGAAATCGGTGATCTGGGTCTCGACGCCAAGGAAGGCATTGCTTACCCGGCGCATGTCGCAGACCTGTGCCCGGGCCTGCCCGCATGGGAAGCACTGAAGGATTGTGCGCAGGTCTTTGCCACAGCCGAAACGCTACCCGGTGGTCGTCTCGTGGACTACCCTGCCGATTGGGGTACACCCGGCGCGGATCGGATGACCGGTCTGGACCTGCCGTTCAAGGCGGTTCCTGCAGGCTCCGAGGGCGCATTGATCGCGGAACTGCGCGCATCGACCGAGCGCAAGTCGCCGCTGCTCATCACCTTCTGGCAGCCGCATTGGGCGATGTCGGCCTATGACGTGAAATTCGTTGATTTGCCGCCCGGCGAAGAAGCGTGCTTCAGCGATCCGGCATGGGGCCCGAACCCAAATGCAGTCAACGATTGCGATTTCTCGCCTTCGCGCATCTTCAAGGCCGGTTGGAGTGGCATGGAAGAAAAGTGGCCCGCCGCCTATGAGATCCTGACCAACTATCAGCTGGCGGTCGAAGACCAGCAGCCGATGATGGGTGCGATCGACGTTGACGGTGGCAAGGTCGAAGAAGTGGTCGCCGCATGGATGGCCGAAAACGAAGGCAAATGGCGTCCGGTTGTCGACGCTGCAACCAAGTGAGCTGCCTGCGTGACTGACACAACTACGCCAGCCATTGCCTGCCAGAACCTCTGGCAGGTCTTTGGCCCCGGCGCTGACAAAGCCCTGACCGACGCGTTGTCTCGGTCAGGGGGAGACGCCGATCAGGCCGCCACCGACCTGCGTGAAAAAGGGTTCATTCCTGCGGTGCAGGACGCGAATTTCGAGGTTCGGGATGGCGAGTTGTTCGTCATCATGGGGCTAAGCGGTTCCGGCAAATCGACGCTGATCCGCTGTATTTCACAGCTGCTGCCGGGCACCGGCGGTGAGATACGCATCGAAGGCGAAAATGTCATCGGTGCCTCCAAGAAAGCGCTGACCGAACTGCGCCGCAAGAAATTGGGCATGGTGTTTCAGCACTTTGGCTTGTTCCCGCACATGACCGTAGCCGAAAACGTGGCCTATCCGCTCAAGGTGCAGGGGATAGGGCGCAAGGAACGCAGCGCGCGCGCACAAGAGGTGATCTCTCTGGTCGGCCTTGAAGGCCGCGAAGACAGTTTCCCCCGCCAGCTTTCCGGTGGTCAGCGTCAGCGTGTGGGGATCGCACGATCACTGGCTGTGAACCCGGATATCTGGTTTCTGGACGAGCCGTTCTCGGCACTTGACCCGCTGATCCGCCGCCAGTTGCAGGACGAGTTCCTGCGCATTCAGGCGACGCTGAAGAAATCTATCGTGTTCATCACTCATGACATTCAGGAGGCGCTGAAGCTGGCCGACCGTATCGCCATCATGCGCGACGGCAAGATCGTCCAGATCGGCACGCCTACGGATATCGTCCTGCGCCCGGTCGATGACTACGTGCGTGAGTTTTCCAAGGATGTCGCCAAAGGCCAGCACGCCAAGGTCGCATCGGTCATGCGCCAGGGCGAAGGTGAACGCGGCCCGGATGATCCGGGACTGACGACATCGATGACGCTGGACGCCGCGCTGGCGCATTGCATGGAACTGTATGAACCGGTCCCCGTGCGGGATCAGACCGGCACCATCGTGGGCACGGTTCATCCGTCCGATCTGGCCGCCGCTTTGCAGGTGGAAGAGGCATGAGCGCTTTAGCCGATGTGCCGAAAACAAGCTCTGTTCGGTTAACGGTTGGTGCACAGGCGGCGCTGATCACCGTTCTGGTCGGCGCGATCTGTCTGGCGCTGGAACCCTTTGTGCCATGGTTGGTGAAATGGCCTACGACGTGGGAGCTGCCAGCGACCGAATGGGTCGGGACGTTTCTGGCCTGGTTTCTGAACGGTATCAAACCGGCGGCTCGGTTGTTTTCTGACGTGATGGCCTATCCTATGGATTGGGCCAACTATGTGCTGGGTAATACCCCCTGGCCTCTGTTGATCGGAATTGTCACCGCGCTGGGCTGGTATCTGGGTGGTCTGCCCATGGCTTCGCTGGGATTTCTCGGGCTCAGTTTCGTGCTGGCATCAGGGTATTGGGCGGAAAGCATGAATACCCTCGCGCTTGTGGCGGTTTCGGTGCCGGTGGCGCTGATCGTGGGTGGCGCAATCGGTATCCTTGCCAACGAAGTGCCGCGGGTGAAATCCTTTGTGCAGGCCGTTCTGGACGTCATGCAGACAGTGCCGACCTTTGCCTATCTCACGCCGCTGCTGCTGCTCTTTGGTTTTGGTCCGGTCGTGGGCCTGATTGCGTCGGCCATCTATGCCGCGCCTCCGATGGCCCGCAATGTCATGCTGGGGCTGGAGCGGGTCGAGCATGAGGTGAAAGAGGCCGCCATCATGTCCGGCGGCACGCGCCTCCAGCAGCTGTTTCAGGTCGAAATCCCCTCGGCCTCGACGCAGATCATGGTTGGTGTGAACCAGTGCCTAATGGCTGCTCTGTCGATGGTCATCATCGCCGCCGTCATCGGTGGTTTCAACGACATCGGCTGGGAGGTTCTGCTGACCATGCGCAAGGCGCAGTTCGGCGAGTCGCTGATGGCCGGTCTTGTTATCGTGGTATTCGCCGTCGTCATCGACCGCATGAGCGGCACTCTGGCGGCCGAGCGCAAGCGATATGACATGCGCGTTGTCTGGGCCATGCTGGGCTTTGCGGTGGTGTTCACCATCGCCTTCTGGACCCGGCTGCCCAATCCATCCGATCTGACGCTGCTTGATCCCGTGGCTGATGCGGTGGACAGCGGACTGACCGCATTCACGCAGGATAACGGGCCGTGGCTGGACGCGCTCAAGAACAATTCCCTGTTCTATGTCTTGCTGCCGTTGCGCATTGGTCTGGATCAGGCGGTTCTGCCGTTTACCTGGGGCTTTCAGTGGACTGCAGGCATGAGCTATGGCCTGTTCGCCGTCGGTGCAGTCATCGCGATGCTGATGGCGTGGCGCGGCCATCTGACCGGTGGCCTGACCGTCCTTATCCTGATCGGGATGCTGGAAACCGGGATTGCGAACCTGCCGTGGCCTTTCGTCCTGACCGGGGCTGCCGCACTTGGCTGGGTTGCGGGCGGCTGGCGGTTGGCCCTGCTGTCGGTGGTGCTACTCAGCACCATCCTTGTCTCGGGCCTGTGGGAAAGGGCGTTGCTGTCGCTTTATCTCAGCGGGGCGGCGGTGTTTTCCTGCGCCGTGGTTGGCGGGCTGATCGGCTTGGCCAGTGCGGTCTGGAGCCCGGTCTGGAAGATCGTGCGCCCGATCTGCGACATGTTGCAGACGATCCCGCTGTTTGTCTTCCTGATCCCCGTCCTCATGGTGTTCCAGATCGGCGAGTTCTCGGCCTTTCTGGCGATCTGCGCCTATGCGATCGTCCCGATGATCCGCTATACGCGGCACGGGCTGGTCAACACGCCGGACGAGATGATGGAGGCCGCCATTTCCAGCGGTGCCAATGAATGGCAGATCCTGCGCGACGTGCGCGCGCCCTATGCCGCGCCGACGATCCTGCTGGGGCTGAACCAGACCATCCTCTATGCCTTCGCCATGTTGGTGATCGCGGCGCTGATCGGCACCACCGGTCTGGGCCAGTCGATCTATCTGGCGCTGGGGCAGGCGGATGTGGGTCTGGGTATCTCGGCAGGGGCGGCGATGGCGATCCTTGCACTGATCGCTGACCGCATGGTGCAAGGCTTTGCCGAGGAACGGCGCAAGGCGCTGGGTCTGTGACACAAGGGCAGGGGGCGGATGATCCGCCCCCTTGCCGTTCTTGACTTCGGACAAAGACCGGCACCGCAAAGCTGCCTAGACCGGGCAAAAAACGTTGGAGAGTTCCATGGCCGGTTGGGGCGAGTTCATTGCGGCACTCATCGTCTTTCTGCTCAGCCACGCGATCCCGGTGCGTCCACCGGTCCGCCCGTGGCTGATCTCAAAGCTGGGCCGGTCAGGATATTTCACAGCCTATTCCCTGTTCTCACTGGCGGTTCTGGCGTGGCTGATCGTGGCTGCTGCCCGCGCGCCATATGTCGAGGTTATCCCGCCCCTCGGTATATTCCGGTGGGTTCCCGTTCTGATCATGCCCATCGTTTGCTGGCTGACGATTGCCGGTCTGGCGATTCAAAACCCGTTTTCCTTTGGCGGATTGGGCCGCAGCTCGTTTGATCCGGATCAGCCCGGAATCCTGCGCACGACCCGCCATCCGGTCCTCGCGGCCCTGTTGTTGTGGGCCCTGGCACATTTGATGGCCAATGGCAGCCTGGCACATGTGATTCTGTTCGGCTTGTTTGCCGGATTCGCGTGGTTGGGCATGGCGCTGATCGACCGGCGCAGATCGGCTGAGCTTGGCGCTGAGTGGACCCGGCTTACCCGCAACACCTCGCGGCTGTCGCTACACGCCCCACGCCCGTTGCCGCGTCCTTGGGTCTGGATATCCGCCTTTGCCGCGTATGCGGTTCTTTTGCATCTGCACGCACCCGTGATCGGCCTGTCGCCCGTTCCCTGACGCCGGGGAGTGGCCGCGCACCCCACGGCGTGCTATCTGAAACACCAACATCAATTCCGGAGAGCCAAACAATGCATCTGGCCTATGTCACGACCACCGATAGAGGCGCAACCGACCGACTGCTCAGCGCGGTTGCGGAACGCCTGCTGGCGACGGGGGCCAGACTGGCCGGAGTGGTGCAGACCAACACCGAATGCGCCGACAGCAGCAAATGCGACATGGACCTGCGCGTACTGCCTGATGGCGCGACCATCCGTATCTCGCAATCTCTGGGTTCGATGGCGCGCGGTTGCAGGTTGGATCCGGCCGCGCTGGAACAGGCGGTTGGGTATGTGACTGCGTCGCTTGATGACACGCCACAGCTTCTGATCATCAACAAATTCGGCAAGCACGAGGCGGATGGGCGCGGCTTCCGGCCGGTGATCGCCGAAGCTTTGGCGCGCGATATCCCGGTACTGGTCGGAGTCAATTCGCTGAACGAAGACCGCTTTCAGGAATTCACTGACGGCGCTGCTCAAAAGATGGAAGCAGACACGGACGCGATTCTGGAGTGGGTTCAGCAGGTCAACGCCGAAAAATCGGCCGCTGCATAATCAACCTGTGCCGGTCCGGTCGAGACCGCAAAAAAGAAATTGGTTCCAGAAATCCGGCGCCGGTCTGATCGGCGCCGATTGTACGGCGGCTTTCGCGGCTCAAAGTCACAATTCGCCTGAAAAACAAGCTTTTGTATTTGTATTCAGAGGATTGTGAAGATGGTGGGCGACCCTGGAATCGAACCAGGCGTGCGTCTCCGCGAGGGAGTTACAGTCCCCTGCCACACCTTGCGGCCTGTCGCCCACTGTCAGGCGTTGCACCTGACGTGGAGGCGTGATTACTAGCGCGCCAAAGGAGCGTCAACAGGAAAATTCCGCTTTGGCGCAGGAAACTCACTCCAAGGCCCGGAGGCCGGTACAGATGAAAAAACCCAAATGGGTCGTGGAAAAAGAACAGGCGCGCAAGGCGGCAGCAGGCGAGACGGTCTGGCTGTTTGGCCTGCATGCCGTTCGTGACGCATTGATGAACCCAAAGCGGCAGAAAATACGGCTGATCGTGACGCTCAACGCCAAGGGAAAACTGGGTGAAGCCATCGATTTCGCCGGGATCGATCCCGAGGTGGTCGATCCGCGAAAATTCACTGCTCCGATTGATCCGGGTTCGGTGCATCAGGGGGCAGCACTTGAAGTCAGGCCGCTGGACTGGGGCGGGCTGGCCGAAAACTGCATCGGGCGCGAGCATCCGCGTGTCATTCTTCTGGATCGCGTGACCGACCCTCATAATGTCGGTGCGATTCTGCGCTCGGCCGAGGTTCTTGGGGCCAGCGCCGTGATCGGAACGCGGCATCATTCGGCGCCCGAGACCGGGGCGCTTGCCAAGACGGCCAGCGGCGCGCTGGAGCGGCAACCCTACCTGCGCGTTCGCAACCTTGCCGACACCATTGTTGAGCTTCAGGGCATGGGGTTTCTCGTGCTGGGTCTGGACGGCGAGGCGGAACAGACCATCGAAGCTGCAGTCGATGGCAGGCGCGACAGACCGGTAGCTCTGGTTCTTGGGGCCGAAGGGCCGGGTTTGCGGCAAAAAACCAAGGAAACCGTTGATCAGTTGGTGAAAATTGACGCAGCGGGCGGATTTGGTTCGCTCAACGTCTCAAACGCGGCGGCGATTGCCTTATATGCCTCAAGGCACAAGTGACAGGAGGCGACCATTTCAGGCCCATCCAAGATCGTAACCTGCTGTTATTGCGGCAGCCGCGCGGCGCTGGTTCTGCGTGGCCGCGAGCGGCATGAGCTGAGTTGTTCCAGCTGTGGCGCTCCGCTGCACAATCTGAAAATGCTGCCGAAATCCAAAACCACCAAGAAAGCAGAGCACAGCGTCTCTGCCAGTCGGGGCTATGCCAAGCCGAAGCAGAAAAAGAAGAAGCCGCGCAAAAGCATGTTCTCTCGTTTCGTGGACGAGGCATGGGACACGATCGAGGATATCTTCGATTAAACCGCCGGTGCACACGGTCCAATCACTTCCCTGTCAACGGGGTTTATAAATCTGCCAAAAAGCTGCATTTTACGGGTCTCCAAGTAACTGTACCCGTAATACGATGATCTCAAGACGTTCCCTGCTGGCCGGTATGACGGCCACCCTTGTTCCCCACGTTGCCCGAGCCGAGTCGCCTATGTATTTCACAGATGGCGGTGCGGCGATTCATGGATACGATACGGTATCCTACTTTCAGGCCGGCACACCCGTTCGTGGCGCGCCGGAAATTGCCGTGATGTGGAAGGGGGCGACCTGGCATTTTGCGTCACAGCAAAACCGCGAAGTGTTCGAGGCAAACCCAAGGGCCTTTGCGCCGCAGTTCGGTGGGTATTGTGCCTATGCCGTTGCCCGCGGGTACCTGACCAGTACGGACCCGAATGCCTGGCAGATAGTGGATGACAGGCTGTATCTGGTTCACTCGCACCAGATCGAAAGGCTATGGAGCCGGGATGTCGAAGGAAATATCCGCTCGGCCGAAGGAAACTGGCCGCGCGTTCTTTACAAATAGCCGGCTGATTTCCGCCAATTGTGATTTGTCATCACAATTTTACTCGACCCCTCTTCTTTTTTCGAAACTTATGCCTAAATGTCACAGTGACCGCGGAACGGAACTGCCGCGGGTCATTTCACTGTCCCTCGTTCCATAACTGGCGCCCAGGATATTCCTGGGCGCTTTTTTCTTGCCCTTCGGGCGGGTAGGGTGCCGATATGTCCGACTATTCCGATACCTTTCTCAAGACCGTATTGCAGCGCACGAAAGTGGTCGCTGTTGTTGGCGTTTCCATGAACCCGGTGCGCCCCAGTTATTACGTGGCACGATACCTTGGGCTTAAGGGATTTCGGGTCATACCGGTCAACCCCGGCCATGCGGGCAAACAGCTGTTTGGGGAAACAGTGCGGGCCACATTGTCCGAAATCACCGAGCCGGTGGATATGGTCGATATTTTCCGCCGCTCAGAAGCGGTTCCACCCATCGTGGACGAGGCGCTTGACGGGTTTCCGGCCCTGCGCACGATCTGGATGCAGATCGGTGTCGAACACGCGGATGCAGGCGCCAAGGCGCAGGCGCGGGGCGTTGATGTGGTGATGAACCGCTGCCCCAAGATCGAATATCAGCGCCTGTTCGGAGAGCTGCGCATGGGTGGATTCGCCACCGGCATCATCTCATCGAAACTCTGACCGTAACCGGGTCAGCCCGTTGTCAGGGAAGCCCGCTGTTTCAGCAGTTTCTGCTCTTTGTTTCTGAGAACCTCTATGCGGGGCGCCCAGTTATACCGCGTATCCTCTCGAGTCGGCGCCCAATACAGGGCTCCGCCGTTCCGCCACCCGTCCAGTACGACGCCATCATACATGTCATCACCACGCTTGCTGATGATTGCGGTGCTGTGGTCGATGCGAAACGGGTTTTCGGGGTCGGAAATGGCGCGGTGCATCTGCAATGTGCGGAACTGCTCCTGATTGAGACGTCTTTCGATGTCTTCCGCCCAATGCCAGCACAGGCCACGATCGCGAAACCCGTTATTGACCTTGGCGTTATGCACAAGCGGTGAATCGGTGACCTGGTATTCCTCGCGCAATTGCAGGGCATAGTCATAGGCGATCCGAGCGGCGCGCTCAGCCTCTTTCGGGTCCACTTCGGGGCCCAGTTGCTGCAACTCTTGTGCAAGCCCGTAGATGTCGCGCTGATCAACATCTGGCTTTCCCGTGCAGCCGCTGACAAGCACCAGCGCAAGCGCCATCACAGCAAAAGCAAATTTACCGATCATCCAAGTATTCCCGATTGTTCGCGCCCCGGATCAACGTGCCCGGTGGCCATAAAGATTAACGGCCTGCCATGGGGGATTCAATCGCCCTTTCGGGCTGCCTTCTCCGCGATGCCGCTGATGCCCTGACGTTGGGCAAGTTCTTGCAACACGGCATCCAGTGGCACGTCGCGCACCGCCAGCATGACCAGCAGATGGTAAAGCACATCCGCCGCTTCAGAGGTCAATCCGGCCGTGTCACCCTTTACCGCCTCGATTATGGCCTCCACGGCCTCTTCGCCGAACTTCTCGGCACATTTCTCGGGGCCTTTGGCCAGCAGCTTGGCGGTCCAGCTTGAGTCGGGATCGGCCCCTTTGCGGTCTTCGATAGTTGCCGCAAGATCGTGCAGGATGCTCATGTCAGCCTCATGGGGATACCGGCGGCGGCCATATGTTCCTTGGCTTCCTGAATGGTGTATTCGCCAAAATGAAAGATCGACGCGGCCAGTACCGCGCTTGCGCCGCCTTTTGTTACGCCATCGACAAGATGGTCCAGATTTCCAACCCCGCCCGAGGCAATGACCGGCACGTCGACCGCATCCGAAATGGCGCGAGTCAGTGGCAGGTTGAACCCGGCCTTGGTGCCGTCCCTGTCCATCGAAGTTAGCAGGATTTCGCCAGCCCCTTTGGCGACGACGGTTCTGGCAAACTCGACCGCGTCGATGCCGGTCGATCTGCGCCCGCCATGGGTAAAGATTTCCCACTTGCCGGGACTGACGGTCTTGGCGTCGATGGCAACCACAATGCACTGGCTGCCGAACTGACCGGCCGCTTCCGCCACCACATCCGGATTGGCGACCGCTGCCGAGTTGAAGCTGACCTTGTCCGCGCCTGCCAGCAGCAGGGCGCGCACATCCTCGCGCGTCCGCACGCCACCGCCAACGGTCAGTGGAACAAAACACTGTTCGGCCGTCCGGCGCACCACGTCAAACATCGTGCCGCGATTTTCATGGGTGGCATGGATGTCGAGAAAACAAATCTCATCCGCACCTGCCGCGTCATAAGCCTTGGCCGATTCCACCGGATCGCCCGCGTCGCGCAGGCCTACAAAGTTCACACCTTTGACGACTCGGCCGTCAGCGACATCCAGACAGGGAATGATGCGGGTTTTCAGCATGGGGTATCCTTTGTTGCGGCACTCCTAACGGCAAAGCCTTGCCGATGCCAGACTTGTGATTGTCACATCGGTCAAAGCTGTGAAAACTATCGGCAAATTCATCAGGAGAATATTGCGATGCGCAAACTATTTCTGACAACCGCGTTCATTCTGGGAGGGACCGTCGCAGCAATGGCGGATGATATCATCAAGGTAAACACGGCCAAATCTGTGCCCGAGGCAATGGATGCGCTGGAGGCTGCGGTAGGCAACGCCGGTGCAACGGTTTTCGCGCGTGTTGACCATGCGGCAGGCGCCGAAAAGGTTGGCATGTCCATTCCGGCCAATCAGGTTCTGATCTTCGGCAACCCGGCTCTGGGTACGCCTGCCATGCAGATCGATCCGCGCGCAGGTCTGTTCCTGCCTCTCAAGGTGCAGGTCTATGAAGACGCCAACGGTCAGGTGTGGTTGGCCTACGAAGATCCCAAGGAAACCATGGATGAGTTTGACGAGGTCGAGAAATCGCCGGTCATCGAAAAGATGCGCGGCGCACTGGCCAAGCTGACGTCTGTGGCGGCGCAATAACCAAACGAATGTGCCAGAAGCATTGGCCGCTGGCACATCTTCTCCTCCGCAATTTGTTTGAGTGCCGGGATTGTGGTAAATTCCCTGCATTTCAAACATTTTTTGGGAGGGGCTATCAATGAAGCCTTCATTGAAAACGATATGGATTGCAGGCGCATTTTTTGTGGCCGTTGCAGGCGCTGCGCAGGCGCAGAATTTCATGACGCAAAAAGAGCTGCTGGCGACTATTCCGGGTTCAACACTTTACGGGATTTCAAACAACGATGGTAAAACCCAATGGGCTCAGGCCTATGGAAAAGGTCGCAAAAAGGGGAAAATTGCCGGCAACTTTGGAGGTGACAAGTACGAGGCCGAATGGTTTGTTGACGGCAATCAATGGTGCGAGAACTGGGGAAGTGGCAGCGATTGCTGGCAATTCGTACGCACCGGCAACAAAGAACTGCAACCTTACAAAGGCGGAAAGCCTTTGAAAAATCCTTGGAAAATGAAGTAGCAGTTCTTGTTTGTTGACGTTCAGATCAGGCTTGGCTTTTCAGCGCTGACAAGGCCTCTTTCAGGTCGATTGCTCCGTCATACAACGCTCGGCCAGAAATCGCGCCGTTCAGGGCGACCCCACAATCGCGCAGGGCAATCAGATCATCCAGAGAGCTAACACCGCCTGACGCGATCACCGGGATCGACACGGCGCGGGCCAGATCAGCAGTTGCGTCGATATTCGGACCCTGCATCGCGCCATCACGGTTGATGTCGGTGTAGATGATGGCGGCAACGCCCGCGTCCTCGAAACTGCGCGCCAGATCGGTCACCTGAACGTCGGTCTCTTCGGCCCAGCCCTTTGTGGCAACCAGCCCGTTCCGGGCATCAATGCCTACAGCGACTTTGCCAGGGAAGGCTTTGGCGGCTTCGCGCACCAGATCGGGGTTTTCCACCGCGACCGTACCCAGAATAACGCGGGCAAGGCCCTTTTCGATCCAGGTCTCAATCGTGGCCATGTCGCGAATGCCACCGCCCAGCTGCGCAGGTACATCACAAGCCTTCAGGATGGCTTCGACCGGTGCGGCATTGACTGGCTCACCGGCAAAGGCGCCGTTCAGATCCACCAGATGCAGCCACTCGCAACCGGCCTCGACAAAGGCGCGGGCCTGAGCGGCCGGGTCCTCGTTGAACACGGTGGCCTTGTCCATCTCGCCGCGCAGCAGGCGCACGGCCTGACCGTCTTTGAGGTCGATAGCAGGGTAAAGGATCATGGTCTGGCGGCCTTTTGCTGATATTCGCGGGGGATATGGCACGGCTGGGGCAGGGGATGCAACGCGACCCAAAGTCAGGCTTGCTCGATTCTTCGCCTCCGGTCAGACTGGAGCCAAAATTGGGAGAGTTTTCATGAAGAAGATCACATTTGCAGTTGCCGCGATCTGTTCGGTATTTGCCACGGCGGCTCTGGCGGATGATCCGGTTGACGGTCTGTGGAAAACCCAGCCAGGTGACACCGGTGGCTATCTGCACGTATCCATCGGGCCTTGCGGCAGCGCAATTTGCGGGACGATCGACAACGCCTTCGATGCAGAAGGGAATGAATCGCTCGACTATGAGCATCTTGGCAAGAACATCATTTGGGACATGATCCCCGAAGGGAATGGTGCCTATGCGGATGGCAAGATCTGGGCACCGGATTCGGACAAAACCTATAACTCGAAAATGTCCCTCGACGGCAATTCACTGACCGTCAAAGGCTGTGTTGCTGGTGGCCTGATCTGTCGCGGTCAGGTCTGGTCGCGAATCGAGTAGCACGCGGTCCGACCTGCGGATTCACGGTTTCCAGTTCAGGAAATTTCCGATCATCCGTAGACCCACATCCTGACTTTTCTCGGGGTGGAACTGCATCCCGACCATCGTGTCGCGGCCGACAACGGCCGTGACATCCCCACCATAATCCACGTGGGCCAGCCGCTGGGCCGGGTCGTTGACGCGGAAATGGTAGGAATGCACGAAATAGGTGTGATCGCCGCTTTCTACGCCGTCAAAAATCGGGTGTTCGTGTTCGATCACCAGATCGTTCCAGCCCATATGGGGCACTTTCAGGCCATCGTCTGACGGTTCAATCCGCACCACGTCTCCGGCGATCCAGCCCAATCCATCGGTTTCGCTGTATTCGTGGCCTTTTGCTGCCATCAACTGCATTCCGACGCAGATGCCCAGAAAGGGACGCCCCTTCTGTTCGACCGCCTCGACCATTGCGTCATGGATGCCTTTATGGCCACGCAGTTCGGCGGCACAGGCGGGAAAAGCCCCGTCGCCGGGCAGAACCAGCCTGTCCGCACGTGCAACGACCTCGGCGTCCGACGTCACCACAACCTCACCGGCATTCAGTTCGCGCGCCATGCGCTGAAACGCCTTTTCGGCCGAGTGCAGGTTGCCGCTTTCATAGTCGATGATGGCGGTCAACATCTATAGCGCGCCCTTGGTCGATGGAATCGCATCAGCTTTGCGGGGGTCGGTTTCCACCGCCAGACGCAGTGCGCGGGCAACAGCCTTGAAGGCCGCCTCGGCGATGTGGTGGCTATTGAAGCCGTGCAACTGGTCAATATGCAGCGTGATGCCGCCATGGGTGCTGAGCGCCTGAAAGAATTCGCGCACCAGTTCGGTGTCGAAGGTGCCAATCTTTTGTGTCGGCAAGTCCACGTTCCAAATCAGGAACGGACGGGCAGACAAATCCAGCGCACACCGCACCTGCGCGTCATCCATGGGCAGGTGACACTCGCCATAGCGGCGGATACCTTTCTTGTCTCCCAGGGCCTGCATCAGGGCCTGACCCAGCGCAATGCCCGTGTCTTCGACCGTGTGGTGGTCGTCGATGTGATAATCGCCCTTGGCCCGGATCGTCATGTCGATCAGCGAATGGCGCGCCAGCTGATCCAGCATGTGATCGAAGAACCCGACACCCGTCTGGTTGTCATAGGCACCGGTCCCGTCGAGATTGATTTCGACCGTGATCTCGGTCTCGGCGGTCTGGCGGCTGATCGTGGCGCTGCGCATGGGCGAATTCCTTTTGCTACAGGCGTGCTTATAGACGCGGATCGCAAAAGATATCCAGCCCGCTTGGTCCCCACGCGGCGATGTGTTGCGATGAAATCAGGGGATTGCACGCGCCCTGCCGTCATGTCAGCCTGACCGCAAATCAAACAACAAGGCCCATGGCATGAGCACCTGCGTTTTTATCCAGATTCGCTGCAAACCCGGCACGACCTACAAAGTGGCCGAAGAAATCGCCCTGCGAGAAATCCACTCGGAACTGTATTCGACCAGTGGTGAATATGATCTGCTGCTGAAGCTCTACATCCCCGAGACCGAGGATGTGGGCCATTACATCAACGAACACCTGCTGGTGATCCCGAATATCGAACGATCACTGACCACGATGACCTTCAAGGCGTTCTGAGTCTCAACCCAGTTCGAACGTCGTGATTCCGTAAATCCGATCCAGATCGATATCCGGCGCGTGGCTGGAATACATGCGCCCGGTCTCGAACACCTTGGTCAGGCCAAGGTTATGGGCCAATTCCATTGCGCCGGCGTTGGGGTTCGGCATATCGATGAACACGTCGCTGTCCAACTGATCGGCTGGAAGCGTCGCCAAAAGCGACGCCAGAAGGGCCTGCGCAATATCCGTATTGTCCGCAAACAACGGTCCAACCTTATATCCGCTCAGGCATCGCCGCAGCGTCGCATAGCCCCTGATCCGCCCATTATCCTGAAACACCCGAGAGATATGGGTTGGCGCGTCCAGCCAGCCCTGCAGGAACGTATCGCGCGGGGCGGGGAACAGGTGCCGGTCATAGGTACGCACCTCATCTGTCAGGGTGCTCAAGGGGGTAATGTTGTCATTACCAGTCTGATCCAGCCCCTTCAGTATGCTGCGGACCGTTCCGGAAAACCGATAATTGTCATAGGCCAGGGTAAACCCGAATTTGCGATAGTTGTCCTGCTGTTCGACCACACCGTCCATACCCATATTGCGATCCTGGCAATGAGCTTTGACCGCTTCGGCCACCTTAAGCCCGTAACCAGACCCGCGAAATTCGGGTCGGACGATGTAAAAGCCCAGAAACGAATAGGCGTCGTCGTAATTCACGGCCGAAGCGGATGCGATCATCCGCCCATCCAGAAATCCGCCTTTGAAACCCTCGGGATCAGAACTGCGAAAGCACACAGCGTCGTGCAGGCCGGGATTCCACCCTTCGTGCCCCGCCCAGTCGACAGACGTTTGAAGTTCGTCCGGCGTCAAAGCGCGAATTTCATACTCGGGCATGGGCGCATCTCCGTAGTGATTGCGTTTCAGGCCACAATGGCGCAACGCCCGACAAAGAACCAGCATGTTCGGAGAGTTTGGTATCTGGAGCGGGCGAGGCGATTCGAACGCCCGACCCTAACCTTGGCAAGGTTATGCTCTACCCCTGAGCTACGCCCGCATCAGATACTTTCAGCGACCTTTCGGTCTCTCATTGGAGCGGGCGAGGCGATTCGAACGCCCGACCCTAACCTTGGCAAGGTTATGCTCTACCCCTGAGCTACGCCCGCACCGTTGAGTGAGGCGTGAAGTATAAATTCTGGCGTAAAGCTGCAAGGGGAAAAACGCACGAAACGAAAAAAATTTCCCATGTCCTAGGATGACGCGCGAGCAAGCGCCGATTTCTCAAGCCCCGCCGCGTGGAGCTTAACAGATAGCCAATAGCCGCAGAGATGCACAATTTTGCCATAATAATTAGTGTTGTTAATGGTAGTGTGTTTTTAACCGCACTCTTATTGCTACTATTGCGAAGAATTTGGCTGGAACTGATGGATATTGGAGGCTCTATGAAAACGGGTTCGATGCTTCGAATAGCGATGACCTCGCTGATGTTTGCGGGTGTTTTTGGTTTTGCAGCCGGGTTTGTTGCGCCGGACGTTGCCTATGCCAAGGATGGCAATGGAGGTGGCAACGGCGGCGGTAATGGAGGTGGCAACGGCGGCGGCAATGGAGGTGGCAACGGTAACGGCGGCGGCAACGGCAACGGTGGAGGCAACGGCAAAGGCGGTGATGGTGCCAGTGGCAAGGGCGGCAACGGTGCTGGAAAAGGCGGTAACGGCGGCGGCAAGGGCAAAAGCGCGGAGGCCGGTTTTGGTAAAGGCTCGGGCAAATCCTCTGGCGGTAAGGGAGTGTTTTCCGGACTTGGTTTAGGCAAAAGCTCTGGTAAGTCCAACAACGGCAAAGGCGTATTTGCTGGGCTCGGACTGGGCAAAGGAAAATCGAAGAGTAGCGAACGCGGACTGGCCGCCAGTGCGGATCGCCTGGGAGACAAAATCTCTGGTATATTCAACGGCAAATCAAAAGATCGCACTTCCAGATCGAAGGCTGCTGTAAAATCTGACACAGTGACCAAGTCTCAGGGCAAGATAGCCTCGGAACTCAAAGGGCTGAATGCCGCGCACGCCAGCGCACAGGCTTTTGCGAATGCAGCTCCCAACAGCCGGGTTGGTTCCATGGTCGATTATCGTGACTCGCTGGCGGAACTTGGCATTGCCGAAGACGATCTTGCCGAATCCCTCGACAGCCTTGCCGAAGCCCAAAGCGAACTGGACGCTCTCGAAGGGCTTACGGATGACGAAATTGCCGACCAGTTCGACTCGATCGACGACTATAATGATGCGGTCAGTGAGGCACAAAAGTCGGTGGAGGATGCCGAATCCGAAGTGGCCGAAGCGCAGGATGCGGTAGATACCGCATCAGAAACCAGCGAAGAAGCGCTTGCAGATCTGACCGGCGATCAGGAGCTTTCCGACGAAGCAGTGTCAGCGCTGAACGACATGCTGTCCGAATAAGTCCAAACAAAACGCCGCCGGATTGAGTGCCGGCGGCGTTTTGCGCTTTTGGTGATTGTGGGCGGCTTGCGCCGCCCAAATTATTCCAGTTCGACGAGCAGGTCTTTTGCGTCGATCTGGCCGCCGGGCTGGACGTGGACGGCCTTGACCACCGCGTCACGCTCGGCGTGGATACCGGTTTCCATTTTCATCGCTTCGATGGTCAGCAGCATGTCGCCTTCCTTGACCTCTTGCCCGGCGGTCACTGCGACGGTTGCCACGACCCCCGGCATCGGTGCGCCGATGTGGTTGGCGTTGCCGGCCTCGGCCTTGGGCCGGGCCTGCGTGGATGAGGTCACCAGACGATTCGGCACCCGGATGACGCGGGGCTGGCCGTTGAGTTCAAAGAACACTTTGACCTCGCCCTTTTCATCGGTCTCGCCGATGGCCTGACAACGGATTTCCAGCGTCTTGCCCGGATCGATCTCGGCGGTGATCTCCTCGCCCGGCTCCATGCCGTAGAAGAAGGTGCGCGTGGGCAGGGTGCGGACCGGGCCATATGTCCGGTGACGGCCCATGTAATCCAGGAACACCTTGGGATACATCAGATAACCGTTCAGGTCCTCGTCATCGACATCCTTGCCTTCCAACTGCTTCGAAAGGTCGGCACGGGTGGCTTCCAGATCGACCGCGGGCACGTCCTTGCCGGGGCGCTGGGTGTTCGGGGCCTCATCCTTGAGAACCTTCCTGATGATCGTGTCCGGGAACCCGCCCGGAGGCTGGCCCAGATTGCCGCGCATCATGTCGACGACCGAGTCGGGGAAGGCCACATCGGTATCCGGATCCTCGACCTGCTCACGGGTCATGTTCTGGCTGACCATCATCAGCGCCATGTCACCGACCACCTTGGACGACGGTGTCACTTTCACGATATCGCCGAACATCTGGTTCACGTCGGCATACATCTGCGCCACTTCGTGCCAGCGCTCCTCCAGTCCCAGCGAACGCGCCTGCGCCTTGAGGTTGGTGAACTGGCCGCCGGGCATCTCGTGCAGATAGACCTCGGAGGCCGGGGCCTGCAGGCTGGATTCAAAGGCCGCGTACTGGCCGCGAACGGCCTCGAAATAATCGCTGATCTCGCGGATGGCCTTGATATCCAGTCCGGTGTCACGCTCGGTATGGCGCAGCGCCTCGACCACTGTGCCCAGCGTTGCCTGAGATGTGTTGCCGCTGAAGCTGTCCATCGCGCAATCCACCGCGTCCACGCCCGCCTCGGACGCAGCCAGAATGGTGGCGCTGGCGATACCGGCGGTGTCGTGCGTGTGGAAGTGGATCGGCAGGCCGACCTCTTCCTTCAGCGCGCGGATCAGGATTTTGGCCGAGGCCGGTTTCAGCAGGCCCGCCATATCCTTCAGGCCCAGAATATGTGCACCTGCATCGCGCAGCTCTTTCGCCATGCCGACATAGTATTTCAGGTCATACTTGGAACGGTCCGGGTCCAGAATGTCGCCGGTATAACATACGGTGCCTTCACAGACTTTCCCGTTCTCGATCACCGCATCCATGGCGACGCGCATGTTCTCGACCCAGTTCAGCGAGTCGAACACACGGAACACATCGATCCCTTTGGATGCCTGACGCACGAACTCCTGCACCACGTTGTCAGGATAGTTGGTGTAACCAACCCCGTTTGCACCACGCAGCAACATCTGGGTCATCAGGTTCGGCATCGCCTCACGCAGGTCGCGCAGACGCTGCCACGGGCATTCCTGCAGGAAGCGGTAGGCCACGTCGAACGTCGCGCCGCCCCAGCATTCGACCGAGAACAGCTGCGGCAGGTTGGCCGCATAGGTCGGCGCCACCTTGATCATGTCGATCGAGCGCATCCGGGTGGCCAGCAACGATTGGTGCCCGTCGCGCATGGTGGTGTCGGTGATCAGCAACTGACGCTGCGCCTTCATCCAGTCGGCAACCGCCTGCGGGCCTTTCTGTTCCAGCAGGTTACGTGTGCCCATCTGCGGCTCGGCTTTCAGCGCGGGGGCCTTGGCCTCTTTCAGATCGGCGCGCGGTTCCGGGCGGTCCTTGGTTTCAGGATGCCCGTTCACGGTGATATCCGCGATATAGGTCAGAACCTTGGTGCCCCGGTCGCGGCGACGCTTGAAGGTGAACAGGTCCGGCGTCGTGTCGATGAACTTGGTGGTATATTCATTCGACAGGAAGGTCGGATGCTTCAGCAGGTTGATGACAAAGTCGATATTGGTGCTGACACCACGAATGCGGAACTCGCGCAGGGCGCGGTCCATACGGGCAATCGCGGCCTGAGGCGTCGGCGCCTTAGCGGTCACCTTGGTCAGCAGCGAGTCGTAATAGCGCGTGATCACACCGCCCGCATAGGCGGTGCCGCCATCCAGACGGATGCCCATGCCGGTGGCCGAGCGATAGGCGGTGATGCGGCCATAGTCGGGGATGAAGTTGTTCTGCGGATCCTCGGTGGTGATCCGGGTCTGCAGCGCGTGGCCGGTCAGATGCACGTCCGCCTGGCTGGCCGCACCCGTGGCCTCGGCCAGGGTCTTGCCTTCGGCAATCAGGATTTGCGCCTGAACGATGTCGATGCCGGTGACCTCTTCGGTGACGGTATGTTCCACCTGCACGCGGGGGTTCACCTCGATGAAGTAGAACTTGCCCGTCTCCATATCCATCAGGAATTCGACGGTGCCGGCGCATTCATAGTTCACATGGGCGCAGATCTTGCGGCCCAGTTCACAGATCTCGGCGCGCTGTTCCTCGCTTAAGTATGGGGCAGGGGCGCGTTCGACGACCTTCTGGTTCCGGCGCTGAACCGAGCAGTCGCGTTCGTAAAGGTGATAGATCTCACCATGCTTGTCGCCGAGGATCTGCACCTCGACGTGGCGGGCACGGGTGATCATCTTTTCCAGATACCCCTCGCCGTTGCCGAACGCAGCCTCGGCCTCGCGGCGGCCTTCCAGAACTTTCTCTTCCAGCTCATCCTCGGATTCGATCGGACGCATGCCGCGCCCGCCGCCACCCCAGGATGCCTTGAGCATCAGCGGATAGCCAATTTCCTTCGCCTCGGCCCGGATCGCATCCATGTCGTCGCCCAGCACCTCGGTCGCGGGGATGACTGGAACGCCAGCCTCGATGGCAACACGACGTGCGCTGGCCTTGTCGCCAAGCGCCCGCATGGTTTCCGCCTTGGGGCCGATGAAGGTGATGCCGTTCTTGACGCAGGCATCCACAAAGTCCGGATTCTCGGACAGCAGGCCGTAACCGGGGTGGATCGCATCCGCGCCGCATTCCTTGGCAACGCGGATAATCTCGTCAATGGACAGATAGGCGGCAACCGGCCCCATCCCTTCGCCGATGCGATACGCCTCATCCGCCTTGAAGCGATGGAGGCCCAGTTTGTCCTCCTCGGCAAAGACAGCAACGGTTTGTTTACCCATCTCGTTCGCCGCGCGCATCACTCGGATGGCGATCTCGCCGCGGTTCGCGATCAGGATTTTCTTGAAGTCGGTCATGGCAGGTCCCGGTCTTTTCTAGCTTGGCCGTGGTAATAGGCAGACAATACGCGCACGTATATCTGTAGTTCTGGGTAGAACCGGCATGTTATCGCTCGCAAACGCCGTTCAGTAACAGATTTATGTCTGGCGTTGCTGCAATGCAGCATATCCGAGGTCAATTGCAGGCGGCAAATCGGCCAGATTGGCCGCGCCCAACTGTCCCATATTGGATATCATGTCCTGTTTCAGTATGTCGATCACATGGGTAGGCCCGGCCTCACCCAATGCGGCCAGACCATACAGGAACGCCCGCCCCAGCATTACGAAGTCAGCCCCCAGCGCAAGCGCGCGCAAAACGTCCAGCCCGCCCTCGACGCCGCTGTCAAATATCACAGGCAGGTTCGTCGCGGCGCGTATGTCGGGAAGAGCCTCGATACTGGCGGGGGCACCGTCGAACTGACGCCCTCCGTGATTCGACACCCACAGCGCATCGACACCTGCTGCGGCTAGCCGCTCGGCATCTTCGGGCCGCATCACGCCCTTGACGATGAATGGTCCGTCCCAGTGATCGCGCAGCCAATGGACATAGTCCATGTCCGGAGAGGTTCGCAGCAGATAACCGATATGGGCCGTCGGTGGCAGGTTCCCCCGGTTCTGTATGTATTTGTCCAGTGTCCGCATCCGCGGCATCCCCGCCCGCGCCATCCCAAGCGCCCAGGTCGGGCGCAATGCGATCTGCGATAGCAAGCGCGGCGTCAGTTCTGGCGGATGTGTCAGGCCGGACCGCGTCTGACGCTCGCGTCGCGATGCGACAGGAACGTCTACCGTCAGCACCAAGGTCGAAAAGCCGGACGCGCGCACCCGCTTCAGAACGTCCATCCGAATGTCGGGATCCCTTGGCGGATATAGCTGGAACCACGCATCAGGACCCAGACAGTGCGACAGATCTTCGGGGCTTTGGCTGGCAACCTTCGACAGGGTAAACGGAATTCCTGCAGCCGCGGCCTGACGGGCGAGTATCTTTTCGGCATCCGGCCAGATCAATCCGCACATGCCAATCGGCGCGATGCCGAACGGCAGCGCGAAATCTCGCCCCAGAAGCTGGGTGGCAGTGTTGAACTCCAGCTCACCGTGCAGGATCGAAGGTGCAAAGCCGATCCGGTCCAGCGCGGCGCGGTTTCTGGCCCTTGCCGTTTCGCTGCCAGTACCGCTGTCCAGATATTCCCACACGAAATGAGGAACCCGACGACGCGCACGCCTTTTCAGGTCTTCTATGCCCGGATATCTGTTGCCTAGGTCCATGCCATTTGATCGGACCTGCCCGTCGATTCGGCAAGCCGTCAGTGGAAAGCCAACACCGGATGCGACCTTTCAGAGTTGGAACAAGGCATGAACAAACCCTTTCCCTTTCCCCGTTTCCGGCGTAGTTTGCAGCCATGAGCAGTTTCGACGAAATGGACGCCTTTGAAGGCGCATCGCTGTCGGCGCGGGCCATGCCTGCGCGTCAGATGGATTATCTGAACGATCTCAATCCCGCGCAGCGCGAGGCGGTCGAACGGCTTGATGGCCCGGTCCTGATGCTTGCGGGGGCGGGGACAGGTAAAACCAAGGCGTTGACCGCCCGCATCACCCATTTGTTGCGCAGCGGCAAGGCCCGCCCGAACGAGATTCTGGCGGTGACCTTCACCAACAAGGCCGCGCGCGAAATGAAAGAGCGTGTGGGCCGGATGCTGGGCCAGCCCGCCGAAGGGATGCCATGGCTTGGCACCTTCCATTCGATCTGCGTCAAGCTGTTGCGGCGTCATGCGGAACTGGTCGGGTTGAAGTCGAACTTCACCATTCTGGACACGGATGATCAGAAGCGGCTGCTTAAACAACTCACTCAGGCCGCCAATATCGACGACAAACGCTGGCCCGCGCGGATGCTGGCCGGAATCATTGATGACTGGAAAAACCGCGCCCTGACGCCTGATAAGGTGCCCGCCGCGGATGCAGGGGCCTATAACCACAAGGGTATCGAGCTTTATGCTCAGTACCAGACCCGCCTTCGCGAACTGAACGCGGTGGATTTCGGTGACCTGCTGTTGCACATGGTCACGATCTTTCAGACCCATACGGACGTGCTGGAGCAATACCAGCGCTGGTTCCGCTATATCCTTGTGGACGAATATCAGGACACTAATGTCGCCCAGTACATGTGGCTGCGCCTGCTGGCCGGGGCACACAAGAACATTTGTTGCGTGGGTGACGACGATCAGTCGATCTATGGCTGGCGCGGGGCCGAGGTGGGCAACATCCTGCGGTTCGAAAAGGATTTCCCCGGCGCTTTTGTGGTGAGGCTGGAACAGAACTATCGCTCGACCCCGCATATTTTGGCGGCGGCCTCGAACGTCATTCGCGGTAACGAGGGACGTCTGGGCAAAGAGCTTTGGACTGACGCGCAAGACGGAGAGAAAGTTCGCCTGATCGGCCATTGGGATGGCGAGGAAGAGGCGCGCTGGATCGGCGAGGAAATCGACGCCATGCAGGGCGGCACCCGTGGCGTGCGGCCCGTGAACCTTGATGAAATTGCCATCCTTGTCCGCGCATCACACCAGATGCGCGCGTTCGAGGATCGGTTCCTGACCATCGGCCTGCCTTATCGCGTCATCGGCGGCCCGCGATTCTATGAGCGGATGGAGATTCGCGATGCCATGGCCTACTTCCGGCTGGTCATCAGCCCCGAGGATGATCTCGCTTTCGAGCGGATCGTGAACACACCCAAACGCGGACTTGGCGACAAGGCGCAGCAGACGATCCAGTTGACTGCGCGAGAAAACGGCGTGTCGCTGGTTGACGGGGCGCGGATCGCTGTTGATCAGGGGTTGATCAAGGGCAAGGGCGGCGCGGCTTTGCGGCAGTTGCTCGAGGGGCTGGCGCGCTGGAACGCGATGACGCGCGGGCCACGGATTGAATTGGACGACGATTCGGTCATCGATGACGGGGCCGCACCGGCCCGCTACGGCGAACCCGAAACCTCTCATATCGAACTGGCGCAGATCATTCTGGACGAATCCGGCTATACCGCCCACTGGCAGAACGAAAAAACGCCCGAGGCGCCGGGGCGTCTGGAAAATCTCAAGGAACTGGTCAAGGCGCTGGAGAGTTTCGAGAACCTGCAGGGATTTCTGGAACATGTCAGCCTGATCATGGACAACGATTCTCAGGACGCAGACAGCAAGGTTTCGATCATGACGTTGCACGCGGCCAAGGGGCTGGAATTTCCTGCCGTTTTCCTGCCGGGTTGGGAGGATGGGCTGTTCCCCTCACAACGGTCAATGGACGAATCCGGAATCAAGGGCCTCGAAGAAGAGCGGCGGCTGGCCTATGTCGGCATTACCCGTGCCGAAGAGGTCTGCACCATCTCTTTCGCGGCCAATCGGCGGGTGTTCGGACAGTGGCAGAACGCGATGCCGTCCCGGTTCATAGATGAACTGCCCGAGGATCATGTCGAAGTGCTGACACCGCCGGGTCTCTATGGTGGTGGGCAGACTACGACAACAATCGAAACCCGTGCGGCCGAGGCAAACGTCTATAACTCGCCCGGCTGGAAACGGATGCAAGCCCGGCAGGGCCAATACGGCATGTCGCAGCCGCGCGAATCCCGCAACACCGTGATCGACGCAACCGCAGTGGCCAGTTTCACACTGGGCGAACGGGTGTTCCACCAGAAGTTCGGCTATGGGGCGGTGACTGGTATCGAAGGCGACAAGGTCGAGGTTGATTTCGACAAGGCGGGTCTCAAGAAGGTTGTGTCTCAGTATCTGACCGCCAAGGACGACGTTCCGTTTTAAAGCCCTTCGACCAAAACCATGTTTGTAGTCGCTGTCTTATGCCGGATTTTCGCCAGTTCGACATAGTCGGGATCGTCTTTCCATGCCTTTGCGGCCTCAAGCGACGGAAACTCCATCAGGACGATTCCGTCCTCGGGCCAAGTACCTTCGATCACCTCCACGGGTTTGGATGACACTGTAAGCAGGCGGCCCCCGTGCCGGTCAAAGATCGGCATGAATCCTTCAAGGTATCCCTGATACCCGTCGGGATCGTGGATGGTAATCTGGGCGATGAAATAAGCGGCCATTGGAAGCTCCGATAATCCCGATCAGAGCTTCATCCTACACACAGTTGCATAAAACAAAAACGGCGGTTCCCAGGGAGGAGGAGGGGAACCGCCGTTCTTTTCAACATCAGGGCAGGGAGGAGGAAAGCCCCGATGTATCCGAACCCGGGTTTGATCCCGGTATGAAGTCGCGGCGACGCCAGGGAGGAGGAGGGCATCGCCGCGCGCTTGCAACACCGGGACAGGGAGGAGGAAGCCCGGCGTATCAGCTCCGGCGTTCAGGGCCGGTATAGGGTGCGGCAACGTCAGGGAGGAGGAGAGACGTCGCCGCTGAAATACAGACCCTCAGGGAGGAGGAGGGCCTGATCTCGGTTGTTTCTGTTGCGCTCAGCGCGCGATCTGGTCTTCGGCCGCCTGCTGGGCCACACGCCGGATCATCGAACGGTGCAGGCCCAGATCGGCCAGCTCACGGTTCGACAGCGACGAAAGTTCGTTGACAGTCTGGCGATACATCCGGTTCCGCAGAAAGCGGTCCTTCGCTGCTTCGAACAGCGACGCGATGCCAAATGAATGTGCGCCTTTCAGCGTGCTCTGTGCGCTTGTTACTGCCATTTTTGTATTCCGTATCTTTCGTTTCGCCACCATGTTGCGGCGCTTGCTTGAGCATCAAAATAGGCAAATGCTGCAACTGCACAATACCTCTCGTGATCAATGCCGCTATGCAGCAAGTGCATAGATTGAAGGGGGAAAATCCGACGAGGCGCATAGGTGCAGGAAAATAAGGCTTCCTGGTGCCTTTCTTAAAAACCCGGGTGCTGTCCTTTCGGAAATTTTCCTTTTGACTGTTGAAAATTTGGGCGGCCCCGGTGGAAGTTTCGGCGTTCTGACAACCCCTCTTGATCTTAGCGGAGGGAATTACGGGAATTTATGGGAAGCGGTGTTTAGGGGGGCGATCTCTTGGTTTTAGAGCAAAGCGGACTGGTTCTGGGGAATGATTCGTGGCGGAAATTGGGAACAAATTGCGAACATATGTGAAGGAATTGGCGAAATGCTAATTTTTCTGGGAAATCGAGGGAAAAAATTGCACCTATCATAAATACACCATATATAGTGATCGGCTGTATAGATAATTCTATTTGTGGACAAAATGGATGAATTAGTTGTGCTGCTGACGTTCAAATTGACGCTGAGGGACATGATTCATTGAATAAACCAGTTGATTTCCATGAATTCCCATGGCATCCCTAATACATCCGATGAGGACGAGGCAGATGGGGCACCAAACGACCCCGACCAAAAACAAACAGGTTTCATACAGGCATCTCGCTTTTCATCAGACACCAAGATCCGGCGCGCGAGCGAGCAGACATCCCCCCAGGTGGCGCGCGCAGCTGGACTTCCCGCAAAGCGGGCGAATGCGGCGGGTTGATCAGTGGCAGCAGATCAACCCGCCGTTTTTACCTTCGGGGGGAACGTGAATTTCAAGTGGGGCGCAAGCGAAAGGGACAGTCGTCTTGGCGCGCAGGTTCAGAGGCGAAAGCCACCACAAGGTGGATACGAAGGGCAGGGTGTCGATCCCGGCCTCTTTTCGCCGTGTGCTTGAAGCCTCCGATCCCAACTGGCAGTCAGGTAGCAATCCGGAACTCGTGATTGTTTATGGCGACCACCGCCGCAATTATCTTGAATGCTACACGATGGAGGCGATCGACGAAGTTGACGCCAAGATCGATGCACTTCCGCGCGGGTCCATGCAGCGCAAGATGCTGCAGCGCATGTTCCATGGTCAGTCCTTTCCGACCAACGTAGACGAAACCGGTCGTCTGGTTCTGCCCGCCAAGCTGCGCAGCAAGATCGCGCTAGAGGGCGAGGCGTTCTTTATCGCCGCCGGTGATACCTTTCAGATTTGGAAACCCGAGACTTACGAGGCCGAAGAACTGGCCAAAGCCGAAGAATGGCTGGACGAACTGCCGGACGATTTCGATCCGATGGAGTTCCTCGATGGTCCCGGGGATGCGTGACGGCATGGCCGGTACGCAAACCCCTTCCGACAAACCTCACATTCCTGTTCTGTTGCGCCCGTTGCTGGCCGCGGTTGAACCTGTTTCGGGCACCTGGCTTGACGGAACCTTTGGCGCCGGCGGCTATACGCGCGGCTTGCTGGATGCCGGTGCCGACACTGTTATCGGCGTTGACCGTGATCCGCTGGCCTTTGATATGGCGGCGGATTGGGCCGGTGAATATGGCGACCGGCTGGTGATGCAGCCCGGAGTGTTTTCGCGTATGGATGAATACGCCCAGGACCTGGATGGCGTTGTGCTGGATCTTGGCGTCTCGTCCATGCAACTGGATCAGGCCGAGCGCGGTTTTTCCTTTATGAAGGACGGTCCATTGGACATGCGGATGAGCCAGGAAGGCGAAAGCGCCGCCGATCTGGTCAATACCGCGACCGAGGCGCAGCTGGCGGATATCCTGTTCCACTACGGTGAAGAACGCGCCAGCCGCCGCATTGCCAAGGCGATCATAAAGGCACGGGCCGAGGAGCCGATTACCACAACACTGCGTCTGGTCGAGATCATCGAATCCTGCCTGCCGCGCCCCAAGCCGGGGCAGTCACATCCCGCGACGCGCAGCTTTCAGGGCCTGCGCATTGCGGTGAACGCCGAGTACGAAGAGCTGTTTCAGGGCCTCATGGCGGCTGAGCGTGCTTTGAAACCCGGCGGTCAACTGGCGGTGGTCACGTTCCATTCCATCGAGGACCGGATGGTTAAGCGGTTTTTCCAGTCGCGGGCGGGCAAAACCGGTCGCGCAAACCGCTATGCGCCCGAGATACAACAGGAACAGCCGCAATTTACATTGAAAACGCGCAAGGCCGTAGGGCCGGATGCACAGGAATTGGATGAAAACCCACGTTCGCGGTCTGCCAAGTTGCGGGTCGCCGTTCGCACCGATGCTCCGGCGGGGGAAGTAGACGCCCGCGCCATCGGCATGCCGCAACTTGGTGGAAGAGCAAGATGAAGAGTATTTTGTATGTGTTGACCGCTCTGTCCGTGTTTGGTCTGGCCCTCTGGGCCTATCAGGAAAACTACCGTACGCAGCAGGTTCTGAAAGAAACCCGGTCTCTGCAAACTCAGATCGGAGCCGCGCAGGCCCGGCTGGCCGTATTGCGCGCCGAATGGGCCTATCTGAATCGCCCCGACCGGTTGCGCGAGCTGGCAGACCTGAACTTTGAACGCCTTGGCCTGCTGCCGCTGCGTGCCGAGCAGTTCGGGCGCGCGGATCAGATCGCTTATGCCGAAGATCCTGACCTGCCAGAGATCGATCCGAATGACCTGACCGCGATCACCGATGTTCAGGCCCTGGGCGAGGTGCAGATCCCATGACGCGTACACCGCTCCGTCCTTTGGCGCAGGTGCTTGATGCCCGAGCACGCGGCGAGAACCCCGATTTGATCGAGCGCGAGAACATCCACAAGCGCCACGAGGAAATGAAGGACCGGTCCCGCGCCCGCGCCGAGGGCCGGTTGCTGGTTTTGGGCGCATTCTTTTTCGTGGCATTTGCGGTGGTCGGCGCACGCATGGGTATGTTGGCGACGTCCGAGGCAAAGGAACCCCTTGCCAGTGCCTCCGGTGCAACCATCGCGATGCAGCGCGCGGATATCGTGGACCGCGAAGGGCGCATTCTGGCAACGAATCTCGAGACTTATTCGGTCTACGCCCAGCCGCCTCTGATGATCGACCCGGTCGCAGCCGCGGATCAACTGGTCGGGATCTTCCCTGATCTGGACAAGGATCGTCTGGTCAAGGATTTCACCGGCAAGCGCAAGTTTCTGTGGATCAAGAAACGCATTTCGCCGGAACAGAAGCAGGCCGTGCACGACATCGGCGATCCGGGCATCCTGTTCGGCCCGCGTGAAATGCGCCTTTATCCCAACGGCCGCCTAGCGTCCCATATCCTCGGCGGAGCCGGGTTTGGCCGCGAGGGGGTGGATGCTGCTGAAGTCATTGGCGTCGCCGGTATCGAAAAGCAGTTCGACGGTTATCTCCGCGATCCCGCCAACGGCACCAAGCCCCTGCAACTTTCGCTGGACCTGACCGTTCAGGCGGCGGTCGAACAGGTTCTCTATGGCGGCATGAAGATCATGAACGCCAAAGGCGCCTCGGCAGTGCTGATGAATGCCCACACGGGCGAGGTTGTTTCCGCTGCTTCTCTGCCGTCATTCGATCCGAATGACCGGCCAAGGCCGCCGACATCGGGGTTTGATCCGTCTGACAGCCCGCTGTTCAACCGCTATGTGCAGGGTGTTTATGAACTGGGCTCGGTTTTCAAGATTTTCACGGCGGCACAGGCCGTTGATCTGGGTTTGGTCAACTCGGAAACCATCATCGACACTTCGGGCCCGATGAGGATCGGGCGGTTCCCGATTGGAGAGTTCCAGGGCAAGAACTATGGCGATCTCAGCGTCGCCGACATCATCGTCAAAAGTTCGAACCGGGGCACCGGACGGCTGGCCCTGCAAATCGGCGGGCAGCGTCAGCAGGATTTTCTGGCCGGTTTGGGCATGTTTGAACCCACCCCGTTCGAGATTGTCGAGGCTGCAGGTGGCGAGCCGCTGAAGCCAAAGAAATGGGGCGAACTCAGTACCGTCACGATCTCTTACGGCCACGGCCTTTCCACCAGCCCGATGCATCTGGCGGCGGGCTATGCCGCCATCGCCAATGGCGGCCACTATGTCAGCCCGACGATCCTGCGCCGAAACGGCCCGCAATACGGCCCGCGCGTGATGTCCGAGAATGCAGCGCGTCAGGCGCAGAAAATGCTGCGCAAGGTTGTCACCAGCGGCACAGCCAGCTTTGGCGAAGTGCCGGGCTATGACGTTGCGGGTAAAACCGGCACTGCCGACAAGCCAAAACCGCGTGGCGGGTATTACGATGACAGGGTGATCGCGACATTCGCCACGCTGTTCCCGGCATATGACCCGAAATACGTTCTGGTGGTTACACTGGACGAACCCTCGATCGTGGCCTACGGCGAAAAGCGGCGCACCGCTGGCTGGACCGCTGTGCCTGTGGCCGCAGAGTTGATCGGTCGGGTTGCTCCGTTGCTGGGGCTGCGTCCCCGGCTTGAGCCTGATGCGGGCGCTGCTATAACGCTGACCTCAAATTAGGCAGTCCGAAAAGGTGGGTCATGGGCGCAAAGTCAACGAAACTTAGCCAACTGGCCCTTACCGCGCGGGGCGGCAAGGACCCGGACATTACCGGACTCGCGGTGGACAGCCGCGACGTCAAGGATGGCTATCTGTTCGCGGCCCTTCCCGGAACGCGCGTTCACGGCGGTGAATTCATCCAATTTGCCCTGCGTATGGGGGCGGCCGCCATCCTGACCGATGCCAAAGGTGCAGAAATCGCGGCCGGCGAACTGGCCGCATCCGATGCTGCGTTGATCGTCGTCGAAGACCCGCGTCAGACGCTCGCCTACACGGCAGCGCTGTGGTTCGGGGCGCAGCCTCAGACCATGGTTGCGGTCACGGGGACCAACGGCAAAACATCCGTGGCAACCTTTGTGCGCCAGATCTGGACCGAACTTGGCCATGCCGCGGTGAACCTCGGCACGACAGGTGTCGAAGGGGCATGGACCGCACCGCTGGCCCATACCACGCCCGAGCCGATCACTTTGCACCGCTGCCTTGCCGAGGCGGCGGCCAATGGCGTGACCCACGCCGCGATGGAGGCATCGTCCCACGGGCTGGAACAGCGTCGCCTTGATGGCGTGCACCTGACAGCGGCCGGTTTTTCCAACTTCACGCAGGATCATCTGGACTATCACGACACGTTCGAGGCTTATTTCATCGCCAAGGCCGGCCTGTTCACGCGGGTCCTGCCGCCGGATGGTACGGCCGTCATCAACATCAGCGATCCCAAAGGCCCCGAGATGCGCGACATCGCCCTGTCACGCGGACAAAAGGTGCTGACGGTAGGGCAGGCGGACACGGATCTCTGCCTGCTAAACCAGCGGTTCGACGCTACCGGGCAGGACCTGCGGTTTTCATGGCGCGGTAAAACACTCCAGACCCGCCTGAACCTGATCGGAGGGTTTCAGGCCGAAAACGTGCTGCTGGCCTGTGGTCTGGCCATAGCCAGCGGGGATGATCCGGAACGTGTATTTGAAACCCTGCCGCACCTGACCACTGTTCGCGGGCGAATGCAGCTGGCCGCGACCCGCGACAACGGGGCGGCAGTTTTTGTCGATTACGCACACACGCCGGATGCCGTTGCGACCGCGCTCAAGGCGATGCGCCCTCATGTGATGGGGCGTCTCATCGCCATCGTGGGCGCAGGCGGAGATCGCGACGCCACCAAACGCCCGCTGATGGGCCAGGCGGCGGCTGAGAATGCGGATATCGTCTTTGTCACCGACGACAACCCGCGTAGCGAAGACCCTGCCACGATCCGCGCTGCCGTGATGCAGGGCGCACCGGAAGCGACCGAGGTGGGCGACCGGGCCGAGGCGATTCTGCGCGGCGTCGATGCCCTGCAGCCGGGCGACGCGCTGCTGATCGCGGGCAAAGGGCACGAATCCGGTCAGATCGTCGGTGATCAGGTTCTGCCGTTCGACGATGCCGAACAGGCCAGCATAGCTGTGGCCGCTTTGGACGGGAGGGTGGCATGACGCTCTGGACCGCAGCCGAGGCCGCTGATGCAACCGGCGGACGTGCCACCGCCGATTGGGTGGTAAACGGCGTCTCCATCGATACCCGCACGATACAGCCGGGTGATCTGTTCGTCGCGCTGAAGGACGTGCGGGACGGCCATGATTTTGTGGCGCAGGCGCTTGAGAAAGGCGCGGGCGCTGCGCTGGTCTCACGCATTCCGGACGGTGTGTCCGAGGATGCGCCGCTGCTGATCGTGGATGACGTTCAGACCGGGCTTGAGGCGCTGGGGCAGGCTGCCCGCGCCCGAAGCGACGCGCGCGTCATCGGCGTGACCGGCAGTGTCGGCAAGACCTCGACCAAAGAAATGCTGTCGACAATCCTGTCCATGCAGGGAAAGACCCATGCCAGTGTTGCCAGCTATAACAACCATTGGGGTGTTCCGCTGACATTGGCACGAATGCCGCGCGACACCGAATACGCGGTGATCGAGATCGGCATGAATCATCCGGGTGAGATTGCGCCTCTGGCCCGACAGGCCCGCCCGCATGTGGCCCTGGTCACGACCGTTGCGGCGGTTCACCTTGAGGCGTTCGAGTCGGTTGCGGGCATCGCCCATGAAAAGGCGGCGATTTTCGAAGGGCTGGAAAGTGGCGGGGCCGCGATTGTGAATGCCGACATCGAGCATGCGAACATCCTGCGTCAGACCGCACACGACCATGGCGCCGGGATCGTCGATTTCGGCCGCGATGCCAAGGACTACAGTCTGACGGATGTGACGCAAGGAGGCGACTCGGTTCAGGCGAGCGCTTCGGTCGGGGACACGCTGATCACCTACGACGTGCAATCCGCGGGCACTCATTTTGCCATGAATGCGCTGGGCGCTTTGGCGGCCTGCGTTGAAATGGGCGTCGATCTGAATGAGGCCGTTGCCGGTCTGCGCCGATGGTCACCGGTCAAAGGACGCGGCGTGCGCGAAACGCTGCCTTTGGCGACAGGCGGGCAGATCGAGTTGCTGGATGACAGCTACAACGCCAACCCCACCTCGATGGAGGCCGCGCTGGACGTTTTGGCCGCCTCGCAAGGCGCGCGCCGGATCGCGTTTCTGGGTGACATGAAAGAGTTGGGCGCGCAGGAAGTCGCAATGCATGCCGGTATGGCGGATGTCGCGGCGATGGCGCAGGTCGATCAGGTCCACTGCATTGGCCCGCTGATGAAGGCGCTGCACGACGTGCTGCCTGCCGAAAAGCGCGGACGGTGGAGCGAGACCAGCACCGAGATGGCGGGGCACTTGCCGGACCTGATCCGCGCGGGTGACACGGTTCTGGCCAAAGGGTCGCTCAGCATGGGCCTGGCGCGGATTGTTGACGGTTTGCGGAAAATGGGGCAAGGGAGCGCGCTTGAACCATGATCGGCGTTTGGGAAAGGTTTTGAGATGCTCTATTGGTTGACCGCCCTGTCGGACGGAGGGGATTTCTGGAACCTCTTCCGCTATATCACGTTCCGTGCAGGGGGCGCCTTTCTGACCGCACTGATCTTTGGCTTTCTCTTTGGCAAGCCGCTGATCAACGTATTGCGCAGAAAACAGGGCAAGGGCCAGCCGATCCGTGACGACGGCCCCGAGGCGCATTTTTCCAAGGCAGGCACACCAACCATGGGCGGGCTGCTGATCGTCGGCGCGCTGGTCACGTCCACCCTGATCTGGGCGCGGTGGGACAACCCATATGTCTGGATGGTGCTATTCGTGACGCTCGCCTATGCGGCTATCGGCTTTGCCGATGATTACGCAAAGGTTTCCAAGCAGAACACCAGTGGTGTCCCGGGCCGATTGCGTCTGGCGCTGGGCGTCATCATTGCCGTGCTGGCCGCATTCTGGGCCACGCTTCACCATCCGGCTGACCTGCAGAACCAACTGGCGCTGCCGGTGTTCAAGGACACGCTGATCAATCTGGGTCTTTTCTATATTCCGTTTGCCATCGTCGTGATCGTCGGTGCCGCGAATGCGGTGAACCTGACAGATGGTCTGGACGGTCTGGCGATCATGCCCGCGATGATTGCGGCCTCGACGCTTGGGATCATTGCCTATGCCGTGGGCCGGGTCGACTTTACCGAATATCTGGATGTGCATTACGTGCCGGGAACGGGTGAGATATTTATCTTCACATCTGCCCTGTTCGGCGCAGGGCTGGGATTTCTTTGGTACAACGCCCCGCCTGCTGCCGTGTTCATGGGCGACACCGGATCGCTGGCGCTGGGCGGAGCGCTGGGGGCCATCGCCGTTGCGACCAAGCACGAGCTGGTGCTGGCTGTTGTCGGCGGATTGTTCGTCGTCGAGGCGCTGAGCGTCATCATTCAGGTTCTCTACTTCAAACGTACAGGCAAACGTGTGTTTCTGATGGCGCCGATCCACCATCATTATGAGAAAAAGGGTTGGGCAGAGCCGACCATCGTGATCCGGTTCTGGATCATTTCCCTGATCCTCGCGATGATCGGTCTGGCGACGCTGAAGGTACGGTGAGGGGATCTCCCTCCAGGTTCTGCGGGCTGGCGCCCGCCTGCCACCTGTTGGGCCCGGCTCACGCTGTCGCGTAAGCCTTTTCACATCTTGCCAAGCGGAATCGCCCCGGTGCAGTGTGGCCGCGGAATTCTCAGAGTTTAAGGATAGGCAATATGATCCCGGTCAAAGGGTTTTCAGGGCAGAAAGTAGCGGTTCTGGGGCTTGGCCGGTCAGGTCTGGCGGCGGCGCGGGCTCTGCGCGCCGGGGGCGCCACGCCAATATGCTGGGATGACAATCCGGCAGCGCGGGATGCGGCTGCCGATGAAGCGTTCGATTGCGTCGATTTACGACGGCAGGGCGCTTTTGAAGATATCGAGACGTTGATCGTGTCGCCGGGCATCCCGCACCTCTATCCCGAACCCAACCCGGTCGTAGCAGCCGCGCAGGATGCCGGGGTGCCGGTGGACAACGACATCGGCCTGTTTTTCCGCTCGTTTGCAGGGCCGGAGTGGGAAAAGTTCGACACGCCGCCGCGGGTGATTGCCGTGACCGGTTCGAACGGCAAATCGACCACCGCCGCCCTGATCCATCACATCCTGACAGAAGCCGGGCGCGAGGCACAGCTGGCCGGAAATATCGGGCGCGGCGTGCTGGATATCGACCCCGGCGACGACGGGTCGGTCGTGGTGCTGGAACTCAGCAGTTATCAGACCGAGCTGGCGCGCGCGCTGACGCCGGATGTGGCCGTGTTCACCAACCTCTCCCCCGATCATCTGGATCGGCATGGCGGTATGGGTGGGTATTTCGCCGCCAAACGCCGGTTGTTTTCCGAAGGCGGGCCGGATCGGGCCGTGATTGGCGTGGATGAGGCCGAAGGCGCCTTTCTGGCGGGGCAGATGTCCGAGGGGCCGTCGGATGACCGGGTCATCCGCATCTCGGTCGAGCGGAAACTGACCGGCCCCGGCTGGCAGGTTTTTGCGCGAAAGGGGTTTCTGTCGGAATACCGCAAGGGTCGTCAGACCGGATCGATCGACCTGCGCGGCATCAAAGGGTTGCCGGGCGCCCATAATCACCAGAATGCCTGCGCCGCCTATGCGGCCTGCCGCTCGCTGGGGCTGGCGCCGCGGGTGATCGAGGCCGCGTTGCATAGCTATCCGGGCCTGCCTCATCGCAGCCAGATCATTGCCGAGGCTGAGGGCGTGACTTACGTGAACGACTCCAAGGCGACCAACGTGGACAGCGCGGTAAAGGCGCTGAGCGCCTTCAGGAAGATACGCTGGATCTGCGGCGGTCTTGAGAAAGAGGGTGGGCTGTCGGCCCTGAACGGCGCAAGCAGCGAAGTGCTGAAAGCCTATGTGATCGGGCGAGAGGCGGCAGGGTTCGCCATGCAGCTGGAGGCTGAGGCCGAAGTCTGCACCACCATGGCCGGGGCAGTGGAACGCGCGATGGCGGATGCTCAGGAAGGCGAAACTGTGCTGCTGGCGCCCGCCGCCGCAAGTTTTGATCAATACGACAATTTCGAACAGCGGGGCGAGGATTTTGTAGCCGAGGTTCGCAAGCGGCTGGCGGGCTAAGACGCGTCTGATTGCTCTGAAACGCCACCAGGGACGCCGCCCCGTCTTGACCTTCGGTCAATTCACCCCCGCCGTATTTTGTTGCGAGAAGAAGAGGGATCAGCGCCCCGAGGCTATGGCCGTTCCGGCGGCATGGCCTGACGACCAGGCCCATTGGAAGTTGTAGCCGCCCAGCCAGCCGGTGACATCCACCGCTTCTCCGATAGCATAGAGGCCCGGTACGTTCTTTGCCGCCATGGTCTTTGACGACAGGTCATCCGTATCGATTCCGCCCAGTGTGACCTCGGCGGTGCGGTAGCCCTCGGTTCCGGATGGGGTCAGGGACCACGCGCTCAGCGCCTCCGCAAGCTCGGTCAGGCTGGTATCTGACTGGTCCGCCAGATTGCCATTCATCGGGATTTCCCCCTGAAGGTAATCCACCAGCCGGGCAGGCAGGTGACGCGCAAGTTCCGTCGTCAGCGCCTTGCGCCCCGAAACCTGCCGTTGCTCGCGCAGCAGGTCCAGCAGCGGCAGGTCGGGGATCAGGTTGACGGTAATGGCCTCGCCTTCACGCCAGTATGATGACAGTTGCAAAACTGAGGGGCCGCTGAGGCCGCGATGGGTGAACAGCAGCGCCTCGTCAAAACCGGTGCGGGCGTTTGAAAGGCGCGCGGGCAGCGCGACGCCGGACAGGTCTTTGAACCGGCCATCCGGGAATGTGAAGGGAACAAGGGCGGCGCGGGTGTCGGTCATTCGTAACCCGAACTGGCGGGCAATGTCATAGGCCAGTCCGGTCGCGCCCATCTTGGGGATCGATTTGCCACCTGTGGCCAGCACAAGATTGGTACATGTCAGGTTGTGCCGCTTGCCGTCGCGCTCCAGTTCCAGCGCAAAGCCGGTTTCCATCTTGCGCAGGTCGCAGACCGTGCTGCGCACCCAAAGCTCGGCCCCCGCGCGCTCCATCTCGGCCATCAGCATGGCGATGATCTGTTTTGATGAGCCATCGCAGAACAGTTGCCCCAGTGTCTTTTCGTGCCAGGTGATGCCGTGGCGGTTCACAAGATCGATGAAATCCCACTGGGTATAGCGCGCCAGCGCCGATTTGCAGAAATGCGGGTTCTGCGACAGAAAGTTTTCCGGGCCTGCATACATGTTGGTAAAGTTGCAGCGCCCTCCGCCCGAAATACGGATTTTCTCTCCCGCGGCTTTCGCGTGATCGATCACCAGAACCCGCCCGCCGCAATGGGCGGCGCACATCATGCCGGCGGCGCCGGCGCCAAGGATGATCGTGTCGTATCTCATGCGCTGCGCATGGCGCGGATTGCAAGTAAAGGCAAGAGGGCGCCGTTTGGAGCAGCCGGGACGATAGTCACCCTAGGATGCGGCTTCTTTCCAACCGGTGGCGCAGGGCACGGCCACCGCAAAGCGCCATTCCTCTTCGGATTGGCGAATGATGTAGTGGCCATCAATGACTTCCAAAATCGAACCGTCTTTTTTGAATCTGCTGACGTCCCGCGCGTCCAGTATTGCAAGTCCGTCGCCGCACGGGTGCGCCTCGATTGCACCGATTGTCGTATGGCTGAAACCTGCGGCTTCCAGACCGTCGAAAATTTTCCCAATCAGTTCCACCAGTGCCTGCCGGTTTGGCAGACTTACCGGGCCGGTTGGAAGAACGAACATTGACGGCTCGTCGAAACAGGCCGCGACGCCCTCAAAGTCGCGATTGTTCCAGCACTCCAAATATCGCGCAAAAAGGGCTTGGGCTTCGTTGGAAATGTCTTTCATTGGAGTCTCCACCAATAAATCGATTGGATGACAATGAAGCGTATTGTGGGGGCAGCTTTCCGGCAACCCACGCCTGCAACTGAAATGATTGCGGGAGTCTAAGAAATCCGAAACGCATAGTGAGTTTGTTGGGTCTATACGCAGTGACTTTGCCGCATCAGCGTCATCCCTCTAGCCCAAACGCAAAAACCCCTGTAGACTCTCACACACAGACCCCGAAAACGGGGCGTTAACGAGGCAGATAGTGGCGGTAATCTCATGACTGAGATGGTGTATGGCGCGGTCCCGGACCGGCGTGGTGAACCGATCCTTCCGAAATGGTGGCGGACGATCGACAAATGGACGATGTCCTGTGTTCTGATCCTGTTTGTCATCGGATTGTTGCTTGGGCTGGCCTCGTCCCCGCCGCTGGCCGGACGAAACGGGTTCGATCCTTTCCATTATGTCGAGAGGCAGGCGTTTTTCGGCGGAATGGCGCTGGTTGCGATGTTGCTGACCTCGATGATGTCGCCCACGCTGGTGCGGCGTCTGGCGGTGCTGGGGTTTGTGGCAGCCTTTGTGGCGCTGGCCTTTCTGCCGGTTTTTGGCACTGATTTCGGCAAGGGCGCGGTGCGCTGGTATTCGCTGGGCTTTGCGTCGCTTCAGCCATCTGAATTTCTGAAACCCGGATTTGTCGTCGTTGCTGCGTGGCTGTTCGCCGCTTCGCAGGAAATCAATGGCCCGCCGGGGCGTCTGTGGTCTTTTGCGCTGTGCATGGCTATCGTTGGTATGCTGGTGATGCAGCCGGACTTTGGGCAGGCCTGCCTGATCCTGTTCGGCTGGGGCGTGATGTACTTCGTGGCAGGTGCGCCGATGCTGCTGCTGCTTGGCATGGCCGGAGCCGTGGTTCTGGGTGGGATGTTTGCTTATTCCAACTCGGAACACTTCGCACGCCGCATCGACGGCTTTCTCAATCAGGAGGTCGATCCGACTACCCAGCTGGGCTATGCCACCAATGCCATCCGCGAAGGCGGGCTGTTCGGTGTCGGCGTCGGCGAGGGGCAGGTAAAATGGTCGCTGCCCGATGCCCATACCGATTTCATCATCGCAGTCGCGGCCGAGGAATACGGCTTGATCCTGGTGCTGATCATCATCGCGCTCTACTCGATCATCGTCGTGCGGTCGCTGCTGCGCCTGATGCGCGAGCGTGATATGTTCATCCGTCTGGCAGGCACGGGTCTGGCCTGCATGTTCGGGGTTCAGGCGATGATCAACATGGGTGTCGCCGTGCGCCTGTTGCCCGCCAAGGGCATGACGCTGCCTTTTGTCAGCTATGGCGGTTCTTCGCTGATCGCGGGGGGGATTGCGGTTGGCATGCTTTTGGCCTTTACCCGCACCCGCCCACAGGGCGAACTTGGTGATATTCTGCGCGGAAGAGGATAATGGGCAAACCCTATCTGTTGATTGCGGCTGGCGGCACCGGGGGTCATATGTTCCCCGCCCAGGCTTTGGCCGAATCCATGCTGAAAAAAGGCTGGCGCGTGCGCCTGTCCACCGACGCGCGTGGTGCGCGTTACACCAGCGGCTTTCCCCACACGACCGAGATCGTAGAAGCCTCCTCCGCAACCTTCGCACGTGGGGGGCTGGCCGCCAAGGCAATGGCCGGGCCCAAGATTGCAGGCGGTGTGACCGGCATGGTCTTTCAGATGATGCGGGACAAACCGGATGTCGTGGTCGGTTTCGGCGGCTACCCGTCGATCCCCGCACTCAGCGCAGCAACCATGCTGGGCATCCCGCGTATGATTCACGAACAGAACGGTGTTCTGGGCCGGGTGAACCAGCTGTTTGCAACCCGCGTTGCCTATGTGGCCTGCGGTGTCTGGCCCACCGATCTGCCGGAAGGCGCCCATGGGGTGCACGTCGGCAACCCGGTGCGCGCGGCCGTGCTTGAACGCGCGGCGGCGGGATATATCCCACCCGGAGAGTATCCGATGTCAGTTCTGGTGATGGGCGGCTCTCAGGGTGCGCGCATCCTCAGTGACGTGGTTCCGGCGGCAATCGCCGGTTTGTCCGAAGATCTGCGCAGCCGTATCCGCGTGGCGCATCAGGCCCGAGACGAGGATGGCGAGCGCGTCACCGCCTTTTATTCCGAACACGGCATTCGCGCCGACGTTCAGCCCTTTTTCGACGACGTGCCCCGCCGCATGTCCGACGCGCAGCTAGTCATTTCGCGCTCCGGGGCTTCCAGCGTTGCCGATATTTCGGTCATCGGCCGCCCTTCGATACTGGTCCCCTTCGCCGCCGCGGCGGGGGATCATCAAACCGCCAATGCGCGCGGACTTGTACAGGCGGGCGGCGCGATCATGATTCCCGAAAACGTCCTTGACGTTTCTTCGCTGACGCAGCAAATCACCACGGTTCTGACCAACCCCGAAGCCGCACAGAAAATGGCCCATGCCGCCCTTTCGACTGGTGCCCCCGACGCGACCGAGCGTCTGACGGCCCTTGTCGAACAACTGGCGCAGAAGGAGACCGCATGACACCCGCAACCAAACTGCCGCAGGACGTTGGGCCGATTCACTTTGTTGGAATCGGCGGGATCGGGATGTCGGGCATCGCCGAGGTGCTTCTGAACCTCGGGTACCGGGTGCAGGGATCGGACCTCAAGGCGTCCAAGATCACAGATCGACTGGCGGGGCTGGGTGCTGAAATCTTTGTCGGCCAGCGCGCCGAAAACCTGCAAAACGCCGCCGTTGTCGTCACCTCGACCGCGATCAAGCCGGGCAATCCCGAACTGGACGAGGCGCGCGCGCAAGGGCTGCCGGTGGTTCGCCGCGCAGACATGTTGGCGGAACTGATGCGCCTGAAGTCAAACATCGCCATCGCCGGAACTCACGGCAAGACTACCACCACCACGATGATGGCCGAGCTGATGGTGGCGGGCGATTTCGATCCGACCGTGATCAATGGTGGCATTATCCACGCCTATGGCAGTAACGCCCGCATGGGGCAGGGTGAATGGATGGTGGTCGAGGCGGATGAGAGTGACGGCTCGTTCAACCGACTGCCCGCCACCATCGCCATCGTCACCAATATCGACCCAGAGCATATGGAGCACTGGGGCGATTTCGACAAATTGCGCGCGGGCTTCAACGAGTTTGTCTCGAATATCCCGTTCTACGGACTCGCGGTCTGTTGCACCGATCACGCCGAAGTGCAGGCGCTGGTGGGTCGCATCACTGACCGCCGCGTGCGCACCTATGGTTTCAACGCGCAGGCCGATGTGCGTGCCGTAAACCTGACCTACAAGGCGGGCGTGGCTCATTTCGACGTTCACCTGCAATACGAAGACAAGGTGATCGAAGGCTGTACGCTGCCCATGCCCGGCGATCACAACGTCTCGAACGCGCTGTCTGCCGTGGCTGTTGCCCGCCATCTGGGCATGAAGGCAAGCGAGATACGCGAGGCGCTGGCCAATTTCGGCGGCGTCAACCGCCGCTTTACCAAAGTGGGCGAGATCGATGGCGTCACCATCATCGACGACTATGGCCACCACCCGGTGGAAATCGCCGCCGTGCTGAAAGCCGCCCGTCAGGCGACCGAAGGCCGCGTCATCGCAGTGCATCAGCCACACCGCTACACCCGCCTGTCGCATCTGTTCGATGATTTCTGCACCTGTTTCAACGACGCTGACGTGATCGCCATCGCTGACGTATTTTCCGCAGGCGAAGACCCGATCGAAGGCGCAGGGCGCGACGATCTGGTCGCGGGGCTGATCCGCCACGGCCACCGCCACGCCCGCGCGATCCTCAACGAAGACGATCTCGAACGGCTCGTCCGCGAACAGGCGCGCCCCGGCGACATGGTCGTCTGTCTGGGGGCAGGCACGATCAGCGCCTGGGCCAACGGGTTGCCTGAGAGATTGCAGAGAAAACAAGCCGTTTGACGTCGGACCTCATTTGGCGCACAACCTGCAAGTGTGGTAGTATGCCAGAGGCTTCCGTGCGTCCTCGGAGGGGTGAATGGGCTATTCGATGATCTTTGCCGCGATCTGGGTGATCTGCGCGACGATTGTGGCGCTGCTGCCGATGCGGCTGCAATTCCCTCCGGGCATTCTGCTGCTGATCTGCGCGCCGGCGCTGATTGTCTGGCTGGGCTATGACTACGGCTGGTTCATCTCTGCGCTGGCTTTTGCAGCATTCGTATCTATGTTCCGCAATCCCATCCGCTATTACTGGCGCAAATGGACCGGGCAGGAGGTCGCGGAATGAACTGGTCCATCGCCCTTGCCTGCCTCTGGGGGCTGGCTGCAAATGTGCTGGCCATGATCCCCAGCAAGGATCACCACTGGACCCGCGCCTATATCCTGATCGCCATCGGAATCCCTCTGCTGGGCTATGTCACCTATGAAAACGGCCCATGGATCGGCCTGATCGTGCTGATTGCAGGGATGTCGGTGCTGCGTTGGCCTGTTATTTACCTGACCCGTTGGACAAAGTCGAAATTGCAGGGCAAGAAGGCAACCGGAAAATAATCGACCAGATCAGGAGGTCCGCCATGGGGAACATCGCAACGTTCGCCTACCTGCCGCTTACAGCATTTGTTTTAGGGGCCATCGCCGGTTTTGCAGCAGGACGCTGGATCGGCCTGCGTGGGCTTTTGTGGCTGATTGGCCTGACATCCTGTGTGGCGCTGGCGCTGATCGTCATGCTGGCCACGGTCGGGACCGGTGAAGAAGAACGCGCGTTTGCCCCCTTTGTCTGGCTGACCGGCGGCGTTCTGCCCTTCCTGTTCGCGGTCATCATGGGCGGCGTCGGCGGGCGCAGTGTGGCGGCCCGCGCCGACTTATGATCCAAATACCGTCCATACGGGGGCGTTTGTCCCCCGACCGCCCTTTATCCGACCTCACCTGGCTGCGTGTGGGTGGTCCTGCCGACTACCTGTTTCAACCCGCCGACCGCGAGGACCTGCAGGAGTTTCTGCGCAACCTCCCCTCGGACGTGGCGGTTTTTCCCATGGGGGTCGGTTCGAACCTCATCGTCCGCGATGGCGGACTGCGAGCCGTGGTGATCCGGCTGGGGCGCGGGTTCAACGGCATCTCGGTCGAAGGCAATACCGTCACCGCAGGTGCAGCAGCGCTTGATGCGCATGTGGCGCGCAAGGCGGCCGATGCGGGCGTGGACCTGACATTCCTGCGCACCATTCCCGGCTCCATCGGCGGTGCGGTGCGGATGAATGCGGGCTGCTACGGCAGCTACACGGCGGATGTGTTCCAGTCCGCCACCATCGTCACCCGTGACGGAGAGGTGGTCGAACTGACCGCCGAGGACCTGAACTTCCGCTATCGCCAGTCCGACCTGTCTCAGGGCGCGGTGCTTGTCGAGGCCAGGCTGAAGGGCCCGTCCGGCGATCCCGCCGAGCTTCACGCACGCATGGACGCCCAGCTAAAGAAGCGCGATGAAACCCAGCCCACCAAGGACCGCAGTGCCGGGTCCACCTTTCGCAATCCGGCCGGGTTTTCCTCGACGGGGCGGGACGATGACGTGCACGATCTCAAGGCGTGGAAAGTGATTGATGACGCCGGAATGCGCGGCGCGATGCGGGGTGGTGCACAGATGAGTCAGAAGCATTCGAACTTTCTCGTCAACACTGGCGACGCCACTGCCGCCGACCTCGAAGGGCTGGGCGAAGAGGTGCGAAAAAAGGTTTACGAAACAAGCGGTATCACGCTAGAGTGGGAAATCATGCGGGTCGGTGATCCGCTGAAGGAATAAAGCCCCAACCGTCAGACCAAAAACAGGCAAATTCAGGCGGCGGATCAAAGGCATAAACGCAGTACGGACCACCACATAAGGTCCGGGGACATTGAGGCGCACGAACGTGGGTAGGTCGAGCAGGACAAGCCCCAAAGTGGCGGTATTGATGGGCGGACCCTCGGCAGAGCGCGAGGTGTCTCTCAGCAGCGGGCGCGAATGCGCAACCGCCCTCAGGGGAGAAGGTATCGAAGTGGTCGAGCTGGACGCTGGTCCCGACCTGCACGCGCGCCTTCTGGAAATCAAACCGGACGTGGTTTTCAACGCCCTGCATGGCCGCTGGGGCGAAGATGGCTGCGTTCAGGGTCTGCTTGAATGGATGGGCATTCCCTATACGCATTCCGGCGTGCTGGCCTCGGCGCTGGCCATGGACAAGCAGCGCAGCAAAGAAGCGTTTCGTGTTGCGGGCCTGCCTATCGCCGATAGCGTGATCGTCCCCAAGGCGGATGTCATGGCCGACCACGTGATGGCGGCCCCTTATGTGGTCAAACCCAATAACGAAGGCTCCAGCGTCGGCATCTATCTGGTGCACGAAGGCGCAAATGGCCCGCCGAAGCTGGCTGATGACATGCCGGATCAGGTGATGGTCGAACAATATGTGGCAGGGCGGGAACTGACCGTGACCGTGATGGGCGACCGCGCCCTGACCGTGACCGAGATCATGACCGACGGCTGGTACGACTACGACGCCAAATACAAGCCCGGCGGCTCGTGGCATGTGCTGCCCGCCGAAATCCCGTCCGAGATCTTTGATCTGTGCATGGACTATGCCTTGCGCGCCCACAATGTTCTGGGCTGCCGGGGCGTCAGTCGCACCGATTTCCGCTGGGATGACAGCAAGGGCGCTGCCGGTCTGTTTCTGCTGGAAACCAACACCCAGCCCGGCATGACACCGACGTCACTCGTGCCCGAACAGGGCGAGCATGTGGGGATCACGTTCGGCCAGCTTTGCGCCTGGATGGTGGAGGACGCCTCATGCGACCGCTGACCGCTACCCGCGCACCGGTGATTCACCGGTCCAAGGCCCTGTCCGGACCGGACGCGGCCTTTGAAACCGGCGCTGCCGACGAAAATTCCGATCCCAAGCTGCAGCTGAAGGGTGGCAAGCGGTTTGGCCGCGCGGCGCGCAAGGCCGACCCGGCGCCATCCCGCCTCAGCTACAGATACCAGCGCTGGATGCTGACCCCCGGCATCCGTATGGGTCTGCGCATCGGTATTCCGATTTGTATTTCGCTGGCCATTGGCGGGCTCTACTTCTCCTCCCAGGAACGGCGGGACGCGGTCAGCACCTTTGTGGCCGACATTCGCACCTCGTTTCAGGAACGGCCCGAATTCATGGTCAACCTGATGGCCATCGACGGGGCCGGGACCGGCCTGTCCGAGGATATCCGTGAAGTGGTGCCGTTGGACTTTCCGATCAGTTCCTTCGATCTGGATGTCGAGCAAATCCGCGATGTCATCACCGGCCTCGATCCAGTCAAATCTGCAACCGTCCGCATCCGCCCGGGCGGCATCCTGCAGGTCAATGTGGTCGAACGTCAGCCGGTTATAGTCTGGCGTAACCGCGACGGGATCGAACTGCTGGACGAAACCGGCGCGCATGTGGATGAGGTGGCGTCCCGCGCCAACCACGCCAACCTGCCCCTGATTGCGGGTAAGGGTGCCGACGATCATGTGCCCGAGGCGCTGGAGCTTCTGAAAACCGCGCGCAGTCTTGGCGGGCGGGTCCGTGGCCTCGTGCGTATTGGCGAGCGGCGCTGGGATCTGGTTCTGGATCGCGGCCAGCGCATCATGCTGCCCACCGAACGCCCGGTGCGCGCACTGGAACGTGTGCTGGCGGTCAGCGAGGTGCAGGATCTTCTGGAACGCGACGTGGCCGTGGTGGATATGCGGCTCGGATCGCGTCCAACAATAAGAATGAGCAAAGCCGCCAGCGAAGACTGGTGGAATACAAAAGTGACAGTGGGTAACGGGCAGTAATACGATGATGACCGATCTTTATCAGTCCCAGCGCGCAATGCGGCAGATGCGCAGGCAGGCCATGCAGCGGGGCGTCGTCGCCATTCTGGATGTTGGCAGCTCCAAGATTTCCTGCCTCGTTCTGCGCTTCGACGGCACCGGACGGCTGAGCGAGGACAACTCGATCGGCTCGATGGCCGGGCAGACCGGTTTCCGGGTCATCGGCGCGGCCACAACCCGTTCCCGTGGGGTTCAGTTTGGCGAAGTGACCGCCATGCAGGAAACCGAACGCGCCATTCGCACTGCCCTGCAGGCCGCGCAAAAGATGGCCGAGATCCGCGTCGATCACGTCATTGCCTGCTTTGCCGGTGCGAACCCGCGTTCATACGGTCTGGATGCGCAGGTGGATCTGGAAGGCCAGCTGGTGACCGAGGCCGAGATCGGGCGCGTTCTCAACGCCTGCGATGTGCCGGACTATGGGGCAGGGCGCGAGGTTTTGCATGCCCAGCCGGTGAATTTTGCGCTCGACAACCGCTCGGGCCTAATCGATCCGCGTGGACAGCTGGGGCAGTCTCTGGCCGTTGACATGCACATGCTGACCGTCGATGCGATCGCGATCCAGAATATCGTCCATTGTATCAAGCGTTGTGATCTTGAACTCGCCGGGATCGCCAATTCCGCCTATGTGTCGGGCATTTCCGCACTGGTCGAGGATGAGCAGGAACTGGGCGCGGCCTGTATCGACATGGGTGGTGGCACCACCAGCGTGTCGATCTTCATGAAGAAACACATGATCTATGCCGACTGTGTGCGCATGGGCGGCGATCACGTCACCGCCGACATTTCCATGGGGTTGGGCGTACCCGCCGCCGTGGCCGAACGGATCAAGACTTTCAACGGCGGGGTGCACGCTACCGGCGCCGATGACCGCGAGTTGATCGATATCGGCGGCGAAACCGGCGACTGGGAACACGACCGGCGCACCGTCAGCCGGGCCGAGCTGATCGGCATCATGCGCCCGCGCGTCGAAGAGATTCTGGAAGAGGTGCGCGTGCGTCTGGACGCAGCGGGCTTTGAGCATATGCCAACACAGCAGATCGTGCTTACCGGGGGTGGCAGCCAGATCATGGGGCTGGACGGTATGGCCAGCCGTATCCTTGGCCAGCGCGTGCGCCTGGGTCGTCCCCTGCGCGTGCACGGCCTGCCACAATCGGCCACTGGACCGGGCTTTTCCTCGGCGGTTGGTCTCAGCCTGTTCGCCGCACACCCTCAGGACGAATGGTGGGATTTCGAGATTCCGGTCGACAATTACCCGTCCCGGTCGCTGCGCCGCGCGGTGAAGTGGTTCAAGGACAACTGGTAAAATGACGCTTCGGGGCGTTGCGGTGCTCGGTATGGCGTTGCTCGCAACGCCGGCCGAACCTCAAACACTTATCACGCCCGATGATTTCCTGGACGCAGCTGTTGGAAAGACGCTGAGCTTTCACGAGGTGAGTTCGGGCGAGCTTGTGGGCAAGGAACAGTTTCTCAACCGGTCACTTTCAGTCTGGAAACGGCCCGGAGAGCAATGCGTCTATGGTCAGATCAGCACCCGCCACGGGCAGATTTGTTTTCTGTACGATAACGATGTCGACGGATTGCCGGTGTGCTGGTGGCCGTTTCTGAACGGGGATCAGTTGATGGTGCGGTCGAGTATTCTCATCGGGGCCGAGACACAGGAAGTCCGGTCAATCACGACCGAGACGATTTCCTGTCCGAATGCCCCTCTGAGTTGAAGAATCAGGTTGCGATGCAAGGATTTATCCCGCAAAATATCGACAAGGCCCAACAGAGGTCATCGGCAGGACGAGCAGTCGCCTACGCCGAAAATATGTAAGTTCAGATGTGCGCCGCAAGGTTCTGGCTGCGCATCCGGTGTTGTTGCCTTGTGGTTTAATGGGTTTTTTCCGCAACATCTGGCGATGTTTGCGAAATACTGCTGGTTTGCGCCATGATTTCTCCACATTTTGTGGAATTCCGCGATTTTTGACGTGACGTTTGCCAATTGGAAATGTAGAATCACCTGTGGATAGGCAAGAAAAAGACCGCATTTGCGGGATCATAAAAACAGGCGGACAGAGCATGACATTGAATCTTTCGATGCCCGGGCACGATGAATTGAAGCCTCGGATTACGGTTTTTGGCGTTGGCGGTGCAGGTGGCAACGCTGTCAACAACATGATTGAGAAACAACTTGATGGCGTCGATTTTGTGGTCGCCAACACCGACGCTCAGGCGCTTCAGCAAAGCCGCTCGCAATCGCGGGTGCAGCTTGGTGTGAAGGTGACCGAAGGGCTGGGCGCGGGTGCGCGCCCCTCGGTTGGCGCCAGCGCCGCCGAAGAAAGCATCGAACAGATCGTTGACCACCTGGCGGGCGCGCACATGTGCTTTATTACCGCCGGTATGGGCGGCGGCACCGGCACCGGTGCGGCGCCGATCATTGCGCAGGCCGCGCGTGAACTTGGTGTGCTGACCGTGGGTGTCGTCACCAAGCCTTTCCAGTTTGAAGGCGCCAAGCGGATGCGTCAGGCCGAGGATGGCGTTGATGCGCTGCAAAAGGTCGTCGACACGCTGATCATCATTCCCAACCAGAACCTGTTCCGCCTGGCCAACGAAAAAACCACCTTTACCGAGGCGTTCTCGATGGCGGACGATGTTCTGCATCAGGGTGTCAAAGGCGTGACCGACCTGATGGTGCGTCCGGGCCTGATCAACCTCGACTTTGCCGACGTCCGCGCGGTGATGGACGAGATGGGCAAGGCGATGATGGGCACCGGTGAAGCGACCGGCGAAGATCGCGCCATTCAGGCCGCAGAAAAGGCCATCGCCAACCCGCTGCTGGATGAAATCAGCCTCAAGGGTGCCAAGGGCGTTCTGATCAACATCACGGGCTCACACGACCTGACCCTGTTCGAGCTGGACGAAGCAGCCAACCGCATCCGCGAAGAGGTCGATCCAGACGCCAACATCATCGTGGGCTCGACACTGGACACCGACATGGAAGGCGGCATGCGCGTTTCGGTTGTTGCAACCGGTATTGATGCCACCGACGTTCAGTCCGATGCACCGGTTGCGCGCCGCTCGATGTCGGCGCCGCTGACCCGTACCGTTTCTGCTGAACAGCCGGTCGAGGAACAGGCACCTGTTGCGGCTGAAATGTCGGAACCCACGCCCGAGCCCGAAGTCAGCCGCGAGCCTTCGCTGTTTGAAACGGTCGATGAACCCGTGCGCGAGGACGCGATGTTCGAACCGTCACAAGCCGGTGCGGACATGGATGACGACGGTCTGCCGCCGCCAGCCTATCAGCCGCAGCGCGACGAGTACGAGCCGCAGCAAACCGTTGCCGAGCAGGCACCGGAAAGCTACGTGGCCCCAAGAGCGCCCGGCAACCCGTCGCCCGAGGCATTGCAGCGCCTGCAGGCCGCGGTTCAGAACGTGCCTTCGGCCCGTCAGCAACGCCCGGCCCAACAGCCGCAGGAACAGCAGGTTCAACCGCAGCAAGAACACCACGAACGTCCGCGTTTCGGGTTCAACCGCTTGATCGACCGGATGACCGGACACGCCTCCGACACACCGGCACAACCCGTTCGTCAGCAGCCGACACTGCGCCAACATGACGCTACGGCACCCGCTCAGGATGACTCCGACCCCGAGCAAGACCGGATCGAAATTCCGGCCTTCTTGCGGCGTCAGGCCAACTGACAGCGGTAACAAACTGAACAGATGGGGCTGCCAAATGGCGGCCCTTTTCTTTTTAAAATCAGTTCATTAAGTGCTGGTAAGCAGGGATTTGCCGATCTGTTACATACATGTTTCATTCGGTTACAAAGAGTGAATTGAGCCTTGACTGTCTCTCGCTTAACTCAGTGCCAACACGGCCCGCAGAGGCCGGACACTGCTCACAGAGGCCCACATTGCAACATACGCTCAAAGCTCCGGTCGCGTTCAAAGGCATTGGACTGCACAGCGGTAAACCCGCAACCATGGTTCTGCACCCGGCTGCTGCCGGCCACGGAATCTGGTTCAAGCGCACGGATATTGAGCTTGGCAATGCGATGATCCCCGCCATCTATGACATCGTCGAGCGGACGCCTTTGTGCACCCGTTTGGTCAATGATGCGGGCGTGTCTGTGTCGACCATCGAACATATCATGGCCGCGCTCGCCGGATGTGGCGTCCACAACGCCCTGATCGAGATCGACGGCCCCGAAGTTCCGATCATGGATGGCTCGTCGGTTGATTTTGTCCGTGGCATCATGGCCAAAGGTGTGCGCCGTCAGGCCAGCCCGGTTCTGGCGTATGAAGTCCTCAAGGAAGTGACTGTGGAACGCGAAGGCGCACGCGCCTCGATCCGGCCCTCCGACCGGTTGGAAATCGAATTTCACATCGACTTTGACGATGCGGCCATCGGCAGCCAGACCATGACGCTGGATATGCGCAACGGCTCATTCGCCCGCGAACTTTCCGATTGCCGCACGTTCTGTCTGCGCTCGGATGTTGAAGCGATGCGCGAAAATGGTCTTGCCCTGGGCGGTACGCTGGACAACGCCGTCGTGGTCGATGGCGAACTTGTGCTGACGCCGGGCGGGTTCCGCCACAAGGACGAAGCCGTGCGCCACAAGATGCTGGACGCGCTGGGTGATCTTTATCTGGCGGGCGGCCCGATTCTCGGCCACTTCGTCGGGGAAAAGTCCGGTCATTCGATGACCAACACCCTGCTGCGCAAGCTGTTTGAAACGCCGGGTGCTGTGCGCCCGGTCCTGTGTTCACCGGAACAGACCGAGCTTCTGCCGGGGCAGGGGCTGATCTGGAACGAAATTCCCGAAGTTGCCTGATCTGACCGGAACTCGGTCAGCAATTCGGTCACAATGCCGATAAGGCGTTTTGCACCGGAATTTTATGTGCTAGACCGAAGCCCAATCCGGGGCGACCCCACGAGAGAAGACGACAAGGATGGGCGGTATGGTTGGCAGCAAAGCGGCAGTCAGGCTTGCGGGCGCGATTCTTCTGACAGCCACTTTGGCAGCGTGCAGCGGCGGGCTGTTCGGTGGCAGCAGGGTAGACCGGAATCAGAACCTCGAAGGCTACACGCCTGAACAGATTTTCACCCGTGGCGAATACGAGCTGTCGCAAAGCAACGCGGACAACGCCGCGTGGTATTTTTCCGAGGTTGAGCGTCTGTATCCCTATTCCGACTGGGCCAAGCGCGCCCTGATCATGCAGGCGTTTTCCTATCACTCCGACAAGAACTACGAAGAAAGCCGGGGTGCCGCGCAGCGCTACATCGACTTCTATCCGACGGATGAGGACGCGGCCTATGCCCAGTATCTTCTGGCGCTCAGCTATTATGACCAGATTGACGAGGTCGGGCGCGACCAGGGCCTGACCTTCCAGGCGCTGCAGGCGCTGCGCACGGTGATCGAGGTTTATCCCGACAGCGAATACGCAACATCCGCGATCCTGAAATTCGATCTGGCCTTCGACCATCTGGCCGGTAAAGAGATGGAGATCGGGCGCTACTACCTGCGCAAGAAACACTATACCGCCGCGATCAACCGTTTCCGCGTCGTGGTTGAGGATTTCCAGACCACCTCTCACACAGCCGAGGCGCTGCACCGTCTGGTCGAGGCGTATTTGTCCCTCGGCCTGGTAGAAGAGGCGCAATCGGCGGGGGCTATTCTGGGTTACAACTACCAGTCGTCCGAATGGTATGACAGCAGCTACAAACTGCTGACGTCGCGTGGGCTGGAACTCAAGGACCGTGGCGACAACTGGCTCAGCCAGATTTACCGCCAGTCGATCAAGGGCCAGTGGTTGTAAGCGCGATGCGAACTGGCCTCGGACGGTGACACCCGATGCTGCGCGCCCTTGATATCCGCGATATGCTGATCATCGACCGGATGGAGCTTTCGTTCCAGCCGGGGCTGAACGTGCTGACCGGTGAAACCGGCGCGGGCAAATCCATCCTGCTGGATTCGCTGGGATTCGTTCTGGGCTGGCGCGGTCGTGCCGAACTGGTCCGGCAGGGGGCCTCGCAGGGCGAGGTGGTGGCCGAGTTCGAACTGTCCCCGGGCCATGCTGCCCACGCGATTCTGGACGAGGCCGGATTGCCCGGTGGTGAGGAGTTGATCCTGCGCCGGGTCAACACTTCGGACGGGCGAAAGACGGCTTGGGTCAACGACCGACGCTGTTCGGGCGAGGTATTGCGGGCGCTGTCCGAAACCCTGATCGAACTGCACGGCCAGCACGATGACCGCGGCCTGCTGAATCCGCGTGGACATCGCGCGATTCTGGATGCCTACGCAGACGTTGATGCCCAACTGACCGCGACCCGCGCCGCATGGGCCGACATGTCGCGCAAGCGCAAGGCGCTAACAGATACCGAAACCGCTCTGGCTGCCGTACGCGCCGAGGAAGATTTCCTGCGCCACGCCGTGGCCGAGCTGGACAAGCTTGATCCGCAACCGGGCGAGGATGCCGACCTCGACGCCCGCCGCCGTATGATGCAGGGGGCCGAGCGCATCCGCGATGACGTGGCCCGCGCCTTTGCTTTGTTGGGGGCAGAAGGCGCCGAGGGGGCGATGGGCGACGCGGTGCGCTGGCTTGAAGGGGTGTCCGACAACGCAGGCGGCCAGCTGGAAGAGCCGATTGCCGCCCTTGGACGCGCTCTTATCGAACTGGGCGAGGCGCAGGATGGCGTCAACGCCTGCCTTGAGGCGCTGGATTTCAATCCCGCCGAACTGGAAGCCGCCGAAGAGCGCCTGTTCGCCATCCGCGCACTGGCCCGCAAACATGACGTGGCTCCCGATGATCTGGGCAATTTTGCCGAAACTTTGGGCCAACGGCTGAAACAACTCGACGCAGGCGAATCCGATCTGGCGGATCAGCGCGCCGAACTGGCCGCTGCCGAAGCGGATTATGAGGCCGCTGCCACCATCCTCAGCAACGCGCGGCGCAAAGCAGCCGGAAAGCTGGATCAGGCCGTCATGGCCGAGCTTGCCCCGCTCAAGATGGAACGCGCGGTGTTCGAGACCCACATCACCCCGTCCGAACCGGGGCCCGACGGGCACGACATGGTAGCCTTCACGGTCGCCACCAATCCCGGCGCTCCCGCCGGTCCGCTAAGCAAAATCGCCTCGGGTGGTGAACTCAGCCGCTTTCTGCTGGCGCTCAAGGTCTGCCTCAGTGGCGATGACAGCGGGCGCACGATGATCTTTGACGAAATTGACCGCGGTGTCGGCGGTGCGACCGCTGATGCCGTCGGGCGGCGTCTGGCGTCGCTGGCGCAGGGCGGTCAGGTGCTGGTTGTCACCCACTCGCCGCAGGTCGCCGCCCGCGCGTCCCATCATTGGCGCGTGCAAAAGATGGTGGCCGACGGGCAAACACTGTCATCGGTGATCCCGCTATCCTCGGACGAGCGGGTGGACGAAATTGCGCGTATGGTCGCGGGCGATACGATCACCGACGAAGCCCGCGCCGCCGCCCGCGCTTTGCTGGACGCCTGATCCGCGATCTTGCCGCAACGCTTGGGGCACAGTGTCGTGAACCGACTTTTCTATGCTCTGCGCGTGGCTTACTAATGGTCAGGACATGACCCAAGTGGCCAGATGACCCAGTCAACCCGAACCGTATTACGCAACCAGCTTTCTCAGGCCATCGCGGCGCTCAAGGATGCGTGGCGGGTTATGCGTCGCCGTGGACCCAGCCAGATCCAGTTCTGGTTCATCGCCCTTGCCATCGGTATTGCGGCCGGATTTGCCGCCCTGTTGTTCCGCAAGGGCATCGCGGCGCTTCAGGCCCGGATCTATGGCACCGAAGATATCCTGTTCCTGCACACCTTTGCCTCCAGCCTGCATTGGTTCTGGGTGCTTATCATCCCGATTGTCGGCGGACTTGTGGTCGGGTTCATCCTGCACCGGTTTACCGATGACGGGCGCGTGCGCTCGGTCGCGGATGTGATCGAAGGCGCGGCCCTGACGGACGGCCGGGTTGAGACAAAGGCGGGTATCGCCTCGATGTTCGCCTCGCTCATCACGCTCAGTTCAGGCGGGTCCACGGGGCGAGAAGGTCCGGTGGTCCATATGGCGGGCGTAATCTCGACATGGGTCAGCCAGAGGATCAACGCCGACGGCATCACCGGGCGCGACCTGCTGGGCTGCGCCGTCGCAGCGGCTGTTTCCGCCAGCTTCAACGCCCCGATCGCCGGGGCGCTTTTTGCGCTCGAAGTTGTGCTGCGCCACTTTGCAGTACACGCCTTTGCGCCCATCGTGATCGCCTCGGTCGCGGGTACGGTGATCAACCGACTGGAATACGGCGATGTCACCGAATTCACTCTCAACACGCCGGGGTCGCTGCAGTTCTACGTCGAATTGCCTGCCTTTCTGCTGCTGGGCCTGATCTGCGGTCTGGTCTCGCTTTTGCTGATGCGGTCGATCTTTTTTGCCGAGGATATCGGCACCCACATTCAGAATCGCCTGTCCCTGCCGCGCTGGCTGCGCCCGGCGGTTTCCGGCGCGATGCTGGGCCTGCTGGCCATCTGGTTTCCGCATATTATCGGCGTGGGGTATGAAACCACGACCCGCGCCCTCAGCGGTGATCTGCTGCTGTCCACGGCGATCCTCTATGCCGCCATAAAAACGGTGGCCTTGGCCATCACCATGGGCGGCCGCATGGGGGGCGGCGTGTTTTCTCCGTCGCTGATGATCGGTGCGCTGACCGGTCTGGCCTTTGGCCTGATCGCCACGGGTCTGCTGCCGGATGTGTCCGGCACCCATACACTTTACGCCTTTGCCGGAATGGGCGCCGTTGCCGCAGCGGTTCTGGGCGCCCCGATCTCAACCACGCTGATCGTCTTTGAACTGACCGGCGACTGGCAAATCGGGCTGGCGGTGATGGTCTCGGTTTCGATGTCCACCGCCCTTGCCTCGCGCCTGGTGGACCGGTCCTTCTTCCTGACCCAGCTTGAACGCCGTCACGTTCACCTTGCCGCCGGTCCGCAGGCCTATTTGCTGGCGATGATGCGCGCCGGTGCCGTGATGCGGCCGCTGGGCGATGCGCGCTCGATTGACAAGGAACAGGCGCTGGAACTGATCGAACAGGGGCTTTGTGTTCAGGCCAGCGCCACGCTTGAGGCTGCGATGCCCTATTTCGATCGCGATGACATCCCCTGCATCCCTGTCGTCATCGTTGAAGAGGATGGATCGGAGACGCCCGTGGGTGCGCTCTATCACATCGACGCGCTCAAGGCTTACAACCGGGCACTGGCGGCCACAGCGGCCGAGGAGCATTCGTAACAATGCCTGATTGCGAACCGGACCGCCGGTGCGCGATGGCTGTGGCCAGTGCAACAATCTGCAACTGCCCGATGCGCATTCCGATTCAAATCAGACACAAAGCGCGATAAGCTGTGCCTGAGGCAGATAGCAGGAGAGAACGATGCCAAAAATCGTCTTTACCATGTTCGCGGCAGCAGCATTCTGGGCGGTTGCGGGCACCGATCAGGCACAAGCGGGCCCCAGTGGATTTTATGAGGTCGTCGGCGTCGAAGACGGTGACATGCTCAAACTGCGCTCGGGGCCGGGAACCGGGTACAGGGTCATTGTCGGCCTGCCCAACGGCGCAGTTCTCAAGCTGCACGAATGCCAGCAGATCGGCAGCAACGAATGGTGCAAAGTGTCGCTCAGGGAAACACGGGCGCTCAAGGGCTACGTGTCGTGGCACTATCTGCAAAAACTCTGAGGCCGCTTCCCCGAACCGCGCAGCATCGCGGCGGCCAACCTAACCGCGCAGCTCTGCCTTCAGCCACTTGATGAACGTGGCGGCCTGCGGGCGTACCGGACCTGTGGGGGTTACGGCATAGTAGGTGACATTGCAGGAGGGCGGCACGGGAACCCGGCACAGTTCACCCGATGCCAGATCGTCGCGAACCAGAATTTCGGTCGCAAACAGGATTCCCAATCCCTGCCGCGCCAGCGAAAGTTGCAGGAACGGAACGCCCAGATCGACATTCCTCAGCTTTTTGGTGTCCAGACCAAGGTCCTGCATCGCCTTTTCTTCATAATCGACTCCCTCTGACCAGATCCACGGCAGCTGATCCAGCGGCGGCATGTCCTCGTTAACCATCGACGGCGCGCCCACTGCGATCACCTCGCATTCAAGCAGGGGTTCGGCATTCAATCCGGGCCAGTCGGGCTCGTCGGGGGTTGCACGAATGGCCAGATCAAATCCCATCGCGGTTATGTCCACGACCTCTTGCGAGGGCAGGATCGAGACGTGAATGTTCGGGTGCAACTGCCAGAATCCGACCAGCCGGGGCAGGATCACGGCTTGTGAGATAAAAACCGTCGCAGCGATCTGAACCGGCTGTTTGCTCTGATCCTGGCGCAGTTCCTGAACCCCCGACGCAATCGTCCCGAAACCTTCGGAAAGGTGCCCGGCAAGCTGCGTGCCCGCATCGGTCAATGCAACGCTTCGCCCCGAACGCCGAACCAGCGCTACCCCAAGCTCAGCCTCCAGCGACCGCACCCTTTGCGCAATCGCTGCATGGGTGACGTTCAGCTCTCTGGCCGCCGAGGCAAAGTTGCCACCGCGCGCCGTCAGTTCAAATGCGCGCAGCGAAGACAGCGATGGCAAAGCTCTCCAGTCGATATTCAATATGATACTCCAGATATCATCTGAGAATATTAGTTGCTTAGCATGATGGCCGCGAAATTGCTATTTCTTGTGAATATATCACCTGGAAGGATATCCGACATGTTACAGCATACATCACCCGACCTTCTCCGGGCTTGTGCGCAATACGCACCCGACGGGCGGCCAACCGATCGGGATCGGGAAAACTTCAGACAGTTTCAAAGACAGACGGCCGAGCGCAAACAAGCCACACCCCCGAACGGGTGGCCGGACAGAACTGCCGCTCTGATCGAAAGACTTACCGCGTTTTTCCGGCTACGCGCCGGAAACACCTGAATGCCGAAAATGCGTGGCGCCGGAGCGCGCGGCTACAGCTGTTCCACTTTCACCGAATCCCCGGTGTAAAACGCCAGATAGCCCTTGATCTCGGCCACAGCGGGGATCGGCTCTTCATAGCTCCAAACCGCATTTTCAGTGGTGGAGGATTTGTTGACGATCGAGAAATGCGTCGCATCCCCCTTGTGCGGGCAGTGGGTCACCTTGTCGGTACGGTCCAGAAAGGCCATCGCGATGTCCGCGCGCGGGAAATAGATCACCGGATCCAGATCCCCTTCGAGCAGTTCCAGCGCGGCGGTCGTTTCGCCCAGAATTGCACCGCCTGAACGGACGCTCCATTTGCCGGATGCTTTGCGGATCGTGATGTGATCGGACATTCCCACTCCTCCCTCGTCGTTTCAGGGCCTCTCCTTAGCCCTTATTATGTAACAGACCGGTGTCACACCGGCTCAGTTGCGGCATCCAACCACAGTCTCGCGTCAGTGCCCAGCCTTGGACCGACTTTTTCCGCGACGTCGCGATGATATGCGTTCAACCAGTCGCGTTCCTCGCGCGTCAGCATATCGACAGCGATCAGGCGGCGGTCGATGGGGGCAAAGGTCAGCGTGCGCCAGCGCAGCATCGCCCGTTCATCGTCGCCGCCGGGCAGGGTCGGGGCCTCTTCGACGACCACCAGATTCTCGATGCGGATGCCAAACGCCCCTTCGCGGTAATATCCCGGCTCGTTCGACAGGATCATGCCCGGTTCAAGCGGCACATGGCTGACCCGCGACAGGCGCTGCGGGCCTTCATGGACGCTCAGATAGGCGCCGACGCCATGGCCGACCCCGTGGTTGAAATCCTGCCCGGCCTGCCACAACGGCACCCGCGCCACGCATTCGATGTCGCGCCCCGCCAACCCGACAGGCCAGCGCAGCATTGACATGGCGATCATGCCCTTGAGGACACGGGTGAAACAGGTCCGCTCTTCTTCCCCGACTTCACCGATGGCGATGGTGCGGGTGATGTCGGTGGTGCCATCCAGATACTGACCGCCACTGTCCAGAACCAGCAAATGCCCGTCCTTCAGCCGGCTGTCCGTTTCCTCGGTCACCCGATAATGCATGATCGCGCCGTTCGGCCCCGTCCCGGCAATCGTATCGAACGAGATTTCCTGCAGCGCGTTGTCCCGGCGGCGGTATTCCTCTAGCCGGGTCACCACCTGCGTCTCGGTGATGCTGCCCGGTGCCTGCCCATCCAGCCAGCACAGCAGTTCCACCACTGCCACCGCGTCACGCAGATGCGCTTCGGCACTGCCCGCGATCTCGGCCTCGTTCTTGCAGGCTTTGGGCAGTGCGCAGGGATCACCGCCATCAACCATCCGTTCGCCAAGCACATCCGCCACCACCTGCGGGACCGAGCCCGGATCGACCTGAACCTGCCCCTCCAGCCTGCCGACCGCATCCAGAAACACATCGACAGAGTGCTGCGCGACCCGCTGCCCCAGATGATCCCCAAGCCCGGCCAGTTTTTCAGCCGCCATGAACAGATCGACCCGGCCATCGCTGTGCAGAATGGCAAAGCCATGCGCGACCGGATTGCGGGCGATGTCCGATCCGCGAATGTTCAGCAGCCACATGATCGAATCCGGCAGGGTGATTACTGCAGCGCTGCATCCAGCCTCGTGCAGGTCCTCGGCCAGCCTGCTGATTTTGCTCTCGGCGCTTTCACCGGCAAATTCAATCGGATGGGCAGTGACCGGGTTCATCGGGGCAGGGGGCTGATCTTTCCAGATACGGTCCACCAGATTGTCACAGCGCACCAGTTCGATGCCGCTGCCCTTTAGTTCCTTGAGCGCGCTTTTGATCTGCCCCGCCGGATGCAACCACGGATCAAAGCCAACGCGCCCACCATCAGGCAATTGTTCTTTCAGCCACGCGGTCAGGCTTACATCCGGCCAGGGAACCGGCGTGTAATCCTTTGCGACCTGCGCCTTGACCTGCGTGCGATAGCGACCGTCGATGAACACGCCCGCAACATCCGCCAGCGCCACGCAAAATCCTGCTGACCCCGTAAAACCGGTCAGCCACGCCAGGCGATCATCCCGCGGCGCAACATATTCCCCCTGATGCGCATCCGCCCGCGGGATCAGAAACCCGTCCAACCCCTCCTGCGCCATCTCGGCGCGCAATGCGGCCAGCCGGGGAGGACCCTGTTCCGGGCGAGCGGTTACGTCGAAAGTCTGGAACATGATGGCCCCTTGCTTGTGTCCTGTCGGGGCGAAAAGTGCGGTGACGCGCCCCAAATGTCCATACGTGTCGGGTCACGTTTCCCCGGCCAGAAACGCCTGTAATGTTTGAATATAGGTGTCGTAAACTTCGTTTCCGGGCAAGGGGATGTGATTTGCCGTCTCAAGAATGGCCAGTGAAGCCTCAGGAATTCCCGCAGCCAGCTTGCGCGCTTCAGATAAGGGATGAACAGCACTGTTGCGACCATGCAAAACCAGCGTCGGGCATTGGATCTGCGGCAGCAAGTGTAAAACCGAAGCCGTGTTGCCGCTGTCACGCTGATACAGCTGTTCTTCCACCGAGTAGAGTGTCTGCAACTCGTCCACGATCTCGCGCACTGTTTCAAGTGGGCCTTCAGGAAAATAACTCAGCAGAGACCCGACCGCATAGCCACTGCCCGGATCCTGCCATCCTTCGATGATTAGGTTACGGATCGAATCCGACCCCTCGACACCATCACGATGGTCGCGTCCTTCTGCCCAGCCGCCGACAATGGCGAGACGGCTAACCCGTTCTGGAAATTTGACGGCAAATCGCAAGGCTGAAAATACGCCACCAAACTCTGCGACGATTGCAAAACGGTCAAATCCTGCGGCGTGCGAGACCGCCAGAATGTCCTCTGTCACGCCGTCATAGTTTACGAACCTGGGATCACCCCAATTCGTCTGATGTCGTTTGTTGTAGCGCAGCAGAGTGAACTTCGATTCCATCGCTTCGACGTATGCGCGTTCTGACGGTAAGCGCCATTCTGCTTCCAGATCATAAACGATCGATCCCACGCGCAGCACTGGGGGACCCTCTCCCGACACCGTGTAAGCAATAGCCTGGCCATTATGCCCTCGCGCATATTTCAAGTGCTGGGTCCGCCGGTCTTTGCGCAGGGCCGGTTTGCTTTCACAACTCACTTCCGCCGCCATCTGCAGACCACGCCGCACAATCGTCCGTATGATCCGCTGTGCCTTGCCATCATCGCCTACAGCCTTGCGGGCCGCAGCGATCCGCGCACTGATCGTCGATTCCGAGACAAAACGCCCGTTCCAGACACGCGCGATGATTTCCTCGCGCGCGACCAGTTTTCCAGGACTTTCAGCAAGCAGTTCCAGCAGATCAAAGACCTGCGGCTCAACCGGAACGGGCTGACCATCGCGCAGCAGCACGTGCCGCTCCACGTCCAGAACACAATCTGCAAACTCATAGCGCATGGGCCGAATACACTCCGTTTCGATTGGGGCCACAAGGTTCAATGGCTTTCCCAAAGGTTTCTCGGGGATTTCTCAGGATGGTCTTCAAGCGAGGGCGCGACGCTGTTGCCAGATTGGATGCAACGGACAGGAGATACCAATGATGCCGCCCTTCGACACCGCATTGCTGCGCCACACCGCCGTTAGGCACAGGCACAACGTAAACCTCGCCCGAATCGGAAAAGGTACCGGACCGATCATGTGGGGCGGGTTGCTGAGGATGCTATTCCGCCCGACCGGGCGGGGTCAACGGGTTTAACTCGCCCGCTTCATCCCCATGACCCGGGCCCGCGCACGCGGGTCGCTGTCGAACAGGGCCGCCAGTTGCTCGGTCATCGCACCCGCCAGCTGTTCCACATCCGTGATCGTCACAGCGCGGTCGTAATACCGTGTCACGTCGTGACCGATGCCGATGGCCAGCAGTTCGACCATCTTGCGTCGTTCGACCATCGCGATCACGTCACGCAGGTGTTTTTCCAGATAATTCGCGGGGTTAACGCTGAGAGTTGAATCATCGACCGGCGCCCCATCCGAGATCACCATCAGAATCTTGCGCGCCTCGCGCCGTGCCAGCATCCGGCGATGCGCCCATTCCAGCGCCTCGCCGTCGATGTTTTCCTTCAACAGGCCCTCTTTCATCATCAGACCCAGATTGGGCCGGGCGCGCCGCCATGGCGCATCCGCACCCTTGTAGATGATGTGGCGCAGATCGTTCAGACGGCCGGGCTGCTGCGGGCGGCCATCGTTCAGCCACGCCTCGCGCGCCAGCCCGCCTTTCCAAGCGCGGGTGGTAAAGCCCAGAATCTCGACCTTCACGTTGCAGCGCTCCAGCGTCCGCGCAAGAACATCGGCACAGATCGCCGCAATCGAAATCGGACGCCCGCGCATTGAACCCGAGTTGTCCAGCAGCAGCGTCACCACTGTATCGCGGAACTCGGTATCCTTCTCGACCTTGAAGCTCAGCGGAGTGGTCGGGTTCGCCACCACCCGCGCCAGACGTCCGGCATCCAGAATGCCTTCCTCGCGGTCAAATTCCCAGCTGCGGTTCTGCTGTGCCTGCAGGCGGCGCTGCAACTTGTTGGCCAGACGGCTGACCGCGCCTTTTAGCGGCTCAAGCTGCTGATCCAGATAGGCGCGCAGCCGCTCCAGCTCGGCGGGTTCTGCCAGATCCTCGGCGGCAATCTCTTCGTCATTGGTGTTCAGGTAAACCTTGTAATCCGGATCGGCGTCGGATGCAGGTGGCGGAGCAGGCGGCTCCAATGGCGCTTCGCCATCGGGCATCTCGGCCTCATCGCCCATCTCATCCTCGGCCATCTCGTCCATCGAGACCTGTGCCTGAGATTGATCCTGCTGTTCTTCCTGCGTCTGTTCAGGATTGGCGTCGGCGTCCTGTTCGTCCTGATCGTCCTGCCCGGTGCTGTCGGGATCGGGCTGCTCCTCGGCATCGTCCTCGGCCTGATCTTCCTGATCTTCGTCCAGCTCATCCGGGTCTTCGCCCAGCTGATCGCCGTACCCCAGATCCTTGATCATCTGCCGCGCAAACTTGGCGAATTCGGCCTGGTCCGAGAGTACCTCATCAAGGTTCTCCAGCACGCCGCCGGCCTGTTCCTCGATAAAGCCGCGCCACAGGTTCATGACATTCTCGGCCGCAGGCGGCAAATCGCGCCCCGTGGCCAGATGCCGGATCAGATAACCCGCCGCCACCGGCAGGGGCGTATCCGCTGGTTGCTTGCACTGGTCGTAGCCGCGCCGGATGGCCTCATGGCTGATCTTGACGTCGATGTTGCTGGCCGTACCGGGCATATCCCGCGCACCCATCGCCTCGCACCGCGCGGTTTCCATCGCCTCATACAGATCGCGGGCCATGTCGCCCGGCGGCGCATAGCGCGCGTGTGTCGCATCGTCGTGGTATTTGCGCTGCAACGCCAGCGCATCCGCAGTGCCCCGCGCCAGCAGAACCTCTTCGCGCGTCATCCGGCGGCTGACCTGAGGCAGCCGCATCGAGTCCCCCGACACGCCCGACGGATCGACCGTATAGCTCACCGACAGTTCAGGATCGTCGGCCATCACCTTGGTGGCCTCGGCCAAAGCCTTTTTGAACGGATCGGCGGGGTTGTCGTTTGGTTTGCTCATTTAAAAACTGCTAGGTTTTGCGTTTCTGGGTATCTTGAAGCCAGTCTCTTGCACTTGTCAAAAAGTGAGTGCGAGATCCGACCAGTTACAGTATCCTCACGAGGGCCAAACTGCTCAAGCTCCTCGCTGGATACAGGTCGTTTCCGCAGGCTTTGTAGGTCTTTCCATCCAGAACGATAGTTCATTTTTGCGAGTAACATGTGAAACGCATTTGACGCTTTGGTTTCATTTGTGGATTGGAGACCGTTCTTGCTATTGTAGGCTGCCCAATAGTGAAAAACTGACCCACAACTAAGAGCGCCGAACGGGTCTCCGCCGTCATGAGAAGATATGAAGTCCTCTTCTAAATAGGCATTTGGGTAACGGTTATCAAATCTGACCGGTGTACAGCCAGCGCATGCGGTCGCAATGAGCGCAGAGGTGATGCTTGCCTTAACCAAGGCTCGCGCTCGCGGCGCTCTCCGGCAGTTCCTCGTCGAAACAACGCTGGTAGAACTCGGCCACTGTCTGGCGCTCAAGTTCGTCGCACTTGTTCAGGAAGGACAGGCGGAAGGCATAGCCCACATCGCGGAAAATCTCGGCGTTCTGGGCCCAGTTGATCACGGTCCGCGGGCTCATCACCGTGGACAGGTCGCCGTTCATAAAGGCGGTCCGGGTCAGGTCGGCGACGGTGACCATCTGGCTGACCTGCTTGCGGCCCTTCTCGGTGTTGTAATGCGGCGCCTTGGACAGAACGATCATCGTTTCGGCATCGTGGCTCAGGTAGTTCAGCGTCGAGACCAGCGACCAGCGGTCCATCTGCGCCTGGTTGATCTGTTGCGTGCCGTGATACAGCCCGGTGGTGTCGCCCAGGCCCACGGTGTTGGCGGTGGCGAACAGGCGGAAGTTGGGGTTCGGCGTGATGATCTCGTTCTGGTCCAGAAGGGTCAGCTTGCCGTCATGTTCCAGCACACGCTGGATCACGAACATCACATCCGCGCGGCCCGCGTCATATTCGTCGAACACGATGGCGACGGGGTTGCGCAGCGCCCAAGGCAGGATTCCTTCGTGGAATTCGGTAACCTGCTTGCCATCGCGCAGTTTGATCGCGTCCTTGCCGATCAGGTCGATCCGGCTGATATGGCTGTCCAGATTGACGCGCACGGCGGGCCAGTTCAGTCGGGCGGCGACCTGTTCGATATGGGTCGATTTACCGGTGCCGTGATAGCCCTGAATCATCACCCGGCGGTTATGGGCAAAGCCTGCCAGAATCGCCAGCGTGGTTTCGGGGTCGAACTTATAGGTGTGGTCGATCGCCGGTACGCGGTCGCTGGCCTCGGCAAAGCCTTTGACGGCCATGTCGGTGTCGATTCCGAACACGTCACGAACCGAGATCTCTTCGGTGGGTTTTGCGTTGATGTCGATCGATCCGTCAGCCATTCGCCTCGTCCTTATCCTTTGCCCCGGTTGCCGGGTTTGAACCCGTGTGTGGTGCAACATATTGCGGGTAAGGGCAAGGGAAAGCCGCGTGCGCCGCCACGTGACAAGACGTTTCTTTGAAACTGGCCCTATTGACGGACGCGCCATACGTTGCCGCAGGATCTCACCACACGCACAATCAAGGCCAAATTCATCCGGAAAATGCGGCTCTTAAATCACGATGTTAACGGTCGCTTCGAGACCGGTGCCGCCCTTAACAAAATCCATCGATACCGTATCGGCTTCTACGTCAGACATGCGATTGAACAGCCCGTCGCGCGCGTTGTTTGGATCATCCTTGATGTAGAACTGGGTGGTCAGAACCTCGCGATTACCGTCAAATACCTTTACGTGAATGTGCGGGGTGCGTCCCGGATAGATCACCGGTTTAATCGTGCGAAACACGTAGCTACCTGCCTCGTCCGTAATATCGTGTCCAAAACCCTGAAAGGCGCGGTCATATGGAACGGCGCGATTATCGCCCGGATGCAGATACTTGCCGTTCACGTCACATTGCCAGATCTCGATACGGTATCCGACGGACGGTCGCCCGTTGCGATCCACGATGGTGCCACGCAGCATAAATATTTCGCCGCCAGCTTTCTCAACCTGACCTGCAATTTTCACAAGGTCATTGTCGATATCAGGCATTCGCATGTTGGGTTTTGGATAGAACGGCCCTTCTGCGGCGCGTGGGGTCAGGGCAGCGGCAGCAGCCTTGCCTGCCAGGGTGCTACTTCCGACCAGACCTGCAATTCCAGCAAGCAAGCTGCGGCGTGAATTCTTTGGTGTCGTCATAATCTGCTCCCTTCGAGCCCATGAGGGACCCTCTCCCACATGTTATGTCCAACGAGTGTTACAACTAGCTCAGAGTGTACCAGTCTCAATGAATCTCCGACCCGGCTCGATAGATTCTGATCGCCTTGAGGTATTGATAAACAACGGCTCAGTGCCGCCATTCGTCAAAAGACCTAAGTCCGGCTTTTCACCAAACTTAACAAACACCGTGTGATTTCAGGTTATACTGGCGGCGGTCTCAGCCTCACGCGCGCTTTGGCGCTTGGCCTGAGGCCGTATTTTCAAGGCAACAATTGAGGGAAAGAAATGTCGAATTTCGGTAATATGAAACACCTCATTGCCGCTGGGATTTTGGGGGTCGGTCTGGCCCTGCCGGCGGTTGCTCAGGAAAAGCCACTGAACTTCCTGATCATCTGGGGGGATGACATCGGCTATTGGAATGTCAGCGCCTACAATCAGGGCATGATGGGGTATGAAACCCCCAATATCGACCGCATCGCCAACGAGGGGATGTTGTTCACCCATGCCTATGGCGAACAATCCTGCACTGCGGGCCGCGCCAGCTTTATCACCGGCCAGTCCGGATTTCGGACAGGCCTTCTCAAGGTTGGACTGCCCGGCGCAAAGGAGGGGATGAGCGAGAAAGATCCCACCATCGCCGAATACATGAAGTCCAAGGGCTACATGACTGGCCAGTATGGCAAAAACCACCTGGGCGACCGGGATGAACATCTGCCGACCAATCACGGCTTTGATGAATTCTTTGGCAACCTTTACCACCTCAATGCCGAGGAAGAGCCGGAAAATGTCGACTATCCTAAGAACCCCGAATTCCGCGAAAACTTCGGCCCGCGCGGTGTGATCCGCTCCAGTTCGGACGGCAATATCGAAGATACCGGCCCGCTGACCCGCAAGCGGATGGAGACCATCGATGAGGAAGTGACTGCAGGTGCGCTCGACTTCATCGACAGGGCGGTCGAACAGGATAAGCCGTTCTTCCTGTGGTACAACACCACCCGGATGCACATCTTCACCCACCTGAAAGAGGAAAGTCAGGGCGTGACCGGTCTGGGCGTCTATCCCGATGGCATGGTCGAACATGACAAGATGGTTGGTCAGATGCTGGACAAGCTGGATGAGCTTGGCATCGCCGACAACACGGTCGTCATGTATTCAACCGACAACGGGGCCGAGGTGTTCAGCTGGCCCGACGGCGGCACTACCCCATTCCGGGGTGAAAAGAACGACAACTGGGAAGGCGGCTATCGTGTTCCGCTGCTTCTGAAATGGCCCGGTGTCATCGAACCGGGGCGCAAATCGAACGAGGTCATCAGCCATCTGGACTGGTTCCCGACCTTCATGGCGGCGCTGGGCGATGCGAACATGAAAGAAGCCATGCTGACCGAGGCTCCGTTTGGCGAGGCCAACGAACCCGTTCACCTCGACGGTTATAATTTCCTGCCATATTTCAAAGGCGAAGCCGAGGAAGGCCCGCGTCACGAGTTCCTTTATTTCTCTGACGGCGGCGATCTGGTGAACCTGCGCTATAACCGGTGGAAGGTGGTCTTTGCCGAACAGCGCGCCCACGGGTTCGATGTCTGGCAAGAGCCACTGACCTTCCTGCGTCTGCCGAAAATCATCGACCTCTATTCCGATCCGTTCGAACGTGCTGAACATGAATCCATCGGGTACCCGAAATGGCGGCTGGACCGCACCTATCTGTTGGTTCCCGCGCAGGCCTTTGTCGCGCAGTTCCTCGGAACCTTCCAAGATTACCCGCCACGGCAGAAACCGGCGAGTTTCTCGATCGATCAGGTTCTGGAATCACTCCAGCGCAATCAGGGGGGCTAGGCGACCAGACACACTTTCAAGGGCGGTCTGCGCACGTTGTGACCGCCCTTGCAAAAATTCGTGTCTCTGAAGTCTCTTGGCGGTTTTGCCCTATCTCAGAACCAATTCGCGCTCGGCAACAGCCCCGTTTGAAAACGTAAGGCGGGCGCGGGTCTTCTTGAGGTCTTCGCTCAGAAATGAGCGATCTTCGAAGATGACAAAGAACCGGGTGCTTTCCGTATCTTTCAGACGTTCCGCCGTTGGGATGTCCACCTTGAGAAAACTTGAGTTGGCATAGGGCTTGTTGATTGTCAGCTCAACGGGCAGGGGCGCGCCGTCGCCCGATGTGGCCACCATTCCGTCTTCGGTGGCGCTGATCCGATAGGTTGCGTCGATGCCTTTGTTGCTGAGAAACCCGCCTTCAGGCTCCTTGTCCTCATACCAGGCAAGTTCAAGATTGGTGATTTGCTCTGTCTTGTCGGTGTTGTTGATAACGGTCAGAACAAAACCGATTCCGGTGTTTCCATTGCCCGAACCCACCTCGCGAAACTCGGTAAAATCCAAAGATACTGCGGGCGTCGTGACCTTGGGTGGAAACGCCTTGAGATAACCATATGCGGCAATCCAAAGAACTGCGCTGGCATACATGAACAGCCTCAGACCGTAAGGCCACGCTTCGGGCAGAGAAAAGTCGGGCAACTTGATCATTCCTCACTCACAGACGAAAAGAAAACACGCAATGCACCCGGCAGATCCACAGGCTCGCTCCTGAGCAGCTCCAAAAGTGCGGCTGCGTTCGGAAATTCCGGGGCAATCCCCAGCAGTTGCTCCAACGCCGCTTTGGCCTCGGTAGATCGGCTAAGATTTGCCTCGGCAAGCGCCAGCAGCCACCGGGCATCCACAAGATCGGGCACTAGCTCGACCGTGGTTTGTGCCGCATCACGCGCGGTTGGCGTTTGCCCGATGGAAAAAGCGGCGACTGCAAAGGCATAGTGAACCTGCCCATCCTGCGGCGCCAGCTTCGCCAGTTCCTCAAGGATCGGGTAGGCGGCCCCGTAATCCCGGTTGTTGATGGGGGCTTGAACGGAGTTCCTGAGATACGCCTCCCGATTCATGATTTTGGGTAAAGGTGCGATCACGTCGCCCTTGCCGGAAGTCGCTTCGGGCGAAGCCACGGCGATCACGCCTTCTTCGCAGGCCGCCGGCAACATTGCCTGATCCGGGCCACTGTTCCCGGCGGCAGCGGAAATGATAAAGTCATAACCCTCGGCGCGCAGGTCGCTGATCTTCCGGCAGATGTCAGACGCACCATCTGTTTCCGGCGGGAAACCCAGTGAAATGTTGATCGTAAAAACTCTCTGTTCCCGGACCAACCAGTCAATCGCACTGATCACCGGGTCGACGCGCAGGCCAAAGTCCATATCCATGACATTGGCTGAAACGACCCGAATCGAAGCATAGGCCGCCAGAACAATCGCAACACCGGTGCCATGCCCAAAGCGGTCTTCGGGCGGGGCGTCCGTAAAGCTGACCATTTCAGCAATTTTACCGGCAAGCTGAGGGTGATCAGGGTTCACGCCCGTATCAATAAGGCCCACACCGACCGTTCCGGGCGATGCCGCCCCCGTTTCCTGACCGAGATGAATAGGGGCAACTTCAAGATACCTGAGCTTCGCCGGGTCCGACCCCAGGAACAGGCCGATATCCTGATCTGCTGAAAGGGCAACGCCCGGTCCCGGTAATGAAACGGTTTTGCCCATGGCAGCCGTTCCCCCAATACACAAACAAAAAACCACCCACTCAATGCTGGGCGCCATGCGAGTTCAAACAACTCACTCAATCAATGCCATATTGTAACACGTTCAGACCGCACCCGAAACAAATTCGGAAACGGGGCGGTGACCAAAGCGAAAATGCCTGCAGAACCGGTTACTTGAAGTTCCGGCTGTCCTTGATCTGATCCCAGGCCCAGACGACCTCTTGCAGCTGTTCTTCCTGGCTGCGATCGCCCCCGTTCATATCCGGATGCAGTACTTTGATCAGCTTCTTGTAGGCCTTGCGCACCTCGGCCTTGGACCAGCTGTCCTGTGCCTCAAGAATTTCAACGGCGCGGCGCTCGGTCGGTGGCAGGCGGCGCCCGCCAGTATTTGCGCGGCCCGGATTCTTGGTCGCGTTCTCGCCCAGCACCTGATGCGGGTCCTCGATGCCCAGCCGCGCCCAGGCCCGTGCCTCGGGATCGCCCATCGGCTTGGTCTCACGCTCCCACACCTTGTCCTTGGACCGCTGCGCGTTCAGCTCGGCCTCGGTGGTACCGTCGAAGAAGTTCCACTTCTGGTTATATTCCCGCACGTGTTGCTGGCAGAACCAGAAAAAATCATCCAGAACGTCCGGCGCCTTGGGCGCACGGAACTTGCCCGCCTCTTCACATCCTTCGTGGTCGCAGATTCGCACCGAGGTTTCCGACGCGCCCGACATGCCCCGACGCCCGCGCGGGTTTTTCTTTTTGGCGCTGGAAACGGACATATCGAATCCGAAGGGGTCTGATTTCACCATATGCTCATCCTCACGAACGCGTCTTTCCGACTCGGAGGCAGCAGTTTAATCTAAGTGGCCGAAAGTAGAAGAGGGCAGCGGTAAAATTTTTGTCGCTGAGCAGAAAAATGAGCGTTACCGAAGAAATCCGCGAATGCCTGCAAACGGCGTTCAACCCACGCGAGCTTGATGTTGTCGATGACAGCGAAAGTCACCGCGGCCATGCTGGTTACCGGGATGGCGGCGAAAGCCACTTCAACGTCCGTATCCGCGCCGCCGCGTTTCAGGGCCAGTCCCGAGTCGCCCGTCACCGCGCGGTGCACGCCGCATTGGGGGATATCGTGCCGCGCATCCACGCGCTGGCGCTGGATATTGACGCATAAGTGTCGCGGTGCGGCGACGTTGGCAGGAACCCGGTGCACCGCTGATTGGCCTTTTCAACCTTTGCTGGTATGGAACATCGCGCAGGTGCCGCCTGTTTCGCGCTCCTCGCTAATGTCCCTTTTTGTCTGGTGAACACATCCCATGAGAATTTCTTTTCTTTTGCCGCTGATCCCGCTGCTTGCCGCTTGCACTCCGGTCTCCGACGACACACCCGGGGTTGTCACCAGTGCAGGCGCCGGTGAGGTGATGATTGTCGGTCCAAAAAAACACGGCAAGGTTGCCAAACCCACGCAGCGCATGGTCGAGCAGGCACAGGAAGTTTGCCCAAGCGCGATCTTTCATTCTACGCAACCGTCGATGAGTGGCGGCGACCGGTTCGAATACCTGTTCAAGTGCTAAGGCGACGCCTCACGTCAACGCATGCGGGCTATCAGGCAAGGCTATAGCCCGCTGATCACCCCCCCCGGGGGAGGGGCAACCTGTCGGTCTGATCCAATCAGGGCTGGGGCGTTTTATCCTTTTCGGGCTCCTGATCGCCTTCGCCGTCTTCCGTTTTCAGCGATAGCGGCGGGTCTTTGGGTTCTTCAGCGATAGGGGCGGGGGCCAGAACCTCGGTGGGGCCGGGAACCGGCCGCGCCTGCGGCGCGGCTGCCGCCTCATCGACCGGCACGGCAATGGCGGGTGCAGCGCTTTCAAGCGCGCGGCGGAATACCAGTACGTTGCGCCAGTTCACGGTCGATCCTGTCAGACCGGTGCGTTCCTCGCTGGGCAGCAGTTCGGCTCGCTGATATTCCCAACCGTCCTGACCCATCTTGTTCAGCATCTGTTCGACCGATAGTGCAAACCGTCCCTCGGGCGTTTTCGTGCCCTTGGCCTTGGTGCCTTTTTGCGGTGCGGGGACAACCTTGTATTCGTAGCGCTGCATCAACGGTTCCTAAAAGCAATTTGCGGGCAACTTACCATGTTGCCCGTTGGGGGAAAGAGGTGTTCGCCGGGTGGCGGAATTCAGCCCCGACTGTTGCCCTCAACCTCACCTACTGCCAGCGTTGCGACCGACAGGCACATTTCGGTCGCTACGGCCATATCCTGAACCGAGACCCACTCCAACGGCCCGTGAATGCACTGCATCCCGGTGAAAATGTTGGGGCAGGGGGTGCCGAATTCGGTCAGGCGCGACCCGTCAGTGCCGCCCCGGATCGGGACCGAGATTGGCTCGATGCCAAGGCCACGGCAGGCCTTGCGCGCCAGTTCGACGGGCGTCATGTCCTTTTCCAGCCAGTACCGCATGTTGCGGTATTGCGGGTAAATTTCGCAACTGACCGAGGCCCGCGGTTCCGACGCCTGAACGGCCGCGCAGACCTGCCGCACCAGATCGCCCTTGGCCTCCAGCCCGTCCAGTTCGAAATCCCGCAGGATCAGCTTGATTTCCATCTCCGAGGAACCGCCATTCATATCCGTCACATGAATGAACCCCTCGCGGTCGTCCGTCACTTCGGGCGTCATGGTCGCCTGCGGCAGCGTCTGGACGATTTTTGAGGCCAGATGCGCGGCATTGACCATCTTGTCCTTGGCCAGACCGGGATGGATCGACACACCCACGATCTTTATGACGGCACGATCCGCCGAAAAGCTCTCATACTCGATCTCGCCCACTTCCTGACCATCCAGCGTATAGGCAAAATCGGCGCCAAGATCGCCGGGCAGCTTTTCACTAACACCGCGCCCGATCTCTTCATCCGGGGTAAAGGCAATGCGAATCGGCCCGTGGGCGATGTCCGTATTCGTCAGCAGATGCCGCGCCATCGTCATGATGATCGACACCCCCGCCTTGTCATCGGCCCCCAGCAGCGTCGTGCCCGAGGCGGTGATCAGATCATGCCCCACCTTGCTGGCCAGATAGGGATGCTCGTCCGGTGACAACACCAGTGACGGATCATCCGGAAAGGTGATCTCGCCGCCATTATAGCCCTTGATCACGCGCGGCTTGACGCCAGTTGCGTTGAACTGCGGTGCGGTATCCACATGTGCCAGAAAACCGATGGTCGGTCCGGGGGCGGTGCCCGGAATGGTCGCCACGACGACGCTGTCATCGGTCACTTCGACATCCTGCGCACCGATCTCGACCAATTCCTGCCTGAGCAGGTTCAACACGTCGAACTGAATTTCCGTGCTGGGGGTTGTTGGTGAATTCTCGTCGCTCTGACTGTCTATAGCCGCATATCGGACAAGCCGGTCTTCCAGTTCCTGATCAAATCTGTTCTGCATGATACCTCACCTCTCTGGCACGGAAGAAAGAGCGCAAACATTCCCGGTGTCAAGCACACGGCCAGACCCCTAAAATGTTAAGAAAATGGAAAATTCAGTTTTGTACAAACCGGACAAACCCTGCCGCCCGGCCTGTACAAACCGAAAGATTCAGAGGCTCAGCTTGGAACTGACCAGTTCGTTGACCGCCTTGGGGTTGGCCTTGCCACCGGTCGCCTTCATCACCTGACCGACGAACCACCCTGCCAGTTTCGGGTTCACCCTGGCCTTTTCGACCTGTGCCGGATTGGCGGCGATGATCTCATCCAGTGCGGCCTCGATGGCGCCTGTATCCGTCACCTGCTTCATGCCGCGTTCTTCGACGATCTGCGCCGGATCACCGCCTTCGGTGTAGACGATTTCGAACAGATCCTTTGCGATCTTGCCCGAGATGGCGTCCGAGGAAATCAGGTCGATGATCCCGCCCAGCTGGGCCGGAGAAACCGGAGACTCGGTGATGTCGTGATCTTCTTTCTTCAGACGGCCGAACAGCTCGTTGATGACCCAGTTCGCGGCCAGCTTGCCGTTGCGCCCTTTGGCCACATCTTCGAAATAGGCGGCCGATTCCACCTCGGCTGTCAGCACCGAAGCGTCATAGTCCGTCAGTCCGAACTCGCTGATAAAACGCGCTTTTTTGTCGTCCGGCAGTTCGGGAAGCTTGGCGGCGATATCGTCCACCCACGCCTGCTCGATCTCCAGCGGCAGCAGGTCGGGATCGGGGAAATAGCGGTAATCATGCGCTTCTTCCTTGGACCGCATCGAGCGGGTTTCGCCCTTGTCCGGGTCGTACAGGCGGGTTTCCTGATCGACCTTGCCACCACCTTCGACGATGGCGATCTGGCGGCGGGCTTCGACCTCGATCGCTTGCTGGATAAAGCGCATCGAGTTCATGTTCTTGATCTCGCAGCGTGTTCCCAGATGCGAAAAGTCCTGTGTTTCCTGATACTTCTCGTACGCACCGGGCAAACAGATCGAAACGTTCACGTCCGCGCGCAGGTTGCCGTTCTGCATGTTGCCATCGCAGGTGCCCAGATAACGCATGATCTGGCGTAGCTTGGCGATATAAGCGGCGGCCTCCTCAGGCCCACGAATGTCGGGACGGCTGACGATCTCCATCAGGCAGACACCGGTCCGGTTCAAGTCGACAAAGGACATATGCGGGTCCATGTCATGGATCGATTTGCCGGCGTCCTGCTCCATGTGGATGCGTTCGATCCGCACCATGCGTGCAGTGCCGTCACCCATCTCGACCAGAACTTCGCCTTCGCCCACAATTGGTTGATAAAGCTGGGAGATTTGATAGCCCTGCGGCAGGTCGGGGTAGAAATAATTCTTGCGGTCGAACGCCGATTTCAGGTTGATATCCGCCTTCAGGCCCAGCCCGGTCCGCACCGCCTGCTCCACGCAGAATTCGTTGATCACCGGCAACATTCCCGGCATCGCCGCATCCACGAAAGCCACGTTCGAATTCGGCTCGGCCCCGAATTGGGTCGACGCGCCCGAGAACAGCTTGGCATTGGACGAGACCTGCGCATGCACCTCCATCCCGATCACCAGTTCCCAGTCGTGCTTGGCACCGGCAATTGTTTTGGGTTTGGGCATTTCATAGGTCAGGTCGAGCATGGCGCGCCTCTTATCCGCAGAAGTCTAGGCCTGCGTATTATTCCTGCACGAGCGAGGGGGCAAGGGGCAATGAGCCTTTGCAGGGTTGAAATAAACCGATGACATCAAGCCGTTCCGCACAACCGGATCGTACATCCGGTCGGACCGTTATCCGATCAGTTCGGACTGAAACGCGGTCCCGAGGGCGTAAATGTAATGCGTTGGCCGCGCCCAAGTTCGTCCCGGAACAGGTTGGTGATGACCCGTATCGCGTCGTGACGCCCACGGGCGGCAAAACGGTCGGGGGAGTTGATGCGGACACCATTGTCGAAACCGTCCGCCGCATGCGCCCAGATCAGGGGATGCAGTTCGGTCAGGTGATCGCGGATCAGCCAGTTTGTGGCCTCGCAGATCTGAACCCGCGCAAGGTCGGCCTCTTCGTGGAAGCCCAGTCCGTTCTGCAGCGTGATCGAGCAATATGCGGCCAACAGGTTGACCATCTCCTGATCCGGGCGGCGCTGTACGATGTCGCGCAGGCCTTCCAGAAAGAACTCGACGTCCACGCGGGCGCAGGCCTCTTCATCAAGTGCGATGGCATCGAACTGAACCCAGGTGTACCCGCCCGCGCCCCAGATGTTTTGGGTGATCGACGCATTACGTAGCGCCTGAAGCTCCAGTTCTTCGTAGCTGCCAAACCAACGTGGCAACAGATGGTTCCCCATGGCCCGCATGTTACGGTAGTTGTGCGGGTCGAGTGAAATCAGTCGCTCGTATTCATCTGCAACACGGATACCTTGTGTCCGTTGTCCCGCCAGCAATGCGCAACATGCCGACGCCACGGCGGGGCTGTCGGGTGCCGCCGCCCTGCAGACCGGCAGTATTTCGGCGGCACGGTCAAAATGCGCGGCACACCGGGTTCTGTTGATTTCGGGCATGATCGTTTCCCATCCGGTGCCGCGCCAGGCCCAGGCCAGATCGATATGGGCCAGTGCAACGATCAGCCCGATCATGGGATCATCCCGGTATTCGGACAAAACGTTTTCAAGTTCCGCTATGCCTCCGTCTACCGTGTCTGCGGGCGGGCCATTGCCTTCGGACAGGGCATGTTCCACGGCAAACACCACATCCGACCGGGCACCAAAGGCCATGAGGTCGGCAACCGGCAATCCATCCGGCGACGTTTTGCGTGCTTTATCGGCCGAACGCATTTCATCGGCCAGTTCTTTCCACAACTCCTGCCGGGCCAGATGGCGTCCATGCTCCATGGCTGAACGCCCGATCAGATCACCAGCACCAAGTTTGGCAACCGGAATGATCAGTCTGTCCTCGGCGTTTATCGCGCGCGGAAAATCTCTGCTTGGAAGGGGCGCTCGGGATGCGCGCCGGTGATTAAAACCCGAAAATGATTGGGCTAATGCCCTGAAAACACTGAACATAACGTAAATCGGACCGATTTGAACTCGTAACAACTGTGTATCGGTTTGACGAATTATTGCGGCCAATTCAAGGCCTCGCCGGGGTCTTATACGTTCACAGGTAGGTGAAATGTGGCATGAGCGGATGGGTTTCAGAAAATTCTGAAGTGGTGGCGTTCCACCTTGAAACCTCGTTCGGTCAGTGTGTTTTCAAACGCGCGATGTGCTGGCACGGATTCATCGGGCAGTCGCACTTTTTTTCCGTTGGTCAGAACTGCGGACACACGCACCGAGAAATCCCAGCGTGTGTCAAAACGGAAATAGTCGATATCGCCAAGCGGCAAATGGCCGTCGCGCTTACCGGTAAACCAGTGCAGGTCAGTCCCATTCAATTCCAGCCCGGCGGTGGAATCGGAAAACACATCCCAGATCGCCGGAAGCGTGGTCAGCGCCATGAGACCAATCAGCCACCATGCCGCATCAAACAGGATGATCAGGCTGAGCAGTGCAGCATAGACGACAATCAGAATTGTCACCGTCCGTGAATTGCGGCTTGGCCGCCTAAAGCTGTAGGCCGGTGGCCTATCGCCTGTCCTGTCCGTATCGGTTTCCATGCGTCACGCGCCGAGAATGCGCGACACCATCTCCGACGTGTCGCGTGACAGGTCCGGGGTCGAGGCGATGCGTTCCAGATTTTGCCGCATCAGGTTCTGGCGGTTCGTGTCATAACGTTTCCAGGTCTGGAAAGCGGAACACATGCGCGCCGTTGTTTGGGCGTTGATTGGATCAAGCCGGATCAACCAGTCGGCAAGCAACGTATAGGACGCGCCGCTTTCGTTGTGGAAACCTGCATGGTTCATTGCCAGCGCACCCATCAGCGAACGAAAGCGGTTCGGGTTCTTCCAGTTGAAATCCGGATGCTCGCTGAGAGTCCGGGCAAGTTCCGGTGCTTTTTCGGGCGCTGCCAGCGATGTTTGCAACCCGAACCACTTGTCGATGACCAGTCGGTCGTGCTGCCACTGCTGATAAAACGCCGCAAGCTCGGTCTCGCCCTTGCCGGCCCTCAGCAAACAGGACAGCGCCGTTAGTTGCAGGGTCATGTTGTCAGCATTGTTGTATTCCCCGGCAGCTTTTGCGCCCCCGTCCAGCCGCGACGTCAGTGCGAGTGCGGCGCTGCCAAGGGCGCGTTTTCCGGATTGCGCGGCGTCGGGTTGGTAGGGGCCGTCAACCACAGCCTCGCTGTGCAGACGTGGCAGAAGATCCTGCATGTGTTGCGCGGTGGCCTGCCGCAGGGTCTCGACCGCTGTCCAGATCGCCATCGGGTCGGGCGTAATGCCACGTTCATGCAAAGCTGCGGCAAGTTCAGACTGGGTTGGCAGCCCCAGCATCAGCGCACGGTACGCTGGATCAAGATCGCCATCCCGCAGGACTGCTAGCAATCCGTCCAGATAATCAGCGTCGGGTGCAGCATCGCGGGTTATCATGTTCAGCAGCGTGTCTTGCGCCAGTGCGCGCCCGGCCTCCCACCTGTTGAACGGATCGGTGTCATGGGCCAGTAGGAAGGCACGATCGGCGTTAGACGTGTCACGCTCGAGGATGACCGGTGCAGAGAACCCGCGCAGGATCGATGCAACCGGCTTGGCGGCAAGCCCCTCAAAGGTAAAGCTTTGCGTTTCTTCGGTGAACTCCAGCACTTCGGTTTCGCGCACCTCATCACCGTTTTGCCCCAGCAGCCCGACCGCCACAGGGATCACCTGCGGCTGCTTTTCGGACTGGCCCGGCGTGGCGGGGGTGCTTTGGCTCAGGGTCAGGGTATAGGTGCCCTCTGCCCAGTCTTCCTGCACCTTGACCCGGGGCGTTCCGGCCTGACTGTACCAGCGTTTGAACTGGCTCAGGTCGCGACCAGTCGTGTCCTCGAACACCTTGATCCAGTCTTCGATAGTGCACGCCTGACCATCGTGGCGGTCAAAGTACAAGTCCAAGGCACTGGCATAGGCATCGTCACCCACCAGCCGCTTGAGCATCCCGATAAGCTCGGCGCCCTTTTCATAAACGGTGGCGGTGTAAAAGTTGTTTATCTCCTGAAAACTTTCTGGCCGAACCGGGTGGGACAGGGGGCCGTTGTCTTCGGGAAACTGACGGGCACGCAGGTCAATCACGTCGTGAATGCGTTTGACCGGGGCGGATCGTATGTCGGACGTAAACTGCGCATCGCGGAATACGGTCAGCCCCTCTTTCAGGCACAGCTGGAACCAGTCGCGGCAGGTGATGCGGTTGCCGGTCCAGTTGTGGAAGTACTCATGCGCGATGATCGCCTCGATCCGTTCGAAATTGGCGTCGGTCGAGGTTTCGGGGCTGGCCAGTACGGCGGAGGAGTTGAAGATGTTCAACCCCTTGTTTTCCATCGCACCCATGTTGAAATCGTCAACAGCAACGATATTGAACACGTCCAGATCGTATTCGCGGCCATAGACATCTTCGTCCCATTTCATCGACCGTTTCAGAGCTTCCATGCCAAAGGCGCATTTGCCTTCATCACCGGGACGCACCCAAAGGTTTAGTCCCACGTCGCGGCCCGAGCGGGTGGTGAATTGGCCGGGATGCGCGGTCAGCTCGCCCGCCACCAGAGCAAACAGATAGGCCGGTTTGGGCCATGGGTCGGTCCATTCCGCCCAACCATCTCCTTTGGCCGTGGGGTTGCCGTTCGACAGTAGCACCGGCAAGTCACCGTTGACGCGCACGGTGAAAGTGGACATCACGTCGGGCCGGTCCGGGTAATATGTGATCTTACGGAACCCTTCGGCTTCGCATTGCGTGCAGTACATGCCGTTCGACATGTACAGCCCTTCGAGTGCGGTGTTGTTGCCCGGATCGATCTCGACCTCGGCCTCCCAGATGAAGGGCTGGTCCGGGGTGTCTGCCGTCAATCCCTTGTCAGTGACATCCGGTGTGACCTCGGCACCGTCAATGGTTGCTCGGATCAGGTTCAGGTCTTCGCCATGCAGGAAAAACGTACGATCCGTCGCGTCCGGGTTGGGGCGAAACGCGATGCGCGACGTCACTCGGGTTGCATTCGGAGCAAGATCAAAGGTCAGATGCACGCTGTCCACAATGAAACCGAACGGGGTGTAATCCTTTAGGTGGATCGTAATCGGGGCGGCGTCGCGCATCTTTTGCCTCATCTCATCTGGTGTCGTCGCGACGTTATGGGTTGCGGCGTTGGGCTGCAAGCGGTGCCGGATGGCTATTCACCTGACCATCGGGCGCGCGATGATTTCGAAGTGACCTAACGGATCCGTCCTGAAACAGCGCGAGGCCTGTTGCCTATCGGAAACATCCGCCCTAATTGGGTGCTGCATACAGTGGCGTACAATGCGGGAGATGTCGAACATGAGCAGCAGGGAAACCCGGAACGGTCTGCAGATCGCTGTCGAACTGGCAGATTTTATCGAAAACCGGGCGCTGCCGGGAACAGGCGTTTCGTCCGAGGCGTTCTGGTCCGGCCTGTCCCGCATGGTAGATGAGCTTGGGCCAAAGAACAGGGCGTTGCTGGCCAAACGGGCTGACATTCAGGGGCGCATCGATGGCTGGCATCTGGCTAACAAGGGACAGGATCACGACGCCGCCGCTTATCAGGCCTTCCTGCATGAGATCGGGTATCTGGTCGATCAAGGCGATGACTTTCAAATCGAAACCACCAGCGTCGATCCCGAGATCGCTCTGATTCCCGGTCCGCAACTGGTTGTACCGATCACCAACGCCAGGTTCGCTCTGAACGCCGCCAATGCCCGCTGGGGCAGCCTGTATGACGCGCTTTACGGCACAGATGCCATGGGCGATCTGCCGGACAGCAGCGGATATGACGTTGAACGTGGTGCGCGGGTGATCGCATGGGCAAAGGCGTTTCTGGACGACGCTGTGCCGCTGGCCGAAGGGTCTTGGGCCGATGTCTCTGGCCTGAGTGTCGAAAAGGGCGGCCTGGTGCCGGCGCTGGCCGATCCGGCCGCTTTCGCGGGCTTTGGGGGCGCTGCGGACAAGCCCGATTTTGTGCTGCTTAAGAACAACGGCCTGCATGTACAGATCATGATTGATTCGACCAGCAACATCGGCGCGTCGGATCCGGCTGGTATCGCCGATGTGCGATTGGAATCTGCGCTGTCCACGATCATGGACTGCGAAGACTCGGTCGCCTGCGTGGATGCCACCGACAAGGTCGTGGCCTATGGCAACTGGCTGGGCCTGATGAGGGGCGACCTGACGGAAGAGGTCTCGAAAGGTGGAAAGACATTTACCCGCAAGCTGGCGGGGGATGTCGAATACACCACGGCGGATGGCGGGCAGGCCACGCTGAAAGGCCGCTCGCTGATGCTGGTCCGGAATGTCGGGCACCTGATGACCAACCCGGCCGTTCTGGATGGTGCAGGCAATGAGATCGGCGAAGGGCTGATGGACGCGCTCTGCACCACGCTGATTGCAATGCATGACCTGAAACGGGACGGGGGCAACTCGGTTCAGGGCTCGGTTTATGTGGTCAAGCCCAAGATGCACGGGCCGGAAGAGGTAACGTTCGCGGTTCAGATTTTCGACATGGTCGAAGACATCCTTGGCTTGCCGCGAAATACGGTGAAGCTGGGCATCATGGACGAGGAACGCCGGACGTCTGTGAACCTCAAGGAATGCATCCGCGCCGCGAAATCCCGTGTAGCCTTCATCAATACCGGATTTCTGGACCGTACCGGCGATGAAATCCATACTTCGATGGAAGCTGGGCCGATGCTGCCCAAGGGGGACATCAAGAACACACCTTGGATCGCCTCGTATGAGGACCGAAACGTTGATATCGGGCTGGCCTGTGGCCTGCAGGGCAGGGCGCAAATCGGCAAGGGCATGTGGGCCATGCCCGACAGGATGGGGGATATGCTGGAGGCCAAGATCGGCCACCCGATGTCCGGCGCGAATTGCGCTTGGGTTCCGTCGCCGACTGCGGCAACGCTGCACGCGACCCACTATCACAAGGTCGATGTGTTGGCGCGGCAGCGCGAAATCTCTGCCGGCGGAGCACGCGGGACGCTTGACGATCTGCTGACCATTCCTGTGCTTGGTGGGCGCAATCTGAGCGACGAGGAAATTGGCCGCGAAACAGAAAACAACGCCCAAGGCATTCTTGGATACGTTGTGCGCTGGGTCGATCAGGGCGTCGGATGTTCGAAAGTTCCGGACATCAATGACGTCGGCTTGATGGAAGACCGTGCGACATGCCGGATTTCATCTCAGGCGCTTGCGAATTGGCTGCATCATGGTGTGGTTGACGAAGCGCAGGTGATGGCTGCGTTGCAAAAGATGGCAGCGATTGTCGATCAGCAGAACGCGGGCGATCCGGCATATCAACCGATGGGGCCGGGTTTTGATTGTATTGCCTTTCAGGCTGCTTGTGATCTGGTGTTCAAAGGGCGGGTACAGCCGTCGGGTTATACCGAGCCGGTGCTGCACGCGCGTCGGTTGGAGTTGAAAGCAAGCCGCAGGTAACGGGATTTGGATCGAGGGGGCTATCTGCCCCCTCGCGCTCCCCCGAGGATATATTTGGCAAGAGGAAGAGAACATGTCGGTATCATTGCGCAAGGCGCGGACGATCATTCGGAAGGCGCTGGAAAAAGGGCGCGAGATGGAGCTGAAGCCGCTTTCAGTTGTTGTGCTGGATGCGGGCGGCCATGTGATCGCGTTCGAGCGCGAAGATGGTGCCGCACCGGGGCGGTTTGCGATTGCGCATGGCAAGGCCTATGGCTCGGTCATGCTGGGCATGGCCGGGACCGCGCAGATGCAGCGGGCCGAAGGGCAGGCCTATTTCATGGCAGCGGTTAACGGTGTCTATGGTGGGCAGGTTGTACCTGTGCCGGGCGGTGTTTTGTTGCGTGACCGGAAAGGCGCAGTGATGGGGGCCGTTGGAGTGACAGGTGACACATCCGACAATGACGCCGTGGCTGCCATGGCCGGAATTGATGCTGCCGGATTGAACGGTGAGGTCTGAATTTCGAAGTTTTGATTGCCTTGCCGTCGCGAAACTGTCTTGAACGACCGTCGGCGGGGAAGGATTTCTGGTCGTCGAGGGAGTTTTTCCCGGTTTGTCGCCAAAACTAGGGATGAAGTTCCAAGAAGTGCGCCCCGATAGGAACGATATGTGCGATTTCGAACAAGTCCCTGCGCTGTTACGCAGAGCGTGTGTGGTTGCAGGGCGGGGCGTGCGTGGTTACGTTTGTTCTCAGTTCAATGAAGAAACAAGGGAATGAACATGTCGCGGCCTATCGTCGGAATAATCGGTAACTCGTATATACTGAACGATCAGTACCCGACGCATGCCGGTGGAACAATGAATTCGGACGCGGTTGCGAACGTTGCGGGCTGCCTTCCCTTGCTTATCCCTTCGGATCCTCGATTTGTCTCAGTTGAGGAGCTTCTGGAGGTGTGCGACGGGTTTTTGTTGACCGGCGGCCGCCCTAATGTTCATCCCGAAGAGTATGGCGAAGCAGAAACTGATGCACATGGCGAGTTCGATCGGGCCCGCGATGCGATCGTGCTGCCGCTGGTGCGGGCCTGTGTCGAACGCGGGCAGCCCTTTTTTGGCATCTGCCGGGGCTTTCAGGAGGTCAACGTCGCGATGGGGGGAACCTTGTATCCTGAAATCCGCGACCTGCCGGGGCGGATGAATCACCGAATGCCACCCGATGGAACGCTGGAGGAAAAATTCGCCTTGCGGCACGTTGTCAAACTGAACGAGGGCGGAGTGTTTCACCGGGTGTTCGGGGCGAGCGAGGTCATGACCAACACGCTGCACGGGCAAGGGATCAAGACGGTGGGGCAAAGGATCGTCATAGACGGTCACGCGCCTGACGGAACGCCCGAGGCCATATTTGTGAAAGATGCGCCCGGCTTTACCCTTTCTGTTCAATGGCACCCGGAATGGGACGCGGCAAACGATCCTGTTTCCCGCCCGCTTTTCGAGGCGTTCGGGGATGCCGTGCGTGAGTGGTCGGAATGTGGTCGTTCGCGGCTGTTCCGCAAATCGGCCTGAATGACCAATCCCGTTTAATTTGCGCCCCGAGATAGCTCCAGAGCCAGCGCATTGGCGTGATGCATAAAGCGGTCGCGGGCTGCGGGGGTGAAGGGGTTTTCGTGTTCGATCGCGTCAAACACGCCAGGCGGATCGTTTCGGACCATGTTGGCGGCTTCCACCAACAGGTCGAAACTGGTGGTTGTCAGGCTGCGGGGAAGCGGCCCAAGCCGGGTGAGCGCCTTTGAGATGAAATGGGTAAGCCCCTGCACCACGGCTGCTTCCTGATCATGCGTTTCGGGCGTAACCAGAAACGGGCGCAATCCCAATCTGGTTTTCAGAAATGCTGCCAAGGACAGACAGGCGTCTCCTCGTACACGGCAGATTGCGATCTTGTGGCCGGACACACCGTCGGCTGCACTTTGGGGGCCGAACAATGGGTGTGTTCCCACGATCTCAACATGGTCCGGTAACAGCCGCAGCATGGTGCGGACCGGGTTTATCTTGACCGAACCGACATCCACGACAATGGTTCCGGGTCTCAAATGTGCCGCGATTGAGGAGATGGCGTTCTCAAGCATGCCGACGGGTACGGCGAGGATGACAAGGTCACAGGCAGCGATCTGGGCCGGGTCTCCGGCGGACAGCCCGTCAGGTATCGCGTTCAGTGTTGGGTCATGAACGAATACAGGCGCAAAGGGCGCAATATGCTGGGCGATTAGGCGTCCGAAGGCACCAAAGCCCATCAGGCCAACAGATTTGATTTCGGGACGGTTTTGCATCGGGGTACTCCGGGGGTAGGCCGCGATGCAGGTGATTTAGTTGGTTCAATCCGCCTGACGCGGCGGTTGAACATGATTGAGCACCCGCCGTTATTTGGGCGGGGTGTAATAGAAATTGCAGGCGATGGTCAGTCGTTTGCTCATGGGATGAGCCCTAGCTGCCGCGATCCTTCAGGTCAAGCAATGAAAGGGCCCGCAACGTTTGCGGGCCCATGTGTGGCAGTTACACCAAAAGATCGAAGCTTTGGTTCAACGGCAGGGTGCGGGCGCGCTTTCCCGTCAGGTCGAACAGCGCATTTCCCAGAGCGGGCATCGAAGGCGGTGTGCCCGGCTCTCCGGCGCCGCCCATGTGGCGGTTGGTTTCCAGAACGCGGACCTCAACCTCCGGTGCAGTGTGCATGCGGATCGCGTCATATTCGGGGAAGTTGTACTGTTCCACTTCTCCATCGGCAAAGGTGATCTCACCATAACAGGCGGCAGACAGGCCGTACATCATACCGCCGAACATCTGTGCCTTGACGGTTTCAGGATCCAGCGCCAGCCCCATGTCGCAAGCGATCCACGCCTTGTTGATACGAATGGTTCCATCTTCGTCAACGACTTCGATCACCTGCGCGACCGGAGTGCCGAAACTGTAGGTGAACGCAACGCCACGGCCTACGCCATCGAGAGTTTTGCCCGTCCAGCCGGACATCTCGCGCACGGCCTCCAGACAGCCTGCTGATGGTGCGTGCTCGTCTTTCATCAGTTCCAGACGGAACTCCAGCGGATCACGACCAGCGGCATGGGCCAGTTCGTCCATGAACGTTTCGTGGAAGAAACCGTTGTGACTGTTGCCGACAGACCGCCAGAACCCAACAGGTATGTTCAGGTCTGCGATATGGCCGCTGATGCGGTAGTTGGGGACCGCGTAGGGCTGATTGAAAATGCCCTCGACCAATACTTTGTCGGGGCCACCCCCGGCCATGCCTGTCATCCGCGTAACCGCCTGATGGGTACAGGATTGCGAGGCGACCTTGCCGTCGATCAGAACGGCCTTGCCGTCTTTGATTGCACCTTTCATACGAGCCATCGCGCCGGGCCGGTAGAAATCGTGGCGCATGTCCTCTTCACGACTCCACGTGGTTTGCACCGGAATATTGGGCATAGCCATGGCGACCTTGGTGGCGATGACGCCAAAATCGAATTCACCACGGCGCCCAAAACCGCCACCCAGATAGGTGGTGTGGACGTCAACTGCTTCGGTATCAAGGTTTGCCTCGGCCGCGATCTTCATTTGCATGAAGGTAGGCGCCTGATTGCCGCCCCAGAATTCCAGCTTTTTACCCGAAAACAGCGCGGTCGCGGTCATCGGCTCCATTGTGGCGTGGGCCAAATAGGGAACCGTGTATTCTGCCTCGATCTCGGTTGCGCCATCAGGTGTAATGCTGGCATCGCCGTCGTCGCGCATTGTTGAGTTCGGATCGGTGTCGAATGCCTCGGCGATTTTTGAGAATATCGCCTCGGTTTCGGGCGGGTATGGTGCCTCTTCCCATTCGACATCGATGGCCTCTACAGCCTGAATGGCCAGCCAGGTGTTGTTGGCGATGACGGCAACGCCGTCGCCAAGATCGACGACTTTTTCGACACCCGGCATCGATTTTGCCGCGCTGTCGTCAAAGCCTTTCATGCCGCCGCCCAACTTGGGATTTACGCGGACACTGGCGAATTTCATGTCTGGCAGACGCACGTCGATGGCGAATTCCGCCGTGCCGGTTGCCTTTTCCACCATATCCAGACGTGGCTGGTTCTGGCCCAGATACCGCCATTCGGACGGATCACGCAGATCAACCTCAACAGGGTCGAGTTTGGCTGCATCTGCCGCCAGATCGGTGTATGCGATTTTGTCGCCATTCGGCGCGATGACATGGCCAGCCTCGGTTTTCAGTTGCGCTCGGTCCACGCCAAGCCTGTCCGCCGCAGCCTGTTTGAGTGTCTCGCGGGCCGAGGCCCCGGCCTCACGCATCCGTTCAAAGCCGTCCTTCATAGAGGTCGAGCCGCCAGTAACCTGCAGGCTGAGCACTTTGCCGATGACACCCAGCGCCTCACCGAGATTGTGTTGGAAGTCCGAGATGTCATAGCCCTTATTGGGCAAGCCTTCACCGATCATTGCGGTGTTGTAATAGGCAGCGGCGGCGGGGCCATGCAGTACCGTGACCTGATCCAGTTCCACGTCCAGTTCTTCGGCCAGCAGTGCGGCCCATGTCGTTTTGACGCCTTGCCCCATTTCAGCGCGTGGGGCGAACAGGGTCACGCCGTTCTGGTCGATGAGGACAAAGGGGTTGAGCGCCGCTTCGCCTTCACGCGGCTTGAGCGGGTTTGGTGCAGGGCGATTTACATAGTAGACACCAAACGCGACCCCGCCGATGATTGCGGCAGAGCCGATCAGAAAGGTGCGGCGGACGATTTTACCAATACGTGCCATTGCTTACGCCTCCTTCAGTTTGGCCGAGGCCGTGTGGATCGCGGCGCGAATGCGAGGATAGGTTCCGCAGCGGCAGAGGTTGCCCTGCATCGCCTCGTCGATTTCCGCGTCTGTTGGTGTCGGATTTTCTGCCAGCAAAGATGCCGCCTGCATGATCTGGCCGGACTGGCAGTAACCGCACTGAGCGACCTGATGTTCGACCCAGGCTTGCTGTATGGTGGCCATGGCCTCAGGGGCGCCGATACCTTCGATGGTGGTTACATCGCCCCAAACGTCCGACAAGGTCACCTGACAGGAGCGAACGGCCTCGCCGTCGATGTGGACAGTGCAGGCGCCACAGGATGCGACCCCGCAACCAAATTTGGTACCTGTCAAACCGATCTCGTCCCGAAGCACCCACAAGAGGGGCACGTCGTCAGGCAAATCCACCTGATGTGCTTTGCCGTTGATTTTGAGTGAGGTTGCCATGGCGCGTTTCTCCTGGCTGGGCTGGTTTCTGACATAATTAGCTAAAAGTGTCAGTGTGTCAATTGACAAATATTACAAAAACTGTCAATGGTCGGGAAATGAAAGACATGAACCTCGATCCAAGGCAGCAAGCCATTTTGACCTCTGCAATGCAGGCCTTTGCGACCTATGGGTTCCGCAAGACCTCAATGGAGGACATAGCGCACGGAGCGGGGATGTCCCGACCGGCTGTGTATCTGCACTATAAGAACAAGGTGGCCATCGTACGCAGCCTGACCGAGGCGCATTACCAGGAGAAAATCCGGCAGGTGAGGGACGCCCTGAATGGCGACACATCTATTCCCGAGATTCTTGCGCGCGCGATGGCGGCGCAAAGCGAGGGCATGGCGGTGCTTCTGTCCTCGCCGCATGGCGCGGAATTACTGGATGCCGGGTCATCCAGCGCACCCGATATCGTCGAAGAGGGCGAGGCCAAACTCTCCGCGATCTATGCCGACTGGCTCAGCCGAGAGGCTGAAAAAGGTCGCGTCAAGCTGACCGGAGAAGCCAGTGAAATCGCAAGAACGATTACGTCTGCTTTGAAAGGGGTCAAGATGACCCTGACAGATCCAGCGACCTTTGACGTCAGGGTTTCACAACTGGCGGCATTGTTCGGGGCGGGGCTGGAAATCAGGTGACTTTTTGCCGGATCTTGTATTCCGGCTTATCCCACAAATCGTTGCACATCACACCCGAGAGAATGTTCGCCGCCTGCTTTACATCGTTTTCGTCGATGTAGAGTGGCGTGAACCCAAAGCGCATGATGTCAGGGGCCCTGAAATCTCCGATAACACCGCGGGCGATCAGCGCCTGCATGGCGGCGTATCCTTCGCCAAAGCGGAACGACACCTGACTACCACGCTGTTGCGGGTCGCGCGGGCTGGCAAGCTCCAGCTGGGGGCAGTTGGTTTCAACTTCACGGATAAAAAGTTCGGTCAGTTCGATGGATTTTGCGCGCACGTCTTTCATGTCCGCCAGATCCCAGATGTCCATGGCTGCAGCCAATGCCGTCATCTGAATGACCGGTGGCGTGCCCACGCGCATCCGTTCGATCCCTGATCCTGGGCGATAATCCAGATCGAAGGCAAAAGGCGATTCGTGTCCCAGCCAGCCGGAAAGGGCAGGGCGGACCTCGGGCGCAAGACGGGGTGTGACATAGATGAATGCGGGCGCACCGGGTCCGCCATTCAGATATTTATAGGTGCAACCCACTGCAAAGTCGGCATTGCATCCGGACAGATCCACCGGCACGGCTCCGGCGGAATGCGCCAGATCCCAGACCGTCAGAACGCCATTCGCATGCGCCAGTTCTGTCAGCGCCTTCATGTCGTGCATGCGACCGGTGCGATAATCCACCTCGGTCAGCATCAGCACAGCAACGTCCTCGGTCACATGTTCGGCTACCTTATCCGGGTCTACGACGCGCAACTCGTAATCCGGCCCGAGTGACCGCAGCAGACCGTCGACCATGTACAGATCGGTCGGGAAATTCCCGTTGTCCGACAGGACGACCTTGCGCCCCGGGTTCAGTTCCAGTGCCGAAGCAACCGCCTGATACACCTTGATTGAAAGCGTATCGCCAACAACGACCATGCCGGGTTCAGCGCCGATCAACCGGCCGATCCGATCGCCCAGCCCGGTCGGCATGCCCATCCATCCGGCCTTGTTCCAGCCGGTGATCAGAAGGTCACCCCATTCTTTGGCCATCATGTCCTGAACGCGGGCCTTGGCGGCCCTGGGAACGGGCCCCAGCGAGTTGCCATCAAGATAAAGGATGCCTTCAGGCAAATCGAACATGGCCTTTGTCGCAGCAAAATCGGTCATGGGGGCCTCGCTTAGGTATTTTAAGTTTGAACTATCTGGTCCGACGTAACCGACCCGAGCGCAAAAGTCCATAATCCTGAGGGATCAGCTTGTGCCGGTCACGTGGCCATTCAGATCTGACCGCCGGAAATCTGGATGCACTGGCCATTGACGCTTTGCGAACCGGGCCGCACAAGCCAAAGCGCAGCGGCGGCAACCTCATCTGCCGCTATCAGGCGTTTGTGGCGATTGGCTTCGACCATGACCTTAAGCGCTTCGTCCTCACTGATGCCCGCCCGTTGCGAGATCGAGGCCTTATTGCGATCCACGATTGGCGTGTCCACATATCCAGGGCACAGCGCATTGAATGTATAGGGCGATCCCATGAATTCCTCGGAATAGCTGCGGGTCAGGCCGATCACCCCGTGTTTCGAGGCGGAATAGGCACCCGCCCCCGGAACACCGTGCAGCCCGGCAATGGACGCCACCGAGATTACGCGTCCCCATTCGGTTGTCAGCATCGAGCGCAGGCTTTCGCGAATGGTCAGAAAGGCGCCGTCCAGATTGGTCGCCATGATATCGCGCCAAAAATCCATGTCGGTCTTTTGCAGGGTCTTCCCGACAGCGATCCCGGCATTTGCCACGCAAATCTGAACTGGCCCTCTGGCCTCGACGGCAGAGGCAACGCCCTGCACGACGCTTTGCTCGTCCCGGACATCCATGGCCAGACCGGTTATTCGATCTCCAGCCACCTCATCCAGAACTTCTTGCCTGCGACCGGTAACGGTAACCTGCGCACCATCATCGGCCAGTGCCTGCGCTAAGGCCAGCCCGATACCGGTTCCCCCGCCTGTAACCAGCGCATGCTTTCCGTTCAACGACATGAGGCCACCTCCCTTTTGAATTTCGGTGAACTCTATCCTCAACCCATCGTCTGGCAAGAGGGTCCGTTCCGTCAATTCACGGACTTACGTTCCGAATTGGTGATTAAATCAGAAGGTTGTCCCGCAGCGGCCACTCAGCTGGCGCGATTGGTCTTTTCTTTGCTGCGACAACCTGAGGTTTTGCCAAATTTGCCGGAAAGCGGTAGGACATCGCTCGGAAACGACATGACGCACATCATGTTGTCGGAAAGAGGGGACGAATGCGCCGGATCGACGTTCCGCCAGTTTGGCTTGTGGGCTTTGCGGTACTTGCTTGGCTGCAGGGCCGATATTTATCCTTTGGCCTTTCACTCGACAGTGGCCTGACGGATTTGCTGAGTGGGCTGATGATCGGAGGTGGCGTGTTGTTGGCCGTGCTGGCCATCGTTGAATTTCGCCGCCACCGTACAACCGTCATTCCGCATGAGACGCCGACAGCCATGGTGCAGACCGGAATCTACAAACGCAGTCGCAATCCGATCTACCTTGGTGACGTTCTGATCCTAGCGGGGCTGATCCTGCGCTTTGATGCAATTCTGTCACTGATCCTGATTCCAGTGTTTGTCTGGGTATTGGAGCGTCGCTTCATTTTGCCTGAAGAAGACCGTCTGCGACGCAGATTTCGGGCCGATTTCGCGCGATATGAACGCAAAACACGTCGCTGGGTATGATGGAACGCAAAACATGACCCAAAGTATTAAATTGCTGCGCTTGCGAAATAATGTTGCGCAGGATACATGTTTGCTTGTCAAACAATACCGACCACCCGCTCGACTCGAGTGATAATTAGGGGGAATTGCCGGTGAAAATAGGCACACCAAAGGAAATACTGGATGGTGAGAACCGGGTCGCGATGACTCCGGACTCGGCAGCGCAGTTGCAGAAACTGGGCTATGAGTGCGCCATCGAAACCGGAGCCGGCGCGGCTGCGGGCTTTTCGGACGAGGCATACAAGGCCGCAGGTGTCGAGATCGTGAAAACCGCGGCTTCGCTGTGGAAGGCGTCTGATATCATCGCCAAGGTGCGCCAACCCAATGCGACCGAGCTGAAGCGTCTGACCAAGGGCAAGACGCTGATCTCATTCTTCAATCCAGCAGGCAACGAAGAAGGGATGGAGCTGGCGAAATCCAAGGGCGCCAATGTGATCGCCATGGAAATGGTGCCGCGTATTTCCCGCGCCCAGAAGATGGATGCGCTGTCCTCGATGGCCAATATCGCTGGCTACCGCGCGGTGATCGAGGCAGGTAACAACTTTGGTCGGTTCTTCACCGGTCAGGTGACGGCGGCCGGTAAGGTTCCCCCTGCAAAAGTGCTGATCGTGGGTGCCGGTGTGGCCGGTCTGGCGGCCATCGGAACTTCGACCTCGCTGGGTGCTATCACCTATGCGTTCGACGTGCGCCCGGAAGTGGCCGAGCAAGTCGAATCCATGGGGGCAGAGTTCGTCTATCTGGACTTCGAAGAGGATCAGCAGGACGGTGCGGCGACCGGTGGCTATGCCTCGGTCCAGTCCGATGAATTCCGCGAGGCGCAGCTGGCTAAGTTCCGCGAACTGGCGCCCGAAATGGATATCGTCATCACCACGGCGCTGATCCCCAACCGTGAGGCGCCCGAGCTTTGGACCAAGGATATGGTCGAAGCGATGAAACCCGGTTCGGTCATTGTTGACCTTGCTGCGGAAAAGGGCGGCAACTGCAAACTGACCGTAGCGGATGAGAAAATCGTTACCGACAATGGCGTGACGATCATCGGCTATACTGACTTCCCCAGCCGGATGGCGGCGCAGAGCTCTTCGCTCTATGCCACCAACATCCGTCACATGATGACAGATCTGACACCCGAAAAGAACGGTCAGATTAATCATGACATGGAAGACGACGTGATCCGCGGCTCGACCGTGACGTATGAGGGTGAGATCACCTTCCCGCCGCCACCGCCAAAGGTGCAGGCGATTGCGGCGCAGAAAAAGCCCGAGGTCAAGGAACTGACCCCCGAAGAAAAACGGGCGCAGGAGATTGCCGAATTCAAGGCGCAAACCAAACAGCAGTTCACCTTGCTGGGTGTCGGCGGTGCGCTTATGCTGCTGGTGGGCCTGATTGCCCCGGCCAGTTTCATGCAGCACTTCATCGTTTTTGTGCTGGCCATCTTTGTGGGCTTCCAGGTGATCTGGAATGTTTCGCATTCGCTGCACACGCCTTTGATGGCGATCACCAACGCGATTTCGTCGATCATCATCGTTGGGGCGCTCATGCAGATCGGATCGGGATCGTTCCTGGTTATCCTGCTGGCGGCGCTGTCCGTCTTCATGGCCGGGATCAACATCTTCGGCGGCTTCCTCGTAACCCGGCGCATGCTTGCCATGTTCCAGAAATCTTAAGGAGGCCGGGCACATGGAATTTGGCTTCACCACTGCCGCCTATGTCGTTGCGGCTGTCCTTTTCATCCTTTCGCTCGGCGGCCTGTCGAACCAGGAAAGTGCCAAGCGTGCGGTCTGGTATGGCATCGTCGGTATGGCGCTGGCGGTTTTTGCCACGCTGGTCGGCCCCGGTTCCGGCTTGTGGCTCCTGTCGCTGCTGCTAATCGCGGGCGGCGGTTTCATCGGTCAATACGTGGCGCAGCGCGTCCAGATGACCGAGATGCCGCAGCTGGTGGCCGCGATGCACTCGCTGGTTGGTCTGGCGGCTGTGTTCGTGGGCTTCAACGCGCATTTCGAGATCAGGAATGTTGCCGAAGTCATGGCGATCGTTGACTCCGCCAAGGATGCCGACCTGTCCAACCTCGGAGCGTTTGCCAAGCTAATTGCCAAGAAAACGTCCGCGGAGCTGTCGATCCTGCATGTCGAACTGTTCCTGGGCATCTTCATCGGTGCGATCACCTTTACCGGTTCGGTCATTGCCTATGGCAAGCTTGCAGGCAAGGTGACCTCGGCGGCGACCAAGCTGCCCGGCGGTCACGCGCTGAACGCGGCTGCGGCGGGTTTGTCGCTGATCTGCCTGTTCTGGTACACCGCATCCGGCAGTCTGCTGCCCCTGGTCCTGATGACTCTGGCGGCGCTGTTCATCGGCTATCATCTGATCATGGGTATCGGCGGGGCCGATATGCCGGTGGTTGTGTCGATGCTCAACTCGTATTCGGGCTGGGCCGCGGCGGCGATCGGCTTCTCGCTTGGTAATGACCTGCTAATCGTTGTTGGTGCGCTGGTCGGCTCGTCCGGTGCGATCCTCAGCTACATCATGTGTAAGGCGATGAACCGTCACTTTGTCAGCGTGATCCTGGGCGGCTTTGGCGGCCCGCAGGGTGAGCAGATGGCGGTCGAGGGCGAGCAGGTCGCGATCGATGCCGATGGCGTGGCTGCGGCGCTGAACGACGCTGACAGCGTGATCATCGTGCCCGGATATGGCATGGCGGTGGCGCAGGCACAGCAATCGGTCAGCGAACTGGTTCGTAAACTCCGCGCCAAGGGCAAAGAAGTGCGCTTTGCCATCCACCCTGTTGCCGGTCGTCTGCCGGGCCACATGAACGTGCTGCTGGCCGAGGCGAAGGTGCCTTATGACATCGTTCTGGAAATGGACGAGATCAACGACGATTTCCCCGAGACGGATGTGGCTATCATCATCGGTTCGAACGACATCGTGAACCCGGCTGCGCAGGACGATCCAAACTCGCCCATTGCCGGGATGCCGGTTCTGGAAGTCTGGAAATCCAAGCAGGTCTTTGTCAGCAAGCGCGGGCAGGGCACCGGGTATTCGGGCATCGAAAACCCGCTGTTCTTCAAAGAGAACACACGCATGTTCTATGGCGATGCCAAGCAGTCGCTAGACAAGCTGCTGCCCATGATCGACTGATCAAACGCTTCATGAGACTTAGGAAGGCGCCCCAGCGGGCGCCTTTTCTTTTTGCGGCTCGTCAAAGCCAGACTAACCTTGCATGCGCAGGAGGCTTCTTATGGAAAAGGTAAATGGCATAGGTGGAGTATTCTTTCGGGCCAGAGGTCCTGAGGCACTGGCGCTTTGGTACGAAACGCATTTGGGCGTGGATCGGATCAACCCGACCCCATGGCGTCAGACAGAAGGGTATACGGTCTTTGCCCCCTTCGCACATGATACAGAGTATTTCGGGAACCCGGCGCAACAGTGGATGATCAATTTTCGGGTGGATGATCTGGATGCGATGATTGCACAGTTGCAGGCTGACGGAATTTCCGTCGAAACCCGCGAGGAATGGAACAGCGAGATCGGTCGGTTTGCCCGGTTGCATGATCCCGAGGGCAATCCGATTGAGCTATGGGAGCCACAACAATAGAAGAACGGCCTTTGTATGCCGAGGTATTCAGTTAAGTGTATGAAATTAAAAAAGAATTGATGTGTCGGTGACCTTACGTATAGTGGCCGCAAGTCACGGAGGCCCCAATGACCCCCATTCAGGATCATCCCCTGCGCTTTGCGCTGGCCAATGAGTTGCACGCACGGCCCTTTCCGGCGACGTTTGCACCATGCACTGTCGTTTTTCTGGCGATCAAGAAACCGAACGAAGCTGCGGCACGTGACCGTGGTGAAGATCTGGTACATTTGACCAACCTGCTGGATCGGCACGGCGCGCAACATCCACAACCCGGTGCCACGCATTATGCAGGTCAGATAGGCCGCCATTGGCTGAAATGGGAGCAGCATACAGAGTTCGTCACCTATACCGCCATCTCACCGAACGTCAGCGAACGGGCCTTCAACCCCGCGGATTTCGAGGTGTTTCCCCCGGACTGGCTGGATGTGAGCCCGGGCCAGAGAATCTCATCCGCGATGTTACGGGTCGTGGATCGTCCGATGGATGACGGGATCGACGACGCGCTGGCCGACTGGTTTGAATCCGAAAGTCTGGCCGTGGCGCATGTGCTGGATGATGCCGCAATCGCCGCCAGTGATTTCAGGATAGACCCCGCCGGGCACATGCGATTTGCCGTCTTTGTAACCAAAGGCACCGGGCGACGCAGGACAGGCCGTATCATTCAGCGGCTGTGTGAGATCGAGACCTACAAAGCCATATCCATGCTGGGGTTTGCCCGCGTCAAAAACCTCATGCCGCGCATTGGTGAGCTGGACAAGCGGCTGACTGATCTGATGGTTGAAATGACCGATGACGAAACTCAACCTGATGACCTGCTACCACAGCTGCTGACGGTTTCGATGGAACTGGAAACGCTGTCGGCCCGATGCTCGTTCCGCTTTGGTGCGACCGGAGCCTATGAAGCGATCGTGAACCAGCGGATCGAAGCCCTGCGAGAAGGGCGGTATCAGGGGCGCCAGACATTTGCCGATTTCATGATGCGCCGCTATGAGCCCGCGATGCGGACCGTGAAGTCCACCGAAGGGCGCCTGCAAGTCTTGTCCGACCGGGCAATTCGGGCAGGGAACCTTTTGCGGACGCGCGTGGACGTTGTTCGCAGCGCTCAGAACCAGGCCTTGCTGGAAAGCATGGACCGTCGGGCTGATATGGCGCTGAGATTGCAGCACACGGTCGAGGGGCTTTCAGTAGTCGCAATCAGTTATTACGCGGTGTCGCTGGCGGGTTATCTTCTGTACCCGCTGACGGCCGCGGGCATAAGCAAGGGAACTTTGACTGCATTAATAACGGTTCCGGTTATCGGGCTGGTCTGGTGGTCGGTGCGGCGGATCAGAAACCGGCTGGAGAAATCACACGGTTAACCGCCAGTTGCTTCGAAAGGGAAGGGAGCAAATGAAAAGGCCGCCCGGACAGGCGGCCTCTTTTGATTTTTCCGACGGCGTCAGCGTCCCCGGATGCGCGGGTCGAGCGCATCCCTTAGGCCATCGCCCAGATAGTTGACGCTCAGCACTGTCAGCGAAATAGCCAGCCCAGGCCAGAACACGCGTTCCGGGTACTGCTGAAGATAGTCGACACCGTCGAACAGCAACCGCCCCCAAGTTGGGAAGTCAGGCGGGAATCCAAGGCCAAGGAAGGACAGAGCGCTTTCCGTGATGATTGCGGTTGCGATTCCCAATGTTGCCGACACCATGATCGGCGACAGAACGTTGGGCAGGATATGCCGAGTGATGATCTGGGAATTGCTTGTCCCGATGGAGCGGGCGGCCAGAACAAACTCACGCTCTTTGATGGCCAGCACGTCGCCACGCACAATGCGTGCAGTAGGCATCCAAGAGGTAACACCAATAGCGGCAACGATCAGGATGAAAATCCCGCGCTCCAGTCCAAATGCAGCCGACAGAGGTTCACGAAACAGCAGCATCATGACCAGCAACAGCGGCAGCAGTGGCAGCGCCAGGAACAGGTCGGTCAGGCGCATCAGCGGTCCGTCCAGCCGTTTGAAGAACCCGGCAACAACTCCGATGAACGATCCCAGAAACAGGGCCAGCAACATCGCGGTGATGCCCACAGATACCGAGGTTTGTCCGCCAGACATCATGCGGGCCATGATATCGCGGCCCAGCTGATCGGTACCAAAGGGATGCGCCCAACTTGGGCCCTGATTGCGCGAGCGGATATCGATCTGAGTTGGATCAATCGTCCAAAGGTACGGACCGATATAGACGGCTGCCACGATGAAGATAAACAGCACGGCGCCCAGCATCGCGCCCTTGTGGGTTTTGAACTGATCCCACACATCGCGCCATTGGCTGCGCGGTGGGGTTGCCAGTTCTTCCATCACGTCCGCAGTTGGCAGCGCGGTCGAGGCCGGCGCGATACCTTCGTCCGGGACCAGCGTATCGGTACGATCATGATCAGTCATAGCGAATCCTCGGGTCCAGAATGCCATAGAGAACGTCGGCGATCAGATTGAACAAAACGATCAGCACGGCGAAAATGAAAGTCAGTGTTTGTACCATCGGCAGGTCATTTGCCTGGATGGCGCCGATCAGCAATTGGCCGATTCCGTTTACCTTGAACACCTGCTCGGTGATGATAGCACCGCCGAAGATGGCCGGAATACCAAGGGCAATCACGGTGACAACGGGGATCATCGAGTTGCGCAGGACGTGCACCATAACCACGGTATATTCGCTAAGGCCTTTGGCGCGGGCGGTGCGAACATAATCCTGATTGAGATTGTCCAGCATCGAGGCCCGCATGAACCGGCTCAACTGCGCGGTGATCTGAAGGGCCAGCACCATGACCGGCATGATCATCTGCTGTAGCTGCACAACGAAACTATCCCAGTCGTTGACCACATGGGTCGTATCATAAATCGATGGGAACCAGCCCAGTTGAACCGAGAAGATGACGATCACCAGCACCCCCGAAAAGAACGGCGGGACGGAAAAGCCGACCATTGAAACAAATGTCCCCATCTGGTCGAACCAAGAATACTGGCGATAGGCCGAATAGATGCCGATGGGCAGGGCGATTATGATGGCAACGACGTAAGCGGTGCCAACAACCCAAAGCGTCTGTGGAATACGCTGAACCACGATGTCCATGACAGGCGAGCGGGTCTGCCACGAGATTACGCGCAAATCGCCTTCGGAAAACGTTGTTCCGAACATCGAATCGATCAGAACCTGCGGTTCGATCCAGAAGAATTGCACGATCCACTTCCAGAATCGGATGTGCATCGGCTGGCCGAGACCCAAGGCCTCGCGCATCTTTTCCTTGACCTCGGGTGGGACAGTTAGCGGCACCTGTGCCATGGGGTCGCCGGGTGCAAGTTCGAGCAGCAGGAAGATCACGAGACTGATGAACAAAAGCGTCGGGACGGCTAGAACCAATCGTCGGATGGTAAAGTTCAGCATTCAGAGGGCGCCTTAGTTTATGAGTCTTTTTCTTGGGGCATTATGCCAGAGGCCGCGCCCCGATAAAGATCGGAGCGCGGTTTTGCAAGTATAACCGATCAGGAACCGGTTTTGCGATGCCAGTCGGCTGCGTTCCACAGCTCGCTGTCCCACACGTTCAGGACCACGCCACCCAGCGTGTTGGAGTGTGCCGACAGACGGCCACGGTGCACCAGCGGGATCATGCCGCCGTTTTCGACCATGATGTCGTTCAGGCGACGGGCGATTTTCGCGCGTTCCTCTGCACCGGCGGTTTCGGCCAGCTGACCATGCAGCTTGTCGAACTCTTCGTTGCAGAAACGGCTGATGTTCTCACCCTGCCACTGCGATTCCGGCTTGGGTGCCTTGTCGCACAGGCCGTTGCCCAGATAGGACTGCGGGTCGGTGCCGTTGAAGGTGTTGGCGTACATTTCAACGTCCGCATAGAACTTCTGGAAGGTGTCGGGCGAGCCCGGGTCACCGCCGAAGAAGACTGATGCGTTGATGTTGCGCAGTTCGGTTTCAATGCCGATCTGGCTCCACCATTCCTTGATCAGCGCCTGGAAGTCCTGACGGACGGCGTTGGTCGAGGTCTGATAGACGATCTTCAGCGGAACACCGTCTTTTTCGCGCACGCCGTCGCCGTTGGTGTCGACGATACCTGCGTCATCCAGCAGTTTCTTCGCACCTTCGATGTCCTGCTTGTCGCAGGTGAACGTGTCCGAATTCACTGCAGCAGGGGCCGGAACCCAGTTACAGGTGACCTGACCAGCCTGACCATAGCCGATTTCCACCAGCAGCGGACGGTCGATTGCCAGCGACATGGCTTTGTAAACCGCCGGGTCTTGCAGGAACGGGTGCGGATGCTTGGCCGTCGAACGCTCGCCTTCCGGCAGGTCGGGCGACGGGTTGGTTTGGTTCAGCATGATACGCTCGACCAGCGGGCCAAAGCCTGCGACCGGAGTACCTTTGCCACCTTCCTGCATCTGCTGGATCACCTCGGGTGCCAGCTGCAGGTTCCAGGCATAGTCGAACTCGCCCGTTTCCATGACGGCACGTCCAGCCGCGGTTGCATCGCCGCCACCTTTGAAGGTCAGCGTCGCAAAGGCGGGTTTCGCCGGATCGCGATAGTTGTCGTTGGCCTTCATGGTGATTACGTCGTTCGGCTTGAACTCGGTGACAACAAACGGGCCGGTGCCGATCGGATTAAAGTTCTGCTCGGTGCATTCCGGGGCTTTCGCACCCATGCAGTCGGCGAACTGTGCTGCCTGAATGATCGGGCTTTCGCCACCGACGAACGGACCGTACGGGAACGGGGTCGGCGCATCGAACGTGACTTTGACAGTCAGATCATCAACCGCCTCGACCGAGGTGACGCCTTCGAACTTGGTGACCTGCGCACAGCCACCTTCGGGGTGCATGCAGTAGTCAGCTGTGAACTTCACGTCCGCGGATGTGAAGGGCGAGCCGTCCGACCAGGTGATTCCAGGCGCGATCTTCCATGTGATGGAAGTCAGATCTTCGCTGACGCCACCGTTTTCGACGGTCGGGATTTCGGCGGCCAGATAGGGCACCATGTTGCCGTCTTGGTCGTAGCGCGCAAGAGGTTCGATCACCAGCGAGGCCGATTCAACGTCCTTGGTGCCGCCCGAGAGGAACGGGTTCAGGATCGATGGCGCTTGCCAATAAATGATGCTGACATTGCCATCCGAGCCACGCTCGGCAAAGGCCATCGGGGCCATGGCCGTGCTGGCGATGGCGCCTAGCAAAAGAGCTTTGACTTTCATTCTACACTCCTTGTTGGACACGTGTGTGTCTCTCGTTTCTCCGCTCTGCCTGCGGATTAGGCGTTGCCGTTTTGGGGTAAGATTCTGATATTTCACCAAATCGCATCTTACGTTTCGCGAAATACACCCTCTCCCCAGGAACGGTTACGAGGCGTATCGAAACAGAGTTTCCGAAAATTGCAAGTCTTGCCGTGGGGAAAATCAGCAATGCGTTTGACTTTCACCGCCTTGCCGCCTTAGCGTTTGGCCCTCAAGAACAACAAGCCGCCAAGGGGAGCGCGCGCGTGCTGGACCAGCCTATTGCACAGATCAGGAAACTGCGGGTCGAATTCCAGACCAAGGACGGACCCGTGGTTGGGGTCGAGGATGTATCCTTTGAGGTAAATCCCGGCGAAACCGTCTGTATCGTTGGCGAATCCGGGTCCGGAAAATCGGTGTCGTCGCTGTCTTTGATGCGCCTTGTCGAGTTTGGCGGCGGTGAAATTGCCGGTGGTCAACTGCTGTTTGACCGGCGTGATGGCGAGGAACTGGACCTTTCCGGGGCCGATCAGGATCTGATGAAACAGATTCGCGGCAACGAGATCGGAATGATCTTTCAGGAGCCGATGACGGCGCTGAACCCGGTCTTTACGGTCGGCCGTCAGTTGACCGAAGGGCTGCGTATCCACAAGGATTTGTCCAAGGCAGCTGCCGAGGAGCGCGCGTTGGAACTGTTGCGGCAGGTTCGTATCCCCGAGCCGGAGCGGCGGTTGAAACAGTACCCGCACGAATTGTCCGGCGGCATGCGTCAGCGTGTCGTGATCGCGATGGCCATGGCGTGTGAGCCGCGCCTGCTGATCGCGGATGAGCCGACGACGGCCTTGGATGTGACGATTCAGGCAGAGATTCTGGCATTGATGGACCGGCTCAAGCGGGAAACCGGCACTGCGGTCATGTTCATCACCCACGACATGGCGGTGGTGGCCCAGATGGCGGACCGTGTGGTCGTCATGTTCCGGGGCAACAAAGTCGAAGAGGGTACCGTTTCCGAAATCTTCGAAAACCCGAAGCACGATTATACCAAGGCTTTGCTGGCTGCGGTGCCGAAACTGGGCGAGATGCGTGGAAAATCGGCGCCTGAGCCGATGAAGCTTCTGGGAGTGGAAGGGCAGAACATCGCGCCGATTCCCGGAACCGAGGACCCATTGCTGACAGTCAGAAACCTGACGACGCGCTTTCCGGTCAAAGGCGGTTTGCTGCGCCGTACCATATCAAATGTTCACGCGACCGAAGATGTATCGTTCACCCTGAACAAGGGCCAGACGCTGAGCCTTGTGGGCGAATCCGGTTGTGGCAAGTCGACGGCGGGCCGTTCGATTCTGCGCCTTGTCGAGCCGCTGGCGGGTGAGGTCGATCTGGACGGCGTCGATATCATGAAGCTGGATCAAAAGGGATTGCGCAAGGCGCGTCTAGACATGCAGATGATCTTTCAGGATCCCTTTGCCTCGCTCAATCCTCAGATGCAGCTGGTGGATCAGGTTGCTGAGCCGATGCGCAATTACGGCGTGGCGTCGGGATCGGAATTGCAGGATCGGGTGGCCAACCTGTTTGACCGTGTGCATCTGCCACGCAGTTTCATGCGCCGCTTCCCGCACGAAATGTCGGGTGGACAGCGACAGCGTATTGCCATTGCACGGGCTCTTGCGCTGAACCCGAAACTGATCATCGCAGACGAAGCCGTTTCGGCGCTGGACGTGTCGGTGCAGGCGCAGGTTCTGAATCTGATGATGGAGCTGCAATCCGAACTTGGTCTCAGCTATCTGTTCATCTCGCACGACATGGCTGTGGTCGAGCGGGTCAGCCACCATGTTGGCGTCATGTATCTGGGCAGAATCGTTGAGCTTGGGCCCCGTGCGCGCGTTTTCGAGAACCCTCAGCACGCCTATACCCAAGCACTGATGAAGGCGGTTCCGATCGCTGATCCGAACAAGCGAAAGTCGGAAAAAGACTTGAACTTCAAGCCCATCCCGTCCCCCATTCATCCAATTGGATACAAGCCGGAACCGTCGGAATACCGTGAAGTCGAACCGGGCCACTTCATCCTGACGACCGATAGCGGATATTGAACCAATGCCTGTGCGTCTGACGCCTTTGGAGATCATGACCAAGCTGATCTCCTTTCCAACGGTGAGCCGCGACACCAACCTGCCGCTGGTTGACTGGGTCGAAGGATATCTTGAAAGCCACGGGATCACGCCGCATCGCTGGCCGGACCCGCAGCAGCCGCACAAGGCGGCGCTGTTCGCTCATGTCGGCCCTATGGAAGAGGGCGCAGTTGTCCTGTCCGGGCACACGGATGTTGTGCCCGTGGACGGGCAGCCCTGGGATACCGACCCTTTCACTGTGACTGAACGCGATGGCAAGTATTTTGGGCGCGGCACCTGCGACATGAAAGGGTTTGATGCGCTGGCCATCTGGGCGCTGGTCGAGGCGCAGTACAAAGGCGTCAAGCGTCCACTTCAACTGGCGCTGAGCTTTGATGAAGAGATCGGATGTACGGGTGCCCCGCCGATGATCGATGCGATGCAGGACGTGCTACCCAAAGGATCGGCGGTGATTGTCGGCGAGCCGTCGATGATGCAGGCGGTGACAGGGCATAAGGGGGGCTTTGGCTATGACACCCATGTTGTCGGGTTCGAGGTTCACAGTTCGATCATGCATACCGGCGTCAACGCGATCATGTCCGCCTCGCCCCTGATCGAATGGGCCAATCGGCGCAATGCCGAAAATATGGCGGCAACACCATCGGAAATTGCAGCGATGTTCGATCCGCCCTGGACAACCTGTCATGTGGGTATGATTCAGGGTGGCACGGCGCATAACATTACTGCCAAAGACTGCCATTTCATGATGGATTTCAGGGTCGTTCCGGGGGAAGAGGCCGACCAGTGGCGCAATGAGTATTTTGAGCAGGTGAACCGCATTGAGGCCAGGATGCAGGCGACCCATCCTGATGCCCGCATCGAGTTGTCTGAAAATTTCTCGATCCCCGGTCTGGTGCCCGAAAAGGATGGCGAGGCCGAAGCGTTGGTGCGGTCCCTGACCGGGGACAATGCCTCACATGTCGTGAGCTACGGTACCGAGGCCGGACAGTTTCAGGAGGCGGGATATTCCGCCGTGATTTGCGGTCCCGGGGATATCGCGCAGGCGCATCAGCCAAACGAGTTCATTACCGTTGCGCAGTTCAACGCCGGTCATAAATTCATGGAAGGCCTTCTGGAAAGGCTGGTTGAGCAATGACGCGTAAGGCTTTGCGACGAAGACACTAATTCCGCAGGTGGTCCAAAAAGGGGAGAGTTGGATATGCCGATCAAGAACAGACTGGCCGAAATGCATGGTGAGATCACCAAATGGCGTCGGCATCTGCACGCACATCCCGAACTGATGTACGATGTGCAGGAAACAGCAGCCTTCGTTGTCGAGCGCCTGAAAGAGTTTGGCGTCGATGAAATTACTCCCGGCGTCGGAAAAACCGGGGTTGTTGCGGTGATACGAGGAAAAACCGACACAACCGGGCGCGTGATTGGATTGCGCGCGGATATGGATGCATTGCCGATCGAAGAGGCCACGGGGTTGGATTATGCATCGACCGTTTCGGGCAAGATGCACGCCTGCGGGCATGACGGGCACACCTCGATGTTGCTGGGTGCCGCCCAGTATCTTTCGGAAACCCGCAACTTTGACGGCACTGTTGTTCTGATTTTTCAACCGGCCGAGGAAGGCGGAGCAGGCGGGTTGGCCATGTGTCAGGACGGCCTGATGGAGCGCTGGGGCATTCAGGAAGTCTATGGAATGCACAACATGCCGGGATTGCCGGTTGGAGAATTTGCCATTCGGCCCGGTGCATTGCTCGCTTCATCCGATGAGTTCGAGATCGTGGTGACGGGCAAGGGTGGCCACGCTGCTGCCCCGCATGATGCGGTGGATACAACGTTGGTTGCTTCGCACATTGTTGTGGCACTTCAGTCGGTTGTTGCGCGTACGGTCGATCCGGTCAAACGCGTCGTTCTGACCGTGGGAACATTTGTGACTGACAGCGTCGCGTCGAATGTCATCGCCCATACGGTCCGGTTGCAAGGTACGGTCCGGACGCTGGACCCCGAATACCGCAGCATCGCCCAGGAGCGGGTGCGGCGCATTGCCGAGGACACGGCGTCGGCTTTTGGCGCGAGTGCCGAGATGATCTGGACGCCCGGCTATCCGGCGACTGTGAATTCCGAGGTTGAAACCGGGTATGCCGCCGAAGCCGCCGAGGCTATTTCGGGAAAGGTGAATGACAACACCGACCCCATCATGCCGTCAGAAGATTTTGCCTACATGCTTGAAGAACGGCCCGGAGCATACATCTTCATCGGGAACGGGGACACGGCGATGTGCCATCACCCCGAGTACAATTTTGACGATGACGCCATTCCGGCCGGCTGCAGCTGGTTTGCTGAACTGGTGGAACGACGAATGCCTGTGGCGTGAAAAAGGGGAGAATGACATGCCGATCAAAAACCGTCTTGCAGAGATGCACCAAGAAATCACCGGCTGGCGGCGTGACATTCACCAACATCCCGAAATTCTCTACGACACACACCGGACCAGCGCCCTTGTTGCCGAAAAGCTGGCGGAGTTTGGTTGCGATGAGGTTGTGACCGGAATCGGAAGAACCGGCGTTGTCGGGGTTATCAAGGGCAAGGCGGATACGCAGGGCCGCGTCATCGGGTTGCGCGCCGATATGGACGCGCTGCCGATGCAGGAGCAGACGGGGCTGGACTATGCCTCAAAAACTCCGGATGCGATGCATGCATGCGGACATGATGGGCATACCGCGATGGTGTTGGGGGCCGCAAAATATCTGGCCGAGACACGGAATTTCGATGGAACCGCCATTGTCATCTTTCAGCCTGCTGAAGAAGGCGGAAACGGTGCAGAAGCCATGGTCAAGGACGGCCTGATGGACCGGTTCGGGATTCAGGAAGTCTATGCGATGCACAACGTGCCCGGCGTTCCGACCGGGCAATTTGCGATCAGGTCCGGTCCGCTGCTTGCAGCAGCTGACGAGTTTGACATTCAGTTGGAAGGTCGCGGCGGTCATGCCGCCAAACCGCAGGAAACCGTGGATACGACTGTCTTGCTTTCGCAGCTGATTGTCGCGTTGCAAACCATCGTTTCGCGGAATGCCGATCCTATCCATCAGGGTGTTTTGTCGGTGACGTCAGTTGAAACCTCGTCCAAAGCTTTCAACGTGATCCCGCAATCCGCGCGGTTGCGTGGAACGGTCCGGACCCATTCGAAAGAGATGCGCGATCTGATCGAAAACCGTTTGAAGGGTGTGGTGCAAGGCATAGCGGACACATTCGGAGGAACCGCTGAAGTTACCTACACACGAGGCGTACCGGTCACGATCAATGCCGAAGAGCAGACGGGCTATGCCACCGAAGCCGCGCTTGCCGTGGGCGGCAGTTGCGATGAGGCGCCGATGGTGATGGGGGGCGAGGATTTCTCGTTCATGCTGGAGGAACGTCCGGGCGCCTTCATCATTCTGGGCAACGGCGACAGCGCAGGGCTGCACCATCCCGAATACAATTTCAATGATGAGATCATCCCGATGGGATGTTCGTGGTTTGCCGAAATGGTCGAGCGCCGGATGCCGGCTGCTTGAGTGGAAACAGGAGAGAGAGAAGAAATGCCAGTTAAGAACCGATTTGCAGAATTGCAGGACGAAATCACCGCGTGGCGCCGTGACATTCACGAAAATCCGGAAATCCTGTTTGATACGCATCGGACCAGCGCTCTGGTAGCCGAGAAGCTGAACGAATTTGGTTGTGACGAGGTTGTGACGGGGATTGGCCGCACCGGGGTTGTCGGTGTGATCAAGGGCAAGTCTGACACAAAAGGCAAGGTGATCGGGCTGCGTGCCGACATGGATGCGCTGCCGATTCTGGAGGCGACCGGGTTGGATTATGCATCGAAAACTCCGGGTGCGATGCATGCCTGTGGTCACGATGGGCACACGGCGATGCTGCTTGGTGCCGCCAAATACCTGTCTGAGACCCGCAATTTTGACGGAACAGTCGTGGTTATCTTTCAGCCTGCCGAAGAAGGCGGCGGCGGCGGCAAAGAGATGTGCGATGACGGCATGATGGGTCGTTGGAACATTCAGGAGGTTTACGGAATGCACAACTGGCCCGGTAAGCCGGTTGGCAGCTTCTCCATCCGCCCCGGAGCGTTCTTTGCCGCGACAGATCAGTTCGACATCACTTTCGAAGGGCGGGGTGGTCATGCCGCCAAACCGCATGAGACTGTCGATACCACCATTATTGCCGCAAAGGCCGTACTGGCCCTGCAGACGATCGCATCGCGCAACGCAGACCCGATCGATCAGGTCGTTGTGTCCGTGACGTCGTTCGAAACCTCGTCCAAGGCCTTTAACGTGATCCCGCAGCAGGTGCAGATCAAAGGCACCGTGCGGACCATGAGCAAGGACATGCGTGATCTTGCCGAACAGCGTATCAATGAAATCTGCAACGGTATCGCGGCCACTTTCGGCGGTACGGCGGACGTGAATTACATCCGTGGGTACCCGGTTATGGTGAACAGCGACGAGCAGACCGATTTCGCGGCACAGGTTGCGCGTTCGGTGTCCGGCGATTGCGAGGACGCACCTTTGGTCATGGGGGGCGAGGACTTTGCCTTTATGCTCGAGGAAAGGCCGGGTGCGTATATTCTGGTCGGGAACGGCGATACTGCGATGGTTCACCACCCCGAGTACAATTTCAACGACGAAGCCATCCCGGCCGGGTGTAGCTGGTGGGCAGAAATTGTCGAACAACGGATGCCAGCTGCGTGATATTTGACGGGGCGGGGGCGCTGCCCCCGTCACGCATTGCGCGACTCCCCTGGAGTGTTCCAGGGCCGATGAAGCTGAATACCCTTTGCATGGGGCAATTGTCAGGCGAGATCGAGGCGGGTGCAGAGGGTGTCGACGACGACGTCCAAGGCGGAGCTTTGATCGGCAACGCAGCCTTGTGCCGCAGCGCGTGCTGTAGCAAGGGCTGTGTCATCAGTTAGCCAGTGGGCAACTGCATCGGCCAGATCCTCGGACGTCCGCACCTCTTTGGCGCCGCCGCTATCGACTAACGGAGCAAAGGTTTCCCTGAAATTGAAATACCCGGGCCCGGTGAGAATCGCCGCCCCGGCCTGCGCTGGTTCGAACGGATTGTGGCCGCCAATTTCCTTCAGGGATCCGCCGAGGAAGACGATAGGGCAAACTGCATACCATGTGCCGGTTTCGCCGAGGGTATCGGCCACATACACCTGTGTGTCCGCTTCGATGGTTTGCCCGGCGGTGCGCAGCGCAAAGGATTGACCGGCAGTTTCGATAAGGCTGACAACGTCGCCGCGCCGTTCGGGGTGGCGGGGAATGAGAAGAAGGAGCAGATCCGGCCAGTGTTTGAGCAAAGTGGAATGCGCGGCAAGGGTGATTTCTTCTTCGCCCGCGTGTGTCGAACTGGCAATCCAAACCGGGCGTTCGCCGATTTGAGTGCGGATGTCCGCAAGTGTTGCGTGGTCGATCGGAAGCGGGTCTGACATAGCTTTGAGGTTTGTGCCGGGCTGAACGTGTGCTGAATCGGCCCCCATCTCGATCAGGTTGGAGGCGGTCTGGTCGTTCTGCGTGAGGAACAGACGGAACCGGCTGAGGATGAATCCAGCGGTCTTGCGGCGTTTTTTCCAGCCGGCGACTGATTTTTCGGACAAACGCGCATTCAGCAGTGCCAGCGGGACACCTTTTCCGGCGCTTTCCACAATGAGGCGCGGCCAGATTTCACTTTCGACAAAGATCCCGGCATCGGGGCGCCAATGGTCGAGAAACCGGCGAACCGGGGCAGCGGTATCCAAAGGCGGATACTGATGTCGGGTTCGTGGCGGCAGGCGCTTTGCAATGAGCTCAGCCGAGGTAGGCGTTCCGGATGTGATCAGGAATTCTGCATCAGGCAGGCGCTGGCCCATTCGTTTGATAAGGCTCAGGACCGAGAGACTTTCGCCGACGCTGGCTGCGTGAAACCAGATCAGCCGACCCTCGGGCCGGGGCAGGCTGGCATGGCCAAGACGCTCCTGTTGTCGGTTTTGGGGAACACCGGCGGTTTCCAGTTTGCCGCGCACGGTTTTCCAGGCAATCGGGGCCAGCAACGAGGTTATCGCGCAGTACGATTTGTAAAGCAGCGTCGGGTGGCCGCCCGGGTCAGACATATCAGCCGCCCGTATGGCTCATGTGGCGGGTCATCTGACCGTCAATACGCTGGCGGGAATAGTCGAAATCGTGGCCCTTGGGTTTGAGGGAGATGGCAGCGCGGATCGCGTTCTCGAGCGGCTCTTCCGTGTCGGGGTGATCACGCAATGCGCCGCGCAGGTCGGCCATATCCTCTTGCCCGAGGCACATGAACAACTCACCGGTGCAGGTCAGGCGCACGCGGTTGCAGCTTTCGCAGAAATTGTGGCTGAGAGGTGTGATAAAGCCGATTTTCTGACCGGTTTCTTCCAGCCGAACATAGCGTGCCGGACCGCCGGTTCGCTCGGCCAGATCGGTTACCTGATAGTGGTTTTCGTATTCGGCACGCACATCCTTGAGCGACCAGTACTGATCAAGCCGGTCCTCATTGCCAATGTCGCCCATCGGCATGACCTCGATCCAGGTCAGGTCCATGTCGCGTTCGGCGCACCATTCGGTGATCCGGGGCAGTTCCTCTTCGTTGAAACCTTTGAGGGCCACGGCATTAATCTTGATTCTCAGCCCGGCTTTCTGCGCAGCGTCAATTCCGCGCATGACCTGTGGTAGACGCCCCCATCTGGTGATCTGGCTGAACTTGTCATCGTCCAGCGTGTCGAGGGATACATTTACGCGGCGAACACCCGCAGCATACAGATCGTCCGAAAACCGGGACAGTTGAGATCCGTTGGTGGTCAGCGTCAACTCTTTAAGTGCGCCGCTTTCCAGATGCCGCGTCATCGAGTTGAAGAACGTCATGATGTTACGACGCACCAATGGTTCGCCACCGGTAATCCGCAGTTTTTCCACGCCTAGATGGACAAATGTCGAGCACATGCGATCCAGCTCTTCCAGCGTCAGCAGTTCTTTCTTGGGCAGAAAGGTCATGTTCTCGGACATGCAATATACGCAGCGGAAATCGCAGCGGTCCGTAACGGAGACGCGGAGATAGGTGATAGCGCGGGCAAACGGGTCGATGAGCGGAGCAGTCATGCGCAATACGTAAAGCGGCAGGGGGCCAGCGGCAAGGGTGATCTGCCGATTTTGACTGGCAAGCCCGGATGGGCAACGGTAGGGTTCGGTTATGAAACACACCCTTTTGATCTTTTGCGTTTTCCTTGCCGGTTGCGACGCCATCCGTTCAACATCGAGCCGTCTGTTCGATGGTGGCGAGAAGCAACCGGAATCCGTTGTCGAAGAACAGGTTGTCGAGGATCAGGTTGAGGAACAGCCTGTCGCGGCCGCCATTCCGGGGTGGCAAGGAGCCAAAAAGACAATTGCGGGATTGGGCGATCCCAATACGCCCGGGCGCTGGCTGGAAACGCCGCTGGTTCAAAGCGAGATCAATGGAAGGATAGTCGTGCCCAGAACGGGTGCGCAGGCCTACGTTACGCTTGTGCCCGCACCGGGCCCGGAAGGCGGCGGAAGCCGCCTGTCAGTTGAGGCGATGCGCGCATTGCTGGTGCCGTTTGATGAATTGGTCGAACTGGAAGTTTATTCCAACTGATCCCTGAGATATTTGCCCGCTTCCTTGCGAGCAAAGGGTTTCATGCTTTCCCCGTGCTGGTCCAAAAAAGCCACGACCCGGTCAGCGTCGTGTTTGGACAGTTCCCGCAGCCACCATGCCACCGCCTTTTGGATAAACCAGTCGCGATCGGAAACATACGTGGCGGCCCAGCCAAGAATGCGGGCGCGTTGTTTCAGCTCTGCAGGTTTTGGATGGTTTTGCTTGGTCCAGGGCAGGGTCGCGACAAGTACGGCGCGCCTTGTCCACATGTGATCAGAAACAGTCCAGTCTGCGACCTGATCCAGACGCGAAGGGTCGGTGGTCAGGCGTTTCTGCATTGCCATGCAGGCATGATCAGCAATTGCCCAGGCGTCGAAATCCGGTAGCCAGCTTTGTAACAGGTCCCAAACAGCCTCATCAGGGCGGATGCGCGCCTGCGTCAGTACCTTGGATGCGGCAACACGCGCCTCGTGAATGTTCGTTTTCCACAGGACATCTGCCAGCTCAACCCGTTGGCTAACATCCAGCGTTTGCCGCCACGATTTGCTCAGATCGTTGAGAACCGGGTTGGAAACGCCAAGGTAAGGGCGGCTGACTTTGTGATAAGCCTCCATCTGGGCAGCTTTTTCGGGATCGGAATGGGCTTTGATCTGGTCGAGATATTCGTTTGCCATTCTGAAACCTCAGACGGGAACGCCGGTAGGCTTGCCATCGATTGTCGTCTGGTTTTTCTCAGCCCAGTAGGCGCGTATGTCCTCGTCGGACTTGCCGTCCACCCATTTCTGCATCGTGTCCCGATCCTCTCGGAAGTCCATGAAAGGCACTGCATAGCCGCAAGAGGTCTGAACTACGTCGATGGCTACATCATAGATTTGTCTAGCGCTGCGATGGTTTGGAAAATGTCCTGACAGTTCCTGCCAGTCGGCGTCATCGGCATGCACGGTCCGAGCGGTACCGTATGCGCGCAGGATGAGCGGCCGAGTGGTGAACGAACACCACATCAGCGTCATTCGGTCATTTTCCAACAAGTGCCCGGCAGTTTCATTCCCACTGCCTGTCAGGTTCATCCACAAGATACGGTTTGGCCCCATGACCCGCAGGCTGTCCATTCCCTTGGGAGAGATGTTCACCCGACCGTCAGACCCGGCCGATCCGGTAAAAAAGAGGTGCTGTTCCGAGATGAACTTTGTATGCGCCCCATCCAGAGCAGGGAATTGTTTGGCCATTTCCTATTCCACCGTAACAGATTTTGCCAGATTACGAGGTTGATCGACATCGGTGCCTTTGGCAACCGCGGTATGATAGGCCAGCAATTGGGCAGGGACCGCGTACAGGATCGGCGTCAGGCTGGGGTGTACATGCGGCATTCGGATGGTTGTCCATACGCCGTCTTCGGCATCCGCAATCCCTTCGTCATCTGAAACCAGAATGACCTTGCCCTTGCGCGCCATCACCTCCTGCATGTTCGACACGGTCTTGTCAAAGACCGTATCACGCGGTGCCATTACGACGACCGGCATGTGTTTGTCGATCAGGGCGATGGGGCCGTGTTTCAACTCGCCCGAGGCATAACCTTCGGCGTGGATATAACTGATTTCCTTGAGTTTTAGCGCCCCTTCCAGTGCGAGCGGATACATCAGCCCGCGTCCAAGGAACAGCACATCGCGCGCCTCGCTCAGTCGTTGTGAGGCCTTGCGGATCGCACGGTTTTGATCCAGCGCCGCATTCAGTGCGGATGGAAGGCCGCGCAGGGCGGCGGCGTGATCTGCCAGTTCCTCATCAGACAATGTACCGCGATCTGCGGCTGCCTTGAGCGCCAGCATCAACAGAACGCTTAACTGGCAGGTGAAGGCCTTGGTCGAGGCAACACCAATTTCGACACCGGCATGGATGGGCAAAGCGATATCGCTTTCCCGCGCGATAGAGCTTTCGGGTACATTGACCACGGATACGATCTTGTCCGCCTTGCCCTCACAATAGCGAAGCGCGGCCAGCGTATCGGCGGTTTCGCCGGATTGACTGACGAACAGCGCCAGCGTGCGGCCCGGGATCGGGGGTTCGCGGTAACGGAACTCGCTTGCAATATCGACTTCGACCGGCATCCCGGCAAGTTGTTCGAACCAGTATTTTGCAGTGAGGCAGGCATAAAACGCCGTCCCGCAAGCCACCATTGTCAGGCGGTCCAGCTTGGTGAAGTCCAGATCCACTTCCGCAAACTGAACCCTGTCTGTTCCCGTCGGCAGATAAGACCGGATCGCCTGGGCGACAACAACTGGTTGCTCCGCAATCTCCTTGGCCATGAAGTGTTTGTGGCCACCTTTGTCGGTGCGCGACTGATCCAGCTTGATCTTGCGCATCTCGCGATTGGCCAGTTCACCCTTTTCGTTGCGGATTTCCAGCGAAGTACGGGTCAGAACCGCGCGGTCGCCTTCCTCAAGATAGGTGATCCTGTCTGTCAGCGGTGCCAGCGCGATCGCGTCCGACCCCACGAACATTTCACCATCTCCATGCCCGATTGCCAGCGGCGAGCCTTTGCGGGCGGCAACGATCAGATCGTCCTCGGCATCGAATAGAAACGCCAGCGCAAATGCGCCTTCCAAACGGTCGATTGTGGTAAAGGCAGCCTCGACCGCAGACATGCCGGAATTCATGTAATGCTCGGCCATCAACGCGACGGTTTCGGTATCAGTCTCGGTTTCGAATCCGATCCCGTTTTCAGCAAGCTCAGCGCGCAGTTCGCGGTAGTTTTCGACAATACCGTTATGCACGACGGCTACCGGCCCGGCGCGATGGGGATGCGCGTTTGTGACCGATGGCGCCCCGTGTGTAGCCCAGCGGGTGTGCCCGATCCCGGATTTTCCGGGCAGCGGGTCGTGAACAAGTAGGTCGCTCAGGTTGACCAGTTTGCCAACGGCCCTGCGTCGCCCCAACGCCCCGTCATTCACGGTTGCGATGCCTGCGCTGTCATAACCGCGGTATTCCAACCGCTTCAGCGCTTCGACAAGAATGGGCGCGGCTTCGTGCTGCCCAAGTACTCCGACAATTCCACACATCGTTCAGGCCCCTTTATCGCGGCGAGCCTTTTTCGCCTTTAACATATCAAACAATTTACGCGCGTAGCCCGGTTTGTTTTCCTGTCGTGGACGCGCGACAGCCAAAGCGTCGGCCCCCACATCCTTGGTCACCACAGTTCCGGTTGCAGTCATTGCACCGTCGCCCAGCGAAACCGGGGCGACCAGCATGGTATTCGAGCCGATAAACACGTTCTGCCCGATCTCTGTGCGGTGCTTCATGACGCCGTCATAGTTGCAGGTGATCGTGCCCGCCCCAATATTTGTCGCAGCACCAACCGAGGCGTCACCAATATAGCTGAGGTGATTGACCTTTGCGCCTTCGCCAATTTCTGCGTTCTTGATCTCGACAAAATTGCCGATCCGCGCACCTTCGGCCAGTTCTGCACCGGGGCGCAGGCGGGCGTAGGGTCCGACAATTGCCTCACGGCTGACGTGGCATCCTTCAAGGTGCGAGAACGCCCGGATCGTTGCACCGCTTTCGACGGTGACGCCGGGGCCGAACACCACGTTGGGTTCGATAACCGTGCCCCTTCCGATAACGGTGTCTGCGGCCAGATAAACGGTTTCGGGAGCCATCAGTGTAACGCCTAGTTCCAGCAGTTCGCTACGCGCGCGCGATTGAAACACCGCATCGGCAGCCGCCAGATCGGCGCGGGAATTGACGCCCAGCGTCTCGGCCTCGTCACACGCGACGGCCGTGACGTTCAATCCGCGGCTGCGGGCGATCTCAACAACATCGGTCAGGTAGTATTCGCCGGAGGCATTGTCGTTTCCAACCGCATCGATCAGTGAAAACAATGTTGCTGCGTCGCAAGCCAAAAGGCCGGAATTGCAAAAGGTTATCCGGCGTTCTTCGTCCGTTGCATCCTTGAATTCAACGATCCGCTCCAGCGTGTCACCCTGCATTACAAGTCGCCCATATCGGGCCGGATCAGCCGCTTCGAAACCGAGAATGACCAGATCGCTCCGAGAGCGCGCCGCAATCATGCGTTCCAGCGTTTCGGGTTGCAGGAATGGCGTATCTCCGTAGAGGACGACCACGTCTCCTTCAAACCCTTCCAGCGCTGTACGTGCTTGTGCGACCGCATGAGCGGTGCCCAGCTGTTCCTCTTGCCGAACGACCTGTGCCGTCTCGTCCTCGGACATCGCAGCCTTGCCGACGGCATCGGCGCCGTGTCCGGTCACCACAACTGTGCGCTCCGGCGACAGAACGGCACCAGCCCGCATGGCATGCACCAGCATGGGGGCATGGGCAATGGGATGCAGAACCTTTGGAATTTCCGAATTCATTCTTGTGCCTTTTCCGGCGGCCAGAATGACAAGGGCAGTACTCATGAAAATGATTTCTCTTTTGTTTTGTCGCTGTCCGTTTTATCCGCTGGGGGCAAAGTCGCAAGCGGTTCGGCGATCAAACAAGATTGCCGTTTGCAACACGGTATGGCGAAAACTCGCCGAGCAAGGAGCTAACATGGGGACGGTCATCTTTGATCTGGATGGGACACTGGCGGACACGTCCGGGGATTTGCTGGCCGCAGCAAACCACTGTTTTCGGCAGATGGGATATGGTGACGTTCTTGTGCACGGGCAGGATGCGGGGATCGCTTTGCGCGGCGGTCGCATGATGCTGACTCACGGGCTTGAGCGGGTGGGGGCCTATGACATCGAGACTGTCCACACCTATTATCCCGTGCTGCTGGATGCATATTCCGAAGCTATCGACATTCACACAAGCTTTTATCCGGGTGCGATGGACGCCGTCGAAAAACTGAAGTCCGCAGGTTACGGCGTTGGTATCTGTACGAACAAACCCGAAGCACTGGCGGATCAGTTGTTGAAACAGATGGGGGTGCGGGACAGTTTCGCATCGCTGGTTGGCGCAGACACTCTGCCAGTGCGCAAGCCTGACCCCGAACCGCTGCGCGAAGCGGCGCGGCGTGCGGGCGGTGATCCGGCGCGATGTGTGCTGATCGGGGATTCGGATACCGACCGGAATACGGCACGGGCGGCAGGTGTGCCTTCGGTATTGGTGACATTTGGTCCTTCGGGCGACAATATGGCTGCGCTGGAACCAGAGGCATTGCTTGATCATTTTGACGATTTGCCAGGATTGGTGCCGGACCTGATCGGTGCCACGGCCTGACAGGTGATTGTTGCCTTGACCCGGCCTGCGCCCGGCTTCACAACTGAGCCATGACAGAGAAATTCACCGGCAGTTTTACCCAGCAGGAACCAATCCCGGATGACGCGATCGACGCGGCGATGGCCGTGCTTCGCCATGGCCGTTTGCACCGCTACAATGTGGCACCTGGCGAATTGGGTGAGACAGCCTTGCTGGAGCAGGAATTCGCGACGCAGCTTGGGTCAAAGTACTGCCTGGCTGTGGCTTCAGGCGGTTATGCACTGGCAACGGCCTTGCGCGCGGTTGGCGTGCAGCCGGGTGATCCGGTCCTGACCAACGCATTTACACTTGCGCCGGTTCCGGGGGCCATCGCCTCGGTCGGGGCGAAGCCGGTGTTTGTCGGCGTAACCGAAAACCTGACCATTGATCTAGACGATCTGCAATCCAAGCTTGCGCGGGCCAATGTCCTGATGCTGAGCCATATGCGCGGACATCTGTGCGATATGGACCGGTTAATGCAGATTTGTGATGCGGCGGGCGTCACTGTGATCGAAGATTGTGCCCACACCATGGGGGGCGCCTGGAATGGTGTGCCGTCTGGGCGAAGCGGGGCAATTGGCTGTTACTCTTGCCAGACCTACAAGCACGTCAATTCAGGTGAGGGTGGTCTGCTTGTCACTGATGACGAAGAGTTGGCGGCCAAAGCCATCATGCTGTCCGGATCATATATGCTCTATGAACGCCATCTGGCTGCTCCCCCGGCAGAGGTCTTTGATCGGATCAAATACCACACTCCGAATATTTCGGGACGAATGGACAATTTGCGGGCTGCGATCCTGCGACCTCAGCTACGCGACCTTGATGCGCAGGTGGCGCGATGGAACGAACGCTACCAAGTGATCGAAAACGGATTGCGCGGTACGCCCGGGTTGACTGTTGTGGAAAGGCCCGAGGCTGAAACCTATGTCGGCTCTTCCATTCAGTTTCTATTGATGGACTGGGCTGCCGAGCGCATTTCAGAGGTCATCCGACGTTGTGCTGCGCGCGGGGTCGAACTCAAGTGGTTTGGTGGGACAGAGCCCACCGGCTTTACGTCCCGCTATGACAGCTGGCGCTATGCAGAAAGCGAGCAGATGCCCGAAAGTGACCGCGTTTTGGGCGGCATCATGGACATGCGCGTTCCGCTGACCTTTACGCTGGAGGATTGCAGCCTGATCGCGCGCATCATTCGTGCCGAAGTGGGTGCGGTTTATCAATCCTGAGCGCCGTAACCGCAGGTTCAGGTGATGTCACTCAGAGGGTTTTGTGTTGCCGCCACTATACGTGGTTCTTCTGCTGTTTGCCTGCCGGGATGGTTGGTGGTGAAAGGGAAGCAGCATTGCCGTTCGTTGGGCGGGAGTGGACCGGAGTGCGCCTGTTTGTGCGTCAATGTCTGTAACGGCATCTTTGCTGGACCTGAGTTGGCGATTGTCTTGGGTGCCGTATTTACCCGCTTGCCTTCAGAAACGCGCTATCCGGGTCGGTTAGCGGTTTCGCTGTCAAAAGTTTCGACAACCCTGTGACTCGATGGCTCTGGTTTAAAATTGAGCGACATTGGTCGGTTAGCCGAATTCATTTTTAGGAATTGGTGCGCGTTCAGTGCATTTACACTCCTTGGTTGCGACCGGGTGCAATTACTGTGCTTGACCCACCGCGCTGTCCGTGCCAAATTATTTGAACAGATGTTCATTAATTCCGGGAGGAGAGCGGGGATGTTCACTGCGACAATGCAATTCGATCTGGGTGAAGATGTGAACGCCCTGCGTGAAATGGTACACCGCTGGGCGCAGGAGAGGGTCAAGCCGATGGCCGCCGAGATCGATGCCAGCAACGAATTTCCCAACGAGCTTTGGAAGGAAATGGGCGAGCTGGGGCTGTTGGGCGTAACCGTGCCCGAGGAATATGGCGGTGCCGGTATGTCCTATCTGGCCCACACCATTGCGGTGGAGGAGATTGCGCGCGCCTCGGCTTCGGTTTCGCTTTCATATGGTGCACATTCCAACCTCTGCGTGAATCAAATCAAGTTGAACGGCAACGAAGAGCAAAAGCAGAAATATCTGCCGCGCCTCGTTTCTGGTGATCATGTGGGCGCGTTGGCGATGTCCGAACCTTCGGCCGGGTCGGATGTGGTGTCGATGAAGCTGCGCGCCGAAAAGCGCAATGACCACTACCGTCTGAATGGCAACAAGTACTGGATCACCAATGGCCCGGATGCCGATACGCTGGTGGTCTATGCCAAGACCGACCCCGAGGCCGGTTCGAAAGGTATCACGGCCTTTTTGGTCGAAAAGGAGATGAAGGGGTTCTCGACCTCTCCCCATTTCGACAAGTTGGGTATGCGCGGGTCGAACACGGCTGAACTGATCTTTGAGGATGTGGAGGTGCCGTTCGAGAATGTGCTGGGCGAAGAAGGCAAGGGTGTTGCCGTTCTGATGTCCGGGCTGGATTACGAGCGGGTGGTGCTTGCAGGGATCGGAACCGGCATCATCGCGGCCTGTCTGGATGAGATCATGCCGTACCTGGCCGAGCGCAAGCAGTTCGGCAAGCCGATCGGAACCTTTCAGCTGATGCAGGGCAAGATCGCGGATATGTACACGGCCATGAACTCTGCACGGGCCTATATTTACGAAGTGGCCAAGGCCTGTGACCGGGGCGATGTCACGCGTCAGGATGCGGCGGCCTGCTGTCTGTACGCTTCGGAGCAGGCGATGACACAGGCGCATCAAGCCGTTCAGGCGATGGGTGGGGCCGGGTTCCTGTCGGACGCTGCCGTCAGCCGCATATTCCGTGATGCCAAGCTGATGGAGATCGGTGCGGGTACCAGTGAAATTCGCCGGATGCTGATCGGGCGCGAATTGATGAACGAAATGCTCTGAGCGTGAAACGCACCGCAGCCGAGGGAACTGCGGGGCGTTTCGGTGAAAGGATCAGAAGCGATGGACGTAGGACACGCCAATCAGCCACGGATCGATTTCGGCTTTGCCGATGTTGCGTCCGTTCAGCGTGACATCCGAGTCGATATCGAACCAGCGGACGTTCAGCCGAACACCGTTGTCATCGTTGATCATATAGTCCAGGCCAACCTGCAGCGACACGCCGAACGAGTCGTCGATCTTGAGGCCGGGGAGCTCTTCGTCGAAGAAGGTGGTGTAGTTCAAACCGGCGCCGACGTACGGTTTCCAAGCGCTGTTGGTGGGGAAGTGATAGTTCAGCGACAGGGTGGGCGGCAGTTGTTTGACACTGCCTGCGTCAATGCTGCCGCCGAGCGTGATGTCATGCTTGAACGGAGTGGCAGCCAGCAACTCGATCCCCAGATTGTCCTGAATAAAGTATTCGACGGTGAAGATCGGGCGGGTGTCCGAGCTGATATCTGTGCTTTGGCCAAGGACCGTGCCGTTGTCGGATTTGGGGTTGAGGTATCCAAGACCGATACTGGCCGTCCAGTCACCTTTCGATTGCGCAAACGCGGGCGCTGCAAGGGCGACAAGCGCAGTGGACAGAGTCAATGCGGCGAGTTTCATATTCATCTTCAAGCCTTTGGTTTCGTTAACACACACGCATTGCGCCATGCGCAACATGCTCTCTCTGATCTGTGTCAAAACGAGTGTTGTGAGTTCCATTCGGCTCGACCCGAAGCGCCCAATGAAACAAGGGAAATTCACCATGCCTCGCTCTGAGCGCATACCCGGATTGCATTCAGCGGGCGGCTGGGATGTGTCTGATCGGCTGAATATGGCAAGCCAATGCCTGTCCAAGCCGAAACAGCAGGTTGCACTGATTGATCTGACGGAAGGTAGTTTCAAGCAGGTCACCTATGGCCAGCTGTCAGACATGACGGATGGTATCGCCCGCGCGTTGCTGCAGCGGGTGCAGCCCGGTGATCGGGTTGGTGTATTGCTCAGCCAGTCGCCCTGGTGCGCGGCGGCCCATCTTGCGATCTGGAAGATCGGGGCGATTTCGGTTCCCTTGTTCAAACTGTTCAAACGGGACGCCCTGAAGTCCCGCGTGGGCGATGCCGGTGCCCAATTTGTGCTGACCGACGCCGAGGGCGCCGCCATGCTGACGGATCTGGCCACCCCGTTGATAGCGGCTGAAATCGGTGAAGCTGGTGAGTCGGTGCCATTCGCCGATACCAACTCCGAAGACCCTGCGGTGCTGATCTATACCTCCGGGACAACGGGCAGTCCAAAGGGTGCCTTGCACGGTCATCGCGTGCTGACCGGCCATCTGCCCGGCGTTTCGATCAGTCACAATCACCTGCAGGACGGTGATTGCTTGTGGACACCTGCCGACTGGGCCTGGATCGGTGGATTGTTCGACGTGCTGATGCCGGGATTGGCGCTGGGCATTCCGGTTGTTGCGGCAAGGTTGGAGAAATTCACGCCTGAGGCCTGCGCCGAAGTGATCGAACGTGGCGGTGTGCGCAACGTGTTCTTCCCGCCCACCGCATTGCGGATGCTCAAGGCTGCGGACCAGTCCATTCCGGGCCTGCGCTCTGTCGCCTCGGGAGGCGAGCCGCTGGGCGCCGAAATGCTGGCTTGGGGGGAAAAGGCTTTCGGCCTGACGATCAACGAATTCTACGGTCAGACCGAATGCAATATGGTCGTCTCCTCCTGTGCCCGGGATTTTCCGGTACAGCCCGGCTGTATCGGCAAGCCGGTACCGGGGCATGAGGTTGCCGTGATCGACGATGACGGTAATCCGACAGAGGAAGAGGGCGATGTGGCCATCCGGCGTGGTTCGGCCTCGATGTTGCTGGAATACTGGAACCGGCCGGAGGCAACTGCCGAGAAGTTCCGGGGTGACTGGCTGATTACCGGCGATCGTGGCGTGTGGGAAGGTGACTATCTGCGCTTCGTGGGTCGGGATGACGACGTGATAACGTCCGCTGGATATCGCATCGGTCCAGCCGAGATCGAAGATTGCCTGTTGACGCACCCGGCGGTGGCGACGGTGGGCGTGGTCGGCAAGCCCGACCCGCTGCGAACCGAGATCGTCAAGGCTTATGTCGTGCTGAAACCTGGGGGCGAGGCGTCGGGCGCTGAGTTGCAGGAATGGGTCAAGGACCGTCTGGCGCAGTATTCCTATCCCCGTGAGGTCGCATTTCTTGAGGAACTGCCGATGACGGTGACCGGGAAGGTGATCCGGAAGGAACTGAAGGCGCGGGCGGCAGAGGAAGTTAGTGTATGAAACGCAGTCTGATTACTATGTTCCTATCGATATCCTGCGTTTGGCAAGCGCATGCGGAAACCACTCCGGTTCCTATTGACGCCTTGGATTGGTTTGAGGAGTGCACTCAACTTACTCAGACTGCCAACGGGATGATCATGGATGCCAATTGTGCGGAACTTGCCGCTCAATACTGCTTGACCGGTCGCCCTATAGACAAGCGACTTCAATGTCTCGCCGATCTTTCAGGGCACATGGTTTCGCTATCGACTAAGATCAAAGACAGTGTTCCTCAGACCATTAAGGGATCGACTCGGCAGGCGCGTAGTTACGAGCGCAAGTATTACCAGTTGGTCGAAGACGTCTTTAATGTTTGCGACGCGTCTCCCCGAGAAGAAATCCCGCCAGATGCTTGGTGCGACTTTTATCTGAATACTGGAGATTGGGTACAGTGGCGGTCTTTGCAGCGACTTGCCTTGGAGGTTAAGCAATGAAACTAAAATCCAAAGCCGTGCCCGCCTCTGAGGGCTTCAAGGCAAACCGCGCAGCGCATCTCGATGCGCTGGCGCAAATCTCAGTCGCTGCCGAAGCGGCCCGCATGGGTGGCGGCGAGAAATCACGCGCACGCCATGAATCGCGCGGCAAGATGCTACCCCGTCGTCGGGTTGCGAACCTGTTGGACCCGGGGTCTCCGTTTCTGGAAATCGGTGCAACGGCGGCGCATGGGATGTACGGCGATGCAGCTCCGTCCGCCGGGGTTGTTGCCGGTATTGGCCGGGTGCAGGGGCAGGAGGTCATGGTGGTCTGCAACGACGCCACTGTGAAGGGCGGCACCTATTATCCGATGTCGGTCAAGAAACACCTGCGCGCACAGGAGATTGCCGAGGAAAACAATCTGCCCTGCATCTATTTGGTCGATAGTGGCGGCGCGAACCTGCCCAATCAGGATGAGGTCTTCCCCGACCGTGACCATTTTGGCCGCATTTTCTACAATCAGGCCCGGATGAGCGCGAAGGGCATCCCTCAGATCGCGGTGGTCATGGGATCTTGCACGGCGGGCGGTGCTTATGTGCCCGCGATGTCGGACGTGACGATCATCGTCAAAGAACAGGGAACAATCTTTCTGGCCGGTCCTCCCTTGGTCAAGGCCGCAACGGGTGAGGTCGTCAGTTCCGAGGATCTGGGCGGCGGTGACGTCCATACCCGTTTGTCCGGAGTGGCCGACTATCTGGCTGAGGATGACGCCCACGCGTTGGCACTGGCGCGCCGTGCAGTTGGATCGCTGAACCGACGCAGGCCGCAGACGGTGGATTGGGCTAGCCCTGAAGACCCAGCATATGACCCCGAGGAAATCCTAGGCGTTGTCCCGGCTGATCTGCGCACTCCTTATGACATTCGTGAAGTGATCGCCCGGCTGGTTGATGGATCGCGTTTCGACGAGTTCAAGCCGCGCTTTGGCGAGACACTGGTGACAGGGTTTGCCCATGTCAAAGGTTGCCCGGTTGGGATCATCGCCAATAACGGCGTGCTGTTTTCAGAGGCGGCGCAAAAGGGCGCGCACTTTGTCGAGCTGTGTTCGCAGCGCAAAATCCCTCTGGTGTTCCTGCAGAACATCACCGGATTTATGGTTGGACGTAAATACGAGAACGAGGGCATCGCGCGGCATGGGGCCAAGATGGTGACGGCTGTCGCCACAACCTCGGTGCCCAAGATCACCATGCTCGTGGGTGGCTCTTTCGGGGCCGGGAACTACGGCATGGCGGGCCGCGCCTATCAGCCCCGGTTCTTGTGGACGTGGCCGAATTCTCGCATCTCGGTCATGGGTGGAGAACAGGCGGCAGGTGTGCTGGCCACCGTCAAACGAGACGGCATCGAACGGCAGGGCGGCACATGGTCGGTCGAGGAAGAGGCCGAATTCAAACGCCCGACGCTGGAAATGTTCGAGGAGCAATCGCATCCCCTCTACGCGTCCGCGCGTCTATGGGATGATGGCATCATCGATCCGCGCAAAAGTCGTGATGTCTTGGCGCTGTCGCTCAGCGCAGCCTTGAATGCGCCCATCGAGGAGACACGTTTCGGCGTGTTCAGGATGTGACCGCGATGGAGAATTTTCTGAGAAAATTCTTTTGGCAAAACCCTTCTTTGAAGGATTCCGCCAGGGAAGGAAAAGTTAAGCATGTTCAATAAAATCCTGATTGCCAACCGGGGCGAGATTGCCTGCCGGGTGATGGAAACGGCTCAGAAGATGGGCGTTTGGTGCGTGGCCGTTTATTCGGACGCTGACGCCGCCGCCAAGCACGTTCAAATGGCGGATGAGGCGGTGCATATCGGTGGTGCGGCACCCGCGGAAAGTTATCTGAAGGGGGATGTGATCATACGGGCCGCGCTCGATACCGGCGCGCAGGCGATTCACCCCGGTTATGGCTTTCTGTCTGAAAACCCCGATTTCGTGGATGCTGTTGAAGCTGCTGGCCTGACCTTCATCGGCCCCTCGGCGGCGGCGATCCGCAAAATGGGCCTTAAGGACGCGGCCAAGGTGCTGATGGAACAGGCCGGAGTTCCGGTGGTTCCCGGATACCATGGTGACAATCAGGACGGCGAACACCTTGCCGGAGCTGCAGATGCCATCGGCTATCCGGTGTTGATCAAGGCAGTTGCCGGCGGTGGCGGCAAAGGCATGCGCCTTGTAGAAAGGCCCGAGGATTTCGCAGCGGCTCTGGACAGCGCACGGGGCGAAGCACGCACCGCGTTTGGCAACGAAGCCGTGTTGGTCGAGAAATTCGTAGCCAAACCGCGTCACATTGAAGTGCAGGTTTTTGGCGACGGTACAAACGCGGTCCATCTGTTCGAACGTGACTGTTCTTTGCAACGGCGACATCAGAAAGTGATCGAAGAAGCCCCGGCCCCCGGCATGACGACCGAGATGCGTGAGGCGATGGGGCAGGCCGGTGTGCGCGCGGCCGAGGCAATCGGGTACAAGGGTGCAGGGACGGTTGAGTTCATCGTTGATGCCTCGGACGGATTACGTCCGGACCGCTTCTGGTTCATGGAAATGAACACTCGTTTGCAGGTTGAACACCCCGTTACCGAGGCGATCACCGGCATAGATCTGGTTGACTGGCAACTGCGGGTCGCCTCAGGGGAACGCTTGCCAGCGCGACAAGCGGAGTTGGCAATTTCAGGTCATGCTTTCGAGGCGCGGCTTTATGCAGAAGACGTGCCAAAGGGCTTTTTACCTGCCACCGGAACACTGACGCATCTGGAGTTTCCTGGTACGTGCCGCGCCGACAGCGGTGTTCGGGCAGATGATACGATCAGCCCCTGGTATGATCCCATGATTGCCAAGGTAATCGTGCACGGCCCAACGCGTGAGGTCGCGTTGGCGTCGTTAAGCCGTGCATTGTCCGGAACCGAGGTCGCGGGCACCGTCACAAATCTGGCGTTCCTGGGTGAACTGGCGCGGCACAATGGCTTTGCTTCGGGGGACGTGGATACCGGGCTTATTGCCCGGGATCTTGATTCACTGGTGCAGGAGGTTTCGCCTGAACCGGTTCAGACAATCGCCGCTGCAATGGCTGCGTCTGAGTTGTCGGATACTCAGGATGTCAGTGGCTTCGCCCTCTGGGCACCGTTGCATCGCGCTGTTCAATTAACCTGGGGCGGTGATGTTGTGAATCTGGATGTTCAGGTGCAGTCCCCTGATCTGCAAAACTGGACAATCGGCGATGCCCGGTTCGTTGCAGAGCGGAGAGATGGAGCTTGGTCCTTAGGAGGTATGAAGTTGCCTCGGGTTGCAATCTCCGGCTCGGTCGCTACGGTTTTTGGCGCCAACGGGACGGTTTTTGGAATTGTTGATCCGCTTGACCGCGACACCAGTGCCACCGGTGATGTCAACGTGATCGAGGCGCCGATGCCGGGGTTGGTCAAGGCCGTCTTTGCGAAAGCAGGTCAAGCGGTCAAAGAAGGTGACCGGATGGCCATTCTGGAAGCCATGAAGATGGAGCATTCGTTGCTTGCGGCGCGCGATGGTGTCGTGGCGGAAGTGTTGACCGACGCGGGCAGTCAGGTCGAAGCCGGCGCGGCACTGGTGAGGCTGGAAGAAGCAGAGTGATCCGGCAATCCCGGCGTAATTAAAAGAACTTCGGAGGGAATAATGGGCGACCGCGTTGAAATTTTTGAAGTTGGCCCGCGCGACGGGTTGCAGAACGAGGCACGCGAAATTCCGGTCGCCAGCAAGGTCGCGTTGGTCGATTGCCTGAGCCGTGCTGGTTTCAGCCGGATCGAGGTTGCTAGCTTTGTCTCACCTAAATGGGTGCCACAGATGGCGGGCAGCGGCGATGTTCTGGCGGGTATCACCCGTGCAGACGGCATTCGCTATGCGGCGTTGACCCCCAACATGCGTGGATATGAGGATGCGCTTGCCGCGAAAGCCGACGAGATTGCAGTGTTTGCATCGGCATCGGAGGGTTTCTCGAAAGCAAATATCAACGCAACAATCGAGGAATCGATAGAGCGGTTCGTGCCGATCCTCGAAGCTGCACGCCACATCGATCTGCCAGTGCGCGGCTATGTCTCATGTGTGACCGACTGCCCCTATGACGGTCCTACGCCGCCGGAAAAAGTGGCCGAAGTCGCGGATCTGCTGTTCTCGCACGGGTGTTATGAAATTTCGCTGGGCGATACGATTGGTCAGGCGACGCCGGACTCGATTGCACATATGCTTTTGGCCGTCCGCGAACGGGTGCCCGTAACCCGATTGGCAGGGCATTTTCACGACACATCAGGGCGTGCCATTGACAACGTCGACGCCTCACTCGCGCTGGGCGTGCGGGTGTTCGATGCAGCTGTTGGCGGTCTGGGGGGATGTCCATATGCGCCGGGGGCTGCCGGAAACGTGGCGACCGAGGCGCTGGCTGCGCATCTTGAGCGGTTGGGATACGAGACCGGGCTTGACCTCGCGATTATTGAGGAGGCGGCGACAATGGCGCGCGCCATGAGGCAGGAATAAGGGCAAGGCATGTTCGAAACGATCTCATTGGTGACTGATGAACGCGGTGTCGCGACGCTGACACTTAACCGTCCAGAAAAACACAACGCCATGTCTGCGCAGATGATTTCTGAACTGACTGAGGCTGCTAAACGTCTTGCCGGGGATGATGCGGTCCGGGTCGTGGTTTTGACCGGCGCGGGCAAGACGTTTTGCGCGGGGGGCGACCTGGGATGGATGCAGGCCCAAATGGCGGCTGATCCCGACACTCGGTTTGCTGAGGCGCGTAAACTGGCCGAGATGCTGCAGGCTTTGAACACACTGCCCAAACCGCTGATCGGCGCGTTGCAGGGCAATGCTTTTGGTGGCGGCGTCGGGATGGCATCAGTCTGTGATGTGGCAGTTGGCGTGAACAGCCTGAAAATGGGACTGACCGAGACTCGTCTGGGTCTGATCCCAGCCACGATCGGGCCATATGTCATAGCCCGGATGGGCGAAGCGCGGGCGAGGCGCGTGTTCATGTCTGCCCGCTTGTTTGACGCATCCGAGGCGGTGGAGCTTGGGCTTCTTGCAAAGGCGGTGCCGTCAGATGATCTGGTGGACGCGGTCGAAGCTGAAGTGGTGCCATATTTGTCCTGCGCCCCCGGCGCGGTTGCTTCGGCCAAGCAATTGATCGGGACACTTGGTCCCGTAATTGATGACAACGTGATCGACCAAACGATTCAGGCGCTGGTCGACCGCTGGGAAACGGACGAGGCTCACGAGGGGATCGAAGCGTTTTTCGGGAAAAGAAAACCTGCATGGAAAACTTAGGTTTAGCATCTGTTGCTCGAAAGTCGACAATCGCAAAACCAGTTGGAAATCTGTCCCGATTTGTTCCGAATAATGCGCCGGTGCGTGGTTGTGTTCGGTTGACCCTCTGACCCCGCGCGGATAGAGAATGTCCAGTCAACACGCCAATTGACGGCGCACCCTTTTGGGGCACGCGCAGGAAAGGAGCTATTCGTGGAAGACCTGTTGCGGGAGTATCTCCCGATCCTGGTGTTTCTTGCCGTTGCCGTAGGCCTTGGAATCGTCCTGATTCTTGCGGCTGTGGTTCTGGCCGTCCGCAATCCCGACCCTGAAAAGGTCAGCGCATATGAATGTGGGTTCAACGCCTTTGACGATGCGCGGATGAAATTCGACGTCCGATTCTATCTGGTCTCGATTCTTTTCATCATCTTCGATCTGGAAATCGCCTTCCTGTTCCCATGGGCCGTCGGGTTCAAGGACATCAGTGATGTCGGGTTCTGGTCGATGATGGTGTTCCTGGCGGTGCTGACCATTGGCTTTGCCTATGAGTGGAAGAAAGGGGCCCTGGAATGGGAGTGATGACGGGCGCAAACACCGCCGGCGTCGACAAGGAAGTCGCCACCCAGGCCCTGAATGCCGAGTTGCAGGACAAAGGGTTCCTGCTGACCTCGACCGAAGATATCATTAACTGGGCTCGTACCGGTTCGCTGCACTGGATGACATTCGGTCTGGCCTGCTGCGCGGTTGAGATGATGCACACCTCGATGCCGCGTTATGACGCGGAACGGTTCGGCATCGCACCGCGCGCCTCTCCTCGTCAGTCCGACGTGATGATCGTGGCCGGTACCCTGACCAACAAGATGGCCCCGGCGCTGCGCAAGGTCTATGACCAGATGCCCGAGCCGCGCTATGTGATCTCAATGGGTTCCTGCGCCAACGGTGGTGGTTACTATCACTATTCTTATTCGGTGGTGCGCGGCTGTGACCGTGTCGTGCCGGTCGATATCTACGTCCCCGGCTGCCCTCCGACGGCTGAGGCGCTGCTGTACGGCCTGATGCAGCTGCAACGCAAAATCCGCCGCACCGGCACCATCGTACGCTGAGGAGAGAGCTGATGAGCGACGCACTCAAGGAACTCGGCGCGCAGTTGGAGCTGAAACGGGCCGATTGTGTTCTGTCCTGGGATGTGACCCATGGCGAACTGAATGTCGATGTCGCACCGTCGAACTTGGTGGAGTTCGTGGAGTTTCTGAAATCCGATCAGAATTGCAAGTTCTCGTCACTGGTTGATATTACGGGTGTGGATTACCCCGAACGGGTCAAACGGTTCGACGTGGTCTATCACTTCCTGTCGATGTACCAGAACCAGCGTATTCGCCTGCGGGTGTCCATCCGTGAAGAGGATATGGTGCCTTCGATCGTGGACGTTCACCCTTCGGCCAACTGGTTCGAGCGTGAAGTATTCGATATGTTCGGGATCTTGTTCTCGGGCCATCCGGACTTGCGGCGTATCCTGACCGACTATGGTTTCCGCGGCCATCCTCTGCGCAAGGATTTCCCGACCACCGGCTATACCGAGGTCCGCTATGACGAGGCGCAAAAACGCGTGGTCTACGAACCCGTCAGTCTGGTGCAGGAATACCGTCAGTTTGATTTCATGTCACCGTGGGAAGGTGCGAATTACATTCTGCCGGGGGACGAGAAGCAGGAGACCGAATAATGGGTGGCATCTGGTGGCTGATCCTTTCTGCGCTGACCATCATTCCGATGGTGAAGATATTGCCGTTTTTCGGGATCAACAAATACTGGTGCCTTCTCTGTCTGATCCCGTTTGGCACGATTGCGTTGCTGTGGTGGGTTGGATTGAAACTGCAAGAGCTGGAGCGCCGTTGAGATGCTAATGCTGCTGGGGGAACTGTTCGCACTGGGTGCGCTGGGGGTCCTGCTGGCAGGGGCCGCAGCCAAAGCTGCCGAGGCGGAAAAGGTCCGGGTTCGGGCCGAAGCGAAAAAGAACAAACGGGGGCGTTGATGGACGGCTCAAGATACGATGACGGCAGCACGGACGCGCTGAGCGGAGAACAGAAGATCCGCAATTTCAACATTAACTTCGGCCCGCAACACCCCGCGGCGCACGGAGTTTTGCGTTTGGTGCTTGAGCTGGACGGCGAGATCGTCGAACGCTGCGATCCGCATATCGGCCTGCTGCACCGCGGTACCGAAAAGCTGATGGAAAGCCGGACGTATCTGCAGAACTTGCCGTACTTTGATCGTCTGGACTATGTGGCGCCGATGAACCAGGAACACGCCTGGTGTCTGGCCATCGAAAAGCTGACCGGGGTCGAGGTACCACGCCGTGGCTCGCTGATCCGGGTGCTGTATTCCGAAATCGGGCGCATCCTGAACCACCTGCTGAACGTGACCACGCAGGCGATGGACGTCGGCGCGCTGACCCCGCCGCTGTGGGGCTTTGAAGAACGCGAAAAGCTGATGGTGTTCTATGAGCGGGCCTGTGGCGCCAGACTTCATGCGGCCTATTTCCGCCCGGGCGGTGTGCATCAGGACCTGCCGCCGGAACTGCTAGACGATATCGAGGCGTGGAGCCACGAATTCCCGGCTGTTCTCGATGATATCGACGGTCTGCTGACAGAAAACCGCATCTTCAAGCAGCGCAACGCCGATATCGGTGTGGTGACCGAAGACGATATCCAGAAATATGGTTTCTCGGGTGTTATGGTGCGTGGGTCTGGTCTGGCATGGGACCTGCGTCGCGCGCAGCCCTATGAATGCTATGACGAGTTCGAGTTTCAGATCCCCGTCGGCAAGAACGGCGACTGCTATGACCGTTACCTCGTCCGCATGGAAGAGATGCGCCAGTCGCTGCATATCATCCGTCAGGCCATCGCCAAACTGCGCGACTGCCCGGGAGATGTTCTGGCACGAGGCAAGATCACCCCGCCAAAGCGGTCGGACATGAAGACCTCGATGGAAAGCCTAATCCATCACTTCAAGCTTTACACCGAAGGATTCCACGTCCCCGCGGGTGAAGTGTATGCCGCCGTCGAGGCCCCCAAGGGCGAATTTGGCGTCTATCTGGTCGCCGACGGCACCAACAAACCCTATCGCGCCAAACTGCGCGCGCCGGGTTTCCTGCATCTGCAAGCCATGGACCACGTCGCCGGAGGGCACCAGCTGGCTGACGTCGCCGCGATCATCGGTACCATGGATGTTGTGTTTGGGGAGATTGATCGGTGACCCTTAGGTATCGACACAAAAAAACCGGTGAGGAATACGAACCGAAGAAGTACGAGGGCGGCTATCGCGTTATGATAGAACTCGAGTCTCTCGAGGATTTTCGACGTTTTGCCAAGATTGCCCACGGCGCTCGTCTGACAAAAGTTGGTTCCCAGCAGGACAACGTGTTGTCTTTCGCCGAACTGGAAGAGATCAAATAATGCTCCGCCGTTTACATCCCGAACAACCCGATAGCTTTGCCTTCACCGCTGCTAACCAGCAATGGGCCGAAGCGCAGATCACCAAGTACCCCGAGGGGCGTCAGGCCAGCGCGGTCATCCCGCTGCTGTGGCGCGCGCAGGAACAAGAGGGCTGGTTGACCCGTCCGGCGATTGAATCCGTCGCCGACATGCTAGGTATGGCCTATATCCGCGTGCTTGAGGTGGCGTCCTTCTACTTCATGTTCCAGCTGCAACCGGTTGGGACTGTAGCGCATATTCAGGTGTGCGGCACCACGTCGTGCATGATCTGCGGGGCTGAGGATCTGATCGCGGTCTGCAAGGAAAAGATCGCCGCCAAACCGCATGAGCTGTCCGCAGATGGCAAGCTGAGCTGGGAAGAGGTGGAATGTCTCGGGTCCTGCACCAATGCGCCGATGGCTCAGATTGGCAAAGATTATTATGAAGACCTGACCGCCGACAACTTTGGCAGGATTATTGACGATCTGGCCTCTGGCAAGGTGCCGACACCGGGGCCGCAGAATGGCAGGTATGGCGCCGAACCACTCAAAGGGTTGAGCAGCCTCAAGGACTACGAAAGCGGCAAGACACAGTACAATGCCAGCGTGCAACTGGCCGCGGACATTGGCGACACCGTCAAGCGGATCGACGGGACTGAGGTTCCGATCCTGACCCCATGGCTGGGTAAGGATGGTAAGGCCGTGGCGACCAAGGCGGCGCCGAAGCCGCCCAAGGCTCCGGCTCCGGCGAAACCTGCGGTGAAACAGGCGGAAGAGGCGCGGGCGGCAAAGGAAGATCAGCCCGAAACACTGACCGGCCCTCGTGACGGGAAAGCCGACGATCTGAAGATGCTGAAGGGCGTTGGTCCCAAGCTGGAAGAGACGCTGAATGAGCTGGGCTTTTATCACTATGACCAGATCGCGGTCTGGACTGCGGAAAACGTGGCATGGGTAGATGCGCGGCTGAAGTTCAAGGGCCGGATCGAGCGTGACGGATGGATCGAACAGGCCGGTAAACTTGCGGCGGGTGAGGAAACCGAATTCGCCAAACGTGCCAAGGAAGACGGCACTTACGAAGACTAAATGACGATGCCCATCCGGGGCATCAGGGTGAGATGGACAAGGACAAGGAACAGGCCATAGCCCGCAAGGGCCGCCATATCGGCATCGTCATCGCTGTGACGATGGCGCTTTGGCTTGCCATGAACCTGTTCATCGGTCCCGCACTGGAACTGACGACGCGACATGCACTGCTGTTTGATTTTGCCGCTCTGGCAGGGTTCATCTATGCAGGCGTCAACATTTTTCAACTCTGGCGCATGCGTCAGGATAGCCAAAGGTAAGTAGCGATGCTGAAGGATCAGGACCGGATCTTTACCAACATCTACGGGATGCACGAGCGTACGCTGAAAGGCGCGCAGGCCCGGGGTCATTGGGACGGCACCGCTGGCCTGATCGACAAGGGGCGCGACTGGATTATCCAGACCATGAAGGATTCGGGCCTTCGTGGACGTGGGGGCGCTGGTTTCCCTACGGGACTGAAATGGTCATTCATGCCAAAGGAGAGCGATGGTCGTCCGGCCTACCTGGTTGTGAACGCGGATGAATCCGAACCCGGTACGTGTAAAGACCGCGAGATCATGCGCCACGATCCGCATACGCTGATCGAAGGTTGCCTGATCGCATCTTTCGCGATGAACGCGCATACCTGCTATATCTACCTGCGCGGCGAGTATATCCGCGAGCGCGAAGCGCTGCAGGCCGCAATTGACGAGGCCTACGATTCCGGTCTGCTGGGCAAGAACGCCGCCGGGTCGGGCTGGGATTTTGACCTGTTCCTGCATCACGGGGCAGGCGCCTATATCTGCGGCGAGGAAACCGCTCTGATCGAAAGCCTTGAGGGCAAGAAGGGTATGCCGCGGATGAAACCTCCGTTCCCGGCGGGGGCGGGGCTTTATGGCTGCCCTACCACAGTGAACAACGTTGAATCCATCGCTGTCGTGCCAACGATCCTGCGCCGTGGTGCCGACTGGTTCGCGGGCTTTGGCCGCCAGAACAACGCGGGCACCAAGCTGTTTGCGATCTCAGGCCATGTGAACAACCCTTGTGTCGTCGAAGAGGCGATGTCGATTTCCTTTGAAGAGCTGATCGAAACCCATTGCGGTGGTATCCGCGGTGGCTGGGATAACCTGCTGGCAGTTATCCCCGGGGGATCGTCGGTGCCTTGCGTGCGCGGTGAGAACATGCGCGATGCGATCATGGATTTCGACTATCTGCGCGGCGAATTGGGCTCGGGCCTGGGTACCGCGGCTGTGATCGTCATGGACAAGTCCACAGACATCATCAAGGCAATCTGGCGTCTGTCGAAGTTCTACAAGCACGAAAGTTGTGGCCAGTGCACGCCTTGCCGCGAAGGCACCGGCTGGATGATGCGTGTCATGGACCGTCTGGTGCGTGGTGAGGCCGAACTTGAAGAGATTGACATGCTGTTCGACGTGACCAAGCAGGTCGAAGGACACACGATTTGCGCCCTGGGCGACGCGGCCGCCTGGCCGATCCAGGGCCTGATCCGAAATTTCCGGGATGAAATCGAGGACCGCATCAAGGCCCAGAAATCGGGCCGAATGGGTGCGATGGCAGCGGAGTGAACCTGATGGATATCTTTGCCGAATATTCCCACGCGATAGCCTCGCTGATGATCTTTACTCTGATTGTTTTGGCCCTCTCGCCGTTTTCGGCTCTGGCCAAGGCAGGCAAAGGGCTGGCACCGGGCGCGACACCGGAGCAAGATTATTCGGATAAAGCCTACCGTTTGAACAGGGCATACCTAAACGGAACCGAAACGCTGCCCGCCTATCTGGCGGTCACAGTGGCCGCAATCCTGCTTGGTGCCAGTCCGGTTTGGGTCAACCTGCTGGCATCGCTGGTACTGGTTGCGCGGGTTGTCATGCTGGTGATCCATCTGCGTGGTATCGGGAAACCCCACAGCGGGTTGCGGTCGGTTTTCTACGTGATCGGATGGGCCTGCATGGTCGTTCTGGCGCTGATGGCACTGGTGGCGGCGTTTTGATTCAGCCTGACGGATATCATCTGGCGGAACTGAACGTGGGCCGCCTGCTGGCACCCACGGACGACCCGCGTGTGGCCGAGTTCATGGCGAACCTTGATCGCGTGAACGGGCTGGGCAAGCGTATGCCCGGTTTCGTCTGGATGATGGAAGGGTCGGGTGAACCAGGCACCGGGAACACCGAAAACGCCATCTGCGATGATCCGCAATTCGTTGCCAATCTGACAGTCTGGGAAGATGTGCCGAGCCTTGAAAAGTTTGTCTGGGGGACAATTCACAAACAGTTCTACGAACGCCGTCAGGAGTGGTTCGAGGTTCTGGGGCAAATGCACTTTGCGATGTGGTGGGTACCAGCCGGTCACAAACCCTCGCTTGATGAGGCAGTCGAACGGCTTGAACATCTGCGTTCAAATGGTCCCAGTGACCATGCCTTTGGCTGGAATGAACTGAAACAAGCCACCCAATGGCGCAACAACGTTTGCGCCCCGGTAGCCGCGGAGTGAAGCGATGAAGATCATATCGCAAAACCAAACCGTTGCGCCGGACCATCCGGCCCATGCTGCTGAACCGGAGATCTGCTGCCATGAATAAACATATCTCAGCCCTTGGACTGATCGCCGCGCTGGCCATTGTCGCAAGTTGCGGACGAGGATCGAACGATCAGGTCCTGTTCGACGGTCACGCGTTTCGAACCAAGGCCAAAGTTGTCGACAAAAAGGTGACGCTTGCGGATTTCACGGTGACCGTGGATGGCGCTTCAGTGTCGCTGGATGGTGCACGCGAAGCCGGCCGCTTTGAAGGAACCAAATACTGCATCGCCAATTATGGATCGTCCAAGATCGACTGGAAGGTCGGACCGGACACCGATCCAAAAAAACTGCGCATTGTGGATGACACGCTGACTTTTGCGGGAACCTGCCAAAGACCATGAGCGGTGTTTTTGCATATCATCTCAGGCAAGGCCCGATGTTATTGAATAGCGTGGCCAAATCCTTTCGCTTGGGCAAACCCAAGACGAAAGGAATTGCCATGTCTGGTTTCAAGATTGCAGTATTGTCCGCTTTGCTGATCGTTCCGACGTTCGCACAAGCCAAGCCGCCCTTGCGCGAAGTCAAAGAGATCGACAACGAACTCTACTACATCGCCATTGCAAATGAGATTTCTGAGTACTGCGACGATATCAGTGGACGTAGGCTCAAGGCGATCGGGGTGATGTGGGGTTTGAAGTCAAAGGCCAACAAACTGGGTTATTCGGATGCGGAAATCCGGGCCTATGTCGAATCCGATGCCGAAAAGGCACGGATGCGGACCAAGGGCGAGTCCTACCTGGCCCAGCACGGCGTTTCCTACGGGCAGCCACAGACATTCTGCACGCTGGGGCGGGCAGAGATTGAAAGAAACAGCGCCATTGGCGTGTATTTGAGGGCGAACTAGACCATGTCTGACCTCCGCAAAGTCAATATCGACGGGCAGGAAATCGAAGTCGACGGCGCGATGACCCTGATCCAGGCCTGCGAAGAGGCCGGGGTCGAGGTGCCGCGCTTTTGCTATCACGAGCGTCTGTCGATTGCCGGGAACTGCCGGATGTGTCTGGTGGAGGTTGTTGGTGGCCCGCCCAAACCTGCGGCCTCTTGCGCGATGCAGGTCCGCGATCTGCGCCCAGGGCCGGAAGGACAGGCGCCGGAGGTCAAGACGAACTCGCCCATGGTCAAGAAGGCCCGCGAGGGGGTGATGGAGTTCCTGCTCATCAACCACCCGTTGGATTGTCCGATCTGCGATCAGGGTGGCGAGTGTGACCTGCAGGATCAGGCGATGGCCTATGGTGTGTCGGGCTCGCGCTTCAAGGAAGCCAAGCGTGCGGTCGATGATCTGGATCTGGGGCCGTTGGTCGGCACTGCGATGACCCGCTGCATAAGCTGTACCCGTTGTGTGCGTTTCACGACTGAAGTGGCCGGGATCACTCAGATGGGTCAGACCGGACGTGGCGAGGATGCCGAGATCACCTCGTATCTGAACCAGACGCTGGATTCGAACCTGCAGGGTAACATCATCGACCTGTGCCCGGTTGGGGCGTTGACCTCGAAGCCCTACGCCTTCACCGCACGGCCTTGGGAATTGACCAAGACCGAGAGCATCGACGTGATGGATGCCTTGGGCTCGAACATTCGTGTGGATACCAAAGGGCGCGAAGTGATGCGCTTTTTGCCGCGCAACCATGACGGCGTGAACGAGGAATGGATCAGCGACAAGACCCGCTTTGTGTGGGATGGTCTGCGTCGCCAGCGTTTGGACAAGCCTTACGTGCGCGAAAACGGCAAGTTGCGCCCGGCGACATGGCCCGAGGCGTTGGCCAAAGCGGCTGAAGCGCTGAAAGGGGCTGAGAAACCCGCAGGGATCATCGGTGATCTGGCCCCGGTTGAGGCTGTATTCGCCCTGAAACAGATGATCGAAGGGCAGGGCGGTGTAGTTGAATGCCGCACTGACGGGGCCAAGCTGCCCGCGGGTAACCGGAGCGCTTATGCCGGGACTGCAGCAATCGAGGATATCGATGCTGCCGAACGCATCCTTTTGATCGGAACCAACCCGCGCGAAGAGGCTCCTGTCTTGAATGCGCGTATCCGCAAGGCATGGGCGCATGGGGCTGAGGTGGCTCTGGTTGGTCCGGCTGTGGACCTGACTTATGACTATCACCATGTCGGAGATGACCGCGCAGCGCTGCAACAGGTCGTGGACATGGGCGGCGACGATGTGATCAAGGGCAAACGCTCGTTGGTCATTGTCGGGCAGGGCGCACTGCAAGAGGCTGACGGCGCAGCCGTTCTGGCAGCCGCGCAGGCGATCGCTGCAAACACAGAAAGTGGCTTGATCGTTCTGCACACTGCCGCCGCCCGCGTGGGTGCCATGGATGTGGATGCCACCAACGAAGGCGGCATGGAGGCCGTCAGCGCGGCGGATGTGATCTATAACCTCGGGGCGGATGAGGTCGAAATCGGTGAGGGTGCTTTTGTCATCTATCAGGGCAGCCACGGCGATCGGGGCGCGCACCGCGCCGATGTGATCCTGCCGGGTGCAGCCTATACCGAGGAAAACGGCCTGTTTGTGAACACCGAAGGCCGCCCGCAACTGGCGATGCGCGCAGGCTTTGCTCCGGGTGAGGCCAAGGAAAACTGGGCCATCCTGCGGGCGTTGTCCGCGGAACTGGGGGCGACATTGCCCTTCGACTCGCTGGCGCAATTGCGCACTGCACTGATCGAAGCGGTTCCACATCTGGCCAGCATCGACGAGGTGATCGGGAACGAAATCCAGCGGTTGGATGCTGCGCCACTGGGCAAAGCGACGTTCCGCAATGCGATCAAGGATTTCTATCTGACCAACCCGATTGCGCGCGCCTCGCAACTGATGGCGGAACTGTCTGCGCAGGCTCAGGCTCGCAAGAACCAGAAGATCGCGGCGGAATGAACCAGACCTGTTTCATATCGCTCTCTGACACCTGTGCTGTGCTAAGTGGCGCAGGCAACAGAGAATTGCGCGTGAAACGCAACAATAAGGGTGGCGCAACGGCTGCATATGCTGTTTACACCAACGCGCCGACCCAGCCGCAGTTTGCGCAGGCACATGGCCTTTGCAACGCCCGCGGAAAACGGAATACCCACGGTGTGAGGACCAATGGCTGAATTCTTTAACACCCCAGGCGGAATAGCCATCATCATTCTGGCGCAAGTGCTTGCAGTCGTTGCCTTTGTGATGATCTCGCTGTTGTTCCTTGTGTATGGCGACCGCAAGATCTGGGCTGCAGTCCAGATGCGCAGAGGCCCCAACGTGGTGGGGGTCTATGGCGTCCTGCAATCGGTGGCGGACGCGCTGAAATATGTGGTGAAAGAGGTCGTGATCCCCGCGGGTGCTGACCGCACGGTTTTCATCCTTGCTCCGCTGACATCTTTCGTTCTGGCGATGATCGCCTGGGCGGTGATCCCGTTCAACGATGGCTGGGTTCTGTCGGATATCAACGTTGCCATCCTCTATGTTTTCGCCGTGTCTTCGTTGGAAGTTTACGGCGTGATTATGGGTGGTTGGGCGTCGAACTCAAAGTACCCGTTCCTGGGTTCGTTGCGTTCTGCGGCGCAGATGATCTCGTATGAGGTCTCCATCGGCCTGATCATCATCGGCATCATCATTTCGACAGGTTCGATGAATTTCGGCGATATCGTTCGGGCGCAAGATGGCTCGTTCGGCTTCTTCAGCTGGTACTGGCTGCCGCACTTCCCAATGGTATTCCTGTTCTTCATCTCGGCGCTTGCCGAGACCAACCGCCCGCCGTTCGACCTTCCGGAAGCGGAATCTGAACTGGTCGCCGGCTATCAGGTCGAATACTCGGCCACGCCATTCCTGTTGTTCATGGCAGGTGAGTACATTGCAATTTTCCTGATGTGCGCGCTGACGTCGCTGCTGTTCTTCGGCGGCTGGCTGTCCCCGATTCCGGGCCTGCCCGATGGCGTGCTGTGGATGGTGGCGAAGATGGCGTTCTTCTTCTTCATCTTCGCGATGGTCAAGGCGATCACGCCCCGCTACCGCTATGACCAGCTGATGCGGTTGGGTTGGAAAGTATTCCTGCCGTTCTCGCTGGTCTGGGTGGTGTTCGTGGCCTTTGCGGCGAAATTCGACTGGTTCTGGGGCGCGTTCGCCCGTTGGAGCGTAGGAGGCTGATATGTCAGATAGTGCAGATGTCGGCTTGAAAATCGAGATGCTGAGCGGTCTCCAGTCGCAGTTGGAGCAGGCTTGTTCTGAGGAAAAAGAGAACCTTGCTCTGGGGAGCGTGGGGAATGACATACAAATCCAAGTGTCCAATCCCTGCGCAGCTTTGGAAACGGTAACCAAGCAGATTGACGCTCTGAAACAAGGAGAGCGGGAGGTGAAAGAATGACCCAAATCGACTACACCCGCGCTGCCAAATATTTCCTGCTTCAGGACTTTTGGGTCGGCATGAAGCTGGGGCTGAAGTACTTCTTCGCCCCCAAAGCCACGATCAACTATCCGCACGAAAAGGGGCCGCTATCCCCGCGTTTTCGTGGTGAGCATGCTCTGCGTCGTTATCCCAATGGCGAGGAACGCTGCATCGCCTGCAAACTGTGCGAAGCCGTCTGTCCGGCGCAAGCCATCACCATCGACGCCGAACCGCGTGAAGACGGAAGTCGCCGTACCACGCGCTATGACATAGACATGACCAAATGCATCTATTGCGGCTTCTGTCAGGAGGCCTGTCCGGTCGATGCCATCGTCGAAGGCCCGAACTTCGAATTCGCCACGGAGACCCGCGAAGAGTTGTTCTACGACAAGCAGAAACTGCTGGATAACGGTGAACGCTGGGAAGCCGAGATTGCTCGCAATCTGGAAATGGACGCGCCGTACAGATGAGTGACACGCCCCAAAATCCGTTTGAGCTGATGATGAAGCAGGCTCAGGACATGGCCAAGGCGATGAACCCGGCGATGGAGAATTTTTCGCCCAAAGGGTTCGAGGCGCTGTGGCCGACCATGCCGAAAGAGGTCATGGAGATGATGTTCGGCAACACCGTCAACAAGGACGGGCTGGATGCCAAAACACGCCTGCTACTGACGCTGGCCGGGCTGACCTGTCAGGGCGCTCAGGCGGACTCGGCGGTGCGTCAGACCGTGCGCCACGCGCTTGAGGCTGGTGCCAAGAAACAAGAGATCGTGGAAACGATCGGTCAGATGTCGGTCTTTGCCGGCATCCCGGCCATGACCCGCGCGCTGGATCTGGCGCAAGAGGTTCTGGGCGATAATGAGGATGAGGATCAATGACCGTCTTTGCCTTCTATCTGTTTGCCATCAGCGCCATCACCGGCGGGCTGTTCACGGTGATCAGCCGCCAGCCGGTGCATTCGGTTCTGTGGCTGATCTTGTCCTTCCTGTCCTCGGCGGGTCTGTTTGTTCTGCTGGGAGCTGAGTTCGTGGCGATGCTGCTGATCATCGTCTATGTGGGCGCGGTCGCGGTTCTGTTCCTCTTCGTGGTGATGATGCTGGACGTGGACTTTGCCGAGCTCAAGGCCGAGATGGCGCGCTACATGCCGTTGGCGCTGTTGATCGGTCTGGTGATCCTTATGCAGTTCGTCATGGCTATCGGAGCATGGGACAGCGCGCAGGGTGCTGCAGCCAACCTGGCCCAGCCGGTTCCGGCGAACCGCCACAACACTGAGGCGCTCGGCGTCATTCTATACGATCAATACTTCCTTCTGTTCCAACTGGCGGGCCTGATCCTGCTGGTGGCCATGATCGGCGCCATCGTTCTGACGCTGCGCCACCGTCAGGACATCAAGCGTCAGGACATCGTCGGCCAGATGATGCGCGACCCGGCCAAGGCGATGGAGTTGAAGGACGTGAAACCGGGGCAGGGACTTTGAGACGATGATCGGACTTGAACACTATCTTACGGTCGCGGCGACGCTGTTCGTCATCGGCATCTTCGGTCTCTTCCTGAACCGCAAGAACGTCATCATCCTGCTAATGAGCATCGAACTGATGCTGCTGGCGGTGAATATCAACCTTGTGGCGTTTTCCAGTTTCCTCGGCGATCTGGTCGGGCAGGTGTTTACGCTGTTCGTGCTTACCGTGGCGGCGGCCGAGGCGGCGATCGGGCTGGCTATTCTGGTCTGCTTCTTCCGCAACCGCGGCACCATCGCGGTTGAAGACGTCAATATGATGAAGGGGTAAGGGAACATGGAAACCACCATCCTCTTTGCCCCGCTCGTGGGCGCCATCCTGTGCGGGTTCGGCTGGAAATTCATTGGCGAAAAAGCCGCCATGTGGACCGCGACCGGCCTGCTGTTTCTGGCCTGTCTGCTCAGCTGGATCGTGTTCTTCACCTTCGACGGGCACACCCAGCAGATCGAGGTCATGCGCTGGATCGAAAGCGGTTCGTTGTCGACAAGCTGGGCGATCCGTCTGGATCGTCTGACCGCGATCATGCTGATCGTGGTGACGACTGTTTCAGCGCTGGTGCACCTGTATTCCTTCGGCTACATGGATAACGATCCGCAATGGCGCGAAGGCGAAAGCTATAAGCCTCGTTTCTTTGCCTATCTCAGCTTCTTTACATTCGCGATGCTGATGCTGGTGACGTCGGACAACCTGGTTCAGATGTTCTTTGGTTGGGAGGGCGTGGGTGTCGCATCCTACCTGCTGATCGGGTTCTACTATCGCAAACCGTCAGCCAACGCCGCTGCCATCAAGGCTTTTGTCGTCAACAGGGTGGGTGACTTTGGCTTTGCACTGGGGATTTTTGCGCTGTTTTTTCTGACCGACAGCATCAATTTTTCCGACGTGTTTGCCGCCGCACCGTCACTGGCGGAAAGCAAGCTAACCTTCCTGTGGGGCGAGTGGTCTTCGATCGAGGTCGTCTGCGTGTTGCTGTTCATCGGTGCGATGGGCAAGTCGGCGCAATTGATCCTGCACACCTGGTTGCCGGACGCGATGGAGGGCCCGACGCCCGTGTCGGCGCTGATCCACGCTGCGACAATGGTGACAGCGGGTGTGTTCCTGGTATGCCGGATGTCGCCGCTTTTCGAATTCGCGCCGGGTGCTGCGGGTTTCGTGACGGTGCTGGGCGCCTCGACTGCATTCTTTGCCGCGACCATCGGTCTGGTTCAGACGGATATCAAACGTGTCATCGCTTATTCGACCTGCTCTCAGCTGGGGTACATGTTTGTGGCTGCTGGTGTGGGCATGTATTCGGCGGCAATGTTCCACCTGTTCACGCACGCCTTCTTTAAGGCCCTGTTGTTCCTTGGTGCCGGCTCGGTCATCCACGCGATGCATCACGAGCAGGACATGATGAACTATGGCAATCTGCGGAAAAAGATCCCCTATACCTTCTGGGCGATGATGATTGGCACTCTGGCCATCACCGGGGTCGGTATTCCACTGACGACCTTTGGTTTTGCCGGGTTCCTGTCCAAGGATGCCATTATCGAGAGTGCTTATGCGGGCGGCTCGGCCTATGGCTTCTGGCTGCTGGTAATCGCGGCGGCATTCACTTCGTTCTATTCGTGGCGTCTGATCTTCCTGACTTTCTATGGTGAGGAACGCGGAGACAAGCATACGCACGAACATGCGCATGAAAGCCCGATGACCATGCTGGTTCCGCTGGGCGTTCTGTCATTGGGTGCCGTTTTTGCGGGTATGATCTGGTACGGCAACTTCTTTGGCCATGCGGATCAGGTCGGGAAATTCTATGGCATCCCGATGAGCGGCGCTGAGGTGCACGCCGATGCGGGCGATCATGGCGAAGGCAAAGGGCACGGTGAAGAAGAGCACGGTGACGAAGCTGCAGCCACGCATGGTGAAGAAGCTGGCCATGGCGAAGAAACCGCGCATGCTGCGACGTCGGATGAAGGACATGGCGAGGCCGTTGCAGATGATGGCCACGACAAGGCCGCCGATGGGCACCATGCATCCTTTGCAGGCAAGCCGGGTGAAGGCGCGATTTATATCTCGCCGGACAATCATGTGCTTGACGATGCACATGCCGCGCCGAAATGGGTGAAAGTGTCACCGTTCATCGCGATGGTGCTGGGCTTTGCGTTGTCTTACCTCTTCTACATCGTGAATCCTTCGTTGCCGGGACGTCTGGCGGAAAACCAGCGCCATCTGTACCAGTTCCTGCTGAACAAGTGGTATTTCGATGAAATTTACGACGCGGTTTTCGTCAAGCCGACACTGGCCTTGGGGCGGTTCCTGTGGAAGCGCGGTGACGGCAACACAATCGACGGCTTCCTGAACGGAGTAGCAATGGGCGTTGTACCCTTCTTTACCCGCCTCGCAGGCAAGGCGCAGACGGGTTACATCTTTACTTACGCCTTCTGGATGGTTTTGGGCATTGCCGCCCTGGTCACCTGGATGTCGATCGGCGGAGGCGCTCACTGATGGACAATATCCTATCCATTGTCACATTCATTCCCGCCATCGCGGCGCTGATACTGGCGCTGTTTCTGCGGGGAGAAGATGCTGCCGCGCAACGGAACGCGAAATGGGTTGCACTGGTTGCGACGACCGTGACGTTCCTGGTGTCGATTGGCATCTATACCGACTTTGATCCGTCGAATACCGGCTTCCAGATGGTGGAAGAGGGTAAGTGGTTGATGGGCCTTAAGTACAAGATGGGTGTGGACGGTATCAGCGTTCTGTTCGTTCTTTTGACGACGTTCATCATGCCCCTGACCATTCTGGCCAGCTGGAACGTGACTGACCGCGTCAAGGAATACATGATCGCCTTCCTCCTGCTGGAAACGCTGATGCTGGGCGTGTTCATGGCTCTTGATCTGGTGCTGTTCTACCTGTTCTTCGAAGCGGGCCTGATCCCGATGTTCCTGATCATCGGGATTTGGGGCGGCAAGGAACGTATCTATGCCAGCTTCAAGTTCTTCCTTTATACCTTCCTCGGCTCGGTACTGATGCTGGTCGCCATGGTGGCGATGTATGCGGATGCGGGTACAACCGACATTGAAGCGTTGATGAGCCATCAATTCTCGTCCGAAAGCTTCAGTGTTCTGGGCATCTACGTCGTTGGCGGGATGCAGACACTGATGTTCCTGGCCTTCTTTGCTTCTTTCGCAGTGAAAATGCCGATGTGGCCGGTGCACACATGGTTGCCCGACGCCCACGTTCAGGCGCCGACTGCCGGTTCCGTTGTTCTGGCCGCGATCCTGTTGAAAATGGGTGGTTACGGTTTCCTGCGCTTCTCGTTGCCGATGTTCCCGGTGGGTTCGGCTGTCATGACGGACCTCGTGCTGTGGATGTCGGCGATTGCCGTCGTCTACACCTCGCTGGTTGCGCTGGTGCAGGAGGACATGAAAAAGCTGATCGCCTATTCCTCGGTCGCGCATATGGGTTTTGTCACGATGGGTATCTTCGCGGCGAACCAGCAGGGCGTGGACGGGGCCATCTTCCAGATGCTCAGCCACGGCTTCATCTCGGCTGCTCTCTTCCTCATCGTCGGCGTGATCTATGACCGGATGCACACCCGCGATATTGAGGCGTACGGCGGATTGGTGATCAGGATGCCTGCCTATGCGCTGGTCTTCATGCTGTTTACCATGGCCAATGTGGGGCTGCCCGGCACCTCTGGATTTGTCGGTGAATTCCTGACGCTTATGGGTGCATTCCAGGTCAATACCTGGGTCACTGCGGTGGCAGCCTCGGGCGTGATCTTCTCGGCCGGTTATGCGTTGTGGCTTTATCGGCGGGTCGTCTTTGGCGACCTGATCAAGGAAAGCCTCAAGTCGATCACCGACATGAGCACGCGTGAGCGTGTGGTGTTTGCTCCGCTGATCGTCATGACCATTCTGTTGGGCGTTTACCCGTCGCTGGTGACCGATGTGATCGGCAACTCTACTGCCGCGCTGATTTCGAACTATGACACGGCTCTGGCCGCGGCTGAGGCCGCGACCCAGGTTGCCGCTTCGCATTAAGGGGGCTTTGGAGACATGATCCAAGCTGATCTGATTGTAATTCTGCCGGAAATCGTTCTGGCGATCTATGCGATGGCGGCGCTGATCGGGGCTGTCTATACCTCGAAGGATGCGCTGGGTCCGCTGTTGGTCTGGACTACTGCTGGCCTTATGGTCTTGCTGTCATTCTGGATCGCAACGCAAGGTGGCGGCACCAAGGTGGCATTCAACGGAATGTTCACTGATGACAGTTTCGCCCGTTTTGCGAAGGTGGCGATCCTGCTTTCCGCAGCAGCGGTTCTGGTGATGAGCCAGGAATACATGGCGCGCCGGGGTCTGTTGCGGTTTGAATACCCCATTCTAATCGCGCTTGCCGCAGTCGGCATGATGATGATGGTCAGCGCCAGCGATTTGATGTCGCTTTACATGGGGCTGGAACTGCAATCGCTGTCACTTTACGTGGTTGCGGCCCTGCGTCGGGACAGTGCCAAATCGACCGAAGCTGGCCTGAAGTATTTTGTGCTTGGCGCGCTCAGCTCGGGCCTGTTGCTCTATGGCGCTTCGCTTGTCTATGGCTTTACCGGCACCACCCTGTTTTCGGGCATCATTCAAACGGTCAATGAGGGAGAGGTTTCTGTTGGCCTGCTCTTTGGCCTGATCTTCCTGATATCAGGTTTGGCCTTCAAAGTATCCGCGGTTCCTTTCCACATGTGGACACCAGATGTTTACGAGGGGTCGCCCACACCGATTACCGCGTTCTTTGCAACCGCGCCGAAGGTCGCCGCGATGGCGTTGTTCGCGCGTGTTCTTCACGACGCCTTTGGCTCTGTTGTCGCGGATTGGCAGCAGGTCATCGTGCTGTTGTCGGTTCTGTCCATGTTCCTTGGCGGTATCGCTGCCATCGGGCAACGGGATATCAAACGGCTTATGGCGTACTCTTCGATTGCGCATATGGGGTATGCCCTGATCGGGTTGGCCGCGGGTACGGAAATGGGCGTCAAGGCGATGCTGCTGTATCTGGCAATCTACATCACAATGAACGTTGGCACCTTCGCCTTTATCCTGATGATGGAGCGCGATGGGCAACCTGTTACCGATATCGACGCGCTGCGTCAGTATTCGCGCCGCGATCCGGGTAAGGCATTGGCGGTTCTGATCCTGATGTTCAGCCTTGCCGGAGTACCTCCGATGTTGGGCTTTTTCGCCAAATTCGGTGTCTGGCAGGCTGGTGTCGATGCGGGCCTAACCGGTCTGGTTATTGCCTCGGCCATCGCCTCAGCCATCGGTGCGTTCTATTACCTGCGGATCGTGTTCTACATGTACTTCGGAGAAGAAAACGAGGATCCGATCGAGACCAACTCATCTCCCGTTCTGTGGGGTGCGCTGATGGGGTCGGCGGCATTGATGCTGTTTGGTGTGTTCTATCAGTTTGGTGTTGAAGGCGCGGCAGCGGCCGCGGCAGCAACGCTTGTCAACTAAGAGAAACCGAAACAACATTTGGGGGGCTCGGTCACATGACCGGGCCTTTTTGACATGAGTGACTGGCCACAGGGGTATGGGCTGCATGTCCTGCAGGAAGTAGACAGCACCTTGAGTGAAGCCGCCCGGATCGCGCCCTCTGCACAAGGTCCAGTGTGGATCATGGCGCACCACCAGACGGCCGCCCGTGGGCGGCGAGGGCGTGCATGGGCGAACCCCAAAGGCAATCTGGCGGCCACATTGCTTTTGCGTCCGGATGGTCCACCGGAGCGTGCGGCGCTGCGCAGTTTTGTGGCTGCACTTGCGTTGTTCGATGCCTGTGTCGCGGTGACCGGGCGCGCTGCGGGGTTGTCGTTGAAATGGCCCAACGATGTTCTGCTGAATGGTGGGAAACTGGCGGGAATTCTGTTGGAGAGCACCGGGCAGGGCAACGGTGTCACCCATCTGGCCATCGGTATCGGTGTCAACTTGACCGAGGCCCCGAGTGTGGACGCGGTTGAACCGGGCGCGGTTCGCCCTGTCTCATTGTTGTCCGAAACCGGAGCGCAGGTCGAGCCAGAGGACTTTCTGACCGAACTGGCCGTCGCATACGACCGCTACGAGGTTCAGTTCAACACCTATGGGTTCGAGCCCATCCGAACCGCGTGGCTGACCCGCGCGGCCCGTCTGGGAGAGGTCATTACCGCCCGAACCGCGGCGTCGGAAACAGTGGGTACGTTCGAAACGGTGGACGCGCTGGGTAACCTTGTCTTAAACACCGTCAAGGGTCGCGTCGGAATTCCCGCCGCGGACGTATATTTCTAAGGGGGCGCAAATGCTTCTGGCCATTGACTGCGGCAATACCAATACGGTGTTCTCGATCTGGGACGGCGAGGAATTTCTGTGCACTCTGCGCACTTCGACCCACCATGCGCGCACCGCGGATGCTTATTTTACCTGGTATTCGACGCTTGTGCGGCACTACGGAATCGACGCGCAGATCACGGATGTCATCATTGCATCAACTGTTCCGCGCGTCGTGTTCAACCTGCGTGTATTCGCGGATCGGTTCTTTGGCTGCCGCCCGCTGGTGGTAGGCAAGCCCGACTGCCTGTTGCCGGTCAATCCGCGCGTGGATGAAGGCACTCATCCCGGACCGGACCGGCTGGCCAATGCGGCGGGGGCTTTCGACCGGCACGGCGGAAACATCGTCGTCGTTGATTTCGGTACAGCGACAAACTTTGATGTAGTTGCCGCTGACGGGGCTTATGTCGGTGGGATTATTGCCCCGGGCGTGAACCTCAGCCTTGAGGCGTTGCATCAAGGGGCTGCAGCCTTGCCCCATATTGACGTCACCCGCCCGGAAAAAGTGATCGGAACAAACACTGTCGGCTGTATTCAGTCCGGCGTCTACTGGGGGCACTCGGGCCTGATCGAGGGGCTGATTTCCCGTATCAAGGCTGAATATGGAATGCCAATGAAGGTGGTCGGAACCGGGGGGCTTGCGCCCTTGTTCGATCAGGCAGATGTAGGTTTCGACGCAATCGAAGACGATCTGACGATGCACGGGCTGACCGTGATTCATCGCTATAACAAGGATAATGGCTCGGAATGAGCAGTGACAGATTGATTTACCTGCCCCTTGGCGGCGCGGGCGAAATTGGCATGAACGCCTATGTATACGGCTATGGCAAACCCGGGAAAGAAAGGCTGATCCTTGTGGATCTGGGTGTTGCATTCTCGGATATGGACACCTCGCCTGGTGTTGATCTGATATTCGCGGATGTCACCTGGTTGAAAGAAAACGCCGATCGGTTGGATGCGATTTTCATTACCCACGCCCACGAGGATCACATAGGCGCGGTGGCGCATTGCTATGACGCACTTAATGTGCCGGTCTATGCGCGCACCTTCACCGCTAATATCGCGCGGCGTAAGATGGAGGAGCATGGCCAGCCGCCCGAGGCCGTTCACACGGTTTCCAGCTGGCCTGAACAGGTTTCCGCAGGGCCCTTCACTGTTGGGTTTCTGCCGGTGTCGCATTCAATCCCTGAAAGCGCTGGTCTGGTCATCGATACCCCGGCCGGGCGTATCGTGCACACCGGTGATTTCAAGCTGGATACGAATCCAGTTGTGGGCGAAGCGTTCGACGCGGAACTATGGGCCGAGGTTGCGAAACCGGGTGTCAAAGCCCTTGTTTGCGACAGTACGAATGTGTTCTCGACCCATCCCGGACGCTCAGAATCCGAGGTCGGGCCAGAGATCGTCAAACTGGTCGAAAGCGCAGCCGGAATGGTTGTTGCCACGACCTTTGCCTCCAATGTCGCACGCGTGAAAACTCTGGCCGAGGCTGGGGAACGGGCAGGGCGGTCTGTCGTATTGTTGGGGCGCGCCATGCGTCGAATGATCGAGGCGGCGACTGAGACAGGCATATTATCCGACTTTCCGCGCGTCATCAGCGCGGAAGAGGCCGTGGACCTTCCGCGACAGAACCTCATGTTGATTGTAACCGGTAGCCAGGGTGAACGGCGCGCCGCCAGCGCGCAACTGGCCCGGGGGAAGTATCGTGGTTTGGAGGTCAAGGAAGGCGATCTGTTTCTGTTTTCGTCCAAGACCATTCCGGGCAACGAGCGCGGCGTGATCCGTATCATGAACCAGTTCAGTGAAAAGGGCGTGGACGTGGTGGACGACAGTTCCGGCCGTTACCACGTTTCAGGTCACGCGAACCGTCCTGATCTGGAAAAAGTTCATGCACTGATTAATCCGCAAATGGTGATCCCGATGCATGGCGAGCATCGCCATCTGCGAGAGCACGTAAAACTGGCCGAAAGCGGCGGGCGTGCCGGAATTCTGGCGGTTAACGGCATGATGCTGGATCTGTCCGGCAATTTGCCTTCTGTTGCCGAATACATAGAAACCGGGCGCACCTATCTGGACGGATCGGTCAAAATCGGTGCGATGGATGGCGTGGTTCGGGATCGCATCCGAGTGGCCTTGAACGGTCATGTGACCATAACGGTTATACTGGATGAAGAAGACGAGCCGTTAGGTGAGCCGTGGTGCGATACGATCGGCCTGCCGGAAATCGGTTCTTCGCGCGCGGCTTTGGTTGAGGTTCTGGAAGAAGATCTGAACCAGTTCCTTATGCGCGCCGGGGCCAAGACGCTGCGTGACGATGACAAGCTTGAGGGGGAACTGCGCCGGATCGCGCGTCAGACGTCGCAAGCAGAGATAGGCAAGAAACCCGAAGTAACGGTGGTTGTGAGTCGCATGCGATAAGGCGGCGCACCAAATGGTGCGCCACATCCTCGCAGGCAGCCCAGTCAGTCCAGTTCTGGCATTGGATAGCCTCTGAGACGCAGGAACAGGCTGGCCTCCTCATTGTTGAGGAAGAATGGGACCGATAGGGGCGGCGCGCGGTCTTTCACGCGCTCGCCAATCTCAGCCAGAACGACTTCGGTAATGAATGGAAGATCGAATTCTCGGGCTTCACTGAGTTTGATCCATTGCAGATGCGATAACTCGTCCGAGGCACGGGCGAAATCGTCAAGATCGCCCTGAATTTCATCCGCATCCACCAGAAAAAAACGGGCGTCAAATCGCCGTGGGCGTCCGGGGGGGGTCAGGGCCCGGAACACAAACTGAAGGGCGTTTGCGGCTGGTTGATAACCCATGTCCGCAAAACCGGTCCAATCCTCGGGGATGTCCCCGGTCCATGAACCACGGCGTCCTAAAATCAGCCCCGTTTCCTCCCATAGCTCTCGGATCGCTGCGACGGCCAAAGCGTCTTGCAAACCATCTTCGGCTTTTTCAGAAAGCCGGTCGAAGCAAACCGATGGAAGCGGCGTAGCCAATGGAATATCTGCATCCGCCGCATCGACGGCGCCACCGGGAAAGACAAATTTGTTGGGCATGAACGCAGCCTTCGCCCCGCGTTGCCCCATCAGAATTGCCGGTTCAGTCATGCGATCACGCAGAACGATCACCGTTGCGGCGTTTCGAATTGCGGTTTTGTCTGTGCTCATTTCCCCTCCTGCCTGTTGAAAGGGGTTAGTCGGATTTTCCGAACCCGTGCATGCGGCGCGCCCATTGATAAGCGACGACAACCCCCTTCAGCCTCGGTAGAAGGTAGAGGGAGAGCGCCAGGCAACCAAGAGCAAAGATCAAAAACAACGTCAGCGGCTCGGGTCGCCAGTGAACGTATGATACGTGCAGAGCAGGGGCCATAAGGTGGCCAACGATCAGGATTGTCAGATATGCTGGCCCATCATCCGCGCGATGGTGGAACAATTCCTGCCCACAATGTACGCACCCGTCATTTACCTTCAGGTAGCTGTGCAGCAGCTTTCCCTTGCCACAGTTCGGGCACCTGCAACGAAATCCTTTGACTATGGCCGGCCATGTGGGGCGCTCGTCCGTTGCCGGTGCGTCGATTGAGTGATCTGTCATAGTGATACTCGCGCGTTGGAATGGGGCGATATTGCACATGTTTGCCGGCGATGGGAATGAGCTTGCAGGGGTGTTGCGTCGTGATGCCGCGAAAATAGAGGTTTCAAAGTCAGTTTCAATAAATCCGGTTTTGGCAAAAAAAGTATTCCAGACGGCGACGGAATTCTGACTGTGCAGCGTTTGAACAGGTAGGAACGGCGGCACAGGGTCGCCGCAATTTGGGGAAATCGCCATGAAACACTCGAGCTTTATTTCGGCAATCGTTCTTTCCGCAGTTGCCTTAACCGGCACCAGCGCATTGGCAATGGGACCGCGAGGCGGGGCGCCGGCATCCTTCGAAGAACTGGACGCCGACGGGAATGGCGAAGTGACAAAGGCAGAACTGGAGGCGCATCGCGCCAGCAGGTTTTCTGATGCGGATACCGATGGTGACGGTAAACTGAGTGTCGAGGAAATGCAGGCGGCCGCGCAGAAAAAGGTAAATGACCGCGTCGCAAAGATGTTCGAACGTCGGGACGCCAACAAAGACGGATTTCTGAGCGAAGATGAAATGCCGAAACCGCGCCGTGCTGACAAGATGTTTGATCGTGTTGATGCAGACGGAAATGGTACCATATCGGAACAGGAATATGCAGATGCACGCGAAAGAATGGGCAAACATCGCAAGAAGCATGGCCAGGGTGGTGCTGACAAGAACTGATGCGGGATGGAGGATCTGATCTCCGTAGCGGATACAACTCGTGGCGGCAGCGCCGCCGCGAGTGAACCCGGTGATGACGAGTTGCTGGAGCAATTCGCGAATGGAGATGGTACAGCAGCGCGTTTGCTAACGGATCGTCTTGGGCCACGCACTTATTCTGTGGCATTGCGTATGCTGGGAAACCGTGCCGAAGCCGAGGATGTGGCGCAAGAGGCGATGATGCGTCTTTGGAGGGTGGCGCCGGACTGGCGGCCGGGACAGGCCAGGATTTCCACCTGGCTATACCGGGTCACGCTGAATTTGTGCGTCGATATCCGGCGAAGGAAGCGACCAGAGTCATTGGATAACGTTCCAGAGCCGCAAGACGCCACCGCAAGCGCCGCCGAACGAATGCAGGAAGCGGCACGAATGGGTGCGCTGGAGGAGGCGTTGGCCCAACTGCCGGATCGGCAAAGACAGGCGGTGATTTTGCGCCACATCGAAGAACTGTCAAATCCGGAAATAGCCGGAATCATGGATGTTTCCGTGGAGGCAGTGGAAAGTCTAACGGCACGTGGCAAGCGTGCTCTGACCGGCATTCTTGCAGATCGCCGAGAAGAACTGGGGTATGACAATGGCTGAGAACGACACCGAACTGGATCGCCTGTTTGCAGCTGCACGGCAAAACCGGAACCACCTGCCGGACGATCTGGCCATTCGCATGATGACTGATGCCGAAGCCGTTCGGCTGGAGCGTTTGAAGCCCAAATCAGCGCCAGCGCAGCGGCTAAGGCGGCGCATACTTGACGCCATCGGTGGTTGGCAGGGACTTGGCGGGTTGGTAGCGGCCAGTGCGGCCGGTGTCTGGATCGGTTTTGCGGCGCCGGGTTTCTTACCCGATCCCGCAAATCTGTGGATGCCGCAGAACACCGTCTTTGTGATCGCGGATATCACTCTGGATGAGGTTTATTCGGAGGATGTGCAATGAGTGAAGAAAGAAAAAAGAAGTTCAGGTGGATGCCGGTGATGCTAGCGGTTTCGCTGGCTTGCAATTTGCTGGTGGTGGGAGTCATCGCCGGAACTGCGCTTCGGTTCCGGGATGGTGGAGGTGTCCGGTTCTCGCAAGGGTTTGGGCCTGCATTGTACCGCGCGCTGCCGGACCAGGACCGGAAAGCGTTCAGATCGGAACTGGCGGATCGCCACAAGCATGGCAAGCGCGGGCGGTCTCAGGATTTGAAGGCTTTGAGTCAGGCATTACGTTCCGTGCCATTCGATGCCGAAGAAGTACAGGTTCTCATTGAAAGCAAGGCGCAAGAGCGGGCAGATGTTCATCAGGCGCTGAACCAAATTTGGCTGGTGCGTGTGACCGAAATGTCAGACGAGGAAAGGTCAGCTTACGCGGATCGTCTGGAAGAGATCATGGCGCGAGGTCACCGCCATGGGAAGAAACGGGATTAAGGTGCTCAGGCAGTGGATCTCAGAAGCCTCCCCGTTTCCTTAACCAATAGTGTCGGTTGTGCAGGCAGGTCCGGGGAGATTTACAATCCCCCGGCGCAATGATGCACGCAAATTGTCGTTCATTGACTTCTTCCTGAGTTGCGCATTCAGTCTCAAGGAAAGCTCTTGTTCGCAGAACGGTCCCTGCATGATTGCATCCGCGCCGCGATCCAACGCTGCGGCGGCCAATTCAATGTTTGCCTCGGTTGACACCGCAATTAACACAGAGTGACGGGTTGTGCTGTGAGACCGAAGGTCAGCCAACACTTTCAACCCTGCACGGTCCGTTCCCAATTCGATAACAGCTGCGTCAGGGGTGGGTGAGGGCAGGTTAGCAAGAAAATCCTGTGCGGAGTGATGAATTAGCGTATGCCGGGTGCCATGCTTCAGCTTGCTCACCCATTTATGTCCGGATTCAACCCCTTGTGTAATAACGACAATTTTGGAAGTGATTTCGGGAGAAATCAGACCGCCAGCAGATTCCGCAAATCCGATTGATCGCGGATGCCCTGTTTCGCGCAAGTCCTTGGTATCCGCACGGGAACGCAGAAGGCTGCGGACACGTGCTAGCAAGAGTTTATCACTGCAGGGCTGAACAAGAATGTCGTCCAGTCCGGCTGACAAGGCCCGTAACCGCGTGTCCTTGTCGCCGTGAGGTGATAGGGCAACGATAGGTACGTCAGCCAGCATTTCGTTTGAGCGGATCAGGTTTTTGACATCTGCGGCTGTCCCGTCGGGCAGATTCAGCGCCGACAGGATCAGGTCAGGCGGTGCCCGCCGCAGCAACGCCCCCAACCCTTCGATCCGTTCGCCCTGAACGACCCTATACCAAGCTGCAGTTAGCTGCACCTTCAGCATGATACGGTTAGTCGTGATCCCGTCCAGGATAAGGATCGTTTGCTGTTCGGACATTGAATTTGCGCCGTGGTTTGCAAGCATTGCCGAAGTGTTTATGACTCTGGTTAACAAACCCTTTCCAAAATACGCTACGGGGCCCGCTTATGTCGATTTCCGCTGATGCCGCCGAAACTCTGGCGCTGAGAATCCTCGGTTGGGTGGTGAGCAATGATGAGTTGCTGCCCGTATTTCTGGGCTCAACCGGCGTTTCCGAAGCGGAATTGCGGGCACGTGTCAACGAATCTGAATTTCTCGCGTCGGTATTGGGATTCTTGATGCTTGACGATTCCTGGGTTGTGGCCTTTTGTGACGCCAATTCTGTGCCCTATGAACTTCCGGCACAGGCACATGCAGTCATGTCCGGCGCGTCGGATATGCACTGGACCTGACACGAAAACCGGAGATACGGGATGCCTATCGAAGCCATTTTATTCGACAAAGATGGCACTTTGTTTGACTTTTCAGCCACCTGGAGTGCGTTTGGACGTTCCTTTCTGCTGCGAGCAGCAAGCGGGGATGAAGCGCAGGCAGCATGGCTGGGAACCAGAATCGGTTTTGATCTGGCGCGCGGAGAATACGCAAGTGACAGCGTGGTGATTGCTGCGCCGGTCGATGAGATTGCCCACGTTTTGCTGCCCCACGTCCCCGGCATGACACATGCCGGTCTGGTCGACATGATCAACGACGAAGCGGCATTGGCCCCACAGGTACCAGCCGTTCCTCTGGCACCCCTGCTGGCCGCCCTCAGAGCCTCAGGCAGAAAACTAGGGGTGGCAACAAATGATGCGCAAGCGCCTGCCATGGCGCATCTGAGTTCGGTAGGAATACAAGAATATTTCGACTTTATTGCCGGATATGACAGCGGCCACGGTGCGAAGCCCGGACCGGGTCAGTTACTGGCATTTGCTGCACATGTAGGTGTTGAACCCGAGCGCATCGCGATGGTCGGGGATAGCCGTCATGACCTGCAGGCCGGGCGAGCTGCCGGGATGACAACGGTTGGCGTACTGACGGGACTTGCCGTTGAAAACGATCTTGCGCCGCTGGCTGATGTCGTCTTGCCGGATATTGGGCACATTCCTGACTGGTTGACGGCAGCCTGACCTAAACAGGAATTTCGGCACTTCATCTGCGGAAAGCGACAAAAGCTGTCGCAGACAGAGCGGCCACAAGCACCTGCTTTGGTCCTTCCTTGTGTTAAGCAAACACAAGAGGACCTCATGGCCGACAATATGACACGCAAGCGCCGCAGCGGTGGTCGGGCTGGCGCCGCTTCCCGAAGGGGAGCGGCCGTTATCGATCAGATGCCTTGGAACCCGCCGGTCAACATTGACAGGCCGGTTGAGCCGCTGGGTCCGGAGGGCATCGAAGCGATCCACGAAGGAGCGATGCACATCCTCGAAGAGATCGGTATCGAATTCTACAATGAGGAAGCGATCGGTATTCTGCGCGAGGCGGGGTGCACCATCAACGGCGACAACGTGCGTATGGGCCGTGACTTTGTGATGGAAATGATTGGAAAGGCCCCCAGCAGCTTTACGATCACCCCCCGCAATCCCGAGCGTACGATCGAAATCGGCGGCAAGACGATGCTGTTTGGCAATGTTTCCTCTCCGCCAAACTATTGGGACATGGAGATTGGAAAAAAGGTACCCGGCACTCGCGAGCAATGCGCCAACCTTTTGAAGCTGACACAATACTTCAACTGTATTCATTTCGCCGGCGGCTATCCGGTTGAGCCGGTGGATATCCATGCCAGCATCCGCCATCTGGATGTGCTGTATGACAAGCTGACCCTGACCGACAAAGCGATGCATGCCTATTGCCTTGGAAAAGAGCGGGTCGAGGATGTGATGGAGATGGTTCGCATTGCCGGTGGCCTGACTCATGAAGAGTTCGAGGCTTCGCCGAGGATGTATTCCAACATCAACTCGACATCCCCGCTGAAGCACGACCACCCGATGATTGACGGGTGTTTGCGGCTTGCGCGGCGCGGTCAGGCCATTGTGGTGACACCGTTCACTTTGGCTGGTGCCATGGCCCCTGTGACGATGGCAGGCGCGGTTGCACAATCGCTGGCTGAAGCTTTGTGCGCAATTGCACTGTTTCAGTACGTCCGGCCCGGAATTCCCTGTGTCATCGGGACATTCACGTCCAATGTCGACATGAAGTCCGGCGCACCAGCCTTCGGTACGCCGGAATATATGCGCTCAACCCAGATGACCGGTCAGATGGCCCGGTTTTACGGTCTGCCAATGCGTTCCTCAGGAGTTTGCGCCGCGAACGTACCAGACGGGCAGGCAATGTGGGAGACATCGAACTCTCTGTGGGCCGCTGTGCAATCCGGTACAAACATGGTCTATCACGCCGCCGGCTGGCTTGAAGGCGGGCTGATTGCCAGCCCTGAGAAATTCATCATGGATTGCGAAATCCTTCAGCAGATTCAAAGGTATATGCAGCCTGAAATCACGGCTACCGGACCCGATGAAATCGCGCTCGATGCGATCAAGGCTGTCGGCAACGACGGACATTTCTTTGGCATTCAGCATACTCAGGACCGCTATACTACGGCTTTCTATCAGCCTTTCCTGAGTGACTGGAAAAACTATGAAGGCTGGGAGGTTGCGGGAGGAATCTGGACCGCTGAACGAGCCCATCACATGTTCAAGGAGATCATTGGAAACTTTGAAGCGCCGCCCATAGACGACGCTATTCGTGAGGAACTGGCCGACTTTGTTGCCCGCAGAAAATCCGAGGGTGGCGCGCCGACGGACTTCTGATCCTTTGTCCCGACCGCTACCTTGGCGGTCGGGTTAAATTCCGGCGTCCGGAATTCGAAAATTGACCTGCTCAGAGATGATTTTCGGAATTTGTTAAGCTTTTCCGGATGAACATTTGCATGGTGGCAATCGGGAACCAACCATGCATGGGCTGATCAACAAGGCAATTCAATCCTTTGTCTGTTCGACACACGGTAGGGCTCGATGGCTGCGTGTGACCGAGGCTGCGGAAATCGGCTTTGCCGAGTTCGAAGCTATGTTGGTTTATGACCATGACGTGTCCTTCGGGGTGCTGGATGCACTGTGTGCCGAGTTGAGGCGAAGCCGCGAGGAAGTTCTTGAAGATCTAGGTACTTTCCTTGTTTCTCACCCAAGTACCGAAGGTTTGCGTCGTCTCCTGAGGTTCGGCGGCCTCACCTACATCGAGTTTCTACATTCCCTTGATGACTTGGCTGATCGCGCTCAACTGGCCGTTTCGGACCTGAAACTGCCGCCACTGGAGCTTTCGGAACTGGGCTCGGCGGAATTCAAGCTGACGTGTCACCCAGGTTTGCCCGGATTTTCCAGCGTGATGGTTGGCGTTTTGCGTGCAATGGCTGATGACTACGGCGCTCTGGTTATTTTGTCTCATGATAGCGGTCTGGATGGGGCGGACGTTATCTTGATAACCCTGGTAGAAAGTACCTTTGCCAAGGGGCGCCACTTTGATTTGGGGGCTCGGGCAACATGATTGGGATCGACGATCTTGGACGGTTGCTGACGACACTTTGTCCAATGTTCGTGGTGCTCGATGAACGTGGAGAAATTCAGAACGTAGGCCCAACGTTGCAAAAGCTGCGCCCGGCGCAGCCAATGCCTGGGCGAAATTTTCTTGAGTTGTTCGAAATACTTCGTCCGAGGGATGTAAAGACGGCTCAGGCGCTTTTGACCTCTTCGGGTACCAAGCTTAAGCTGCGGTTTCGGGATCAGCCAAGAACAACGTTGAAAGGAGTGATAGAGGCCATTCCAAACGGATCAGGCGCCGTCGTCAATATGTCGTTCGGGATATCGATCCTTGATGCGGTTCGGGATTATGAACTTACCAGCGCCGATTTTTCAGGCACTGATCTGGCAATCGAGCTTCTTTATCTAGTCGAGGCAAAATCCGCAGCGATGGAAGCGTCTCGTACTCTGAACAAGCGCTTGCAGGGGGCCATGCTAGCCGCCGAAGAGCAGGCTTTTACAGATACATTGACCGGCCTCAAGAACCGTCGTGCAGCCGACCAGATACTTGATCATCTGTCAGCCTCACAGACGCCTTTTGCGCTCATGCACCTTGATCTGGATTTTTTTAAGTCGGTGAACGACCGATTGGGGCATGCTGCAGGCGATCACGTGCTGCGGCAGGTAGCACGCGCAATGGTCGAAGAGATTCGGAATGACGATACGGCCGCCCGGGTCGGGGGAGACGAGTTTGTTCTTATATTCAAGAATCTCACAGACAGGCAAATACTGGAAGGGATTGCCGGGCGTCTCATAGACCGGCTGCAAAGGCCGATCCCATTCGAAGGGCATGATTGCCGGATTTCCGCCAGCATAGGAACAGCGCTTTCCACGCAGTTCTCCAGAACAGATGCAGACGAAATATTGAATGCGGCTGATCTGGCGTTGTACGAAGCCAAAAGGACTGGCAGGGCCTGCCATAGGTTCTTCGATACGGTTCATGCTTCTCCGAATTTCGAGGGCGTACTGACTTCGGGGGAGTGTGAACACTCTGCGGATATATGCCGGAATTCACCAGACACGACTGGGTGAATTGCGAGATTGAAGGGCCAAAGCATAAGAATAGATTCGCCAGGGCCCCACGAAATATGGCAGAATTGATGTGTATTGAGTCCATTCGGATATTTTAGGCCAGGGCATTGCCTGACCCGGATAAAGTGAGGTTTCATCATGTTCGCAAAATACCTGTGTACTACCGTCATCGCCGCAAGTCTTTGCGCTATTCCCGCCGAAGAAACACAAGCCGACGAGGCTGCAGCATTCATCGGGGGCGCATTGCTTGGTGGGCTGGTCGTGAATGAGGTCCACAAGAACAAGCAGCGAAAGCAACAAGCTACGCGGCAATCCACGTCAAAAAGCTACTCTTCCGGCATTTCATCGGCACAGCGCCAGCAGAACCGCGAAGTACAGACGGCACTGAATTATTTTAGCTACAACGTCGGAGGCGTCGATGGTGTGCTTGGCAGAAATAGCCGCGCAGCCATTTCCCGCTTTCAGGCCGATATGGGATACCCGGCCGACGGTTACCTGAACGACAACGAGCGGGCGTTTCTGGTGAATTCCTATCAGCGCGCTTTGGCCAGCGCACATGTACCGCCATACAATCAAATCCTCGCCAGTCAGGGCCAGGCCGGGCTGTTGCGGACTTATAGGAACGAACAGTTGGGGATCGTGACGCCTCAGACACCGCAGGCGGCGCATTCGCAAGGCCAGCTAGCCTACGCACAGCCGCAAGGTCAGTCGGCCACAGTACCGCAATTAGGGGGAACTACACCGCTGGCTACTGCACCTGCTTCGACGCAGCCTCAGGGTCAGCTTGCGGCCCTGCCACAAGTGGGTGGAGATCAAGGCAGCGTTCAGACCACTGCCGCACGTGCTGATACTGGCGGCCAATTGCCCGCATTCGCGTTTGCTCCGACAGGAACGTCGGCTGTGAAACTATGCAATGATACGAGTATCCTGACCGCATCGAATACCGAAACACCCGAGGCACTGGCCAAAAGTAATCCTGAACTGGCACTGAATCAGCAGTTCTGTCAGGCGCGCATCCAGTCAATTGCAGAGGCAAACCGCCTGGAGGAAGGTGTGCCCAACATGACAGCACCGCAGATCGAACAACAGTGCGAGCAACTGACCAAGGCGGTATCCCCTTACATTCAGGGTATTTCTACGGAAGCAGCGGATAGCGTGATCGCCGCAACTTCGACTTTCCTGCAGCAATCCGGTCAGCCGATGAACCAGTTGATATCGGGTGGCGAGATTTGCCTGGGTGTTGGCTATCGTACCGATAACGGAGAAATGGCGATGGCTTCGGCTGCATTGCTGACCGCCGCGGGCGAGCAGGGATATGGTGAACTGGTCAGCCATCAATTGCGCGAAGGTATCGGCGCAACCAAGGCAACCGGTGCTGAGGCATCGGAATGGATGCAACTGGCGCTGAACGCGGCGGAAAGCGGAAATGCAATTCCGGGGCAAACGCCGGAACGCATTGCGGTTCTCAAGGCTGCATCCGGGCCGGGTGGCAGCGCGTCAACGTCGAGCATTCCGGTATTTCAAACCTCGACCGGGGACTGATTTATCGGCATCCGAAGACGAACTGTTGGGTTAATGATCAAGGCCGTCGAAAGGCGGCCTTGATCCATTGTATGATTGGTTTGTCAGGAGTGCTCGGAGCAACCAAAGTGACGACTTAGCTGCATCGCAATGTGTTTTGGGATTTGGGGTAGCTCGCTGAGCGTCGGCAAAACAACCCCTGAAAAATCTGCACGTTGCAGCTCATCCGGGACATCTTCGGAGACGTGGCCACCAGCGCAGGCAAAGAATGGTAGGCAGAGTGTTTTGGGTCCGGTATCTTGGGCGGCTTCGGAAATGGATGGTGCTTCTTCTACGAACCCTATTCGAGCGGACTTGAACTCCAGATAGTGGCTCAGCGCCGCTGCAAACTCTCGGGTGACTGACGAAGGATTCTTGCTTCGGCCAGAACCATGTGCCGCAATGACAAGGGTCGTTTCAACTGAGTCCCAGTGCAACCTATCCAATTCCTCGCGAAGTGTTTGCGCAACAAGTTCAGGCAGCGCCGGGTCAATTCCCAGGGGATCAAGAACTCGCAACGGACGCTCTCCGAGGCGCTTGGGCAACGCACCGGTCACAAACCAGCCTTTGGCCATAAAAAGTGGATATATCACCGTATCACTGGGCAGCGAGGTCAGCACCTCTTCCAGCCGTCCCGGTGCCGCTAGAGTAGCGGAATGAACAGACACATCCCCGGCAGCTGCGTCCACTTTTCTGGCGAATTCGGACAGCGCGATTTCGGCCGTTTCAGGATCAGACGGTTGGCCATGGGCAACTATCACCGCGTGGGGCATTTTGGACTCCGGGTTGGGTATGTCGAACGATGTCGCAAGGGTTGGCAATGTCAATAAATGATTGGAACAGGGCTATCTACGGTCCGAGGACAGCAAGCCACATCCAAACTGAAAGGATTGAAACCCCGGTTCCTATTAGAACCGACGACGCGGCCACCCGTTTGGCCCGTCCATAGATATTGGCAAAAATGTAGGCGTTAAAGCCGGGTGCCATGGCGGCGTTCAGTACCCCGGAGCGGAAAAGATCCTGTGGCAGACCGGCGGTTTTGCCAAAGATCCAGACAAGGCATGGGTGCAACAAGAGTGATACGCCGCACACATATGCGATTGTGCGAAGGTCACCTTCGGGCCGGTATTGCACAAGCACACCGCCAAGAGCGAAAAGCGCACCGGGTAGCGCCGCCCGTGTTATCAGCCCAAGCGCGTCATCTACTACAACAGGCAGGGACATGCCTGACAGATTTACAACGAATCCCAGACCGATGCCGATGATCAGTGCGTTTTTGAACATCGCGGTCAGGACAGATCGGACCATGCGACGGCCGCCGTGGCCACGATTCCGAATAACCTCCATTACCGTGATGCCAACGCCGTAACAAAAGGGCGAGTGAAAGGCGATGATTGCATAATTGCCGGTCAGGTTGTCGGGGCCGTAGGCGCGCTCGGTAATGGGAAGTCCCAACAGGACTGAATTTGAAAACAGGCAACAGAACCCGATTGCAACGCAGTCTTCCCAATCCCGCCGAAAAATCAACCGCGCCCCGGCCATCCCCGCAAGGAAGCATAAGGCGGCTGCGGTGTAAAAGCTGGCCAGAAGGCGTGGATCAAAGCTGGTGCTGAGATCGAGATTTGCGATGGCACGAAACAGAAGGCAGGGAATGGCGAAGCCCTGAGTGAACTTCATCAACCCATCAACGTGGACTTCTTTGAAATACCCCGTTCGGGTTGCACCATAGCCTGCACCGATCACAAGAAAGACAGGCAAAATGACGTCGATCAGGCTTTGTATCATGGTGCCACCCGGTCAAATTTGACGGGAGGGGGTATCTGAAGTTGCCGCAGCAGAGTCAGGCCCTACAGCCCATGTCGGATCACCATGCCGTCATAGGCAGGCGTAATATGATCCGGGGTTTCCGCGTCGACCGTGACATAATCGAGATCGATATGCATGTTCGTCAGAACGGCGCGTTTCGGTTGCAATTCGTCGATCCAGCCCAGTGTTTTTTCAAGATGGGCATGTGTGGGATGTGGCGAGCGGCGCAAAGCATCGATTATCAGGCAGTCGAGATCCCTAAGTTCTGCCCAGGAGGCGTCATAAAGTTCTGCAACATCAGGTAGGTACACCAAGTTATTCATCCTGAAGCCCAATGAATCAATCGACCCGTGATTGACCTTGAAAGGCCGGAACGGAATGGGGCCGCCGGGGCCATCCACTTCGAACGGACCATCAATCGTCTTTAGGTCAAGGATCGGTGGATACGGTGACCCTTCCGGCTGGATAAACGCATAGCCAAACCGGCTTAGCAGTGCGTTTTGCGTGTCCCCATCTGCCCAGACCGGAATACGCGCGCGCATGTTGAATACGATCATACGCAGGTCGTCGATACCGTGAACGTGGTCTGCATGGGAATGAGTATAAACCACGCCATCTAGACGCCCGGTATCTGCATCAAGCAACTGGCTGCGCATGTCGGGCGTGGTATCGATCAGAACTGTTGTCGTCCCATCCGGGCCATCGCGCTCGACCAGCATCGAGCAGCGGCGGCGGGTATTTCTAGGATTCTCGGGATCGCAATCCCCCCAATGCCCGCCCAGTCGCGGCACACCGCCCGACGATCCGCAGCCGAGTATGGTGCAACGCAACTCTCCGGTCATGCGGCGACCTTGTAGGTTGCGGCCTTATTGAAAAGCCGGTCGAAATTGGCCTGAGTGCGGGCTGCAAACTCAGCATATTCCATATCAAACACCTCGGCCCCCTTGCGTGCTGTATGCGCCGTATAAGCCGGTTCGTTTCGTTTGCCGCGAAAGGGTGGTGGCGCCAGATACGGCGCGTCGGTTTCGACCAGAATGCGATCAATCGGTGCGGCTGCAAAGATATCGCGCAGTTCCTGGCTTTTGGGGAAGGCCGCGATGCCTGACATTGACAAGTAGAAACCAAGATCCAAAGCGGCTTTGGCCAATTCAGCCGAGGACGAGAAACAGTGCATCACGCAGGAGTACGGCGCGTTGCGATATTCGTCTGCCAGAATGCGGGCCATATCGTCATCGGCCGCTCTGGAGTGGATGATCAACGGCAGGCCCGTACGTTGGGCGGCTTCTATGTGAATACGCAGCGACTGCTTTTGCGTTTCTGCGCTGTCGCTGGTGTAGTGATAATCCAGCCCGGTTTCTCCGATCCCCACGAATTTCGGATGGCGGGCCAGTGCAACCAGTTCATCGACGGTTGCCATGGGTTCATCAGCCGCGCTCATCGGGTGGGTTCCGGCGGCGTAGAAAACCGGCTCATGGGTTTCGGCGATGGCGCGAACCGTTGGTTCGTTGCGCAAGCGGGTGCAAATCGTCACCATGCGCGTCACGCCTGCATTGGCGGCGTGGGTGACGATATCGTCCAACTGGCCCTCGAAATCCGGAAAATCCAGATGGCAATGGCTATCGGTGATTTCCGGAGTTGTTGTGCTGTCGCTCATCTGCTCTGACCGGCGGTTTCCTGTAACTTGAACATCGTATCTAGGACCAGCGCCGCAGGGTCAAGGTTCACCGCCTGCCCATGGCGCACACGCGCTGTGATCAGGGCGGCCACCTCGGCCCATTGGCGGGCTTGTTGGGGCGAAGCTGAGAGGCGGGCCAGCGTTTCAGCTTCGTTTTCGGCGGCCTCGGGCTGTGGTGGGGTTCCCACGGCACCCGTCACGGCCAGTCGGGACAAGGCCACATCAATCAGGGTCAGCAAAAGTTCGAAGCGGTCCGCAGCGCCACGCTGCGCCGATGCCTCGGCCAATGCCAGTGCGCGCTGGCGATCAAGACGGGGCAGGGAGCCCAGAATGGCGACAAGCTCGGTATAAATTTCCAACCCGCCCAGATTGAGCAATCGGATCGCATCGCCGACCGACCCCGCAGCGAGCGCATTCAGATGATCGGTATTTTCAGGAGTTGGCGTACCCGTTTGCGCCAGAGCGGCCTGCATGTCGTCAGTACTCAAAGGCGACAACCGCAAGGTTCGGCAGCGCGACCTGATGGTCGGCAAAAGCCGTGAGGGTTGATGCGATACCAGCAAAAGCGTTGTTCGTGCCGGAGGTTCCTCAAGCATTTTTAGTAGGGCATTGGCGGCACTGACATTCATCTCGTCTGCGGCGTCGACTATGACGACCCGTCGGCCGCCATCCGCAGAGGATAAGCCGAAAAACCGCCCGAGTTTACGGATATCGTCCACGACGATTTCATTCCGTAGCTTTCCCTGATCATTGAGTGAGCGGGTAATAGCAGCCAGACCGGGTTCCGCGCCAGCCAACATCCGGCTCAGGACAGGATGGTCAGAGGCGATATCAAGTGACGTGGGCGGTGGGGGCGAACCGAATAACCCATCTTCTTCGGCGGGAGGTGTCGCCAGCAAAAAACCGGCAATGCGCCATGCCAGTGTGGCCTTTCCCACACCGCGCGGACCGGTCAAAAGCCATCCGTGATGCAAACGGTTCGAATTGTACGCGGCCAGAAATGCCTGTTCTGCGGCGTCCTGACCGAACAACCTGGGAGTTTCACGTGGGTGGGGCGCGCCGGGCGCCTGATCCGGGGTTGGGGTTTCGTCACTCATCCGCGTTTATCGCAATTCCTGCATCACGATATCTGTCACATCAGCGGCAACGCTGTCCATGTCACGGTTGCCGTCGACGACCCTGAACCGATCCGAAAACTCCTGGGCTAGCGACAGGAAACCGGCGCGCATCTGACGTTGCAGGTCCGGGCCGAAATCCTCGAACCGTTCTTCGGCCCCCTGTCGCCCCTTCGCACGCGAAAGGCCGGTATCCGGGTCCATATCGATGAGCAGCGTCAAATCCGGCTCCCGCCCGATAATCAGGGAATGCAACTGATCGACCACCCCTCGCAAATCTCCGCGTGAAAGCCCCTGATACATGCGGGTGCTGTCGGCAAACCGATCACAGATCACCACTTTTCCCTCAGCCAATGCAGGTTCGATTGTCCGTTCCAGATGGTCGCGGCGGGCCGCGGTGAACAGCAGCAGCTCGGTCTCGGCGGACCAGCGGTCAGGATCGCCTTCGAGCACAAGCCGCCGTATTTCCTCGGCACCCGGAGAGCCTCCGGGTTCTCGGGTCAGAATCACGTCTCGACCGAGGGATTGCAAATGATCGGCCAAACGCCGCGCCTGTGTTGATTTTCCTGAACCGTCGATGCCTTCGAACGTCAGAAACAGTCCGGGCTTAGTCACATGGCCTCCAGCGGGCGGTTGATTACGTCTTTCAGCACAATACCCGCAACAGTCATCATTCTTACGACAAATCCACCAAGTGCGACATCTTCAGCCGCAACCAGCGGACGACGGATTTCAGGCAATCCTTCAGGTTTGATTACCAGTTCCGCCAGCTGCTGACCCCTGGTTACCGGGGCGTTAATCGGACCCTGATAGACCACCTCGGCTTCAATGTCCTTGGCGCCAAGGACCGGAAACAAAAGGTTCAGATCCTGTTCCGGAACCAAGCCTACCGATTGTTGGGCACCCATCCAGATTTCCGCTTGGGCAATTGGGGTTTCTTCGGTTGCGACGGTCTTCTCGACAAAATTTCGAAACGACCAGTTAACCACGGCCTCAGCCTCCTCTGCGCGGCGGGCGGTGCTGTCCAATCCTGACAAAACAAAGATGACCCTGCGGTCGCCTTGCTTGGCCGATCCGACCAGCCCATATCCGGCTTCGTTGGTGTGGCCGGTTTTTAGCCCATCCGCGCCGATATCCAGCTTTAGCAACGGGTTCCGGTTGCGGGCATTAGACGGTGCGCGGCCATCAAATGCGAACTCCTCTTCGGCAAAGAGCGGATAGTATTCGGGAAAATCGGCAATCAGGTGGTCCGCCAGTATGGCCAGATCGTGAACGGACATCATATGTCCGGCGGCAGGCCAGCCATTGGAATTCGCGAAGTTGGAGTTGTTCATCCCCATCTGCTGTGCGCGTTGCGTCATGTATCGGGCAAAGCCGGCTTCGGTGCCATCGGGGCTCAGCGCTTCGGCGATCACGACACATGCGTCATTGCCGGACAAAACAATAATGCCGCGTAGCAAATCCTCGACACGAACCCGGTCCTGAGTGTTCAGGAACATGGTCGAGCCGCCATAACTCATCGCGTGTTCGGAAACCGGCAGCTTTTCATCCAGTGTCAGGCGCCCGTCGCGCAGTGCTTCGAAGGCCACGTACAACGTCATCAACTTGGACATCGACGCCGGCGGTAGGGGTTGGTCCGCATCCTTTGACAGTAAAACCGTACCGGTTGTCTGATCCAGAACATAAGCAGCCCGGGCCGATGTGTCGAAGGCCTGAACGGGAAGCGCGAGAAGCGCAAAGCCGGCGGCCAGAGCAGTTTTTCGCAGCGAGGACAACATTGGAGACCTCCTTCTTAGTTCTTCACAACATAGGCGTCGGCAAACCCGATTTCTGCCATTTTGGCACGAATCTCGTTGCGCTCCGCCCGGTTCTGAGCCGGGCCAGCAAGCACGCGCCAGATTGTTTTGTCATCGTTGGACAGTGGAAGGACCTCGGCCGGTAGGCCTGCTTTGCGTACCTTGTCCGCAGCCGCGTTTGCGTTGGCCTCGACGTTGAAGGTGCCGACCTGAACATACGGTTTGGACAAAGACGACGTTTTTGATGCGCTTGCAGATGTACTAGCCGCTGTTTCAGTGGGCTGAACAGAAGGGTCCGAAGCTTCGATCGCGGCTGCCGCACCGGCAATGGGGTCAAGCTTTGTTTCGGTTATCTCGCCCTTGGTTTCTTTTTGCCACCACCTTTTCTTTTTTATCGGTTGCTCTGTCACAGATGCCGGTTCCAAGGAGGCATCCGCTGCTTCGATGACCGTCTTCGCAGGTTCGTCGGCCTCTGCAGTTGCCGCGTTGGCTGCTGCCGTTGCAGCCGCAGCTGTACCCGCAACAACGGCACTGTCCGGCTCTTTCTTCTGCCACCACTTCCGTTTGGCTGGTTTTTCTACTTCAGAGTCTTCTGCATTCAGCTCGTCCGACACAGCGGAGGCCGAAGCTTCAGTGACCGTATCTGTGTCAGCTGCTTCCTCGGTGGATGGTGTTTCCTTGACCGGTTCAGGTGTTTCTTCTACGGTTTCCCGACGCAGCGCGACAACGTGGATGCTGGTAGGTGCGCCCGCCAGCATTCCAAGCTTTTCTGCAGCGGCCGAAGACACCTGCAATCGTGGGCCGGGCAAGTCGCGTTCGCGCCGGAACAGTGCCCCGACAGTGGACTTGCCATTGGAGGTGTTCCGGATGGTTACCCGCTCGGGGTCAGTTACATCCGGATGAGCAACCCATATCCCGCCCAAAGACGGGCGGCCATCCCAAAGACCGGCCTCGGTCAGTTCGAAAACTTCGGGTGCCTCGACATCACGATCCGCTGACTTTTTTGCATTAGGCTGAGATGCCGGGGGCTCTGTTCCCTTGGACGTACCGAAGGCGGAACCTGCTCCTTCCTCACAACCTGCCAATGCAAGAACTGCCACTGCCACAACTGACAGCCTGAACGACCCCACGCGTGTCTCTGTCGCTCGCTTCATTTTGTCATCCCTTGCCTGATACGGGCCATTTTTCCTGCCCAGCCGTCGGTCGGCAGGTTCTGCAACCAGCCTCGTACGGTCTTTGACCGGATCATAACGTGGGCGTTTGACTATGGAAAGCCCGCTGCTTTTTCCTCGGCAAGATTTCCCTCTTTAGGCTTGCCACCGGACAGACTTGGCCTTAGACCCTGCCTGCGTCGGGGAGGTGGCAGAGTGGTCGAATGCGGCGGTCTTGAAAACCGTTGGGCGTGAGAGCGTCCCCAGGGTTCGAATCCCTGTCTCCCCGCCACTCATACCTGTCTCACTTCAGTTGTGTTTTCTGAACCGGAATTGTGCCGCGATTTCCGAGGGTTGGCGCATGCGCTTTCAGTCAGAGACGGAGCAGACCGTACACACAGAGCACGATTAAAGCCCCAGTCTCAGTGCTGCATTTTGGCGGGGTCGCTTTGGGTTGAATTTCCCTGACAACCAGAAGTTTACAGGGAATTTTCGTGAAACGGGTCTAGAGTCCGGAATTTCACATGTCAGAACCGCATGTTTTTCAGCGGCTTATGCCAGGAATTCCCTGGAAAGTGGAACAGGGAATTTTCTCGTGCGAACAGGGAATTGTTCAGCCGGATCAGGGAGTGCGAACGGGTATCAGGGAGGTCGGATTTGGAGGTGTCAAAAACCGAACAGGCGTTCCTGTTTGACCCAATCAAGTGGGTAGGTAACGCTGACCAAACGCTTGAGTGTTAGTTCTGGGGGCTGGGTGCCGTCGAGAATCGCGGCCTGAATCTTCGGTGAGAGAAAGGCGAACTGAGCGCGGGTGCGGATGAAGGCGCCGGGGAGATTTTCCCGCCGCGCATTCTCCATCAGTTGAACTCCGGCTTTCAGATCACGGGCCGTGTCATGGGCGCGCATCAGCATAGACTGGAGGTGGGGATCGGGTTGGGGCGCAGTGTTTCCGTCGATGACCTTGGCCTCGACGCCGCGGCGGCGCAGATCGAAGGATGCCGTGATGATTGTAAGATCTGGGGTCAGTTGGTTCGCGGCGATGCCGAGCGCCCTGGCTGGCAGCGTTCAAACGGGAACTGCAGTCCTTTCCACGCGGACGCAACGACGATCAGGTCGACAGCTTTTTCCATTTTCTGAACTGGTCAAAGGGCGTTGGATTCCATGGGCGCTGGGGCGCAATCATCAGATCAACATCGATCACCGGGAGCGCAATCGCGAGAGGGTCGGGCTACGGTAGGAACTCGGAGTAAAGCTTGAAGACGCATCAAGTAGTGCTTCAATGGTGGTCACTTCTATCTACCCCGCGAGCGGTCCCAATGGCCGCTCACAACCGCAAACCAGTCCTTTGACCATAGCTCTCCGATGTCCGCTTAGAGCCCTTACCAGACTTTCATCGCACTTTGAGGCTTCGCTCGTGCAACAAGTTGCAAACCGCACATTCCGGACGTTCAAAATCTGGCGCCAGATGGCAGATGGGCGGACCGAGACGCCATTCGTAATTTCTCAACGAGCGGCCGGTTTGCGCGCATCGCTACCGCAGCAAAAAACAGCAAGGGCGGGAAGTGATCGTTCTGATCGACGCCAAAGTTTGCGACAGAGCCAGAATTTCACCTGATCCTCCCCCTCTGAAGTGGTCCGCCGTTATGGTTAAGAAAATGGAGGAACCACATGGCGAACAAGCGACCGAAGCCGGAAGAGATTG